>CALJJZ010000021.1 GCA_937973635.1 uncultured Bacillota bacterium | reverse complement strand
AGAGGGGACAAACGAAGGCTTATGGTGAAGCCTTTTAGCTGCGCATCTCAACCTAAGATCTATCTCCTCTCCCGCTCGCGGGGGAGGGTTAGGGAGGGGGCAAACCACCCAGCCCCGCCACAACCCAAGATCCGTCCCCTCTCCCTTTGGGGGAGGGCTAGGGTGGGGGTAAAGCTTCCAGCCTTTATTCCAAAATTGGCTGTCTCAGAAAGATAGATTAGCTGGGCTTCTTGGTTTGCAGCGGGGCTGGAATAAAGCCTCGCCCTCCTACTCTCTCCGCCAGAGAGGTCGCTGGAATGACCAAAAAGCCGGGCAAGATGTCAAAACAGAAAGTGGATAGCGAAAAAGCAAGCACGATGAAGAAAACAGCAACCTCAAGAACAGGTCAAAACGCCTAATATATCTAATTTTGAGCGAAAATGGCTTTGAATGTTCATTTTTTCAAAGCAAAAGAAGGGGCCATTGGCACAGCCCACACAAAAGAAGGGAAAATGGCTTGAACACAGCATTTCTACCGAAAAAACAGGCCCAAACGATTGCCTCAGAAAGGAAATGGCTTCGCTTGCTCTATTTCGACATTTTCCACGTGAAAACGCTACAGCTCGATAAACTTCGCGCTGATAATGCCCTCCAGGGATTCCATCTCCTTCAGGACAGCCGGGGTCAGCGGGTTGTCCAGGTTGTAAACCATCATGGATTCGCCTCCGGCTTCCGCGCCTTTCCGCGCCACCTGCAGGGAGCTGACGTTGATGTTGTTTTGCCCCAGCACGGTGGACACTTTCGCAATCATACCGGGCTTGTCCACGTGCGGCGTCAGCAGGATGTACTTGGTCATCTCGATGTTCGCCGGATGGCCGTTGAGGTTGACGATGCGGTAAAGCTTATCGGAAATCAGGCTGCCGGCAACGAAGTAGGTTCCCGTGTCGGTCGTCACGTTCACCGTCAGCAGGTTAAGGTAATTGCCGGACTTGGGCGAACGGGACTCCTTGACGGAAATGCCTTCTTCCTCCGCCGCCAGCGAGGCGTTAACGTAGTTAATCCCTTCCCGGGCATAGCTCAGCAACCCTTTCAGCACCGCAAGGGTCAGCGGCATCATATTCTCGTGAACCAGTGCGCCGCCGGCAACCAGCTCCACTTCCCGAATGCCGCCGGAGGCAATCTGCCGGACGAAGTTGCCCATCTGCTCCGCCATTTCCATGTAATTTCGTACCGGCTCCAGGACTTCCCTGCGGAGCGCAGGGATATTCACGGCATTCTGCGCTGTCCCGGTATTAAAGAACTCGACAAACTGTTCGGCCACGTCCTGGGCCACATTGATCTGGGCTTCCTCGGTGCTGGCGCCCAGGTGCGGGGTTGTAATCACCCGATCTCCGAACTGGAGCAACGGATCGTCCTGTGGAACAGGCTCGCGGGCAAATACATCCAGGGCCGCGCCGGCCACCTTGCCGGAAGTCAACGCCTCACAAAGGGCCACTTCATCAATAATGCCGCCACGGGCGCAGTTTACGATGCGGACACCGTCCTTCATCTTGGCGAAAGCGGCCGCATTCAAAAGATGCTCGGTTTCCGGGGTTTTAGGCGCGTGCAGGGTAATAAAGTCCGACTCGGCAAAGAGCTGATCCAACTGCACCGACTCGACCTTCAGGTCCTCCGCCATCTGGTGGGAAAGGAAGGGGTCAAACACGAGGATGCGCATTCCCATTCGCTGGAAGACGCTGGCGACCCGCCGGCCGATTTTGCCAAAGCCCACAACTCCCAGGGCTTTACCGTTCAGCTCCACCCCGGTCAGGTGCTTGCCACGCCATCCGCCATTCTTCACGATGCGGTCGGCCTCCGGGATGTGGCGCGCCAAGGCCATAATCATCCCAATGGTATGCTCTGCGGCGGCCACCGTGTTACCACCCGGCGAGTTAACCACAATCACCCCTTGGCGGGTGGCGGCCTTGGAGTCGATGTTATCGGTTCCCACGCCGGCCCGGCCCACAATCTTAAGCCTGGGAGCCTGGGTCAAAACCGCTTCCGTAACCTGGGTGGCGCTTCGCACCATCAGGCCGTCAATGTCCGGCAGGTACCGGGTAAGCTCCTCATCGCTGAGCTTGGGCTCGAAAATGACCTCGCAGCACTTTTCCAGCACGTCTTTCGCTATCGGGTGAATCCCATCGGTAACAAGAATCTTAGGCATGGCGGATCATCACCTCCTGTGCGGCGGCGATACCCGCCCCCAGCGGGGCCTTGCTATACCCCAACTGGTGGCAGACCACCTCCAGGGAGGCGATCGTCATCAGGATATCCCTGGGGAAAATCGCCCCCAGATGGCCAATCCTGAAGATTTTGCCGGTCAGGTCCTTCTGTCCGTTGGCAATGGTAATATTGAACTGCTCCTTAATCCCGGCCCGAATGGCGTCAACCGATAAGCCTTCCGGTGGGACAATGGAAGTCACGGACGGGCTGGCATAGGCCTCCGCTTCAACGAACAACGGCAAAGCCATTGCCCTCGCGGCCGCCCGAACCATATCACGGTTGCGCAAGTGCCGCTGCGTCGTCCCGTCGATGCCTTCGGCCTTCATCATCTCCAGGGCCTTCTGCAAACCCCGTATCAGGCTAACTGCAGGTGTGTAAGGCGTCGTTGCGCCGGCAATGCCCTTCTCATACTTGGTAAAGTTGAAGTAATACCCCGGATTGCTGCACTGCTGGTGCGCCTGCAAGGCCCGCTCGCTAACCGCCAGGAAAGACAGGCCAGGCGGAAGCATAAATCCCTTCTGGCTACCGGAAACGGCAATGTCAACGCCCCACTCGTCCATCTTAAAGTGGGTTGCGCCCAGGCTGGTGACCGTATCCACAATAACCAGGGCATCCGAGTTCTCCCGAATCACCTTTGCCAGCTCTTCCACCGGGTTAATAACCCCAGTCGAGGTTTCGTTATGAATCATGCAGACCGCTTTAATCGTCTTCCCCTGTTCGCTTTTGAGGAGCGTTTCCAGCTTCCCGACATCATGCGGCTGCCCGGCCGGCGCTTCCTGCAAATGAACCTGAAGGCCCAGTTCCTTGGCAATCTCCGCCCAGCGCTGGCTGAAAACCCCGCAGGACAAAACCAGTACTTCATCCCCAGGGTTCAGCACGTTTACCAAGGCCGCCTCCATCGCCCCCGTCCCGGACGCGGTATAGAGGTACACCGGGCGCTGGGTCTGGAAAGCCCATTGCAGATTGGAATAGACGTCCTTCAGCACTTCCTTGAATTCCGGGCTTCGGTGACCAATGGGAGGTCGTGCCAGTACCTCCAAAATCTCCTCGGGGACAGGCGTTGGGCCTGGGATCATCAGTTTCAAATCTGCTTTCATATTCAAGTCAAGTTCCATATTCAGCTGAACTAGTTTATTGTATCTGAAAGACATCAAACACACAGAACCAAAATCCTTCAGAACAGAAAGAAATCTGATCCGCGCCAGGGTGCCTATTTATCGCCCTTGCTGCCCCTTGTTTGGAAAACGCTTAAAGAAAGGGCCTATAAAAATGAAGATGACAGTAGACATTTTGGATTCATCCATTAAAATAAGGGAGCAATGTTTTTTGTGGGCCATTAGCTCAGTTGGCTAGAGCGCACCCCTGATAAGGGTGAGGTCCCGTGTTCGAGTCACGGATGGCCCACCATTACTTCAATAAGTATTTTGGCGATCCAGCTTGGGTCCCTTTTGATTTATTTATTCCTCTTATGCCAATATAAGCAAGAGGTTGTTAAGCAAAGATAACTTTGATGACACGCAAACGGGTTTCACAAGCCACTCAAGACGCTGTCCTGCTTAAATCTAAACGACGCTGCTGCATCTGCTTTGGCCTTCAGGGAGATATCGATCTAAAACCCGGTCAAATCGCGCATCTGGATAAGAACAATCAAAATGACGCCGAGGAGAACCTCGCATTCTTATGTCTTACACATCACGATCAATACGACAGTATAACGCGGCAAAGTAAGAACTTTACCATTGGGGAAGTAAAGCATTATCGAGTTCGACTCTATGAGAAGTTATCAGAGCAGTTTGATAATCTTACCTTTTTTGAGAATAAAGATAATGCTATTGATGATTCAATTCCAGGTTTATACATTCGTACTGGCACACCACATAGTGCCGAAATCCAAATCACGCGCCTATTAGATGGAAGATATCATGTGTCTGCTGATGCAGTATGGGTTAGTCCTTATCATGGAGGGGCTCATCTTGGTCAAATTGAGTTTTCGTCGGATCTGAAGGAAAGTACCATTGAATATATTGATTTCTCTGATTTCAGTGATGACAGGCCAAACTACAAATTAATGTTGATATTCAAAAACAATAATGATCTGATTGCAATTGAGGAGAATGCTGAGTGGGCAACTTTCCTCGGTATGAATGTGCGCCTTGCAGGTGACTATATCAAAAGCAGTTGAGCCAATTCAATTTTAATAGCTCTACCCCTTCATTTAATGGACTTGGTATAATCGGAACGGTTGAAAGAACAGCAGCGGAAGCGTTTCGATCCTACCGCTTTAATGGACTTGGTATAATAGGATATACTGTGGTAGAATAATTCCAATATCAAATCCATTAAAGTGGTACTGGTCGTAACTGAAAGAGAAATAGCTCAATCCTCTTCAACTTGGTTGTACGTTTGAGTTCATTTCTAAAATATTTTACCAAAAAGTCATTTGCTGTGGCATTGGGGCTGAATTTTCAATGCAGTATCTTGATTTTGGTGGTTTTACTAGCGTCATACTTACAGAATTTAACCATTGTTTGTTTGTGATAAAAAAGGCATTAATGATCCCTTTGTAAGGGGCAATGCTTCTAACCTGGGCAAGATATTGTTGATATTTTTCCTGGCTAACACAGTTTCGTACATACACAGACTCCTGCAGCATAAAATAGCCAAGATCAATCAAATCCAACCTGAACCGACTCGCTTGACGTCTTTCCAGCTTTTCAACAACCGGCAAATCGAACATTACAATAATCCAGCCCATTTTAAATTTGCTCTTCATCTCTAAACCGCAATGTTTGTTTCATCATCTTCTTCAATGTCACTAATATCTACAGATAACTCTTGCCAATAATGGTGAATTAACTTTGGCAACCAAAGCGAGCTAGTATCCTTTATGTTAAAAAACCGATTCTCGAAACAGGTTGCAACGCTGCGAACCTGAATATCAACCGCATCCATCAGCTTATGAGAATGCTTATCTTCCGGATGCTTTACCCTGCAATGACGCAAAGCCTGCATTAAATACTGAACCCAATCTCTAAAATCATCGTCTGTATTGGGAACAACTTTCCGGCTGGCGCACCACTTTGCCAGGAATAGGTCGATAAAAGCGCGAAATGGCTCCATTAAGTCGTAAACCAGAGGATAACTGCGATAGCGATACTCATGATGAATGCCCAGCGAGGGTAGTAATCCATGAATCAGAATCGCGCGATGCACCAATGTGTTAATGACAGCATACCCATAGTTTAGTGCCTTGTTTTCAAAACTTTCCGCACCTTTACGCTCTCGTTTCTGTTTGTGCCCAATCGACTTAAAGTAATGGCCCCAATATTGTCGCGATACATTCGCTTCACTGACAAGCGGTTTATCAATGAGACGATACAAGCTATGTTCTATACCAAAGTCATCAAGCACAGCTGCCTGGTTCAGCATTTTTTGCCGACAAACGGACTGCCATAATAGCCGGGAATGCCCAAGATCCTGCAGAATTTGATTGCCGAAAACTTCACGCCGTATGACACGTTCTAGCGGAACTGTCCAACCAATGGGTTTAAAGTGCCTATCGCAATGTAAAATAATACTGTCCTGAGCCAATAATCTTGCTAAGCTCTCGTTTGAAAAGGATACCGCCGGATTGGCAATGATGATTCCACGAACATCGGCTAAGGCAATACGGTTCGATTCCCTGTCCGGATATTGGCAAACCAGAAAACCACGGTCACAGGACAGCCTGGCGCCTGTGTTGAACACAGTAATAATATGGTAAGTCATGCGGACAGACCATCTATTCCACTGGACAATAACGGGGTAGACCGTTAGTTTACTGAATGTGGAATCATTCCTGCATCAATCAGGTTTTGTATATTCTCGAAAAACTTTTCACCCTGATGCGTTTCTAGCTGAACCTGTCTATCCGCCCTGATGGTTCGGACAGTATACAAGCCCGGGGGATATTTCCCATTTTTAAGTGGTTTTTCAACGCGAACAGGGCATAAGCTGTAAAACAATACACCTTCTAGATACAATTTTGCCCCATCGGCAAGCAACGCGCGTCGAACCTTCTCTGGACTAGTGTGTACATAAATTTGCTTTACATCCCATTTGCCGCCCGGAAGTTGATAGATAAGCTGCCCGGTATTCTGCTTAGAGTGCTTAAACTGTCCTAATGTCCGGCCTTTGCCGTTGGTATCTCCAAGAACGCCAAAGTCCTTGAACTCACCAAATTGCATTCGGCCACTTTCATCCATTTCCGGTGGGATTTCGGATGCCATCTCAATTGTCAGAAGCCGCTTAATGCGTGATTGACGTTTCGGATGACAATATTCTTTTAAAAATTTAATCCACTCCGAATTGTCTTTAATTCGCTCCGCATGCCGTGACAAATCCTCTCGGATATCGGAGTCATAAATTTTACTAATTTTTCCTGAATCTTTGCCAACAAGCTCTAATAAATCTTTTTGTACCGTGAGGTAGTGCATTTCTTTCCCAGAATCATCACGACGCTTTTTATAGCCATATATGGTATCTTGCGGATAAAGCTCCTTTGTACTCCGTCGCGTATTTAATGGAAACAGGTTGGTTAATTTTTCTTCAAACTGGGCCTTGCTTTTTGGCAAGCCTTGAATGGCCCACTTGAACTGGCCAGTAGATTCATCCTGATACGTATAAATTTCTCTGCTATAGCTAACGCAATAGGCATCCACCGCATGGTGTTTCCGGTTAGTTCGATTTTTCTTCCATACATCACGTTGTTTAGCTGCATTGGCTGTTTGGCTCAATTTTTCCTTCTCTTCGGATGTAAGCAACAATTCGTTTAATCCGTATTTTTTCCGAATGCGGGCCGTCGTTCTTCCATCTGTCACAAACACGCGACGTTCTTGGCCAGATGTTTGCAGGCCCCAACCAAACTGAACAGCAATTAACTGTTGAGTAACACGAGCGATATAGGCCGTCTCGGCCAGGCCATTATAATTTTCGATTAACTCGCGTGCATCCTTGCGAATTAATAACTGCCGTTTTTTTGAGCCATACAAACTATTCTTCCCTGTAACACGAGAAAGGAATTCATTCCATTTTTCAGAATCCGATTGCAACCACTCATAAGGCGTCCGGTTACGTTTCTCTCGGTTGGCCTCTAGCGTACAGAGCACCTTGTTATAGTATGAATCTGTGGTTAAGGCTTCCGAATACGGAACGATATGATCGACCTGATATGTGGATAATAACGATTCGGACAACTTAGCGCCGGTATAGGCGCAAAGCCCCTGTTGCTCCTGGAGGAGCTTGAGACGTTCGATATTCCCCTTGGTTAAAGAAAGTCCCAACTCATCCAGCTTTTTCCGAATGGTGTCATTTATCCTTTCATTGTCTTTAATAAGCTTTTCCCAGTCGGAACCCTTTTTATTGCTTTCCAGACCTTCATCACCGCGAACAAACTCGAGAATCACTTCATCTGGTGTGCCATGAGCATCTACCAGCTTCTGCAGTTGAGCGTAAAAAAAGACCAATCGATGACGGACTACCGGATTATTAATCCGCCCAATTATCTTCATTACTGCAACCCGCCGGGCAGAGCTTGAAGTTAATACTTTGCGCTGCTCCAAATCCAGGTATCGCGCATCCCTGATGCTGAATTTTTCCCAACTTTCCCCCAACCTGGATATCATATCCTCTAATTCTTGTCGGGTAATGCCATTTCGCACATTTTCCTGGAGATAAGGAGTTATATCAAACTCACTTGGACTTTGCCCCGATATTAAAATGGCGTTCATCACTTTTAAAGCAGGTCTGCAAAAGCTGGAACGACCGGAAGCATTGCACTTAATTTTCTCTTTATCGCGTAAGTTCCAGGCTTTAATCTTTGTTTTGGACACTTTTTCAAAAAAGCCAAGTACAGTGCCTGCCGTTAATTCCTGGGTTTTCTTCTTAGCCAGGTTTTCCTCGCAAAGCTTATAAACCGCATTAAGTTCTTGAGAGGTTAATGCCCTTTGTATTACGCCATCCTCATCCGTAAATCGAATATTTTTGAGTTGCATCAACAAGTTAAATTGAAGATTCCATGGCTCATTGGCTTTGCAAACATTACGTTTAGGCAACATACGGCATTTCCCAATAATCCGATTATCGAACCGAGGCACTTTTTGAGATAAAACCCCTTGTGTATCCCATTCTGTTCCACGGTATCGGGCAAACTGGGGCTTAAGCGATGCAAAGGCCGTGTGCGCTGGCCCATAAATCAATTCATCCGTAATAATAGACGCAAGTTGTGGCAACTGTTTTTTTGCATTTTCAAAAAGCTGCCGGATTTCCTTCTCAACTAATTCTCGAGGTGCAACACGCCCTTTAACAGGCTCCGCTGTATACTTTATGACACGTTCATAATGACGGGGATTCTCCCATGACCAAAGCCCCATTAAGGTTGCTTCCAAATAGCAAGGATATAAATATTCCGGCCGAGAGTTAACTGCAACATACAGCTCTTCGGTATATTTTGTCACACTCTCCAGGTTTTCCTGAGTATCTTTATTTTGCCCTTCAACATCATCCTTTTTTCTTTCCCAATCGCAATGCACATACCCCCTGCGTTGAATGGAAGACCACAACGCCTTATACATTTGCCAAGGCGCCAACTTCTCGTTTTGCAACAAAGCGATTCTTAACAACGCAGAGTTATACAGCGTGTCATCACCGGCTTTGGGAAATTCTTTAGTAAACAGAGAATCATCCGACTTTAATGGCGCTAAGCCAGCGTCCTGCCATTTATCCTGGAACCATTTTTCTCGCTTTTTATGCGCTATTCGGGTACGAGAAAAGCGACGACGAATTCTAAAATCACTAGTCATGCCATACTCAGTCGGAACAATCAACGATTGCAACTCCAGAATTTCCGCCCCTCGGCGAATACAAATCCCCAGGCTTGCCTTTCCTAAATCAAATGCGAAAATTAATTTTTCTTTGCTCATTAGCATTTATCCTATTTGCCTGAAATCCTGAATTCGGTTGATTACTAAAAACTATGTCTACGTCAGAATAACAGTGACCGTCCACTCAATCTAGCCATTATACCCAACACAAGGCAGGTTGAATTCGATTTATATTCGTTTTTTCCTAGAAATGAACTGGAACGTACAATGGTAGAGGATCCAGCTATTTCCGCTTCAGTTAAGATCAGTGTATTCAAATACAGGATCAAAACCACACTACTCTCGGCTTTTGCCTACTTCAGAGTAAATAAAATTCCAGGAATGCAGTAAATAACTTTAAGACAAATACTAAAAGATTTAATAAATAGTAATCTAATATTAACATTGGCTTCCTTTTCTTACACACTACTCTTTTTTAGTGTATTTAATATTCAATTATTAAGATATTTAGTCCTTATCTCATAAGCAATTATAGGTGTCAACATCTTTTTTAGATTAATTGTATATAAATCAGTCTATATGGCTGGATTCGAGCCAGCAGCCCCCTCGTCACGGACGAAGCGATAAGACCGTTGTTTACTCGAAACTTTATGCTACAGACTTAATAGTTTAATAATTGACAACTATCAACTATTATTTTTTTCCTGTTTTCGCTTGCAGAGCTTCACTGAGGCAGCTTTTGCCAGGATTCAATGTTGTCTGACTATTTTGTTTAAACACAAGTGAAAATTGACCCGTTTCAGGGATCTCAAACACAATGGAAAAATGTTTTTTAATACCGGGGTTGAGCTCCTCAGAATAAGTCAGCGCTTCAAAACGAGTGTCGTAAAAATCATTACTGGTATTGAAAGAGTTTCCATTACTATCATTTAGAACGAAGTCATCAGCCCAGACTTTAGTTGGTCGAGAGTGAAGATTGGTCACCTCCAATAATACTTCCGGGAGATTAGGCTTTTGGGAATAACCTTGAGTGGCATAATTGGAGCAAACAACAGATATTTTTATTTCTGGAGACTTTGGTACTGGTGGCAACGCATCATTTGATTCTTCATAACTTGAATATGTTGCATTTTCAGCTGCGTCAAACTCCGGATGGTTATAATTCGCAGGATAATTATCCAGATCCATTTCTATATCATTTCCCACTAACAGAATTATCAACACAAAGCCAAGAAGAATACCAAAAATACCGCCTGCGACCAGAACCGTGATGATCTGAATTGGCTTAAGTCGCTTTTTTACTGGTCGGAGTTCTGTTTCTGGCCGGAGTTTTTTAAGTTCATCAAAATGGTTGGTCATACCAGCGTCTCCGAGTGGCCTGGTACGTTCAGTTCTCTTGTGTGATTCATAATACTTAGATAAAAGCGGAGGAATGTCGTACTTAGCCAGTCAACCGCCAGGCAAATGCCTTCATCCGTTGTAAAATCAAAATTGCTACGAGCCAGTATTATCTCGGTTTTAATCCTATCCTCACAGCGGTTCCAGATAAGGCTCTCCCCCAGAGTTTGCTCGATCGATGCTTTGACAAGCGTCAAGGCATCAAACCTTTGTTTTGCATCCTGACCAGTCAGCTCAAGGCTAACGGATAGCGTATTTTTCTCTGGCGTTATGACAACGTAGAACTTGGTATCGCGTAACCCAAGACCATAGCTCATATAGTAATAATGATCTTCATTTAGCTTCGGGGTCTTTTGAAAGGGCAGCTTTCGTTTTGTCCGGTTTTCAAAGTCATACTCCAGGGACTTTTGCATCAACTGATCCTTGAATCGGTTCCAAAAGGATTCATAAAACTCAAAATTAATCGTACGCTGCGCAAACTTGACCCACTCATTGGGCTTGACCAGGACTTGAAATTTCAACGCGGGCGGCATGTCAACTTGTCCTTTGAGCCGCCACAGTTCAACCTGGACGGCAAAAGCGTTAAATTGCTTATCGGTTCTATCGTTTAACCATTGCAGCGCTGCCAAGTGCTTATCGTTAAAGGCTTCTGAAATCCAAATGACATGGGTTGCCTTGATACCGGCGGCATAAGTGACCAGTTTTCCAAGGTGATCGTGGTCCGTCCAGCCCCTCTGATTCTCTATGACGACGTTTCCAGGGTATTTCGGTCTTTGCAGATAATATCCGCCCGGTAAGAACCGACAGCTTGCTCTGTAGCAATGAGTCCAAGATCAAACCCCAGCTCTTCACCCAGCAGGCGAAGTAATGCAGGGTCATTAGCGAGATCAAAAGTGAAATCGACCTCTTTTTCCCAGACCGTTTCAAAAGGAACCGGTTCCAGGGTACAGAAATTCTGATTTCGCTTGTAGTGCATGACGCTTTCCATCAGGTTTTCCTCTGTTTTGGATAACTTGAGACATGGTGGCATCACTGTCTCTTTAAAGTCAATTAATGTTTCCAAAAAGTCAAAAATGTTCGCTAGAGTGGGGAAAAATGAGACGTTGGGTAACACTATGGCCTGGATGTTTGGGGACTATCTGCAAAGGCAGCTCAAAAGCCGAGAATGGACAGCCTATAAGCTGTCCCAAAAGGTCGGGGTGTCGCACAGCTATATCAGTTCAATCCTGAACGGTGGCTCGACCAAGGATAAGGCTCCACCTCGCATCAGTGTGGATATCCTGCTTGCCTTGTCAAAATCTCTCTCCTTGCCAGAGTCCCATCTCCTTCTGGCATACAAGGGAATTGATCCGGATGAATCCAGAATCAACAAAGATGAAGGTTTTGATCTTGTACAAGAAGTCATGCTTGCATCGGTTCGTTCAGGCAAGGAGTGGCATGAGCTGAGTAAGAAGCAGCGCCAGCAGGTATTAGAGGCTGTCACCAAACTGACCCGCCAATATGTCACGCAGCTGGTGGCTCATGAGTTAGAACGACTTGGCTAGTTAGTTTCAGGTATAGCCAGGTTTCCACCATCTAATGAGGCATCAATCCATTCGGTAAACCAGGTGAGCGCCATTTGATCATTTGGCGCTTTCTGGTGGAGCTCTCCCCAGAGGCGGTTTAATCCGCTTGAATCCAGATCCTGAAAGCCACTCAGGATCTCTTGCATTGCCTGGAGGCGACGCTGATAATGAACTTCCAAAACAGTTAAAACAATCCGAGTGACGGTTTCTGCTTTAATTGACTCCTCTAACACGGTGACTTCCTTTCATTGATAACGGACACGTTTGTCTATACATTGCTCTGACTGAATGAACAGTCAAGCAGCAGTTCAATTGATATCATTCAGACACACTACTCGCTATGACAGCCTGAAAGTGGGATAGATGGAGTATGGCCCTTAAGGAAAGGAGTACAGCAGTGCAAACTAAGTCTGCTTTAACCAAGGATCATCTCAAACAAGCCCTTCGTGAATTGCTGAGCGAACCGGAGCAGTCACATCCCTCTAAATACCCTGATCATCAGCTGGCAATTGCGCCCTGGGTGAAAGCCATGCAGGTTGGTACCCTGACAGGGAAGTCCTTTAGCAGCCATACGGTTGAAAACTACCTGCGCTATGTCGATTATTTCATCAAGCGTTATGGAGAAATATCGTTCAGGTATTTGGAAGCGGAATTCCTGAATACGCCCGTTGAAATGTTTGGCCGGAAAGACAAGTTTTACCGGGCCATTCTCTGTTTTGCCAAGTTCCTGGTTCGAGAACATAGTCTTGAGGCCTCATTTTTAGAGGAAGCCCGGCAAATCAAACCCAAACGTCACTACCCGCCACGGCGTTTAAGCTTGAACGAGCAGGAGCTCGAACGGTTATACGGTGTCTGTACCCGACTTGATCAGGAGCTGACCATCCGCTTATTAGCAACAACCGGTGTCAGGGCATCTGAATTTTGCGCCTTGAAAATAAGTGATCTGGATCTGGAACACCGTTGCTTAACGGTTCAGCGTGGGAAAGGCGGAAAACGTCGAAAAGTTGGGTTAAATAATACCGTGATTGATTTACTGCAACGTTATCTGGAATCAAGACGGCCTTACAAACACGAGGATTTTTTATTTCTGAATCGGTTTGGGCAAAAAATGGAACGTGACGGTTTGTTAAACCGCCTCAGGCGTTTAGGAAGGTTGGCCGACGTCAAGGTTTCACCTCATGCCCTCAGGCGAGCCTTTGTAACAATTAATGCCAATAAAGGACGCTCCCTGGTCATGCTTCAGATTGCATGCGGCCACAGCGATATCAAGACCACTCGGTCTTATTGTCAAACAACTGAAGATGAAGTCATACAAGCCATGAAAGACTGGCAATAAAATTGATAGATGTTAGGAGTAACCAACGATGAGTAAGACACTTCAGGAAGCAACTGTTCTTTATTTAGACTACCTCCAAGACACTGGTAAATCCCCACGAACATTGGGTACTTATAGAGTGGATTTAAAGACGCTTTTAAGATACCTGGGTGCAGATTTGCCGATGAATAGTATTACACCACTCCTTCTAGGTAAATTTCTTAAATCCTCGCTGCTGCTTCAAAAGAGGAAAAGCGGTGAGATGCGATCAGACATCACCGTGAACAAAAACATCCGAGTGGTACGGCAGTTCTTTATATGGGCTAAAGAGCAGGGGCTCAGCGAAACCTTGCCCCTTCCAAAGTCCGTTCCGTTAGGAAGGAGCCGTCAGGATTAACGGCTACTCCCACGCAGATAGCCTTGTGCCCGAAACCCATAATGCGAGATTTTCTGGCTGGTAATTTGTTTCAATTGAAATACCGCACCGTGAAGCGCATCCGGCCCATCATCATGATCCGTAGGGAAAAGGCGCATCTGTCGAAGAAATCCTGGATCCAGATCCGTTGCAAACAATAAATGCCCGTTCGTGATATCCGGCTCCAGCGTGGAGATTCGCTGTACCTTGTTGGATGTTTGTTGCACCCCTTGGAGATTCAAAGACGAATTAATACCATGTTGCTTCTGGTAATCGTGGTACATATGCCTTAATAGCTGCTGAAACCCATTTTCTTCGACAAAGAGTGCTTTTAGACCCCACTTCTGATGCAGGCTAAACGCTGCTTCTATTTGTAAGGAAGGTTCGCTCTTTGCCAGATAACAGTCCAAGACATAAAAGTAACCTTGATTATCCTGCCCTACTACGACAATTGCCCCGTAATCTGAAGTTGAGCCTGGTTTTGAGCCTAGAGCTGGATCATGAAAGGCAATAATCTGCTTCAATTCAGAAAAAGCAACCACGTGTTGCGGATCATTTTGCCAGAAAAGGAATTTACCTGCGTAATCGATATGAAAACGGCGGGCCTTATCCATGTTGAATAGCTGCGTTGCCGGGTCATATGGCTGATTCTGCTTTTCGGAATTGAACGCCGCAAGCCCTTCAGTCACGATTTGAGTCATCAAGGAAACGTAAGAATCCCCTTCCGGCCAGAGTACCTCTGTCCCTTCGAGCATTTCGATTTCATGGGCACGATAAAACGCTTGGGCGGTTTCAACTCGCACCGGATTAGAAAGATCAGTTAATAAGGCACGCCACTTCTGCCATAGAGTTTCTTGGGAGCTAAACCGAAGAATTGCCTGGTAGCGCCTGCTATCCCAGCCTGGCTGCTCCAACAAATCGCTGACGAGAGAATCCATATGCAAGCAGGTACCAATGACAATATAGTTTGTACTGCCGTCTGTTTGTCCCCCTTTCAACACGTCCTTGAAGAACCAATTCTTCATCTTCTCGCGTTGCGGCAAAGACTGGGCAGAAGCCAGTGTTTCAACATCATCAAGAATAACCAGTGTTGGCCTGTTCCCTTTGAAATTCAGTCCGCGAATCTGCTGTCCAATGGATTTAGCTTGGACTCTAATGCCGCTGCGGGTGATAAAAGTTTTTTTCTGCCCCGGTTTGACTGATTGAGGCGCTAAAGTCCCGTACACAGCAATCAGCCGGTCATTAGTTACCAGTTCATTCAGGATCTGGGTGACCCGGTCCTTGGCCTCTGCTTCAGACTGGCAGAGGATAAGGATATAGGGCTCCGTTTCATACACGATAGCGTGAATTACCTTTAGGATAAGCTTCATGGTTGTTTTTGCATGCCCGCGTGGAGCCGCAATAACTTCACGGCGTCCTTTTCGTTCAGGCTCACGCTCATCCCGGAAAAAGTCGAGATGCATTTTCGAGAAAGGCTGCTTGCAGTAGTGCGGGAAAAACCACTGCGCAAAAAACTCAAAATCACAATAGCCCCGCCAGTAGGCTAATTCATTCTGAGTCTGTTGATTTTTTAGACTTTTGTGGCCGACCCGTTCTAAGAGCGTCCAAAAGTCCTGCTGATGGACCAGCGTTTTTAGCGGATGATATTGCGACATTAGAGTCCTCCTTAATATGTTTTATGATGTTTGTTTCAAGCGTTAATGCCTTTATAGCCACATTCACATCTATTTCAGATCCATTCCACGCTTGGGCATAGATCAACTCAACTCGGCTCAAGAGTCGGCCTCGGTGATCGTCAATAGACTGCGAACCAAAGGCGCTCATCTGCTGGCGGACTTTAGCCAGATAGCGATCAATATGACGTTCGGATCGGTTGTATTTAGTTTTAACGTATTGAATGATTTGATTACGTCGTAAACCCCGTGTGAGCAGAATCCAAATCTCGTCAAGAACGGCATTTTCTTCTTGAATTGAAAACCGATTTTTTGACATCGTTTTACTCTGCCTCCTTGCACTGTACGTCTTCGCAGAGTGCTACCAGCCCTTTGGACGGATCCTTCGTATCATCTGGCTGATATTGGGCAAGGACGGCTTCAACCAAAGTCGCGTCCTTTTTATTCAGAACAAAATTTAAAAGCACAGGCAAGTCCGATTCTGTTTTTTCCAGTTGCGATTTGACTTGCTTCATCAACTCGGCCTCATCAAGACGCACCAGGGTCAGCAGATCTTCAATTTCTGCAGGCGTTTCAGGCAACAGAGGTGCAAGATCCTTAATTTTAAAGCTCTGACAGAGGGAATCCAGAAGCTCGGCCCGCTTGCGAGGGTTGTCTTCTCCTCGTAACCGGTTCAGCGTTGCTAGATAAAGCTGAGCCTGGATGTCATCGACATCCCAGACAATGCAGTCAGCCTCTGTTTTGCCCACCGCTCGTAAGACCTTCAAGCGGTGATGTCCGTCAATCAGGATAAACCGCTTTGAATCATCAGGATTGGGACGGACGATTAATGGCGGGTACAGTCCGGTTTGTGCAATATGCCTTTCAAGCTTTTGAAGCGTCTCCTCGCGGCAGACATTTGCGTTTCTGGAATCTTTGTCCAACTGAGTTAATGCTATTTTCTTCATTACCGTACTCCTTCCTTGCCAAGCTGTTTTGTAAAACTCTTATCCACAGCAAGAACCAGTAATTCCTGGTTTCCTTGATTCTTTGTGACATGTGACAAATGTTTGTACTGCTTGGACCAGCCAAGGACAGTACGCTTCGGAACAAGCTTTTCGACCAGCGCGACCAAGCCGTTTTCATCAATGACCTTGTTCCCGTAAGACAAAATCCAAACCGGTATATGACGGCATTGAGCCAATAGATCACTTAAAGATTCAGTCCCTTTTGAAAAGGGCGATGACTTGCATGGCTCTTCAAGTCGCTTGCCACAAAGCACAGCGTCCAGAATTTCATTTTCTTTTTCATAGCCTGATGTTCCCGCATAAGGAGGATCCAGATACAAAATGTGGCCATTGGCCTTTTGAACAAAATCAAATGTATCCATACGGTACCCGTAAACAGGGCCTGCCGATTCCAAAATACCGGCATTCAGACGCAATTGGAGGCGTTTGGCAACAGGCCAGACAGATGCGAGCATATGCTTGAAGCTGCCGTCGTTGAGACGCTTGGGATTCAAGGTCCACCAATCCCGCTTCCCATCAATCACTTCTGAAAAGGGTCGGTTACTGTTACCGATCGAGGTACCAAAAGCGACGAACTGGTGAATGAGATGCCATTGCAGCAGTTTCGAAAGTGCCTGTTTCTCCAGGCTAGCAAACTGAACTGTGTTGCCGGCAATGATATCCAACAACCGGGCATGATAATGCGAGAAGACCTCACCGCCGTAGGTGGTTTCCACAAATCCAGCTTTTTCCTGTTCTTCAGGTCGGTAAAATAGCCGGAGCAGATCCTCATGCAACAAACGCGTTGACTGGTTTGCTATCAAACCCTCGAAGATAAGTTGGCTCCGGTAAGACCAGTCATTACAGTGGAGTTCGCCAAACCCACAGGCCTTGGCATGAATGCTGACTGAGCCTCCGCCCATAAAGGCGTCGATAAACGTCAGCTCTGACCAGCAGGCATAAGGCAGCACTTGGTTCAAAGAGTAAAATATCCAGGGAATGAGTCTTCGTTTTCCGCCTTTATATGCTGGCAGTGCGTTCATCAATTTTTGAGGATTCATGTTTTAGATCTCCTATAGTGTGTAATGAGGGTTTATGTCCTCTTAAGGAGATCCTGTTTGTCCAACGATAAATAAATCGGTTTTGACGAAATATAATGCAATATAAGCCTTTCAGGCTCGTAATGCATCAATAATCTAAAAATAAAATGCAGGAATAAAAGCGCTAGTAAGGTTTGATGCCTTTTATCTTTCGGGATCCCTTTTCCAATGCTGGTTAAGTTTGTTTTGTTCTTTAAGTCTATAGTAATTATGAGGATTCTCCGGGCGCAATTTCTCGTTTTCGAGATGAGTGTCAGAGAAATTGGCTTCCGTCTTGATAACGACATCGGAGCCTTGTGCATATTTTTTACCAAAATGCTCCAGATGCTTTGCATTGATTGTTAATTTTGTCCAGATAGACTGGTTTTGGAAGTGTTCCAGCATTTTCTGGGCCGTTTTTAGTGAAACACTCGCTTTTTTCTTCAGGGTATTTGCCGTAAGACGCTTACGACTGTGTCTCCAGAGGTAAAACGCATAGAACCATACCTGAATCGATATTTTAGAGTTCTCAAACGCTGTTCCCTTCAGAAGAGTCTCTTGCTTTTTACAGACGCGGCATTCCAGTACCCTTCCTTGACGGATGACATAGGGCTCATCGTTACTGGAGCAATGGTAACATTGGAAGCTACCGGGCCATTTGTATTGCCTGATAACTTCCTGACAATCCTTTTCCGTGCCATAAAATCTTTGAAACTCAAGCTCTGTCAGGTCTTTTACACGCCTGTCAAAATAACGCCTCCAGGTTTCTATATGATAATTCTTTTTTGTCATACCAATCTGGGATCAGAATTTTTTGTTGGTGTCGTCATTCTGAAGTGCTTTATGTTGTTTCTCTATTTTCTTACATTGCTATGTTTAGCAATATCCCTTTTTACCCTATATCATTTTGTTAAGATAGATCAGTTTGTCTTTTAGTTTAAAAGCGCTTCCTGATCAGGGTACAGTCTGGCCTGTATGAGAAAGCAGAGTTGGTGAAAGTATATCAAGGCCCCGAAAGGTAAATTAGGCGTCTGGCTAAAAATTTAGAGGCTGGTGGAAAGTGGTGATCTTGAAAATCCACATGTGACTTGGTTTTAAACTCGCTCGCGGCTATTATAAAAACAGATTTTAGATTGGCCGGAAAATCTAATGTGATTAGGCGAACGTTAACTCAAGCACTTCAAGAAGCCAGCGACAGCTTTAAAGTATTGCTGCTGACGGGGGCCAGGCAAGTTTGAAAGACCACACTGTTGATGCTTGGTTGAGTGGCGAATTTGGAATCATTTAAAGTTGAATGCCTGATAAATGTTAGTGAACAGATTGCTTAAAAAAAGATAAATGAAATTGTTAAAAATGACGAGTATGTAAACGCCGTCAAGAAGTAGAACTTCTCTTTACCTGATTGGACAGAAGAAGAATGTTCAATTCAACTTAACGAAGACAAAAAATGGAAGGATGAAATGAGAGAGTCAGGTCTGTTAATAGATTAGATTTTCACAGTTGAACATACATTTGCAAAAGTGTTTCCAGGCTGTATAAACTTTGGTTGTTGTTATCTGACAAAGATACTGGTAACGGATCAAAGTGAAGCTCTTTAAGATAAGGAGAGGGGCGGCCAGCATCACTGACTAAATAAACAGCTTCTCGCGCTCGAGTTAACCCTACATAGAATAACCTTCGCTCTTCATCACGTTCTCTCCGGAAAGTCAACGTATTAGGCCAATGATACGGTTTGTGTCTGGAAAACTTGCTATTTGCGCAAACAAGAGCCATTGATGTAGCCGTTAGCCCCACCCTTGTAGGGGATGCGATCTGAAAAGGAGGTTACACATGAGGTATTCCGTTAAAGAAAAGCAACCAAAAAGCCTACTGCAAGAGCTTTTGAAAGATGAGAATGAAATACACTGCCCTGTTTATCCTGAGCACAGCCAAGCCGTTGAGCCTTGGAAGCGAGCAATGGCAAGCGGGACCCTAACCGGAAAGGTGTCTAGTCACCATACCGTTAAAAATTATGCCCGATATGCAAATGAATATCTGAATAAGCACGCACAACTGTCTATTGAAGGCTTTAGGGAAGAGCTGGAAATGATGCCGCCTGAGATGTATGGGCGAAAAGACAAGTACTTCAAGGCCATCGTCTGCTTTGCCAAATTCCTAATTCGGGAAAGGAGCCTGAGCCGCACGTTTCTGGATCAGGCCATGGAAATCCAGCCCAAACGTCATATCCCTGCAAAGCAAACCTCCATTACCGAAGAGCAACTCCAGACCCTGCTGAGTGTCTGTCAAACAAGGCTTGAGCAGTTAATCATCCACCTGCTCTCGTCTACCGGCCTTCGGGCGTCTGAATTCTGCATGCTCACCGTTGGCGACCTGCATCTTCCAGAAGGGTTTCTTATTCGTTCAACGGGGGAAAGGAGGGAAGCGCAGGCGTGTTGGATTGAACAATCAATGTTTGAGCTTGCTTCAGGAGCATCTGGACGCCTTGAAAGACAAGAGCCCAGAAGCCCCTTTGTTTCTAGCCATTAACGGCAAACAGATGATCCGCGATGGCTTGCTTAACCGGATACGCCGCATCGGTAAAAGAGCCGAGGTTGAAGTATCGCCCCATGCGCTGCGCCGGGCGTTTGTGACCATCAATGCTAATAAGGGCAGATCTTTGGTAATGTTGCAGATGGCTTGTGGCCACTCAGATATCAAAACCACTCGATCCTATTGCAAGACATCTGAAGATGAGATGATTAAAGCAATGAAAGATTGGGACTAATCTGATCCGCCTATACTTATTGTTGTAATCCTCTCAGCTGGAACTCGCATGTGGCTCATCATTATCATATAAGGTTCTTGAGCAATATCCGGCGGTAGATATTGATATTCCCCAGGAAGCCAGTCATCATTATCTATTGATGCTTTCATAGCATGTGCATATATTTGATACCTAGATAGAACTCATCCGGTAATTCTCTTCAGAATCAGAACGGCAGAAGCGAGTTGCCAAAAGGCTTCATAGAACTTGGCATATCGTTCATAGCGGATTTCCAA
>CALJJZ010000020.1 GCA_937973635.1 uncultured Bacillota bacterium | reverse complement strand
TTCGCCCATCTCTCCCATCATCTGGGCGCTGTTGCTCAGCTCCTGGGCATTGCTGGAGAACTCATTGGCCGAAGCAGCCACCTCCTCTAAGGAGGCGCTCATCTCCTGGGACGAGGCGGCCAGAGACTCGCTGGAGAGGCTTACCTTCTGCTGGCTGTTGCCGATGGCAGAGAAGGCCTCTCGCAAAGAACGTTGCGTTATCTCCAGCCCCCGGGCCAGGTCTCCGAACTCGTCCCGGAGTTTCAGGGCGTAGTCAGGCACGTTTACGTTGAATTTCCCTTCTGCTAGGTTTTTTACAATAAAGGTAGTAGCATCTTTAATGTTCCGGACAAGGGGTTTGGAGATAAAGAAGACAAGGACTTCCGTAATGACGACGATGAGCAGCGTCCAGAGCAACAGCTTATTCCTCGTGGCCGCCATCGCTTCCTCCACGTCGTTGATATAGATGCCCGTGCCCAGGATCCACTGCCAGGGTTCAAAACTGGCCACATAGGCCAGCTTCGGCTCGATGCGGTCTTTCATATCGTAATATTGCCATTTATAGGTAAGGTACCCGCCGCCGTGCCTTTTGGCCAGCTCTGTCATCTCCCGGATGAAGTAGACGCCGTCGGGGTCCGCCAAGTTCGAGAGCTCCTGCCCCTCCAGGTGGGGAGCAAGGGGGTGGGCCAGGGTAACATTGTTATAGTCGTTGATCCAGAAATAATCCAGCTTCCTGTCGCCAAACATCATGGATTTGATCGCCTCTTTGGCCCTCTGCTGCGCTTCTGCTTCTTTAAGCAGCCCTTGCTGGGTTAAGCGGTAGTGGTGTTCTATAATGCCCAGGCCAGTGGTTACCATCTCCCTGGTCTGGATCTGCTTCTCCCGGTACATTTCGCTGCGCAGTGTGGGCAGCACAAAAGCATAGATTAAAATTAAAAAGAGGATGACAGGGACAAGGCCGATTGCCGCAATCTTTACTTTTACGCTGTGGACGTTGATCAAAGGCTTCCTCTCCTTCATTTTTATTTTCTCCTTTGTAGTATAGCGATAGCGCTTTACATTTCGACATTTTGGATATAAATCCTTTCTTTCTTCTAGCACTTTTAGAACTTTTTCTCTTTTTTCGTCGGGGAAGCCTTATAAAATTTTTATTTTTACTGCAGCCGGGGAGCCAACAGGAGGCGGTGAAGGTGCTCCAGGAGGGCGGGCCGGACAAAAAAGTCCTCTCCAGACCGCTTGGGGGGCCAGGAGCAGGTGCCATGGGGGCCGGGCGGAAAGCCAGCGGGCAT
Organism: uncultured Bacillota bacterium; assembly: GCA_937973635.1. Classification (GTDB taxonomy): domain Bacteria; phylum Bacillota; class Dethiobacteria; order DTU022; family UBA8154; genus UBA8154. The sequence continues at coordinate 8,440 of CALJJZ010000020.1, read as the reverse complement.
TTCCCCGGGGTGGGCCTGGTCTGTTACACTGGGTATGGCACGAAAAAAAAGAAAGAAAGGAGGGAGAAAAATGGCCTTTATCCCCCTGGAAGACCGGCTGCAGCTGCGTGTCAACCTGGGCACGCCCCTGGCCCCCGTTTACCGTACCCGCTCCTGGGGCAACGTCAGGCCGGAGGTCAACGACGCAGTGCTGCATGATTTTGCCGCAGCGCTGGGCGGGCTTACCGCCGAGGGTGTGGAGAAGATTTTCCGCCTCAAGGTCGGCGAGCTGACGGAGTAGTAGTAAAAGAAGGAGTAGCAAAAAGAGCGTAGCGGAAAATTTTAAGGGAAAGGAGGGCTGAAAGATGGCCAAAGTGCTGCGCATGTCTTTCCGTAATACGGAAGGAAGGACCGTAAGCATCAACCTGCGCGAACCCGTGGAGCCCCTGGATCCGGCAGAAGTAAGTGCCTGCATGGACAAAGTGGTCGCAGGGAACATCTTTAATAGCAGCGGCGGCGAGATTATCGCCAAGGTAAAAGCGGAGAAGATTGAAACCAGCGTGGAAACAATCGTAGATTACAGCTAAAAATCCTGCCGGGGAGGGGAAGAAAGGCTTTTAAACCCTGGCAGCAGGCAAAAAAAGGGGCAGGGGGCCAGTTTTAAAGGGAAGCTACCCCCTGCCCCGCCTAGCCTGGAGAGAAAGGAGGCACAGAATTTGATGACAGAAGCGGTTAATTACGATCTTTGGGGTATAATCGCCAACCTGGGCTTTCCCATCGCCATCAGCATCTACCTGCTGGTGCGCCTGGAAAACAGGATGGAAAGCCTGGCAGAGCGGATCAAAGAGCTGAGTGAGGCGATAAAGAGGATGCTTTAAGGATTAACCCTGTCTATCCAATGATTATCCCACGGGGTTCATTGCTGATCGCAAAGAAAGGAGTATAACCATGGCAGACACTGATATTAACAACATCCGTGTGGCACCAAACTTTCTACTGCGGGAGTTCGCCTGCAAAGACGGCTCGCACCAGGTGGTGCTGCATCGGGAGCTGCTGGAGCGGCTGCAGGCCCTGCGCGACATGCTGAGCCGGCCAGTGATCATCAATTCCGGTTACCGCAACCGGGAGCACAACCAGGCAGTGGGCGGCAGTCCGGACAGTTATCACCTGCGGGGCATGGCCGCGGATATCCGCGTGCCGGGCATGAGCCCCGCTGCCTTGGCCACAGCCGCCCGTCAAGTGGGCTTTCGCGGTATCATCATCTATTCTACCTTCGTTCACTTGGATTTGGGACGTGGCTATAGTCACCAATTAAAGTAAATGCTAACTTATATTCGTTATTCGAGATTGAGTTAAGTCCGTATAATTGTGTAAAATAGGGGACCATTTCTGATCTCTGGAGGGGAATTAATTTGTTTTCTGTGAGCATACGGAAGGTATCGCTATAGCTTTCAGGTTGAGATAAATTCTTCCCGGCAAAGGTTTTTCAGATACTTCAGTTTGGTCAGGTTCTCCCAAATAAGCGCCATCTTTTGCGTAATTTTCTTTTTATCCAGATTACTCCTCCCGGGCGAAGCTCCTCTCTAAAAAATCTCGCTCAAAAGCCTTCTCCACAGGCACTATCTCTCACTGCTCCCTTTGCTGTAGCATGGCGCTGTCCAGCAGCCAGAGGAAGAAGCTGCGCAGCAAACAGCTGCAGGAGGGGAGCATCTGCCGCAGGGCCGTCCCGTCCAGCCCGTGGAAAGGCGGCGCCGCCGGAGCTGCAGCCAGTTTATGGCGCTGCAACAGTTCCCGGTGGACAGCCTCTCCCTGGCGGATCTTTTCCCGTACAGTAGCTGCCGTATTGCCGCAGCAGATTACCTGTCCCCCGCCGCAGTTGAGCAGGGAACGGCCGGCCGCCGGGTCGCCGTGCCGGGAGGATGCGGACGGGGGCGCACTGTCTCCCGGGTTGAGGGGGATAACCTCCTCAATCTGGAGCAGATTTACATAGCCGGTTGTCCCTTCGCCCGGGAGAGGCGGTGCACTGTGGGCCACCTTTAGAGGCAGCAGCACCACCCCTTCCGTCAGGGGCAGAGGGATATGGTGACGCAAGCCCAGCAGCCTGCCGCTGTGCCGGCGCACCGCCGCTACATCAAGGCGATAAAAGCGGGCCAGCAGCTCCACCAGCCAGGGGAGGCTGCGCTTGTCACCGTAGCTCCCCTTCAGGGTCAGCACCAAGGTGCCGCCCTCCCGGCCTCCGGGACCGGGCAGGAGGGCGACCAGGCCCTCTTCCAGGTAACGCTGCACCAGGTTTGCTTTTTTTTCCATGCTCCGGCTCCTTTTAAATTAAAAAATAAGTCCCGGCTGATTATAATAAAAATATTTGCTTAACGCAACTATTTTTTAGCCTGTCGCCCTTGACGCTCTGCACAGAGCAAACTATAATGAAAAAGCAGCTATACTTGTGCCTTTCTAGATCTCTCTATTTTCTCTATCTCCAGGAAGGGTGTGCCGAAGATGCTGGGCAAAAATATCAAGCTGTTCAGGGAGCGTAAAGGTTTAACGCAGGAGGAACTGGGCAGGCTCGTGGGCAAAGAAAAATCAACCATCGGCTGTTACGAAACAGGCGCCCGCACGCCGGGCGTGGAGACGCTGGCGCTGCTGGCCGGAGCCCTTGGCACCACCATGGACGAGCTGACGGGCCTGACCCGGCAGGATTACCCCCCGGGGAAAAAGCAAAGCCCCATCGTCTATGTCCCCGTTGTGGGCACCATCTCCGCCGGGCAACCCCTTTTGGCCGAGCAGCATATCCTTGAGTATAAGCCCATGCCGCGGGCCAAATTAAAAAACGCCGCAACATATTTTTTTCTGGTGGTAAAGGGCGACAGCATGAACGGAGACGGCATCCTGGACGGAGATCTGGTGTTGATCCGGCAGCAGCCGCAGGTGGAAAACGGCGAAATTGCCGTGGTCATGTGCGGCGAGGACGAAGCTACGCTGAAGAGGGTTTACCGTTTCAGCGACCATATCCTGCTCCAGCCCAGCAACCCCAGGTACCCGCCCCTCTCCTGCCCGCCGGAGAGCGTGCGCATCATTGGCAGATACACGGGCCTGCTGGAGCGGGACACCGCTGCTCCGGAACGCCGGAGTGCCGGGCCGGGGCCGGAGATACCCCCCCGGCGCTAGCGCTGGGCCAGGGGGATATAGCTGCTTTTACGGGCGACGCTCTTATAGGCGGGGCGGATCACCCTGCCGCCGCTGACAATCTCTTCGATACGGTGCGCCGACCAGCCGGCGATGCGGGCCATGGCAAAAATAGGCGTATAGAGCTCCACGGGGATATTGAGCATCCTATAAACAAAACCGGAGTAAAAATCTACATTTGTGGCCATGAGCTTATCCACTTTTTTCTCTGCGGCAATGACCAGGGGGGCCAGCCTTTCGATATGGTTATAGAGGCGGAATTCGTCTTCCATGCCCTTTTCCGCCGAAAGGATCCGGGCCTTTTCTTTGAGCAGCAGCGTCCTTGGATCGGAGAGGGTATAGACGGCGTGGCCAATACCGTAGACCAGGCCGCTGCGGTCAAAGGCCTGCTTCCTGATAATTTTCACCAGATAATCTTCGATCTCCTTTTCGTCGTCCCAATCCCGGACATGCTCTTTGATGTCTTCGATCATATTCACGACCCGGATATTGGCGCCGCCATGTTTGGCCCCTTTCAAAGAGCCGATGGCCGCGGCTATGGCCGAATAGGTATCCGTATCCGTGGAAGAAACCACATGGGTGGTAAAGGCCGAGTTGTTGCCGCCGCCGTGCTCCGCATGGAGGATAAGGTTGAGGTCTAAAATTTCCGCCTCCAGCTCGCTGTACTGGTTATCGGGCCGGATCATGTGCAAAAAGTTTTCCGCGGGGTTCAGCTCTTTAAGGGGTTTATGGATATAAAGGCTCTGGTTGCCGAAATAATGGGCCCGCGCCTGGTAGGCGTACGCGGCCATGGTGGGCATACGGGCGATAAGCTCAATGGACTGGCGCAGGACATTGGGAACGCTGTTGTCTTCTGCGTTGTCATCATAGGAATAGCAGGCCAACACGCTCCTGGCCAGCTTGTTCATGATATCCCTGCTGGGCGCTTTTAAGATCATATCCTCTGTAAAACCGTCGGGGAGCGGCCTGCTTTCCCTCAGCAGCTCCTGGAATTGCGCCAGCTGCTTGGCATCGGGGAGCTTGCCAAAAAGGAGCAAAAAGCATACCTCCTCAAAGCCGTGCCTTCCCTCCTTTTGAAAACCCCGCACCAGGTCATTGATCTCAATACCCCGGTAATAGAGGCGCCCCTCCTGGGGGATCTTTTCGCCGTCGTCCAGGATATAGGCATGGACCTCGCCGATCTCCGTAAGGCCGATTAAAACGCCGGTGCCGTCGCTGTTCCGCAGCCCCCGCTTGGTGTTATATTTCGTATGCAGCGCAGGGTCGATGTAGCTGTTTTTTTCCGCCAGGGCGGAAAGCTCATAAAAAAGATCTGTAGCAAAGAGGTTGGGCCTGACTTGACTTATCTCCATCAGCATTTCTCCTTTGTGGTACGTATCCATGACCTCCCCCTTAAGGGCAAGTCTAACATCTTTTTGCCGCCACTGCCCCGATCCCGTTACCTTTCCAGGAGGATCTCCAGCTCCACGTATCCCAGGCCGTAGGGAGTCAGCCCGATAGCATCGGCGGCAGCGCGGGAAAGGTCGATAATGCGGCCGGCCACGTGCGGCCCTCTGTCGTTAATACGGACCCAGACACTGCGGCCGGTCTGGGGAAACGTTACTTTTACTCTGGTCCCAAAAGGCAGGGTGCGGTGGGCAGCCGTATGGAGGTTTTTATCGTAAGGCTCGCCGCTGGAGGTCATGCGGCCGTGGAACTTTGCCCCGTACCAGCAGGCGATCCCTGCCTCGTAGTAAACGATCTGGAGATGGGGAACCAGGCGCTCAAAGAGCCCGCCTGCCAGGAAGGGCAGGCTGCTGAGCTCGGCAAAGCTCCTGAAGGGGCCGTTTGCCTCCCTGTAGGCGATGAGGTCAGCCGCTGCTGCCTCGTTCAGCACATCTAGGGCCAGGAGGTCAGGGAGAGAGGCCGAATTAAGCTCCAGCCGGCCGTTAATAGCGGGGGCGGCCCCGTCCTTTTCCCCAGATGCTGTGCCCAGGAGGGGCATACTGATATAGGCTGTATTTTCTTTTGCTTCCCACGCTATTTCTCCCCCTAGCGCAGTGACGGCAAAGCGCAGCGGTACATAGATACGGCTGTTGATAGAGAGAGCTGCCACATCCAAGGCCACCGGAAGGCCCTCCACTGTGGGCAGGTAGCTCCCCAGGGGGATCTTTATTTCAACACCGTTCATCTCTGCAATCACGGTCCTGGCCAGATCGTCCCAGGCAACGGCAGCTCCCATGGCCAGAAAGAGGTCTCTTACAGGCGCCAGCAGGCGCCCGTTTTGCCATACCAGCCCGTGTTCAAATGCTACTGGCTCACCATTAAGCATAACTGCTGTGGTGCCGGCTGCCGCACCGGCAGGCGCGCCTAGCAGCAGCACCAGCAATAGCAGCACACAGGTTCCTTTTCCCATCACCGTTCCTCCGTCAAGATTTTCCTTAAAAATATTTTACTTGCTCGTTATATATTCCACAGGGACGTAAAAATTCCTGCAAAAATGCTGCCAGGCAAAGGAAATGGCAAAAAAGCCCCCTGCCCCAAGGACGCCTCCCGGGGAAAAGTGACTTACGGCAGCAACCTGAAGACCAGGCATATTCCTCCAGGGGAAGAGATCTCAAGGCAGTTGAGCAGGTTGAGGACAAAGCCCGGTTTAAGATGCAGGCGGAAAAAGGTGCCGGGCAGCTGGGGGCAGGCGGGGTCATTGCCGTTAAAATAACCTTCCGGCGTTTTAGGGGGAGGTCCCCATTTCTTTGCGGGCATATCCTTCACAACCATACATCCTTCCTTGACAGCCAGACAATCTTGAACTGCTTATATACTATGAAGCAGGTGCGCCTTCTGTTACAGCTGCGTTGCCGCTACAGTTTTTGTTCTTGCGGGCCTCTCTGGGTCCGGGCACCACCCTCTTCACCTTTTTTCCCCCTCCCCTTCTGGGAGATCCGTTTCCAGCACCAGGGGAGTATGGTGCAGCGCGGCAATGGTCAGGGGGTCAATTTTGGCCGACTCGAGGTTATGATAACAGGCGACAACCATCTCCTGTCCCTTGATACACCGCGTCCAGATCTCTTCCCAGAGGAGCAAACGGGCAAAGCTGATCCCCAGCGAGGCGTGGTCAATAATCAGCCTCACGGAGCGAAATTCCTCCGCCTCGCACCGTTCCAGCCATCCTTTTATCAGCCTCCTAACCTCCAGCTCAAACTTTGTCAAGGGGGGCTCTCTCTGCTCAAAACTTTGCGGCAGGGAGACCCTTTCCAGCTGTCTGGACCTGATTCCCGCTGCAATAAGCTCGCCTTTGAAGCTAAATTTAAGGAGATTTCGCAGAAACACCTGCTCCCTTTCCTCGTCCATGACGTAGAGGCAGAGCTCCCTGTTAATCAGGGCGGCGGCCAGGCAGTAAACAGCCTTGACCATAAAATGGACTTCACCGTAATAAAACTCTGCGTAGTGACCACCTTTAAGATAATGGTGGGCAGTATAACCGCAGGGGACAACCTTGCTTAAGTCTTTAGGCCACTCCATGACCTGGGCCAGATCCTCGTTCCCGGCCAGCCCCCGCACCAGGGCTTCTACAACCAAAGGATCAAAGGAGCTGCCCCTATGCGGCCAGAGGGCCCTGATCCCCTGCGCCAGCGTAAGGCCCTGGCCCTGGTGCTTCTCCGCCGTAAGCCGGTCAAAAAAATCGGCAACGGCGATGATGCGGGCGCCCAGGGGTATGGCGTCGCCCTGGAGGCCCAGGGGGTAGCCGGAACCGTCATATTTTTCGTGGTGGTGCAAAACAGCCGCAATGATAGTATGTTTATTCCGGAGCTGCCGGCGTAAGATCTCCGCCCCGCGCAGGGGGTGCTGCTTATAAATTTCCAGCTCCGGCTCCTGGTCCAGCCCATGGCGCAGCAGCGCCAGGCCCTGCAGCTCTATTTTCCCCAGGTCATGCAAAAAGGCGGCGATTTCCACTATCTGGCTTTTCCTCTTGCCCAGCCTCAGACCCCGGCAAATTAACTGGGTATAGATAAATACCCGCTCACTATGTTCGTAGCCTGCCCTGTCCAGGGACTGCAGGGGGGCCATCAACCTTTTTAAAGCCCGGAGGAAATGTTTTTTAGGACTCGGGCCGGTGAGCCGGTCACAGGGAGAATAGTAGACCTGGACCCTGCCGCCCCGGGCGGAAAGGGCCCGTGCCAGGGCTGTCTCTGCTTTCCGCAGCAGGCCGGCCACAGAGGTGGCATGGTCAGGAGAGAGGGCAAGGCCTACCCCCAGTGGCACTTTCCACTCGTCTTCCAGGCCCTGGTCAAGGTGCCGGCGTAAAGACCTCCTCAATTGCTCGCCCCGGCCGACAGCAGCGGCAAGATCCTTTCCCTGCGTAAGCACGGCGAAGGTCCCCTCTCCCAGATGGGCGGCCAGTTCATTTTTCTCCAGCAGCCCGCTGAGCATTTCCGCCATCCCTTTCAAAAGGATGTTCTCGGCGCACCGGCCCCAGTTTTCCCTGAGCAGCTCCAGGCAGTGCAGCCGCAGGAGGATTAACGCTGTTTTTAAATCCTGCCGCTCTTTTTGCAGCAGCCCTTTTAGCTTTTTCTGAAAAAAATATTTGTTGTGCAGGCCGGTGAGTTCGTCCCTGGAGCCTCTTCTCGGCGCTAGGCCGGGGAGATAACCCGACCAGCGCTTTAATTTTTCCGGGAGGTCTGTCCTGCAAGCCAAGAAACAAGCCAAGGGAAAGGCAACGAGAAAAAACAGGGCTGCCCCCGGCTTAAAAGCCGTTTTGCCCACGCCGAAAGAGAGAGCGGCGATCAAGACCCCTGTATTTAGTGCCAGGGCACCGTAGCTCCAGGCGCGGCCAAATTGCCATATATAACAAAGGAGGGGTACAAATAATAGGAGCGTACCGTAACTGGCCAAACCACCGTGCAGATACAGCAATGCCGCCACGAGCAGGCACATGAGGAGCAGTTCAAGGTGGGCATAGAGCTGCCTGTAAAAGGCGGGAACCCGCACCAGGGTCTTACTCAGCGTCTCCAAGGAAAGATACAGTGCCGGGGGAAGTAATAAAAGTAACGATGCCGTATATTTTGCCAAATACAGGGGATCTAGGCAGAAGATGAGCAGGGCAAGGAAAAAGGTGTTACCCAGGCGGATCAGGGGAAACTTTGCTGTTTTCTCTACAGATGCGGTTTTCTGCAGCTGCACGACAGCACCTCACTTTTGGGGTAAAATTTTAAAATTGTCTCCGGTCTTATTTTTTGGCAAAAAATACGGCAAGTTGTCGAAAATGCCCACGATGCAGGGGACGAACTGCCACTGGCAG
>CALJJZ010000019.1 GCA_937973635.1 uncultured Bacillota bacterium | reverse complement strand
AGCAAAGGTGAAAGTGCTGATGCAAACTATTTATGGTTCAAAAAACTACAAACAAAACAACGAAAAGCTCTATCTTGCCTTGGGTAATTTTGACGGTTTGCATATTGCCCATCGCCGTATTATAGACCGGATATGTACTTTAGCCCGACAGGAAGGGGGCAAAAGTGCTGTCTTCCTTTTTAATCCTCATCCTGTGACTAGGCTTTTCCCCGGCAATAAGTTTTTACTTCTTTCTTCTGTGGATATGCGTTCGCAAATACTGGAAGGCATGGGCGTTGATTACTTAATTGTAGAGGAATTTACAGAAGAGATTGCTGTCTTATCGCCATTTCGTTTTGTCACAGATTATCTGGTAGGAACTTTTAATGTGGCAGGTGTAGTTGTTGGTTTTGATTATACTTTTGGTCATCGTGGGCGGGGGACGGCAGCCCACCTGTTAAAGTGGGGCGGAAAATTTAATTTTTCTGTGGAAATAGTTCCTCCTGTTATCATCGGGAATGAAGTGGTCAGCAGTTCCCTGATCCGGGAGTTGCTTGTCAGGGGAGAGGTTAAAGAAGCTAGTCGCTATCTTGGTGGCAATTATAAACTGGTTGGAAAGGTTATCCAGGGGGAAGGAAGGGGCAGGACGCTGGGTTTTCCTACGGCAAACTTAAAGATAGATGAGAGCCTGTTATTGCCGGAAAAAGGGGTTTATCTTTGCTATGTAACCTGGAAAGAAAAAAAATATTATGGTTTAATCAATATCGGAAGTAAGCCTACCTTTCACCCAAATGACGCCATGTCGATCTCTCTAGAGGTCTTTCTCCTTGATTTTAATGGCGATCTGTATGGTGAAGAATTAACTGTTGAATTTTTGCACAGAATTAGGGAAGAGATGACTTTTTCCGGAGCCCATACTTTGGTGGAGCAGATAAAGAGAGATTTAAAAAAAGCCAGGGTATTTATCTTAAATGAAAGTACAAATGTGGCAGATAACGCTGCCCTTGGTTGTAGTTTACAAAATTAAAGCTGTATGATAGAATTTGCTAGTCTCCGCAAGGGATATCCTTTCAGGATTATAAGGTTTTGCAGGGTTAGTTTTACCTGCAGCCCTTAAATATAAACAGGAGGTGAAGAAGTTGTCATTAACTAACGAGGTCAAAAGCAGTATTATCAATGAGCACAGAATCCATAGCAACGATACGGGTTCACCTGAAGTACAGATTGCAATTTTAACAGAAAGAATTAATCATTTGACAGAACATCTTAAGCTGCACAGCAAGGATTTTCATTCCAGGCGGGGTTTACTCAAGATGGTAGGAAAAAGAAGGGGCCTGCTAAATTATCTGAAAGATAAAGAACCTGAAAGGTACCGTAATATTGTTACAAAGCTTGGACTACGTAAATAAGTTTTATCTGCAGGTAAGAGCGGGGATATCCCCGCTTTTCTAAAAAGGGGTGTTTATATTTGGAAATATTTAAGGCAAATTTAGGTGGGAAAACGCTCATCCTGGAAACAGGTAAAGTTGCCAAACAGGCGAGTGGCGCTGTGTTGGTCCGTTATGGGGACACAGCACTTTTGGCGACGGCAACGGTTTCAGCTGAACCGCGGGAAGGCATTGACTTTTTCCCCTTAACGGTTGATTATGAAGAAAGACTCTATGCCGTGGGCAGAATCCCCGGAGGTTTTATTCGTAGAGAAGGGCGGCCTTCAGAAAAGGCAATTCTGGGTGCCCGTCTTACAGACAGGCCCTTAAGACCCCTCTTCCCTTCTGGTTTTCGTAATGCAGTGCATATTGTAATAACCGTTTTGTCCGTGGATCAAGATTATATTCCCGAGCCGCTGGCAATTATTGGCGCTTCTGCTGCTCTTTCGATTTCGCCGATACCTTTTGCCGGGCCGGTTGCGGCGGTCAATGTTGGTTTGGTTGACGGTGTGCCGGTAATTAGCCCTAATATTGCTCAGAGCGAAAAGAGCAGTCTAAACCTGATTGTAGCAGGGACTAAAGATGCCATTATGATGGTTGAAGCCGGGGCAAAAGAAATCAGCGAAGATGAGATGCTGGAAGCGATTCTGGCAGGGCATGAAGCAATTCAGGAAGTTTTAGAAATTCAGGAAAAGATGGCTGAGAAAATCGGTAAGGAAAAGATGGAGGTATCTCCTTTTGAACCTGATACGGAAATAAGCAAGGCTGTGGAAACTTTTGCTGACGAAAAAATAAAAGAAGCTTTACATACAGGCCTCAAGCAGGACAGGGAAAGCCTCCTTGAACAATTAAAAAAAGAAACCCTGGAATATTTTAGCGAAATCTATCCGGAAAACCTGAGGGATGTTAAGGTTTCCCTGGAAGACTTAATTAAAAGAAGTCTGCGCAAGATGATTATGGAAGAGAAAATAAGGCCTGATGGACGTGGCTGGAAAGAAATAAGGCCCATATCCAGTGAAGTACAGCTTTTCCGGCGCACTCACGGTTCATCTCTGTTTACACGGGGCCAGACCCAGGTAATGAATATCTGTACACTTGGTGCTTTAAGAGATATGCAGATCCTGGACGGACTGGGCATTGAAGAATCAAAAAGGTTTATTCATCACTATAATTTCCCGCCATACAGCGTTGGCGAAACAGGATTTATGAGGGGCCCGGGAAGAAGGGAGATTGGCCATGGCGCTCTGGCAGAAAGGGCACTGGAGCCTGTTATTCCGGGAGAAGATGTTTTCCCCTACACGATCCGTCTCGTTTCAGAAGTTCTGGAATCTAATGGTTCTACCTCCATGGGCAGTGTTTGCGCTGGTTCCCTCTCACTTATGGATGCCGGTGTTCCCATAAAAAGACCTGTTTCAGGTATTGCCATGGGCTTGATCCAGGAAGAGGATAGGGTGGCTATATTGTCAGATATTCAGGGTATGGAAGATTTTCTAGGCGATATGGATTTTAAGGTTGCTGGGACCAGGAACGGTATTACAGCCATGCAGATGGACACAAAGCTTAAAGGGCTGTCCCGCCAAATCCTGAAAGAAGCTGTGCTGCAGGCACGGGAGGGTTACCTTTTTATTCTGGATAAGATGATGGAAACAATCCAGGAGCCAAGGCCCGAACTGTCACCTTATGCCCCGCGTATCATTACTATACAGATTGATCCGGACAAAATTCGTGATGTAATCGGTCCCGGTGGTAAGGTTATTAATAAAATTATTGCGGAAACAGGAGCAGAAATCAATGTTGAAAATGATGGTAGGATTTTTATTGTAGCCGTTGACCAGGAGGCGGGTGCCAAAGCCCAGGCTTATATTGAAACTATTACGGCAGATGTTGAACCGGGTAGAGTTTATATAGGTAGGGTAACCCGTACCGAAAAATACGGTGCTTTTGTGGAGGTCCTACCGGGCAAAGAGGGCTTGGTTCATATTTCACACCTGGATAATTACCGTGTAAATAATACGGAAGATGTTGTTAAAGTTGGTGACCAGGTGATGGTTAAAGTTCTGGACATAGATGAAAAAGGGCGAATCAATCTCTCGCGAAGAGAAGCACTTGCTGGGGAAAACGCTGTGCCGGTTGGGCAGGGCGGGCATCATAATACCGGGCCTGCCAGAACAGAGCAGCCTTCATCTTCCAGAAGGAATAAAAGGTTTAGCAAGAGGCATTAGGCCTCTTATTTTTTTCAGCGCTTTTTAGGTATACCCGGAGAAATACGATAATAATAATTAATTAGGTCAGTCTAAATAGAGGTCCAGATAAATTGAAAAAGCCTCTTTTTTTTTGTATGGCAATTTTATTGTTTATGTTTATGATAATGTTTCTTTTTATTGCTGGAAACTCAAAAGATGAAATGCCATTATACCCGCTTTACCAATTGGAAGGGGCCGGTAATACTGTATTTATTACTTTTAACATATTATGGGATGTGGAAGAAGAATTAGAAGCACTGTTGGATTACCTTTACGAAAAAGAAATCGAAGCGGTTTTTTTTGCAACAGGCGATTGGGTTAAGAAATTTCCTGAACTGGCAGCCAGGATCCTGGAACGAGGACAACATCTGGGAAACTATGCTTTATCATACCGTCGGCTAATTTTAATGACAGAAGAAGAAGTCAAAGCAGAAATTAAAGAGTTTAATGAGCTCTGTCTAGGATTTTCGGACCTTGGCTATAAACCTTTATTTTTTCGCCCGGCCCATGGAGAATATAGCAGTAAAATTGTCCGTCTTGCCAAGGAGGCAGGTTGTCTGACCCTGTTGTGGAGTATTAATGCCAGAACGTTGACACAATGTGAGCCGGCATTTATTCTTAACCACCTGGAAGAGCGCCTGCATCCAGGAGCCGTTATCCTGTTTCATCTCTCCCCAGGCATGGCCTCTGCTTTTCCGCAAATCGTTGACTTTCTAATCTGGAAAGGATATGCTCTGGGGTCTCCAAAACAACTGCTCAAATGAGGAGGACTGCTGTGTTTTTTTCTTTATTTTTTAATGTGCGCAGGCTACGCCAAAAGAGGATTATTATCAGCCTCCTCGTCTTAACTTTATTATTTTTTATCGTAATCAGCTATTTGTCATTAAGTGAACTAAACCATAAACAGATTAAAAACGATATTTATTTTTTGGGTCGAAATATGCGGGGCTATACCCCGGCAGAAATTTATGAAATGCTTCTAGCCTATTTTGCTGAATGGCAACAAGATCCTGTTGAAGCAATTTATGATGAGGAAAGACAAGTTGTTGTGCCTGAGCTCTGGGGTTATAAGATAGATATTGAAAAAACTTTGAACAGTATCCTTACAGCTGTTCCTGGGGCATCTGTTGGCCCTGTTTTTGTACCAGTATATCCGGAGGTTGTCCTTGCTGATTTCCCTGCAGCCTTTATTGAACGGGGTAATCCCCAAAAAAATGAAGTTGCCCTGATGATCAACGTTGCCTGGGGTACTGAATTTATTCAACCCATGCTGCATGTGCTGGCAGCGGAAGGAGCTTTTGGCACTTTTTTTCTAGTGGGACGTTGGGCAGAAGAGCATAGTTCTTTAATCCAGGAAATTGCTCTGTATGGACATGAACTGGCAAACCATGGACATACCGACAGCGTTGTTTATACCGCCTTGACTCCGGAAGAAATGGAGAAAGGGTTACAGCAAGTAAATAAGTTAATTGAAGAAATCACAGGTATGACCCCAAAATATTTTACACCGCATAAAGGGGAATATAATCAGCTTCTCCTTGAAGTTGTCTCGCGGGTGGGTATGCGTACGGTTCTCTGGACCGTTGATACTGTAGACTGGCAAAAACCGGGTGTAGAAAAAATGAAAGAAAAGGTATTAGGAGAATTAAATGCAGGAGAGATTATTCTCATGCATCCAACTGCTGAGACGGTATTGTTTTTGCAAGAAGCAATCCCTTTGATTAAACAAAGAGGTTTTTCCCTTGTTACTGTTCATCAACTCCTTTCTCCCGAAATGCTTCCCTCATTATTTTTTGAGCCAAGTGATTTACATTGGGAAAAATAATTATTTTACCATTTAAAAGTACTGTTTTGTCTTTGTTTGCTGCAATTTTTATTTTGGGTACCTTTGCTTTAAATATCTTGGACACTTATAACAGATTACAGTATGGTGTTCCAGAAGGTGTCTACTTGGGGGATATACCCATGGAAAAAAAACTTTATGGAGAAGTATATGCAATTGTGGAAAAGGAAAACATGCTATTTTTACAAAGGCCACGTAATGCTTACCTTGACCCCCTTACCGGGCAGCTGGTTAAAGAGGTTTATGGGAGGAAGATTGATATTAAAGCCACAGTAAAGATGATTATGAATGGAGAACCCCATACTGTTTATAAGCCGGTGGTTATCCCATTAGATCCGGAAATTACTATAGATGTTTATAGAAATATTACGGAACGGAAAAGTTCTTTTGCTACATGGTACGGTAACGGAGGAAGAGCAAAAAATATCAGTGTGGCTGCAGCATATATCAATAATTACCTTCTTGCTCCCGGGGAAGTATTTTCTTTTAACAGTGTTACAGGACATAATAAGCCGGGCAGGGGCTACCAGCTGGCTCCCATTTTGGTTGGTAATACAATAATCCCGGGTTATGGAGGTGGTGTTTGCCAGGTTTCCTCAACGCTCTATAATGCCGCTTTGTTTGCAGGGCTGGAAATAGTCGAACGTTTCCCTCACAGCCGTCCTGTAGGTTATGTGGCCAGCGGCAGGGACGCCACTGTTTCCGAACATTTGGATTTTAAATTTCGCAATAGTACAAATAACTATATACTTATCAAAGGAGGGGCTGTCGGGTATCGCGTTTATTTTGAAATATGGAGTGTGCCAGAGGCAGCGGAAAATAAAAGCAGTATAAATCCTTGACAGGGTGAAAGGACAGGCATAAACTTAGAAAAAGGTTGCGCTTATGGGAAGGGCAGGTAAAGATAAAATAAAATGAGTACAAGGATAAAGGTTTTAGTGAAAAAAATGCCCCATGCGCTGGATTTGCCTCTGCCAACCTATATGAGTGAACATGCAGCAGGGATGGATCTTTGTGCCGCAATTACGGAGGACCTGTTGCTTCAGGCCGGAGACTACAGCCTTGTACCTACAGGGATAGCCGTAGCCATACCGTCCGGCTATGAAGGGCAGGTGAGGCCCCGCAGTGGACTAGCCCTCAATCATGGTATTACAACTCTCAATGCTCCGGGCACTATTGATGCTGATTACCGGGGCGAGATTAAAGTAATCCTCATTAACTTTGGAAAAGAAGCGTTTCTGCTCAAAAGGGGTGAAAGGATCGCCCAACTTGTGATTCAAGCTGTCATACGAGCAGATTTAAAGGAAACAGACAGGTTGCCGGAAACTGCCAGAGGAGAAGGAGGCTTTGGTCATACAGGCAGAGATTAACGATCGATTGTTAGCTGTTGATTGGTCCCTGGAATTCCTGGAATGTATAGAAGAATATGTGCAGGAAATAATAAAAACGCGTAACATTAACAATAAACATTCCAGGAGGTATAAATTATGTCAAAAACGGTAATAGGCGTATTTAGGGAAGAAAACAGGGCAAAAGAAGCAATTAACGCCTTAAAGTCCCAGGGATTCGATGACAGGGAAATATCAATGATTGCCAAGGATAGACAGGTCGAAGGCAGAGCAGAGGAAAAAAGAGACAGCTTTACCATGGAAAGGCAGGATCTCAGCGAAGGTGTAATCAGCGGTGGCGCTCTTGGCGGTATTGCCGGTATATTGGCTGGAGCAGGGGCGCTGTTGATACCGGGTGTGGGACCGATTGTGGCGGCAGGTCCGCTGGCTGCTTTTCTTACCGGGGTGGTCGGGGGGGGCCTTGTAGGAGGCCTTGTGGACTACGGTATTCCGGAAGAAAGGGGACGTTATTTTGAAAGCAGGGTCAAGGGCGGAGATATTCTTGTTACTTTGAAGGTTAAAGATAATGATGCAGCCAAAGTGGAAGCACTGCTGAAAAGGTACGGAGCAGAAGACGTAGAAAGCCATTAAATAATACCTGGCAAAACAAAAACAAAGCGCGCCTTTAATCATAAAGGTGCGTTTTTATTTTTATGCGCACACCGAGAAGGATAGGTTCATAAGATGATGATATAGAAAATTAAAATTAGCGTACAAGATAGGGGTTGATTAGATTTGGAGCTCAGCCTTAAAGGACTGAATATTCTAATAATTGGTGGTGACCGCAGAGAGCTTGAATTATATTTTTGCTTGAAGGAGATGGGTGCGCGGGTTTTATTATACGGGTTTGACCGAAAAGCACCTTTCAGCATACAGGATATCATTTGGGATCTTTCTTTAGAAATTTCCCGTACCCATGTAATTATTACTCCGCTTAATGGCATTGAAGAGGATGGACTTATTTATACACCGCTTTTTAAGGAGAAAGTTTGTGTATATGACACAGTTTTCCGGGAGGGTGTTAAAGCAGGGACCCTTTTTATTGCCGGCTACGTAAATCCGGTAATAAAAAAAACATTTGAGCAAAAAGGAATTATTGTATGTGAAACAAGGGAGATGGATGAAATATCTATTCTCAATGCTATTCCCACGGCAGAGGGTGCCATTCAGTTTGCCATGCAAAACACAGAGTTTACTATTAATAACAGTAATTGCCTTGTTTTAGGTTACGGACGCTGCGGTCGGGTGTTGGCAGAAGCCCTGAAAGGCCTTGGAGCAAATGTTACAGTGTCTGTTCGGAAGAGCAGTGTTCTAGCCTGGGTTATAGCATCCAGAATGAATCCTCTGCCACTTGGTGAACTTGTCCCGTGGGTACATAAGTACCATATCATTTTTAACACTATTCCTGCTGTTATCATTAGTGAAGAAGTCCTCTCTAATGTACAAAAGGAAGCGTTAATAATCGACCTGGCTTCTTATCCGGGAGGTGTTAACCATGCTGCAGCAGAGCGGCTGAGCATTAAGGCAGTAAATCTCCCGGGGCTTCCGGGAAAGGTAGCGCCAAAAACTGCAGGACAGATCTTGTGTCAGGTTTATCCCAGGTTGATTATTAATGCTTTGAAAGGAGGGAAGAGTGGTGGTGCTACAACAGGTTAGAATTGGATTTGCTCTTACCGGTTCTCACTGTACCATGGCCACGGTATTTAAACAAATCCATCTTTTAATCTCATCCGGGGCAGAGGTTGTCCCGGTGGTTTCCCCCTCTGTTAAGAATGATAATACCCGTTTTGGTGAAGCCAGGAAGGTCATAGAAAAACTGCAAAAACTAACAGGTAAAGAGCCTATATGCAGTATAGTAGGTGCTGAGCCTGTGGGACCAAAGAAGCTTTTTGAGCTATTGATCATTGCGCCCTGCACAGGGAATACACTTGCTAAACTGGCAAACGGCATTACGGATACACCGGTTCTAATGGCTGCAAAAGCCCATTTACGTAACCAGCGTCCTGTTTTATTGGCAATTGCCACAAATGATGGTCTGGGAATCAATGCCAAAAATATTGGTGTATTGCTGGCAACGAGGCATATTTATCTTGTCCCCTTTGGTCAGGATGACCCGCTGGAAAAACCAAATTCTCTGGTAGCAAACATGGATTTAATTTTGCCTGCTGCCGTTGAGGCGCTGCAGGGCAGACAAATCCAGCCCCTTTTGCTTGGTTATGTACAAGATTAGGTTTTAATATTTAATTTTTTTCCGCCTTTTGTTATAATCAAGTCATCTTTAAAAGGAGGTTTTGGTTTTGAAGAGCCCTTTTGGTTCTCTGGTTACAGCCATGATCACGCCGTTTGACGGCAATCTTAAGGTAGATTATGATAAAGTCTCTTCATTAATCCAGTATCTCTTTGATCATGCCTCTGAAGCAGTAGTTGTATCAGGCACTACAGGCGAATCTCCCTCCCTCACTGTGGAGGAAAAGCTCCGTCTTTTCCGTACTGCTGTAGATGCCGCCGCAAGCAAGATGAAAGTGGTTGCAGGTACCGGAAGCAATACGACACGTGAAACTATAGAATTAAGTCGCCTGGCTGAAGAAACGGGTGTAGATGGACTTATGCTGGTTACGCCTTATTACAACAAACCTTCTCAGGAAGGTTTGTACGAGCATTTTAAGAGCGTGGCTGAAGCTGTCTCCCTCCCGATAATGTTGTATAACGTACCTGGAAGGACGGGTGTGAACATGTCGGCGGACACTTGCCTGAGACTTGCGGCCATTGATAACATTGTGGCTGTCAAAGAAGCAAGTGGTAATGTTGAACAGATTACGCAGATCTGCAGCAATGCGCCGGCGGGTTTTTATCTTTACAGTGGCGATGATATCATGACTATGCCTGTTTTAAGTGTTGGTGGTGTAGGGGTGGTGAGCATTGCTTCCCATCTTGCAGGTAAAAAGATTAAAGAGATGATCGATGCTTTTTTGAGCGGAGACGTGCATAAAGCCGTTACCATACACCAATATTTGGCTCCTTTATTTAATGCTCTCTTTATGACCACAAACCCGATCCCGGTAAAAGAGGCCATGCGCCTTTTGGGACTGGACAGCGGAAAACTCCGCTTGCCCCTTACTCCCATGCCACCGGAGATGTCCCAAAAATTGGCTACATTAATGGAAAAGTATGGTTATTTAAAGATATAAAGTTTGCTATTTTTATTAAACCTTGGAATAAAGGCGGGTATTGGGACGACTCACAACAGAGTGTACCTGATAGCCGCTATGATTGCTCTGAAGTGATTATTGGATTATAATTATGGATAGAGGGAAGGAAACGGAAAAGTATACACAAAGAGAGGTGTCATTTTTTTTTGCGTTACAGGGTAAAAGGAAGGATTGACCGTGACAGGTTGTTGGTTGTCCCTCTTGGGGGGGTTGGGGAAATCGGTAAAAATATGTTTGTGGTCCAATATGGCGAAGATATTGTTATTCTGGATGCCGGGCTGATGTTTCCTGAAGAAGAGATGCTGGGCGTGGATCTGGTTATTCCTGATATAAGTTACCTGCTGGAGCATAAAGAAAAAATCAGGGCAATTTTTCTGACACATGGCCATGAAGACCATATTGGGGGACTTCCTTATATTCTCCCCCAGATCAATGTTCCCATTTATGGGACCAAGCTTACCCTTGGCCTTTTGAAAATAAAGCTGGAGGAACACGGTCTGCTTACCGGGACATCCCTGCATGAAATTAACTCAAGGGATACTATTCATAAAGGTCCTTTTAAGATCAGTTTTTTTAACACCAACCACAGCATCCCTGACTCGGTAGGCCTGATTATCAGGACGCCGGTAGGTAATCTTGTTTATACCAGTGATTTTAAATTTGATCATACTCCGGTCCAGGGAAGAATAACTGATTTTCAGGCCCTTGCAGAGATAGGTCGTGAGGGGGTCCTGGTAGCAATTTCAGATAGTACTAATGCTGAACGTCCCGGCTATACCCGTTCTGAAATGGAAGTTGGGGAAACGCTTAATCATATTTTTAAAGCTGCCACGGATCGTATTATTATTGTAACCTTTGCTTCAAATGTGCACCGTATACAGCAAATCATCAACGCTGCAGTTTTATCGGGAAGAAGGGTTGCCGTAGATGGGCGCAGTATGGTAAATGTGGTGGAAATTGCCCATGAGCTTGGTTACCTGCATATACCGCCGGAGACGATTGTTGAGCTGGACGATGTTAAGTATTATGCCAAAGAAAAAATGGTTATCCTCACTACCGGCTCCCAGGGGGAACCCCTTTCTGCGCTGGCCAGGCTGGCTAACGCTAATCACCGTAAACTAGAGATATATCCGGGTGACACCGTCGTTATTGCTGCTACCCCTGTTCCTGGCAATGAAAAACTAGTGGCTCGTACCATTAACAATCTTTTTCGGCGAGGGGCCAAGGTAATTTACGAGACGATTTCCGGAGTGCATGTCTCTGGCCACGCGAGCCAGGAAGAGTTGAAAATGATGCTGAGTTTGCTGCGCCCCCGTTATTTAATTCCTGCTCATGGTGAGTACAGACATCTTATCCATCACGCAGATTTGGCGGCAAAAATGGGGATTAAAAAGGAAAATATCTTTGTAGTGGAAAACGGTACTGTAATGGAGTTTTCCAGGGAACATGGCCGGGTCGTCAGTAACGTTTCTGCGAACGGTGTATATGTAGATGGGCTTGGGGTAGGCGATGTGGGCAGCGTAGTCCTGCGTGACCGTCAAATTTTATCCAAAGACGGCATTTTTATCGTTGTTATTGCTATTGACAACAATGAACGGCGTATTGTAAGTGGTCCGGATATCGTTTCTCGCGGTTTTGTTTACGTAAAAGAATCGGAGTTGCTCATGGATGAAGCAAGGGAAAATCTAATTAGAGTGCTGGACGGGATGATGTCGAAGAAGGTCAGTGACTGGGCTACGATAAAAAACGGGATTAAAGAAGCGATGAACAAATTTTTATGGGAAAAAACGGGTAGAAAACCTATGATTTTGCCCATTATTATGGAAATTGATTAGCTTAAAAGGATAAAGGGGCGCTTTATGGAGCTGCCCCTTTTTAAATTTTTGTTTTATTTCCTTCCCCATTTCAATTGTATTTCTATTCCCGGTTGCAAATGGGGATGGAGGTAGTCCTCAAGCGTATTTGTGTACAGGCGAACTATCCTGCCAGTTAAGGCAGAGGTCATCTGCACCTCAATTATCCCTCTTGCGTACGGCACCTGTAGCAGTATAATTTTTTCTGTCTCCCGTTCTTTCAGTACATCCTCGAGAGAGATAGGTGTATAAAGTAATATGACGCTTACCTCCTTGTTCAAGATAAGTACACGGGACAGACTAATCAGGAATAGGATGATTGTTTGTCTGCTTTGCGTTCATCTATCAGCCCCTGAAGTTTATTCACGGCATGGTTAAGGCCGCCCACTGCATCGATCAACCCGAGCTCAACCGCCTCCGGGCCGATTAAAACGGTGCCAATATCTCTCCCAAGCTGGCTGGAATTAAACATTAACTCTCTATACTTCTCTTTGGTAATGCGAGAATGCCTTGTAACAAATTCGATGACCCGATCTTGCATTTTGTCAAGGTACTCAAAAAACTGGAAAATGCCTACAACCTGTCCTGTCAAACGGATGGGGTGAATAGTCATAGTAGCTGTTTCCGTAATTATGGAATAATTTGCAGCCACAGCAACCGGGACGCCGATGGAATGGCCGCCTCCCAATACAAGGGAAACGGTTGGCTTGGAGAGAGTATTTACCATTTCGGCGATGGCAAGGCCGGCTTCTACATCGCCCCCCACTGTATTTAAAATGATCAGGGCTCCTTCAACCTGGTCGTTTTGTTCTACTGCTACTAATTGGGGAATAACATGCTCATATTTGGTCGTTTTGTTTTGAGGGGGTAGAACCATGTGCCCTTCAATTTGCCCGATAATTGTTAAGGTAAAAATGTTATGATCGTTTGCGCTGGGTATTGATAGTTGCCCCAGTTCTGTTAGTGTTTTTTCGTGGACAGCTTCTCCTGAGTTTGCAGATTCCATAGTTGTGGGGCTGGGAACATTGTTATGGTATAACACCCGGGTCCGCTCCTCCTTTTTTGCTTCCATAGATAACATATTTGCTGCCGTATGACTTATTTTCCCCAAGATATGTTGTTCTATTTGCCCTTAATTTTGGGTATCTATTTTTAAAACAACAATATTTTTAAAACGGGGAAACTGGAGCATGTCTTCTCTGCTGAGGCTGGTTTGTGCTGTTTTACTTTTATTGGGCGGGATCAGGTTGCTTAGCTTAAGCTTGCAACGTATAAGCGGGGGGCTTTTTAACCGGCTGCTCAGGGATATGGCCAACACCAAATTAAAAGGTTTTTCCTTGGGGGTAGCTTCAACTTTTTTTTTGCAGAGCAGTAGCGCCGTCAGTGTCATAACTATTGCCTTTATTAATGGTAGTTTTTTGACCCTGTACCAGGGATTAAGCATTATGATCGGGGCGAATGTAGGAACCACGCTAACTTCTCAATTGTTTACCCTGGAGCTGCGTATGCTGCTTTTACCCCTGGCTATTACGGGATCAATCCTTTTTTTTATGGGGCTGGTGGTAAAAAGAGATATGGGGGGAAAAGTTCTTTTAGGGATTGGCCTGGTACTGGCAGGCATAGAAATGCTTATCTGGATTTTGGGCGGCCTGACCATGGCCCCCTTTTTTCAAAAGGTTCTCCTATTTAGCAGGGGAGCACCGTGGCAGGGCTTGCTTACAGGGATATTCTTGGCTGGGATTCTGCAAAGTAGCAGTGTAACTGTAGGAATAGTAGTGTTATTGGCACGGGAAGGGATTCTAACTTTACCCCAGGCCCTTGCTGTTGTCCTTGGTGCCGACCTCGGTACATGTGTAACTTCGCTTCTCGCGACAGTGGGCACCATCTTGCCGGCGAAGCAGCTTGCATGGGGCCATGTAGCTTTTAATTTTATTTCTATTTTTTTGATATTACCCCTCTGGCCATATTTTATCTGGTTTGTAGAGTATACAGCGGCTGATATAGGAAGGCAAGTGGCCAATGCTCATCTGTTCTATAACATACTGGGTGCTGTAATTATGTTACCATTAATAGACTATTATGTAATTTATTACAGAAATAAAATTTTGCCAGAAAAATAGGGTCATGGGCAGGATAATTGCCTCTGGATCAAGAAAATTTAAGATAAAGGAGAGGGGCAATTTGAATTTGGTTGAGGCTGTTTTATTGGGTTTATTGCAGGGGCTGACTGAATTTTTGCCGGTAAGCAGTTCCGGGCATCTTGTCCTGGCACAATATTTTCTGGGTGTAAAAATGCCGGGGGTGACTTTTGAAGTCTTAGTGCATGCAGGCACCCTTTTCTCTGTGATATGGGTATTTTGGGGGGACATATACCGTTTGTTTGCCGGTATCACAAGGAATCCTCAGCAACAAAAACTATTTTTTCTTTTACTTCTAGGTAGTATTCCTGCCGGCCTGGTGGCTCTTACTTTATCTTCTTTTTTAAAGGGTATTTTTGAAAAACCCTTGGTTGTAGGTTTTATGCTTATGCTGACCGGTTGTATTGTCTTTGTTGTAGGAAAGCTGGAAAAACTAAAAGGGGAGCGCTCTCTTGAGGAAATAAATTGGCGCGATGCCCTTGTTACTGGCATTTTCCAGTCTCTGGCAATTATCCCGGGTATATCACGTTCCGGTTCCACAATTCTGGGGGCATTAATGCGAGGCTTGAATAGGGAAACAGCGGTAAGGTTCTCCTTTTTGCTTTCTATTCCTGCCATAGCAGGGGCAACACTGCTTGAACTGCTGGATTGGTTAAATACGGGGGTCTTGCCTGAAGAAGTTAGGATATATATTATTGCTGCTGTGGTTGCTTTCCTTTCCGGTGTTTTTGCTATCCGTATTTTTATCAGATTGTTGGCTGTGGGAAGGTTTTACTACTTTTCTTATTATTGTTGGTTTGCCGGCTTAATTACAGTTATGTATATCTTATTTATTAAAGTTTAGCATCCTTAAACTCAGAGTGGAGAAAAAATAATGGCTGCCAGGAAAATACAAAATAACAATAAGCATGACGGCAAGAGGAATACCAAAGCTGTAAATTATTTAAAAAATCAAATTAATGCCGTTTTTTTCCTTGCTGCCGCCATTTTTATTTTTGCAGGCATACAATTTACAGCCCAAACAGGCTGGGCAGGTTATATCTTAAATAAAGCATTTCGCTTTCTTTGCGGAGAAGCTGCCCTGGCTATTCCTTTCTACTTTGCTTTCGTGGCTTTCGGGTTTTTATGGTCAGATAGGGTAGAAAACTTTAGGTACCGGCTTATGGGCATTTCTATAGTATTCGTTATCCTGGTAATATCGCTCCACCTCCGCTTGACCCTGCAGGAACTTGGAGACGTCGGCGGAAGAGAGTTGTATAGGTCAATGTTGGCCTTGGGGATGCAGCAACAGGGTGGAGGAATATTGGGAGCCTTTTTGGCTGCTCTTCTTTTCTTCTTTTTTCGGGATTTAGGTAGTTATATTGTTATTGGTACATTTGGAATTGTGGCGCTACTTTTGCTGACTAATTGCTCCATCCTGGAAATTGTTAACCTGGTTTCAAAACCGTGGACTTATTGTTTGCATAGAGCCCATGCTCTTTGGAATATTTTGGTTAACAGGGAAATGCAGGAGTTGGAGGAGAAAAAAACACTGTCTGAATATCCGGTACGCCAGTATGAAGATCTTCCCCGAGATGAGCCGCCGGAGCGTAACATGGAAGCAGTTATCGGTAGTAGGGAGCTGTTGGCCCAAAAAGAGGAAACAGATAGAGAGATTAAGGAAAATAAAATAGATGTAACAGGGCCATATCCGGTAACAGCTGGCCCTGTAATCAATGATATTTCTCCCTCCGAAGAGGAAAGCGAACAGGGGTTAAATGGGGTATTTGGAATTAACGCAACTCCAGAAGATTACAGGCTACCTCCTCTAACTTTGCTTACGCGAGTTAATAAACTGCGTGATTTTCAACAGCAAAAAGTAATTCAGGAACAAGCACGGGCGCTTGAAAATACCTTTGACAGCTTTGGTGTAAAAGTGAAAATCAAAGAAATTCAGGCAGGACCGGCAGTAACCCGATATGAAATTCAACCGGAAACCGGGGTTAAAGTAAGCCGCATTTTAAGCCTGAGCGACGATCTGGCCCTCAGTATGGCCGCCCCCCATGTACGTATTGAAGCGCCTATCCCGGGAAAGGCTGCCGTAGGTATTGAAGTTCCGAATAAAATCGTTTCCCTTGTATACCTGAGGGAAGTATTGGAGGATAGCTTTTTTCAAGAATCGTCATCTCCTCTACTAATAGGCCTGGGTAAAGATATTGCGGGAGCTCCTGTCTTTGCTGATCTGCTTAGGATGCCACATCTTTTGATTGCGGGAGCAACTGGTTCAGGAAAAAGTGTTTGCATTAACACCTTAATTTGCAGCATTTTGTTTAAGGCAGAACCATGGAAAGTAAAATTTTTGCTTATTGATCCCAAAATGGTGGAATTAAATAATTATAATGGTATTCCCCATCTTATCTCTCCCGTTGTTACCGATGCCAAAAAAGCGGCTATCTCGCTGCGCGGTATGGTCAAGGAGATGGAACGGCGCTATGATTTATTTGCCCGACAAGGTGTGCGTGATATTGGCCGCTATAATGAAGTATTACAGCCAAACTTGCTTCCTTATATTGTTGTTGTCATAGATGAATTGTCAGATTTAATGATGGTAGCGCCATCTGAGGTAGAAGATAGTATTGTGCGTTTATCCCAGATGTCCAGGGCTGCAGGGATTCACCTTGTTATTGCTACACAACGGCCATCTGTAGATGTTATTACAGGCCTGATAAAAGCCAATATTACTTCCCGCATTGCTTTTGCCGTTTCATCACAAACCGATTCCCGTACAATCCTGGATGTAGGGGGGGCAGAGAAGCTGTTGGGTCGTGGTGATATGCTTTACCATCCGCTGGGTATTCATAAACCGGTTCGTGTCCAGGGTGCTTTTTTAAGTGAATCTGATATATTTAAGGTTGTAGAATTTATCAAACAACAGGGCAGTCCCCTTTACCAGCAATCTTTTTTTAATGGAGAAGAGGTAGAGGAACTTCCTCCGGTGGAGCGGGACGAGCTGTTGCCGGATGTAGTGGACTTGATCATGCAGGCCGGTTATGCCTCTATTTCTTTGATCCAACGACGTTTCCGGATGGGTTATACAAGGGCAGCCCGTATTGTAGACGACCTGGAAAGACTTGGTATTATCGGCAAATATGAGGGCAGTAAACCGAGGCAGGTATTAATTGGCAGAGAACAAGCAAAGGCTATTCTTTTTGGAGACAGGGAACTTTAAATAAAATATCGCTCTAGTGTAGCGTTTCGATTTGCCCGTAAAGTAGGGGGTATAGAAATGAAAGAAATTGGCGAGTTGTTGAGGGAAGCGCGAGAAGAAAAAGGGATAAGCCTGGAAGAAATTAGCAAAGAAACAAAGATATCCGTACGCTTGCTCAGTGCCCTGGAGGAAGGGGATTTTTCTGGTTTTGCCGGGAAAGTATACTTTAAAGGGGCATTACGTAATTATGCCGAAGCAGTTGGCATTGATTCGCGGGAGTTATTTGCTCTTTACGATCGTATCCTGGAAAGAAGTGACCCGGTCAAAGGAGATAAGTCCAAGTTAGTGAAAAAAAATAAAGAGTTTGTGGAGAAGAAAAAAACTTTTATAAAGAAAGCAAAAAAACCATTCCCCGTGGTTGTGCTTATTTGGATTGCTGTTCTTAGTGTGGTTGTGGGAGGAAGCCTCTGGTATCGGTATGAACAGGCTTTACAAAATAACCGGACGATAACTTATCCTGGTGAATTTCTTCCAGAGGGAGATAAAGATCTCCAACCTGTAGAGGAAGAGATAATATTGCCCCCGGACCCGGAACCTGAACCGGTACTCCCAAATTTAATACTCCTTGAAGGCGACAGCAGGGGAGGTATTTATGTCATCAGTGGTGTTACAAGTAAAAACATTGAACTAAGCTTTACGGGGGATTGCTGGATTAGTATTGAACAGGATGGAAATTTAATGGAACAGCGGACTTATAGGAGAGGCGATCGGCGTGTTATTACAGGCGGTAAGGAAACCAAAATCCGTTTAGGCAACCCTCCTGTGGCATCGGTGAGCGTTAACGGAAACACAATAAGCTTAGCTGGAATTAACAATCCCTATAATCTTACTATAAGAAAAGAATAATGTTAAAACAGGATATAACAATGGATCCCCAAAAATTTTATTTATTATCTTATGGTTGTGCCAAAAATAAGGTTGATACAGAGAAAATAGCTGGGACCCTTTTTCATCTGGGCCTTGTTCCTACAGAAAAACAGGAAGAAGCCAGCCTCATAATTATTAATACATGTGCCTTTTTAAAAGATGCACGCCACGAATCATGGCAGGGAATTTCTCGTATAGCTGCCAAAAAGAAGAAAAGGCACGGGAGTCTGCCCAAAATTATTGTTTTAGGGTGTCTTGCCCGTTATTATCATGCAGGCAAGATAAGAGCACTGTTACCGCAGGTTGACCTGGCCCTTTCTCCCAAGGAATACGGCTCGTTGGAAGATTTTATTAAGCGTACATTCAAAAAGAACCTGCCGGAACATTCTCCAGCTTTCCATAAAGCTGGAGAAAAGCGTCTTCTTCTCTCTTCTCCGCACAGTGTGTATCTAAAAATTTCCGACGGTTGCAACAACCGTTGTGCATATTGCCTGATTCCTGCTTTGCGGGGCCCCCTGCGCAGCAGAACGATGGAAGAAATTGAGGCTGAAGCCCGTGTTCTCCTGGATTTAGGGGCCAAAGAGATTGTTCTCGTAGCACAGGATACAACTGCTTATGGCCTGGACCTTTATGGGAAAAAAATGTTGAGCCCATTACTGCAAAGGCTTGTGAAATTAAATGGCCTGGAATGGCTCCGCATTATGTATACCCACCCCCTTAATCTGGATGAGCAAATACTCAATATTATTGCTGCAGAGCCGCGAATTTGCAAATATATTGATTTACCTTTTCAACATGTGAGCGATAAAATTTTACAGGATATGGGGCGCGGCGTAACAAAAAAGCAGCTGGCTGCCCTGTACTGGAAGATCAGGCAATTAATCCCCGACGTTGTCCTACGTACCACTGTTATGGTGGGCTATCCTCTGGAGGGAGAAAAAGAATTCGATGAATTACTGGACTTTCTGCAGGAGCATCCTTTTGAGCGTCTTGGCACTTTTATTTATTCCAGGGAACGGGGCACCCCTGCTTATAAGCTGGGGCAGCCTGTATCCCCGGAAGTTGCCCGGGGAAGGCTTGACCGGGTAATGGGGCAGCAAGCCCTTATTTCCAGGGATTTTAATCGTCGGCTGCTGGGGAAAAGTTGTCTAGTCTTGCTCGACGATATTCGAAAAGTAAATAAAAAGACAGATAAATTGATCGGCCGCCTTTTCAGTCAGGCCCCGGAAGTTGATGGCAAGGTATTTGTAAGGGGGAAAGGCAAAAATCAAGATAAGGTGGGGGATTTTGTTCAGGTCAGGATTATCGGGTGCGGTGCCCACGACCTTTTGGCTGAAAAAGTTAGGTGAAAAGTTTGCTTAAATTATTCCGGGGGATTGTGTCTAAAAAGATGTCTCCATAAAGAACCATTTTTATGGTTTTTTTGTTTATTTTTTCTTTTTTTTTTGCTTGTTTGCGCCCAGTCCCTTTGTTATAATGTTTATGTAAACTAATTATGTTAACTATTATTGGTGTTGGGGCTGTCAAACAATGAAATTTACTTTAAAATGGCCTGTGGTAATGATTACTTTTATCTTTACTGTTTCACTGATATACGGAGTAAATTTTTGGAGACAAAAAAACTTTGTAACGGAACCATTACGTGAAGATTTATTGTCCCTTGGTATTGTGGAAGATGTCCGGATAGAGGAAGGCAAAGAAAAGAAAATAGCGATTAAGCTCCGTGAGGTACCCCACCTGGCCTTGGCTTACCAGGACATAGAAGATGTCTTGCATGCACGTCATCAGGCAGATAAGAGCCAGATTATAATTCTGGATCAGAGAAATGATTACTTAAATTCCCTCTATGAAACCATACATTTTGCTATCCTGGAAGGGGAAAGAAACGGAAATTATATGGAAATGAACGCGGAGGTAAGTTCCTTGCTGAGCGGAGAAAAGGGGCTTGACTATTCTCTTTTTGTAGACCAGGAAAGGATTTATCTTAAAATGGTTGCTCAGGATGCTTATCTTTACGAGATTATTCCCATTAGATGAAAGTGTAAGGGGAATAAAAAGAGTTTGTCTGATGCGTTTTTTGGGGGAGGTGTCATATGCTTAAGGAAATAGGAATCGGGGGAGTGCTTGGCATCATTGCCGGCTTACTTCTCCTGGGTTTGAATATTTATCCTCTGCTCTTTCTTTTAATTCTGGTCTTACTGGTGTTCAAGATGATGGACTTAAAAGGCGGCCTGAAGAAATTTAATCCTGTCAAGGGTGGAAACAGCAGCAAAAAGGGTCTGATTTGCTTTCAGGATATAGGCGGTCAGAAAGTAGCCAAGCGCGAACTACAGGAAGCCCTGGATTTCTTAAAAGATCCGGGCATGATCAAAGCAATGGGTATCCGTCCATTAAAAGGTATATTGCTGGTTGGCCCGCCCGGTACGGGGAAAACACTATTGGCCAGGGCAGCTGCCACCTATACAAATTCAGAATTTATTCCTGCGGCAGGCAGTGAATTTATTGAAATGTATGCCGGTGTGGGGGCACAACGTGTCCGGCAGCTTTTTATGCAGGCCCGTGCTCTGGCAAAAAATAATAAAAAGAAAAGTGCCATTATATTTATAGATGAGATTGAGATTTTAGGAGTAAAAAGGGGAAGTCATAACTCACACTTGGAGTATGATCAAACCCTGAATCAGCTTCTTGTAGAGATGGACGGACTCAGCCTTGATGATGAAGTAGCTATCCTGGTGATAGGGGCTACAAACAGACACGATCTTTTGGACAAGGCTTTGCTCAGGCCTGGACGCTTCGACCGTATTGTCCAGGTTGAACTTCCTGATCGAGAGGGTCGATTGCAAATATTAAAGATACATGCCCGCAACAAACCGCTGGCTGCCGACGTGGACCTGGAAAAGATTGCCATAGAAACATTTGGTTTTTCCGGAGCCCAATTGGAATCCCTGACCAATGAAGCAGCGATTTTGGCTTTTCGTGAAAAAGCAAGACAGCTGGGGACAAAACATTTGAAAGAAGCCATAGATAAAGTAATGATGGGAGAAAAGCTTGATCGAAAACCGGATAAAGAAGAATGCCTGCGCATTGCCATACATGAAACAGGCCATGCTGTAGTCAGCGAGTACATCAGACCTTCATCGATTTCTACCATTACAATCGTGCCGCGTGGTAAAGCATTAGGATATATACGGCAGATCCCGGAAAAAGACAGTTACCTTTATACGAAAGAACATCTGGAAGGTCAGATTGCTGTTTTATTGGGGGGCGCTATCAGCGAGGAGGTGGTGCTGGGCAGCCGCAGCACCGGCGCGACTATGGATTTTGAACAGGCCGTAGAGCTTGCCAGGAAGATTATAACTTCAGGACTCTCTTCTATAGGTGTGGTGAGCCCGAGAGATTTGCCCGATGGTGCGTTACATGAATATATTAAAGAGATTATCAGTTCCCAGGAAGAAAAAGTACGGAGTTTAATTAGGAATTATCTGCCAGCAATTCAGAATATTGCCTATCACCTGTTGGAAAAAGAGAGAATCAGCGGAAATTGCCTGCGCGAGCTGTTGGGAAAGGAAAAGAAAAACGCTGTTTAATCTAAATACTGTCACTTTAATTAAGTTTTTTAAATATGTTACAGCGATTATGCTTATGTTCTTGGTTATACAGATAATCGGACCTTATGCTTTTCAGGCCGGGGCTTTTGAGCTTGAAACCTCTGTAAAATTTAACTTTAAAGAAGGAGGAAAAACAGTACTCCATTTCCCTCCACTGGGCCGTGTCTCTGCGTCTACTCATGTTTTTCCCCTTGAGCTTCACTTAATCCTAAAAAACATCCATCTTAATGCATTGGAATCTTTTAATGCTATTTCCTCTGCCGCCGACTTGCCTGATTTGTTTATGCCGGCTCTTCGCACGCACTTATTCAGATATCTGTTTTTTTTATTGTTTCTCTCCTTTTGGCTGGGTGCAGGCAGTGCTCTTTTGTGGAGACGGCAACATATTAACTTGAGAGAGTCCCTGAATTTGGGGCTGACAAACTTGCTTGTTCTGGTGTTATTATTTTTGGGCGTGGTTTGTACCTATGATATAGATCACTTCAACAACGTAAAGTATGAAGGGATGCTGGAGGCGGCTCCTCTCATCCTGGGAATTATAGAAGATGGTCCCAAACTTATTCATGATTTGGGGTTACAATTTGGTGCTGTGGTTGGTAGCGTTTCTATGTTGCAGCAAGAAATTGAAAGCGCCGATCAGTCAGGCGGCATAAAAAAAGATACTTTATCTATACTACACGTTTCAGATATTCACAATAACCCTGCAGCTTTTAATTTAATACGGCGTTTGATTGATATATATAATGTAGATATAATCCTGGACACAGGGGACATGGTTGATTTTGGCACGACTTTGGAGCTTAAAATATTGGAAGATTCGATTCGCTCCCTTGCTATACCTTATATTTTTGTACCTGGAAACCACGAATCGCCGGCAGTGGTTGAACATTTGAAACGCATAGCAAACGTAAATGTTATAGAAGCAGGGATAGTGGAAGTAGACGGTTTGCGTATTGCTGCTATGGCAGATCCTGCTTCGTCCCACACCACAAGTGTCGTTTCTGATTTAGAAACACTTGATGATATGGCAAAGCAATTGTATGATCTAGTGGCAGATACAGAAGGGGTCCATCTCATTGCGGCCCATAACCCGGCAGTTTTCCGTTTCCTACGCAACAACGGCAATGTACTGGTGGGTGGCCATATACACAGGCCTCAGGTTATAAAAGGGGACGGTTATGTTGAAATTAATGCTGGAAGCAGCGGCGCTTCCGGGATAAGGGGATTACAGGGATTGCAGGAGGTGGAGATGCTTTTTAGTTTTGTGTTGATACATTTTACCCCTGCAGAGGAGGGCAAAAACTGGCGTCTCTACGCCGCCGATCTGGTTACGGTTAAACAGTTTCCGCTACATTTTAGCTTTGAGCGTTTTATTATGGAGTAGTCTCTCGGAAAGTCAGCAAAAAAATTAGGGTATAAGTAGTATGTTTGGTAGATTGTTGCTATCTTGCTCTTTGACAACTTCATATGGCAATGTTTAGAGGTAAGGCAACAGGTTTGGCCGGAAAAAAGGTATACGAAACTAAGCCCAGCGGTGGGAAGGCTACGTCCGGGCTTAACAGGCAAAGTCTTTAAAAAAAGCCTACGCTCAGGCGGTTCTTAGTTTTAATCCCAGACGCTCAAGCAAAGAGCATTCCGTAGCAGCAATTTGCGCATCCAGGTGCTGGTTCAATGCAGCCAGGGTTACGAGCCGGAACCACTGCTTAACCGAGCGTGCCCGTGCCTGTTCAATCCTGTAATCGACCAGGATACGCTTAATGGAGCGCTCCACCGATGAACGCCGGGCGAAAGCCTTTTTCCAAGCTTTAGAGCCGCGGGGTGTTTTAGTAAACAGGCGGTAATCAGTCTGGGGCTTGGTATATACAACCCGCCCA
>CALJJZ010000018.1 GCA_937973635.1 uncultured Bacillota bacterium | reverse complement strand
CCAGAGGGCCCGTGTTATACCTGTCCTTTGTAAGGGAGACGGTCTCTGTAATACCAAATGCCCGACCGGGGCGATCCAGCTTAAACATTTTACAGACGAAGAGTTGTTACACCAGATCGATGCCGAGGTCCCGGAACAGGTTAAAGTAGCTGTTTAAGCTGCATTATTTAAAAAGGAGGTGGAACACATGAGTACAGGACTTAAATTCAGACCCAGGGTTATAGGTTTTGTTTGCCAGTGGTGAGGGTACGGCGCTGCAGACCTGGCTGGCGTGTCCAGACTACAATATGCAACTAATATCAGGCTTGTCCGCGTTATGTGCACGGGCAGGGTAGATATGGCTCATGTGCTTAAGGCTTTTTCCAATGGGGTGGATGGGGTCTTCATCGGTGGTTGCCGTTTAAATGAATGTAACTATATTACCCACGGGAATTACCATGCCCTTAATATGGTCTATCTCTTTAAAAAAATTATGAGCTTTATTGGGCTGAACCCTGAAAGGTTAAGGATTGAATTTATGTCTTCCGGTGAAGGGAACCTATTTGCCGAAGTTATTGATGAATTTGTGGAGCATATAAGGGAGTTAGGCCCCCTTGGCAAAGCTGAAGGCATGGATGAAGCGGAGTTAAATTTAAAACTTCAGGCCTTTGCAAACTTAATTCCCTACATCAAGTTGGTAGAAAATGAAAAAATTAGGGTTCGCTTTAATGAGATAGAAGAATATGAAAAATTTTATGCCAGTGAGGAGTATGATAAGCTTTTCCAGGAGCTGATAGCGAATAAATTTCAAATGTTCCTTGTCAACCCTGATGTTAAACCGGCATCTTAAGATTTAATTAACTTTATTAAAATCGGCGCCGGGAGATGTTCCACCGCTAAGGAGGATTAAAGATGGTTTCTTTAACGATTAATGGAAAAAAAGTGGAAGTTGAACCGGAGACAACAATATTACAGGCAGCCAACAAATTAGGATATTTTATTCCTACCTTTTGCTCTGCCCCGGGGCTTTCGCTGGTGGGGACTTGCGGTATGTGTGTTGTTCAGGTGGACAAAACCGGCACGCTGTTAGCTTCGTGCAATACCCCTGTAGCAGAAGGTATGGTAGTGTATACCGATTCAGAGCAGATTCATGCTGCCCGCAGGGAAGTATTAAATAATTTGCGGGCTGGTCACCCCCTGGACTGCCTTACCTGCGAAAAGAGCGGCGCTTGCCTTTTACAGGATTACTGTTACCTGTACGGCGTTTTTCAAATGGATTATAGCGGGTATAAAAGAAAATATGAACTTGATGATGCCAATCCCTTTTTTATACGTGATATGAATAAATGTGTGAAATGTGGCCTTTGTGTACGTACCTGCCATGAGATTAATGGTGCTGCTGCGGTTAGCCTGGTAAACCCTGGCGCCAATGTAGAGCCGCCTGTATTTAATGAATCGTCCTGTGTTTTCTGTGGCATGTGCGTAGACATCTGCCCTGTAGGCGCCTTAACCCCTAAGCAGCGCCTAGGCAAAGGGCGCACCTGGGAGCTGAAGCGTATCAAAACTATATGCCCCTACTGTGGGGTTGGCTGCGGCCTGGAGCTCCAGGTAAAGGACAATAAAGTGGTAAACGTGGAGGGAGATGTAACCAGCCCTGTTAATCGTGGCCAGACCTGCGTTAAAGGACACTTTGGCTTTGATTTTTTGGAAAGCCCTGCGCGCCTGACATCGCCTTTAATCAGGAAAAACGGCGAACTGGTGGAGGCAACCTGGGATGAAGCGCTTAGCCTTATAGCTGCCAGGCTGAAGCAGGCAAAGGGCGAGGAACTGGCTGGATTGGCTTCGGCACGGGCGACAAATGAGGATAACTACCTCTTCCAAAAGCTCATCCGCTCCCTTGGTTCCAATCATGTCGATCACTGTGCCCGCCTCTGACATGCTCCTACGGTGGCCAGTCTGGCCACATCTTTTGGCAGCGGCGCTATGACCAACAGCATCAGTGAAATTGAAAACGCAAAAGCGTTGCTGGTTATAGGTTCTAATACAACAGAAACGCATCCAGTTTTGGCATATAGGATGAGAATGGCTAAAAAGAAAGGTGCTTCTCTCATTGTTGCCGATCCCCGAAAAATTGAACTGGCAGAAGAGGCGGATGTTTTTATGCAATTGCGCCCTGGCACTAACACTGCATTGCTTAACGGGATGATCAATGTAATTATTGAAGAAGGCTTGGCAGATGAGCAATTTATCCGGGAAAGAACCGAAGGCTATGAAGAAATGGCAAGTGTTGTTAAGAAATATACACCGGATTATGTCGAAGGGATTACCGGGGTGGCAGCCGCGGATATCCGCAAAGCAGCAAGGCTTTATGCTAGGGCAGAAAATGCAGGTATTTATTATACCATGGGGATAACTCAGCATACGGATGGCACCAATGCCGTTTCTGCCATTGCTAACCTGGCTATGGTTACAGGCAATTTGGGGAAACCTTCTAGCGGGGTCAACCCTTTAAGAGGACAAAACAACGTCCAGGGAGCTTGTGATATGGGCGCTTTGCCCGGAGTATTTACTGGCTACCAGGGAGTTGACAATGAAGCTGCCCGTGCAAAATTTGAAGAAGCCTGGGGGGTTAAGCTTAATCCAGTTCCTGGTTTAACAACCACGGAAATGTTTGACAGTATCCTGGAGGGGAAAATAAAAGTGCTTTATGTTATGGGAGAAAATCCCCTTCTCAGTGACGCTAACATTAACCATGTGGAAGAAGCGCTGGAAAAGCTTGATTTTTTGGTTGTCCAAGATATTTTTCTTACAGAAACTGCGGCTAAGGCCGATGTTGTCCTTCCCGCTGCTGCTTTTGCTGAAAAGAGTGGGACTTTCACCAATACGGAGCGGCGCGTGCAAATGGTTCGACAGGCCATAGATCCGCCTGGAGCTGCAAAGGCAGACTGGGTGATCATAACAGATCTGGCTAATAAGCTTGGTCTTGGCTGGCAGTATGCAGGGCCAGCAGATATTTTCCAGGAGATCGCGCAGCTTACCCCAAGTTATGCAGGGATAAGTTATGAACGCCTGGAGCAAGAGGGCGGCCTGCAATGGCCGTGCCCGAGCGCAGATCATGCAGGAACACCTTATTTGCATAAAGATACTTTCTCCCGTGGCAAAGGTCTTTTTAAACCCATCGAGTACCAACCTCCGGCAGAAGAGCCTGACCAGGAATATCCTTTGGTGCTTACTACAGGACGGAATCGTTACCATTACCATACTGGCTCCATGACACGGCAAAGTAAGCCCCTTAGCACCTATAGGCCAGAAGAGCTGGCCCAGGTTAATAAAACGGATGCTGAAAGGCTGGGCATTAAGGATGGGGACTTGATTAGGGTTTCCTCGAGACGGGGACAGGTAGAAGTAAAAGCAGCTGTGACGGAGGCTGTCCCTCCGGGAGTAATGTTTATGACTTTCCACTTCCACGAATCACCCGTCAATGTGCTTACCAATAATAAGTTGGATCCCATCTCTAAAACCCCTGAATTAAAAGTTTGTGCCGTAAAGTTAGAGAAGATAGCATAAGTTAGTAAGCAAAAGGCCGGGTAGACCCCTTCCTTATCAAGGGGCCTACCCGGCTAAATGCAAGTTTGTCATAATCCATCATTGTTGTGTATTGACATTAAGTGCTAAGTGTGGTTATATTAAAACAAACGGTTGGTTGATAGCAGTTTACCTGTTAATGGATAAGAGATTTAAATATGTTTATATTTTAAAAGCTTTCATGGTAATAACGATGAAGAGGTGTTGAAAAATGAGATATGCAGAAGCGGGATATTCTCTGGAGGTAGACCTATCGCGAGGGAATATTGAAAGGGTGGAGACTGACCCTAAATGGACTGAACTGTACTTGGGGGGGCAGGGCATTGCAGCAAAGATATTATGGGACAGAGTCCCTCCCTATGTGGATCCCTTTTCCCCGGAAAACTTGCTTATATTCAGTGCCGGTCTTTTGCATGGCACACCTGTCCCCGGGGCAAATCGCACGGCCGTAAATACCTTTTCCCCTCAGACGAATTTTCTTGCCCATTCACTGATGGGCGGGTTTTTTGGCCCAGAATTGAAACATGCCGGCTATGACAGGATCGTAATTAGCGGCAAAGCTCCTGACCTTGTTTATTTATGGATTAATAATGATAAAGTAGAAATACGTGATGCCACACACCTGCGGGGCAAAGGTGTACATGAAACGACGCGGCTGATCAGAGAAGAGTTGAGAGAGCCGAACGCACAAGTTGCCGCAATTGGCCTGGCGGGGGAAAACAGGGTTTACTCTGCAAGTATAGAACATGGTTTTGCCAGCGCGGCAAGGGGCCCTGGCCCCGTCATGGGGGATAAGAGGTTAAAAGCCATAGCTGTACGTGGCACCAAAGAAATTAACATTGCCCATCCGGCAGAACTTTTCGACGTTTGTATCAAGTTAAGGAAAAAGATTGCCGAGAGTGATGACGTGGGGGACTGGATGGCTGTAGACGAGGACGACAGCTTTCATCATGATAATTTTGCCTGGGGCAATGCCCGCACCAGGTTAAAAAATTATTGGAACGAGGAACTGCAAGAACGGTGGACACGCTGGAAATACGATAATATGGACAGGCAAAAAGGTTGTTATAACTGTTCAAAAAAATGTATTAACATTATTAATTACAAAGGTAAAAGATTTGGCTATAAATGCTACGGCAAAGATACTTATCACATGGCTACGTTTAAAGAACTGGACTTTTCGTATGAAATCCTGCCCCTGGCTATGGAGTACGGTGTGGATTCGTACTCAACGCCGCAAATTATTGCTTTTGCCATTGAACTTTATGAGGCAGGTATTTTGACTGACGCTGACCTGCCCGGGTTTCCCGCTGATTCAGGAGAGAGGGCTTTTTATCTGCTAGAGAAGATTGTACGGCGGGAGGGGATTGGCGACAAGCTGGCCAACGGCGTTTACTGGGCTGCCCGCCAGATTGGTAGGGGGGCGGAAGCGTTTGATCACAATACTACCAAGAAGTTTGAACAATTACCGATTAAGCTGGGCAAACTTAATCCCCCCTATTTTCTTATGATTGCCACGGGCGAAAAAATGGCCATAACGCAAATTGAAGGCTCTTTCCCCCAGGATCCCATTCCTGATCTGGAAGAAAGAGAAGCATTTATTAAAAAATGGAGCGTTGTTGTGCCAGACGAGAAGTTTTTAAGGTGGTTCCGGGAATGGGAAAAACGTAATGAAATATCCAATGAAGCATCCTGTGCTATTACGGATTGGAACGAGGCGATGCACTATCTTGACGACTCCCTAGGGCTTTGCGGCTTCTTATCTTCATTCCGGGGGCAATTTGGCGGAGGTGTTGTTTATCATATTAACAATTTACCTCAAATCATTACCCTTGCCAGCGGCATTGAATTTGACAAAGACAAACTGTGGAAAGTTTTTCAAAGGAATCGCAACCTGGTGAGGGCTTTAAATGTACGTCGGGGCATGAGGAGAGCAGATGAAAAGCCCCCTAAGGACCACTGGGCTGTCAGGGACCATGAGTTTGAGCAGAAGCTTCTGGATGATTACTATGAATTTAAAGGTTGGACCAAGGATGGTATTCCTACCAAGGAGACCTTGGATCAGCTGGATCTTGGCTTTGTCAGCGAAGAATTCATAAAGCAGGGAATCCTCAGCGGTGATGAAAGTGCTTCCTCCAGGGCAGAAAAAGTAGGGGGGTGTTAATATTGAAAGGCGAACTTACAAAGAAAAAAGTTAAGAGGATTAAAGTCGATCTTGACAAATGCAATGGTTGCCGTGCCTGTGAACTAGTTTGCTCCGCGTTCCACGCGAAGCCCAGATATAGCAGCATAAACCCGGCCCGTTCACGTATCCGCGTGGTTACTGATGAAATAAACGACGAATACGTACCCATACGCTCCACTGACTATACCAAAGCTGCCTGTGACGGCAGGCGGGTCTATACAATCAAGGGAAAAGAATACAGTGAGTGCAGTTTTTGTGGGACTGTTTGTCCTACCAGAGATTTATTTAAAGATCCGGATTCGGGCCTTCCACTAAAATGTGACCTCTGTGAGGACGACCCACCACAAAAAGAACCATTGTGTGTGCAGGCATGTTCGCTAAATGCCCTTACTTATGAAGAGATGGAAGAGGAAGTGGAGGAAGAGAAAAAGCTCAGTGAGATGGAGCTTGGTCTTAAATCGCTGGTAGACAGGTATGGCGTGGAGAAACTGAAGGATTCCCTTGCTCGCATTTCTAAAAAGCATAGCTGCAGGGACTGATTAATATTGTTGTAGTAACGGAGCTCAGTATGCGCAAGCTTATACGGGAGGAAACCTTTGGTTTTCCGGAGATAGATATGGAAGGGAGATGGCGCTGCACCACTTGCGGCAAATGTCTGCAGCAATGTCTCCGGGATATAAGGCAGGTAGACGATGTAGTAGCGTTGCGTCGTCTTTTTTCCTGTTGTTATGTCAGCTATGACCAGAGGTTAAAGAAAGAAGGTAGCCCAGGCAACGGTTGCCATTTTGCAGAAAGCGGGTGTGGACTTTGGCATACCGGAGGTCACGGAGGTCAGGGAGAACTGTTGTAGTGAGAACATTCGCAAGACAGGCAACAAATACAAGACAGGCAAGGAATAACGGAGATACTCCAGGCAGTGATCTGAGCAACATATCAAAAGTAAGCATGAGGTGACGAATTGTGGATAGAGATTTCGGTGATGTAATGGTTTTGGGGGGCGGCATCAGCGGTATCCAGGCTGCGCTGGATCTTGCCACTGCCGGATTTAAGGTTTACCTTGTGGATAAAGCGCCGGCCATCGGCGGGCACATGGCCCAGCTGGATAAGACTTTTCCCACCAACGACTGTTCCATGTGAATTCTCTCGCCCAAACTGGTCGAGGTCGGCCGGCATAACAATATAAAGGTCCTTTCCTATACGGAAGTTGAAAGCATAGAAGGGGAAGCGGGTGATTTTAAGGTTACCCTTGTGAGAAAACCCAGATACTTGATTGAGGAAAAATGTACCGGCTGTACTGTCTGTGTAGAGTACTGCCCGGTCAAGTACCCGGATCCTTTTAATCAGGAAATATCCAAAAATAAAGCTATTCATATTTATTATGCCCAGGCGATTCCCCTTGTAGCTTACATTGATTCTAGTTGCCGTTATCTGAAAGATGGAACATGTACTGTCTGTGAGGCGGTGTGTAAGAATGACGCCATTGATTTTAGTCAGAAGCCGGAGAAGTTGGAGGTCAAGGTTGGGGCTATTGTTTTAGCGCTGGGTTTTGAGCCTTACGATCCGGGGTTGCGTGAGGATTACGGTTATGGCAGG
>CALJJZ010000017.1 GCA_937973635.1 uncultured Bacillota bacterium | reverse complement strand
CCCCGTCTGTTTGCTCAACTCTGGAAATTTCTGGCGCAGGTAGCGAGAAGTGTACCCTTTAATGGTGTTAATGAGGACGGATGGAGCATGCCTTGGAGGAGCCGAAACAAACAAGTGTACGTGATCGGGCTGGATGGAAAGGCTGAGCACTTCTACCTCTCTTTCATCGCAGACCTTCCGCATCAGCCGTTCCAGTTCCTCGGCAACTGGACCCACCAAAATCTTGCGGCGGTACTTCGGTATCCAGACGAAGGGATAGTTTATGTTGTAGTGAGCATACCTGGTCTTTTGGTTTTCATGGCAAGTTGAGTACACTACACGCAGACAGAAAAAACAACCCGGCTTTTACTTTTTAACCCGACCGCCGCTTTCATCCCGCCCCCTGAAGGAGGCGGGTCTTCCCGCGGCGGTTTATAAAGTAAGGAATTTTTTTATGCACGGGTACAGGGCCAAAGTTACAGCCAAAGGGCAGGTAACCCTTCCCAAAGGCCTAAGGGCTAGGTTGGGCCTAAAGACCGGCGATTACCTGCAAATCAAAGAAACAGGCCAAGGGTATCTCCTGGAAAAAGAACAGGACGAACTTAGATTTCATAAATTTGCAGGCCTCCTGCAGGTTAAGGGAGGCAGCGACGAGCTTACCCGGGAGCTGCGGGGAGAATGACTGTCGCCGTAGATACCAATATTCTTTTTGATCTTTTGCTCCCTGACCAGAATTATCTGGAAAGGTCCCTCTCTCTATTAACTGATTATGGTAAAAAGCATCAATTAATTATTTCCGAAGCAGTATACAGGGAACTGGCATCACAGTTTCCAGATGAAAGGCTGCTCCTTGATTTTTTAAATGAGACAGATATTAAATTAATAAATTCCGGCCCAAAAGCTTTGTGGCTGGCCGCACAGGCATGGAAAGCATATACAAAAAATCGCTCCCAAGGGTTGCTGTGCCATACCTGCGGCAATGCACAGCTTTTGCGTTGTGAAAAATGTGCTGCACCAATTATCAGCAGACAGCATATATTTTCCGATTTTTTAATCGGCGAGCATGCCCTGTTTTACGCGGGCACTCTGCTAACGCGGGACAAGGGGTACTACCGGCGGTTTTTCCCGGAATTGGCACTTGTTTCCTGACCGGGAGCAGCCGCACGGTCATCCTGAAACCAGCGGGATGGCCTTTTTTTCTGCCTTTTTTCAGCCGCCACAGGGCGACACCAGGGAAAAGGCAGCCCCTGTAAATACAAAAAATTCCCCGCAAATTCCCCCGGCCTGCCTTTAAGCCAAAAGCAATTCTGGACGGAAACTTAATTTTACGATAAAATAAATGCAATAATCAAGGAGGAATTGTTATCATGCAAAAAACTATCGCAACAAGGCCCTTTGGCCGCACAGGGCAGGAGGTTACCTGTGTGGGCCTGGGCGGTGAAGGGATCTTACGCACATACAACAGGGAAATAGAGGCGCGGGAAGTGATCGCGGCGGCAGCCGGCGAGGGCATCACCTATTTTGATTCGGCCCAGGCCTATGCCGGGAGCCAGGGCTACCTGGGAAGTTTCTGGCGGGAAAACGGAGAGCTGCGCCGGCATATTTTCCAGGCCAGCAAATCGGCCCGGCGCGACAAAAATGGTGCCCTCGCCGACCTGGACAACAGCCTGCAAACGATGGGCCTTGCCTACCTGGACCTCTGGCAGATCCACGATCTGCGCACAGAGGCGGACCTGCTGGCCCTGGAGTCTCCAGGAGGGGCCCTGGAAGCCTTTGTCGAAGCCAGGGAGAAGGGGCTGGTGCGCTTTATCGGGATAACGGGGCACCAGGACCCCCATATCCTCACCCAGGCGCTGACGCGCTGGCCCGTCGATGCCGTGCTGCTGCCGGTCAACCCTGTAGAGGGGGTAATTGGCGGTTTTTTGGATCAGACCCTTCCCGCTGCCCTGGACAGAGGGCTTGCCGTCATTGCCATGAAAGTGCTGGGGGGAGCCCATTACCTTGCCCCGGAAGCGGGCGTAACAGCGGAGCTTTTAATCCGCTATGCCCTTTCCCATGCCGTCAGCCTGGTCATTGTGGGCTGTTCCACGCCCCGGGAGGTGAGTACCCTGGCCCGGGCCGGCCGGGACTTTAGCCCCCTCTCCGTGCAGGAACGGCAGGAGCTGGAGGCGGCCTTCCGCCCCTTTGCCTCCCGCCTGGCCTATTACCGCCACTGGTAAGCCGGGGGGGACGGCGGGTGCGCCGGCGGGGGGAAGAGAACACCTGACACGGGAGGCTACCTGCCGCCTAGCATCTCCAGGAACCGGCCCAGGAACCCCAGCTCCTTTTCCAGCCGACGGTGCAGCAGCTCCAGGTTTTCGGCCATCTTCCCCACTCCGGAAAAAGAAAGGCTTGTACAGCGCCGGTGGAAGTTAAGGTAGAGCTAAAGGTAATCCCGCAGCAGGGCGGCCGTCTCCCCCGATAAAAAGGGGGGCCTTTTCTCCTCTATGGGCGTTTGCAGCTGCCGGAGCAGACGTTACCGCCAGTCCAGGCTGTCGAGCACCCAGGCATCCAGAACCCTGGCCGCCAGGAGCAGGCATTCCTCCACAAGGCTGTAGTAATCGTACAGCAAACTGCCTAGATAAAATAAAAGAGCTGCATTGCCGCCGGAGGCAAGCAGCCCTTTCCCGGCCGAGACCTGGCGCACAATCTCCGCCATCTGGCTAAGGTTCGTCTCTAGCGCCTGCCGTGCCTGCAGCAAGCCCTGCTTTGCCGGAACATATTCTTTGTCCCCGTATCTTTTCCGCTCCGCCATTTTCTCACCCTGATTATTTCCTGATGGTTTGCTATAAAGGCAGGGTAACGCCTCAAAGCTGCGTCTAGAACTCCAGCTGGCTGCGCCGGTTAAAAAAGGTCTTGTAGCCCCACTGGAGCAGAATAAAAAGCGTCAGGGAAACGCTGCCCACGATGCCGAGCATAATGGCGATCTGGTAATCGACAGCCACCAGGGGAGAAACGCCGGAGAGGATCTGCCCCACCATCATCCCCGGCAAAAAAACGATGCCCATCCCTACCATGGAGTTTACCGTGGGCAAAAGCGCCGCATTGAAGGCCTCCCTGACCACATCCTTGGCGGCGTGGTACGGGGTGGCGCCCAGCATGAGGGCCCCCTCCACCCACGGCCTGCCCTGCCGCATCCCGCTGATCAGCCGCTCTGTCCCCAGGGCAATACCCGTCATGGAATTGCCGATGAGCATGCCCGCAATGGGGATAAAGTAGCGGGCCGCATACCAGGGCTGCACATTAATGACCACGGCCAGGAAAAAGAGGAGGGGCAAAGCTGTGCCCAGCAGCAGAGAGGCGGCGATTACGCGGCGCAGCCGGGGGGCGATCTCCGCCCTGACCCGCCGGTAGATGTTCTGTATGGCGAAAAATTCCATGAGGACAAAAATACACAAGGAAACCAGCAGGTGGTCGGCCTGAAAGACGGCCAGCAGCACATACCCCATGAGGAGCAGCTGCACCGTCATCCTGAAGGCGGCCAGGATAATCTCCTTCTCCCGCCCCGCCCCCAGCCGCCACGTGATCAAAAGCAAAAGGGCCAGGAAAAGGTAGCCCGCCAGCAGGCGCCAGCTACCAATCTCCACAATCTCAGCCGCCATGGTCGTTTAAGGCCTCCACTCCGGAGATTTTTCCTCCGCTCAGGGTAACGATCAGCCCGCCGTACCTGCGGGCCACTTCCCGGGAATGGGTGATCAGGACGACGGTTTGCCCCTGCTTTTGGGCGTCGCCGGTCAGCGTTTCCATAACCAGCTCCTCTGTGTCTTCATCGAGGGCGGAGGTGGGCTCGTCCAGCAGCAGGACCTCCGGCTGCATGAGCATAACGCGGCAGAGGGCCAGGCGCTGTTTTTCGCCGCCGGAGAGCACCCCTGCGTCTTCTTCCAGCCGCTTCTCCAGCCTCAGCCGCGCCAGCGCCGCAAGCATGGCGCCGTCATCCGCCGGCGCTTTTTCCGCAAATTTAAGGCCGAGGAGGAGGTTTTCCCTGACCGTCCCCGGAAAGAGAAGGGGCTCCTGGGGGAGCATGACCACCTCCCGCCTGAGCCTGATCGGGTCCAGCTCCTTTATATTTTCCCCTTTGTACAGGACCTCTCCGCTGTCGCAGCCCAGGAGGTGGTTGAGCAGCTTGAGGAGGGTGGTTTTGCCGCTGCCGCTTTCTCCCACGATGCAGGTTGTTTTAAAAGGAGGAATGGTCAGGACGTCGATGGCCAGAATATCTCTGTAGCGCACATTTTTCAGGGCAAAGACCCACTCGCCCAGCAACGACTCGCACCCCACTGTCGGCTTTTTATCCGCTATACCGGGATGATCCCGGCCAAGCCGAGGAGCGCCACGACCAGCCCGGCAGGGCCGAGCAGCCCCAGGTATTTGAGCTCCTCTTTAAGGTAGCGAAAGTGTATAAAAAAAGTGAAAAAGCAAAAGAAGAACAGCTGCCAGGGATTCTGCTGACTGAAACCAAGAAAACCCAGAAAACCCAGGAAACCCAGAAAGCCCTGCACCCACATTTTTTTCTCCTTCTCCGGCCCTTGCCTTTGCAATTTTCTGTCCCCTTCCCCTTGCCCCCAAAAGCGTTATCTGCCCACCCACTTGGGAAGGCGCTTCTCCATGAATGCCTGCACGCCCTCCAGCACATCCTCGGTCTTCATCAATTCGTCGAGGTAAATATTGTAGATCTCCCTCAGCTCGCGGATAAAATCTTTATTTATGCTGCTCTTTGCCGCTTTTTTGGTCAGGGCCAGGACGACGGGGCTTAAAGAGCTGAATTGTTTCAAGTAGTCTTCCACCCCTTTTTCAAATCCCTCCACGGGCAGCACCTTATTCACCAGGCCCATCTCCTCCGCCTGTTCCGCGCTGAAAACTTTACCGGTAAGCAGCAGTTCCATGGCTTTGGTCCAGGAGAGCAAACGGGGCAGCATATAACAGGCCAGCGGGGGGAATAAGCCCAGCCGGACTT
This sequence comes from uncultured Bacillota bacterium, assembly GCA_937973635.1. Classification (GTDB taxonomy): domain Bacteria; phylum Bacillota; class Dethiobacteria; order DTU022; family UBA8154; genus UBA8154. The sequence continues at coordinate 189,506 of CALJJZ010000017.1, read as the reverse complement.
CCGGCTGCCCAAACTTTGCCCTCTCCGAAGCCACGACGATATCGCAGCAGAGCACAAGCCCGTAACCCCCGCCCAGCGCCTCTCCGTTGACCACGGCAACGATGGGTTTATTGATCTGGTGCATGACTTCCAGGATGCCTCCAAACATCACGATCTTGTTATAGGCATCTCTGGAAGTGTAATAACTAACATCTATGCCCGCAGAGAAGGATCTGCCCTCTGCATCCAGCACGATTAACGAGCCTTTTTCCTGCTCCGCCCAGTTAAAGGCGGAGATCAGCTCTCCCATCATGGGAAAAGTAAGCACGTTTAGCGGAGGGCTGTTGAGGGTGATCCTGATGATGCCGTCTTCATTGCTGATCTTTAAAAATTCATAGGTCATACACTGTTCCCCCCTGTCTAGGTATTTTTTTGATACTTTGCCATCATAATATATTCTCCCCGCAGCGGGATATTACCTGCAAAAAAAGCCGGGGCCCGATCTTTTATCTAACAACCGTTTTTTCAGGGCAGCTATGGATTCGATTCAAGGTCAGGTATAAAAAAAATTGTTTAGAAGGATTTTTTAAACAAAAGTAGAAATTAAATAAAATAATATGGCAATAAATTGAGGCCCTTTGAAGCCTTAAAGGAGGAATTGGCCATGCTCTGGGGACTGCCCTACGTAATCTGGCTGGGCATACTGGCAGCGCTCTTCTTTGCCGCCGCCATCTTAACGGCAACGACCCCCTTGCTGCAGGGGAGGAAAAAGTTTAAGGTGCACAAAACCCTGGCCCTGATAGGGTCTGTGGCGGCGCTCCTGCATATCTATTTCGGCCTCAGGCCTTATTTCTATTGATTTGCTTGGGGAAATTAAAGCCAAAAAGAGGTGATCTACCGATGACTGGTACAACCCGCGGCCTAGCCCGCCTGCTTGCCCTGTTGCTGGTTGCCCTGCTCCTGTTTGTCAGCGGCTGCGCTTCCGCTCCGGCCCCGTCCCCGGCACTGCCGCCCCCGTCTCCGGAACCAGCTCCGACAGCCCCACCTCCGGCTCCGACGGCTCCGGCTCCGGCAGCGCCTTCTCCTGCTCCGGCAGCGCCTTCTCCTGCTCCGGCAGCTCCGGCCCCGTCCCCCGGGGAAAAAGCAGCCGGGGCAGTAGTGCCCAGGGTCGCCGCGCTTCCCGCCGTTGACGGGAAGGCCGAAGGCTACCCCGCCCCCCCTTTCTCCGTGGTGGCGGCTGAAGTATATATGGCCCACGACGGCAGCGCTTTGCAGGTGCTGGTAAAGGTAGAGGGTGACGGCTGGGTTTCCGCCGGCTTTAATACGGCAGGACGGGGCATGGACGGGGCCAGCCTGATCCTAGGGAGCGTAGAAAACGGCGTGCCCCTTGTGAGAAACGATCTGGGCAGGGGCTGGACACACAGCGAAGCGGCAAACCCGGGGATCCTGGACGCCGTCGTGGTGGCAGAGGGAGGGTTTATCACCCTGGAATTTTCCTACCCCCTGGACTTTCCGCCGGGGTTCAGGTTGGAGGGCATAGTCCCCGGGGAGCTCTATGCCCTGCTGGTCGCCTATAACAACAAGTCGCCGGATCTTGGCCGTCAGCACAGCGCACGGGGAGCCCTGGATTTCAGCCTTGCCCCCTGATGCCCTGCAGAATTTAATTTCACCTAGACTTTTTCTGCAAAAGAAATAATCATATCTAGCGGTAGTTTACGAAATAGCCATAGAAAATGGAAGCGATTATCCTAATAAATGTCAATGTATTCAGGATGAAGTCCCTGATTTAGCCACTTTATCTATTGGTAATAAATAACATAAATGACAATTAAGTGTATTACTCTACCATGAAATGGCCCGGCACCTTAAGGTTGTTGAACTGATCGATCTGCACTGCTCTAAGCGGGACCAGGGCTTAAGTATCGGAGAGTACATGCTGCTTTGTGCCATTAACCGCGCCCTGGAGCCGGTCAGCAAGCTACAAATAGCGGACTGGTACAGGAAAACTGTCCTTTACCGCCTTGTGCCGGCAGAGAAATCATGGTTATCATCTCAACTGTTCTGGAACAATATGGATCTGTTACCTGTCGAAGCGATAGAAAAAATTGAAGATGTGCTTTGCGCTGCCATTGTCAAAGACTTTAAGCTTGGTACAAACAGCATTATCTATATTATCTACGATACGACCAACTTTTTCACTTATATCGATACCCGTACTGCCAGCGAACTGCCCCAGCGGGGCCGGTGCAAATCCAAAAGAAAAGATTTGCGAATCGTGGGACTGGCGTTGATGGTTACACCTGAATTTAACATCCCGCTCTTTCACGAAGTTTACCCGAGCAACATGCACGATACCAGGGAGTTTTACCAGGTCATTGATAAGCTTAAAATGCGCCTTAAAAATCTTGGAGTAACACCCGGCCAGGTTACCCTGGCCCTGGACAAAGGGAACAACTCTCTGGAAAATATTAATAAAGTTTTGGGAAGGACAATAAGTGTCTGGTATTTCACCTTGTCGGCTCCGTCAAGTTCAGCGAGCATAAAGAGCTTTTGGATATACCCAAAAAAGAGTTTCAAAAGGTAAAAGAAATCCGCGGTGTTACCGCTTACCGTCTGAAAAAAGTTATTTACGGGCGGGAAATGACGGTAATCATTGTGCATAATCCTGAACTGGAAGAAGGGCAACTCCAGGGTATTAACAACAATATCGAAAGCTGTACGGAAAAATTGAACGATTTACGGCAGAGCCTGCTTTTGCGCCGAAGTGGTAAGGTGAAAAAAGGAAAGAAACCGACGGTTGAATCTGTGAAAAACAAGCTGCAAGAGATACTTAGCGCCGATTACATGAAAGATATCTTTGAGATCGACGTAAAAGAAGATGAAAATGGCTTTTTGCTTTTGGATTTTTGCTTCAGTACGGAAAAGCTGGAATTTATCAAGGAACAACGCCTGGGCAAAACGTTGCTTTTTACAGATAATCACGACTGGTCGACGACCAAAATTATCTCTACGTACCGCTCCCTTTATCATGTAGAGAACGCCTTCAGGCAAATGAAGGACACGACTTTTTTAAGTTTCAGGCCGATTTACCACTGGACGGACCAGAAAATCAAAGTTCATGCTTTTTACTGCGTCCTGGCGCTCAGGCTTTGTCTCTTGCTAAAAAAGATCCTTCATGAAAATGGTATGCCCATGAGCGTAAAAGAGATGCTTTCCAAGCTGGCAGAAATTAAGCAAGTTATTAATGTCTATCCCAAAAAGGGGAATCGAAAAAGGACCGTGAGATCTATTCAACAACAAGGCTGTCACCGGAACTGAAAAAAATAGCCGCCATTCTTGATATCATGAAATATATAAAGGTTGGGTAATACAGTTGATAGCCTTATAAAGTAGCTGTTTCCGCGGGCTCGGAAGCACTTTTTCGAAAATAAAGCGTAAACTGCCGCTAAGATAGGAAATCCCTTCTTAAAAGCCTACAGTAATTTTACACTAACCTTTTTCCGCATAAAAAGACACGTAGCAATCCCTGGTTTTTGGCCTTATTTCATCTATCTGGTAAAATTTTAAACCGGTCTCCTGCTTGGTGATTACGGGAAATTGATAAAAATTGTTTACATACCCGGGCTGATGCCCCTTTTCTTTATACTGTTCCAGAAACTTCAGGTGCTCCTGGATCCTAACGCGATGGTATTCGTTTAATACGCCCGGCAAATCCGGGGCCTGCAGTTTTTCCTGCAGGAAGCCGGCAAATTTTGGGTCAAGTTCACATCCGATACTGTTCCTGCCGCAGGCAAGGGCGGCAAAAGTGGTGGTCCCCGTCCCCAGAAAAGGGTCCAGGACAATATCCCCATAGACGCTGTACATATTTATGAGGCGGTAGGGCAATAAAAAAGGATAGGCCCCGCTGCGGCGGCGCAAATCCCCCCTTAGATCGGCATCGGCCATGTTCTGGCGGATCCCCTTAAAATCCCAGAGGTCTGAATACCAGCGGTTTCTTTCCTCCCAAAAGATGGCGCTCTCCTGCCGGTTTCTTTTTTCTTCTTCAGTCTTAAACTGCCTTTTAGGGCCTTTGCGAAAGATGAGGATATACTCGTGCTCAAGGGTAACATAGGCGCCGGCGGGAAGCATCCCCGAGCCCATAAACTTATTCGGCGCATTGGTCTGCTTTCTCCAGAGAATCACAGGAAGGGGATCAAAGCCGAGCTCCCAGAATGATTGCAAAATCCGGAAATGGTTGGGGAAAAGCTGGAACCTTCCCCCGGTACTGCGCGCCGCGTCACCTATGTTTATACAGGCAAAGCCCCCCGTTTTTAACACGCGGAATAATTCGCGCCAGACCTTGTCCAGCTCTCCGTGCATCAGGGTAAAGGCGGCGCGGCCGTCCCCCTTCGCCAGGGCAAAGCCGATCTCCCCGTTTAAAGCGATAAAGGTATCGTCCCACATCTCAATCATGGGGTACGGCGGGGAAGTTACCACCAGGTGAACGCTCTCATCGTTCAGAAAATCCAAACTGCGCGCATCTTTATAGTATAAACGGTGCTCCGTCTGCATCCCTTTCACCGCCGCTGTTTAAAACATTATCGATGCTTCCACCAAACTAGAACACACAAAAGAATCGTCCCCTTACATTCCCTAAGTAGAACTTTCGATAATCTCACCTGTTTCTAGATTATATCATCCCAGGCGGCTTTCTTCTGGTATTGGAACCAGGTTTTCAATAGGTATTGTTATCTTCACAGAGATCTCAGTATCATAATGGTGCCGGCCACGATAAAGCAAACCTCCAGGTGTGTAAAAAACCCCTTCTACATAAAATTCGGCATTATCGTTAAGTTGGTCTATTCCCAGGCTTTCAGGCAGGATGATCTGTACCATTTGTTCTGAAGATGGAGCTATACTCGAAGCTAGCTCAGTCATGAATAGCTCTGGTATTTCCGTAGAAGCCACCTTAGTTGCTTCTGCCAACGTTTGAATAGCTTTAATCGACTCTGCAGTTAAATTGGCAAATAAGCTGTCAACTTCTAACAGTTCAACCGCTTTAGCAAAAACTTTTTCAGCTACACCAGGCTCAAGTAGTCTTCCAGACAAATGCAAGCTACCATAAGTTTGATCATACAGAGTAATATAACGAGAACCTTCTTCCAAAGGGCCACGGGTCATTTTTAATTTCCCGCTGGACCAATTAAGATCCTGACGTTCAAAAGGAACCTCTCGATGAGAAAACATTCATAAATTAACTGAGCTATTTGCTCCATGTTAACACCCTGGAGCATCACGCTGGATGAGTGAGAATTACACCAGTAGTAAAGTAATTTCGGCTAAAAATGTCCTGGGGAAATTTTATTCCTGTAGTTATACTTAAAGGGTACTTTTCGGTTATTTCATTCGGTCCACGTCGCTCTTTAAAACCAATAACAATATCTTTAACTTGTAAATGCGCTTCAATTAGAAACAACTCCCCATAACTCAAGGGGTTCTTTTATCGTAGCAGAAGCTGCAATATAAGTAGCACGCCCCCCTGATAGAGCTATAAGATGTTCCAATCGCCTAAATAAAAAAGCAGCATTAGAGCCAAACACACCGGTATAAACATGCACTTCATCTATAACAATAACTCTTATACGGCGAATGAAATTATATACAACATTGTCTCCAACATTAGGTAAGAGCCAAGCATGAAGAATATCAGGTGTAGCTACTATAACAACTGCTTTTTTCAAAAGGGCTGCTCGTTGACCAATAGGTACATCACCATCAAGGCGCGCTACAGTACCATCAGGTGGTAAGCCAGCTGTTTTGAAAGCATTCTTCCACCTCTGTTCTTATTCCCTGGCTAATGCCTTCAACGAATAAATAGCCAATATTTTGATATCTGGATCCCGGCAAAAAGATTCAACGGCTGCAATATAAAATACAAGGCTTTTCCCAGAAGCAGTGCCGGTAGTAATGCCTACGTTAAAATCCTTAAAAAACCCACTGAGTGCCTCTAACTGGTGTCTAAAAAGCCCTTCTGGATAGTTGTTAACAAGAAACCTTTCTGTAAAAGCAGAAAGAGGAAACAACTTGTCCACTAAAAATAATTCTTTCGTACGGGAAGGGCGTTTGACGCTGTATACTAACTTCCAGCCATTATTTTTAAAGAAATCAAGGAGCATCTCTTTGCCCATAAGATTATAACTGTCCTTTAAAAATTTTTGCTTATGCTACTTTTTTCTTCTCTCTCCCGCCAAAACCGCAATATCTCCCGCAGCATCTTCCCAGGCCGCTGCTTCAGCGTGCTGAAGGTATAATAACGCACCTCGCCATTCGCCCTCACGATGAAGCTATCCTCCTCAAGTCGCTGCACTTCCAGCCCGGGGAAAAGAAGCTGCTCCAACTTATCCTCAGCACCGATCTCCTGCCTGGGATAACGTACTTCTAAACAATCCCCAAGACGGCGCAACTCCCGCCAGAGCCGCACCTCCAGAGGATCTAGGTGCAGCTCCGGATATAATTCCGCCTCCTGCAAGAGGCGCCAGCTGGTGCGCCTAGGCGCTGCCAGCCCGTATCCCCCCGCCAAGATCCCCGGCTCCCGCCGCATCCACTGCTTCACAGCAAAGCGCACCACTAGTTAATCCCGATCCTTCTCCCGACGCAGCGGCACTTCCTTAATCTCCTTACGCCGACAGATACAAAAATTGTTAATTTCACCATAATAAAAAATACCCTGTTCCTCTGTCTTTTTAAACAACCGCTTTGACTGATAGATAGCCACATACTTAAGCTCACCCAAAAAAGTTGCATTACTAATGATGATATTTCTACCCGCTCTAAGGTACCCACTTCCTGCAAAAAAGAGGCAGCACTATAACGGATAAGAGCTCAGCGCATGGCTTCCACCCTGGACAGCAGCAGCGGGTCCTTGCTTTCAGCATTGCCATAACATACCTGATAACGCCGCAAAAATTCTTTTAACTTGTGGGCCACACGCGTTACCATCCATTTCAAAAAGCGGTTTTCATAAGTATCATGGTTCCGTTCTTTTTTCCGATCCAGTAGCTTCAGGGGTATATACTTATGCTCTCCTATGCTAATCCCTTTTCCAGCTTGCTCCAGCAGGTAGGACCGGCAATTCAGCCACTTCGCCGTTTCCCTGTCTGCTTTTTTAACCTTTTCCGGACGTACCACCCGGGTTAAAGGAACGATCTTTTGGTGCGGTTGTCTGGCCACTTCTTTTAACGCCCGCATCAACTTCTCATAGATAGTTTGTAGAACCATGTAAACAAACAGCTTATCCGACTTTTCTTTAATTGTCTCCCTGTCCGTTATCTCCACTAGGAGGTAGCCGATAAATTTTCCTTGACACTTCCTGTGTTCCCTTGGCTTATTCTGTAAAAAGAATTAAAGATCTCACCGCTGATTTCCGGTTTTTTATTTAAACGGCCCATCTCATCCGTCGAAATAATAGAATAAACTCATGTAGCCTTACACCTGTGGATCTGTCTTCAAGCAGCCTCACCCAAAGTTCCGGCCCGTCCTTTAACAATCTTTTTATTTATTCCTTTCTTCATTTTTTCATTATTTAACTTTCAAATATTCCCCTGTATTGTATATATTTCTACCGATATGCACAAAATTCCTTGTAATATTTTGTAATATTCTGTCGATTATTTTTTTTATTTGGATCTCAGGGAGTAGATGCCGGGGCAGGTCTTTTCAGGCTAATGGCACAGTCTTTCCGCAGGGTAACTGCGGGCTGGATTTTCCACAGAAGCGTGGCAATGATAACGTAGATTATCTTTTTTGCTGCGACTTTGTCTGTGTCAACGATCAAAGGGGACGGCCCCTTACCATTTTCACGCCGTTAACTACGTGCCAGGGTTCCTCCCCGGCAGCAGCGCGCCTCAGGTTGGCCAGCGCTTCTTTCAGCATGCGGCTGAATGACCCCGCTGTTACTCCGGCGATATGCGGCGTGGCGAGGAACCTCTCGCCGGCTGTGGGAGAAAGGTTCAGCAGGGGATGATCCGGCGGCGGCGGGTCCGGCGCAAAATTGTCCACGGCAGCGCCCCCTAGGTGGCCGCTTTCCAGGGCCTCGGCCAAGGCGGCTTGATCTACGACTTCCCCCCGGGAAGTATTGATCAGGAGGGCGCCGGGCGGCATCAGGGAGAGCTCTTTGCGGGAAATCAGGTTATAAGTATCTTTGTTCAAAAGTACATGCAGGCTTATGGCCTCGTTATGCTGCAGAAGCTCTAAAAAGGGCAGGTAGGTTACATTTAGCTCTTCCTCGACTTTTTTATCGCAGCGGTAGGGATCGTAGTAACTAACCTCCGCGCCCATAAAAGAGGCCAGCCTGGCCACCTGACGGCCGATCTTCCCCAGGCCGAGCAAACCGATTTTTGTGCCCCGCACCTCTTTCAGACCGGTTTTAATCAGTGCCTGCTCGATCTCTTTGTGCCTGCCGGCTTTTACTTCTCTGTCGCCAAGCAATATTTTCCGCTGCAGGGCAATAAGGGCCCCGATGGTAAACTCGGCTACCGTTGTGGCGTTTTGTCCCGGCGTATTGGCCACGGGCAGGTTTACTTCCCTAGCTGCATCAATATCTACTTTGTCATAACCGGCGCCGAATACCTGTACCATCGCCACAGAAGGGATATTTTGAAGAACTCGCGCCGTAACGGAAGGGCGCGGGGCTGTAACCAGCAAAAAATCCGCCCCGTTGCAAGCTGCGATAACATCGTCTTCTCCTACTCCTTCCGGGAAAACAATATGCCACCCGGCAGGTACCTCTACTTTGCTTTTTAAATACAGCTCTTCAGGGACATAGCTGACTACTTTAGGCATAATGCTCCCGCCCCTTTGTTAAGGTAATATTTATCAGCGTGGAAACCAAAGCTTAGGTTTGCTCTTTACTTTAGTAAAGCTTTTGCTTTATTCAACAAAGAAAGAGCTAAATCCTTCCTGTTTTGCAACCAAAAACCCCCTTTCATCGTTTATAATATATGAAAGGGGTTTGCTGCGATCCCAAACTTTACCCAGAAGGGGATAGTGAAAGAGATGAAGAAGCTGCGTAAGGCCAGGCGTTGGTTCTCCTTGTTGTTTGTACTCGTGCTGCTCTCCACATTTTTTGCCGGTGCGGCGGGCGGCCAGCAGCCTCCCCCGGCGGCCCCCACCAATCTGACCGCCGTCGCCGAGACCGGAACGCAGGTCCGGCTCACCTGGCAGGACAACGCCAACAATGAGCTGGGCTTTAAGATTGAACGGGGAACGGATACAAACAATTACATTGAAATTGCTACCGTAGGGAACAATATCACTTTATTTAGCGATATTTTTAATTTCGTGCCGGCCACCACTTATTATTACCGCGTGCGCGCTTTTAACAACGGCGGCTTTTCCGATTACGCCGAGGCTTCCGTGATCACCCCGGGGGTCGCCCCTACTGCGCCCACCAACCTGACGGCCGCTTTAATTTCCGGAACGCAGGTCCGGCTCACCTGGCAGGACAACGCCAACGACGAGGACGGTTTCATTGTGGAGCGCCGGACGGGGAGCGATGTAAATTTCAGCCTCGTGGCCACCCTGGGTCCTAACATCACGATGTACGACAATATCGGGCTACAGCCAAATACTACCTATACCTACCGCGTCAGGGCCTTTAAAATCGGTGCCGATCATTCCACCCCCTCCAACGAAGTTACGGTCATTACGGGGATACCGGCCGCCCCCACCGCCCTTACGTACACCTTTGTCTCCACCAACGAGATCAGGCTTTCGTGGGCAGACAACGCCAACAACGAGAGCGGCTTTAAGATCGAGCGGCAAACAGGCGCGGGCAGCTTTACAGAAGTGGGCACCGTAGGAGCCAATGTAACCACCTTTGCCAACACGGGGCTCGCCAACAATACCCAGTACACCTACCGCGTGCGGGCCTACAACGACGCCGGAGAATCCAACCCCTCCAACCAGATCACTTTGAGGACGGGCGTCCCCGCCGCTCCCACTGAGCTTTCCGCCGTGCGGGCTTCCTCCAGCCAGATCAACCTTACCTGGACGGACAATGCTAACAACGAAACGGGCTTTAAGATCGAACGGCGCACGGGCACGGGCAGCTTCACCCAGATCGCCACCGTCGGAGCCAACGTGACCTCGTACTCGAATACGGGGCTCGCCAACAATACCCAGTACACCTACCGCGTGCGGGCCACAAACAACGCCGGCGACTCGGCCTATTCCAACGAGGCCACGGTCTCTACGGGCCAGGTTCCCGCCGCTCCCACAAACCTGGTGGCTGTCACCGTCTCTACCTCCCGCATCGATCTCACCTGGACGGACAACGCCAACAACGAGAGTGGCTTTAAGATCGAACGGCGCACAGGCACAGACAGCTTTACAGAAGTGGGCACCGTAGGAGCCAACGTGACCTCGTACTCGAATACGGGGCTCGCCAACAATACCCAGTACACCTACCGCGTGCGGGCCTACAACGACGCCGGCGACTCGGCCTATTCCAACGAGGCCACGGCCCTTACGGGTTCACTCCCCGAAGCCCCTGCAAACCTGGCGGCGTCAGCCCTGGACCAAAACCGTATCCTCCTGACCTGGGAAGATAAAGCCAACAACGAGAGCGGCTTCCAGATCGAACGGCGCACGGGCACGGGCAGCTTCACCCAGATCGCCACTGTTACCGCCAACACCACCTCTTATACGGATACGGGCCTGGCCATGGGCACCGAATATACCTACCGCGTGCGCGCCTACACCGCCGTGGGCAATTCCGCCCACAGCAATGAAACCCGGGCCACCACCCATGGTGTGCCCGCCGCCCCCGCCAACCTAGTGGCCACACCCCTCTCCGGTGAGCAGCTCCTCCTCTCCTGGTCCGATCACTCCCAGGACGAGAACGGCTTCTACATCGAGCGGCGCACGGGCACGGGCAGCTTTACTCAGATCGCCGCCGTCCCGGCCAATACGACCACTTACATGGATAACGGTGTTGCCCCGGAAACCCGTTATACCTACCGGGTAAGGGCCTATAACGTTTTCGGAAATTCGCCCTACTCCAACGAAGCCGCAGCTACCACGCCCCAGCGCACCAGGACCGAAATCAGGCTGCGCGTGGGCCAGATCTCCTACCAGGTGGACGGCCGCACCATGGTTATGGATGCGCCTCCTATTATGCTGGAAGGGAGGACCCTCCTGCCCATCCGCTATGTGGCTGAAGCCATCGGCGCCAGGGTGGAGTGGAACGAAAGGGAGCTCAAGATTACCATTACCCAGGCAAACAACCGCATCGAGCTCTGGGTAAACTCTAATACAGCCCGGGTTAACGGCGTGAGCAGGGCCATCGACCCCGACAACGCCCGGGTGATGCCTGTAATTGTGCCTCCCGGCCGAACGATGATGCCCCTGCGCTTCATCTCCGAGGCCCTGGGCTGCCAGGTGGACTGGAACAGCCAGACTCGGGAGATCACCGTCATCAGATAAAAAGGGGCGACGCTGCGCCTCCCCTGCTTAAACTTAAAATAGAACAGCTTAAAATAGAACACTGGGCTTTACAGCCCGGTGTTCCTGTTATCATCTCCTGCATAATCTCCTGACGCAATCACTCCACGGTGACGCTTTTGGCCAAATTGCGCGGTTTGTCCACGGGGCAGCCCCGGGCCACGGCAGTGTAGTAGGCCAGGAGCTGCAGCGGCACCACGGCAAGGATGGGCATGAAGATGTCCGGGGCGGCAGGGACGGTAAAGATACGGTTCACCTCCGCGGCAAAGCTGAGCTCTTCCTCCCGGGCAATGCAGATAACGTGGCCGCTGCGCGCCTTGATCTCCTTGATATTGCTCAGGGTTTTCTCCAGAACCGCCGACTGGGTGGCCAGGGCAATGACGGGGATGCCCTCCACGATGAGGGCCAGGGTGCCGTGTTTGAGCTCGCCCGAGGCGTAGGCTTCGGCGTGGATGTAGGAGATCTCCTTGAGCTTGAGGGCGCCCTCCAGGGCTACGGCGTAGTCCACGTTGCGGCCCACATAAAAGGCGCTTTCCCAGGGGGCAAGGTAGGCGGCGATCTCCTGCAGCTCTGCTTCGCGGGCGAGCAGCGTTTCCACCTGGGAGGGGAGTTTATAAAGGGCCGCGCCCATGGCGGCAAGGCTCTCCCCGTCCAGAGCGCCCCGCTGTTTGCCCAGGTAGAGGGTAAGGAGATACAAGGAAAGGAGCTGGGTAAGGTAGGCCTTGGTGGAGGCCACGGCGATCTCCGGCCCAGCCCAGGTATAGAGGACCTGATCCGCTTCCCGGGCCACGGAGCTGCCCACCACGTTGGTAATGGCCAGCACCCGGTTGCCCCGCCGCCGGGCCAGGCGCAGGGCGGCCAGGGTATCGGCGGTCTCCCCGGACTGGCTGATCACCAGGACAAGGGTCTCAGGGTCGAGGAGCGGGTCGCGATAGCGAAATTCAGAGGCCAGATCCACCTCCACAGGGAGCCGCAGCAGCTTTTCCATGGCATATTTGCCCACGAGGCCCGCATGGTAGGCAGTGCCGCAGGCGACAATGCAGATACGCCCGATCTGCCGGCACTGTGCGGGGGTAAAGCCCAGCTCGGCCAGGTTAATCTCCTTCCCCCCGTCAAGAAGGCGGCCGCGCATGGTCTCGCGCAGGGCGCGGGGCTGTTCCATGATCTCCTTGAGCATGAAGTGGGGATAGCCGCCCTTTTCCGCTTCACCGGCATCCCAGGTGACTTCGCTGACTTTCTTCTGCACCGGCTCCCCGCCGGCGGAAAATACCTCCACGCCGCCGGCCGTGACCACGGCCATCTCTCCGTCCTCCAGGATGCAGACGCGGCGTGTGCGGTTCAAAAAGGCGGGGACGTCGGAGGCAATATAGTTTTCCCCCTCCCCCAGGCCGATAACCAGGGGACTGTCTTTACGGGTACAGACCAGCTTACCCTGTTCCTGCTCACAGACAGCCACCAGGGCAAAGGAGCCCTCCACTTTTTTAATCGCTGCGGAGACAGCTTCAAAGAGATCCCCTTTGTAATATTGCTCCACTAGGTGGGCCAGCACCTCTGTATCCGTCTCCGAGGAGAAATGGTGGCCTTCTGCCTGCAGCCACTGTTTAAGGGGAAGGTAATTTTCGATAATACCATTGTGCACCACGGCAAACTGCGGGGAACAGCCGCAGTGGGGGTGAGCGTTGATGTCGGAAGGGGCGCCGTGGGTGGCCCAGCGGGTGTGGCCGATACCGATGGTACCGGACGGGATATTCTCCCCCACCTTCCCTTCCAGCGCCGCGATCTCCCCTCTGGACTTGATCACCTTGAGGCCTGCCGGGCCGAGCAGGGCCACGCCGGCAGAATCATAGCCCCGGTACTCCAGTTTTTTGAGCCCGTCAATAAGGATGGCATACGCTTCCCTGCCGCCTATGTAACCCACAATACCGCACATTTCATTTCCTCCGGTTTCTTTTTGTCTAAATTAATTTACTCCTGCTTATGTTTATGCCAACAGGAGGGATTTGCTGACTGCTAAAGCTGCAGCTTGTTTAAAGGGCGGAGCTTTTTTTAATTTTTATTCCCCTGCGCCGGTGCTCTCTTCCCGGAGCCTGAAACGCACGAAAACGCTGTCCCGCTCCACGGCCTCCAACATCCTGGGTATGGCCAGGGGAACGGTCAGGCTGTGGATACCTTCTTTTTCTTCCAGTTCGTCGAGGTTAATTTCTTCTGTGCTGACATATTCCAGTTCCTGGAGAATCCGCTGCGGCCCCCTTACCTTTACCAGCGGAGGGTCAACAAAGAGGAGCTCCGCCCCGGCCTCCTCGGGCAGGAAGGAGACGACTACAGGCACTTCTTTCTCCGGCATGACCAGGCTAACCCAGACCTCCACCTCTTCCGGCACCACGGTAACGCCCTGCACCAGGTTTGCGGCGCTGTCCAGGGGAAAGACCGGCACTTTATAGCCGACTACATCTCCCGTCAGGCCCTGCACGTCGAAGCGGAAAACAACCTGCTGCGTCAGGTCCACCTTGCGCCGCGGCCCCCGCACAAAGACATGGCGCGGTTCAAAGCTGCTTTCCAGGATTACCAGGCCCCGGCCCGGCTCCCCGTAAAAAACCCCTTCCACTTCCATCTGCCGGGAAATGAGGTCGTCGATATAGATGCGTATCTTCGCCGGTTCGATACGCACCACGCTTACGCCCGGCGGGGCCGAAGCATTGACGCGCAGTTCATGCCAGCCCTCCCTCCTGTTGAGCAGATCCACGTAAGCTTCCAGATCCGCCGGGGTAAGGCCGTCAAAGGCCGCCGGCACGCCCTGCAGGGAGAGGGTAACGCTGTCCACCGCCTCTGTCACCACCAGGTCGGCCCCGATGTTGCGCAGGCTTAAAGGGATATTGTCAAAGGTGCGGCGCACCTCCAGACCCAGGGCGTCCTGGTTATCCCCTGCCACAAAAAACCAGAGGATCAGTGCCAGAAATACTGAGAGAATTTTCAGGAAGATTGTGCTTTCAAAAAAGCCGCCCTTTCCTTCCTTGCCCATTTACAACCCGGCCCTTCCGCTTTAATCATCATCATTAATTGCTTTTTTCCTTTTGCCCTTTTTCTTCTGCTTCCGGCTTGCGGAATAATAGATATTAATAATGGTGCTGCGCAGCGTTTTTTCGTCAAGATAGCGGGTAAGTTTCCCTTCATGGGCGAGGGTGATCACGCCCGTCTCTTCGGAAACGATAATGGCCACGGCATCCGATATCTCCGTGATCCCCAGGCCGGCCCGGTGCCTTGTGCCCAGCTCTTTGCTGATATTGGGGTTCTCCGTAAGGGGGAGAAAGCACCCCGCTGCGGCGATAATATTGCCTCGCACAATGACAGCGCCGTCGTGCAGAGGGCTGCGCGGCATAAAGATATTGATCAACAGCTCCGCTGTGACCAGCCCCTCTATTTTTATGCCCGTCTCAATAATGTCTTTTAAGCCCGTCTCCCTCTCCAGGACGATGATGGCGCCGATGCGTTTCTTGACAAGTACTGGAATTGCTTTCAGCAGCTCCTCCAGGAGGCGGTAAAACTTTTCCTCCTCCTCGTAACTGAAGGGGGAACGCTGGAAAAGCCTGCCCCGCCCGAGGTGCTCCAGGGCACGGCGCAGCTCCGGCTGAAAAACAATGGGGATGGCGATCAAGCCTATGGTCATAAATCCCTGCAGGAGCCAGTGGATCGTTTTCAGGCCCAGCTGCCCGCTTACCACCAGGGCAAGGAGCAGGATAATCAGCCCTTTGACCAGCTGCTCGGCGCGGGTCCCCCGGATCAGCATAATCAGGCGGTAGAGGATGTAGGAAACAATGGCAATATCGATAATATCGCGAAATCCCAGACGGAAATGGACAATGCTTTCAATTAAGCGCTCCAACATCTACGCCCACAACGCTCCCGTTCTCCAGGAATCGGTAAATTACCTTATTTATTTCTCTTAGCAAAAGATAAATCCCTTTTTTAAGGAACAGTAAATTTCCGTTTTAGCTGCCAAGATATTCCCGCGTGAGGCGTACCAACACGCCGCTTAAACCCATAAGGCCAATCAGGTTGGGCAGGGCCATGAGGCCGTTGAGGATATCGGCCAGGGCCCAGACGGCGCGCAGGCCGCCCACTGCTCCCACGGGGATGAGCAGAACCCAGAGCAGCCGGTAGGTCTTCCCGCCCCTGCCGCCCAGCAGGTACTCAAAACACTTCTCTCCGTAGTAAGACCAGCTGAGCAGGGTGGAGAAGGCAAAGAAGACCAGGCTCACAGCAATGATATACTGGCCCGTTGCCCCGGGAAGGCCGCGGCTGTAGGCCTCCACCGTCATAGCGGCCCCTTCAAGGCCGCTAAATGCCGCGCCCGTAACCAGCAGTACCAGGGCTGTTACGGTACAGATAACGTGGGTGTCGATGAATACTTCCAGCATACCCCACATGCCCTGGCGTACAGGGTGGGAGGTGCGGGCCACAGCGTGGGCGATGGAGGCACTACCCAAGCCCGCTTCGTTGGTAAAGATCCCCCGGGCGATACCAAAACGCCAGGCCGCCAGGACGCCGGCCCCGGCCAGCCCCCCGGCCGCGGCGTGACCCTGAAAAGCGGCGCTGAAGACGGTGCCGAAAGCAGCGGGGATCTCCGCACGGAAGGTAAAGAGGATTAAAAAAGCCCCTGCCAGGTAAAACAGGGCCATGGCCGGAATAAGGGCCGAGGTTACCACAGCAATGCGCCGGATCCCCCCGAGGATAACCAGTCCGCCCAGCAAAGCCATGCTCAGGCCCGTGAAAAGGGGCGGGAGGCCAAAAGTGGCCCGGACTGCGTCGGCGACAGAATTTGCCTGGACCATATTGCCGATGCCAAAGGCGGCCAGCGCCCCAAAAAGGGCAAACAGCAGGGCCAAGAGAGGCAGCTTCAGACCCCGTTCCAAAAAATACATGGGTCCCCCCGCCATGCCCTCTTTTACCTTGGTACGGTAAAAAACAGCCAGGACAATCTCGCTGTACTTTGTGGCCATGCCCAAAAAGGCGGAAACCCACATCCAGAAAATGGCACCAGGCCCGCCCAGGAAGATGGCCGTAGCCACCCCGGCGATATTGCCCGTGCCTACCGTGGCGGCAAGGGCGGTGGTAAGGGCCTGAAAAGGAGAGATCTCCCCGGCTTTACCCTTGCCGGAACCCAAAATTTCACCCAGGGCCAGGCGCAAAGCAAAGGCAAATTTCCGGCCCTGCAGCAGGCGCAGCCTCACTGTAAGGTAGAGGCCGGCTGCGAAAATAATAAACGTCAGAAGGAGGACCAGCGCCCCGCGATCAAGCCAGGCCAGTAATGCTGCTATGGTTAAAGCCTCCTGTCCCTATTCACTCCTCTCCATAAATATGCCCTGTTAAACGGATTGTATAACCACAGGCACGGCACTTCTTCTGCTCAAGGCCGCGGTTTTTTATGCTGTAACCGTAACGTTCGATGAGCAAACGGGAACAGGAGGGGCAGAAAGTGCTGCTGCGCCGCGCGTCCGGCAGGTTGCCTAGGTAAACATAGGATAATTTCTCCCGCGCCGTCTCCCAGGTCTGCTCCATGGTCGCCACCGGGGTAGGAGGCAACTCTAGGCGATGCTGGGGGTAATAACGGCTGAAGTGTACCGGAATCTCCCTGTCCAGGGCGGCGACCCAAGAGACAAAGGAGCCGATCTCCTCCCTGCTGTCATTTAGAGAGGTGATGATCAGGTAGGTGAGCTCAACATGGCAGTGCCGCAGCGCCTTTTCCACGGTTCCCAGCACCGTGGAGAGGCCCCTGCCGGCGGGAGCGCGGCAGTAGCGGCGGTAAAACTCGTCCTTGAAAGCCTTGACATCGATATTCATGGCATGGACAAAGGGTAAAAGTTCCGCCAGCGGCGCCGGGCTGAGCATGCCGTTGGTCACAAGCACGTTTTTATAGCCGCTGCCGTGGAGGAGCCTGGAGGTCTCAAGGACAAATTCGTACCAGACAGAGGGTTCATTATACGTATAAGCGACGCCCAGCTGTTCCCGGGGCGGGCGGCTCTGCAGGATCCTGAGCAGACCCTGCGCGTCGAGCTGCCCGGCACCCTGCCCTGTGCCGCGGGCCAGAGACCAGTTCTGACAAAAGGCACAGTGCAGGTTACAGCCGAAGGTGCCCACAGAGAGGATCTCCCAGCCGGGATAAAAATGGTAGAGGGGTTTTTTTTCGATGGGGTCTACGGCCAGGGAGGCACAGCGGTTGTAGTTCAGGGCGTACAGGCACCCGCCCCTGGCCTGGCGCACAGCGCAGGCACCGGCCTGCCCCTCCTCAAGGCGGCATTCCCGGGGGCAAAGCTCACAGCAGACGAGGGGCTTTTCTCCGTCTTCCACGCGATAGTAAAGGGCTTCGCGCATATATCAATGAACTCCTTGCGTTTTGCTGCTGACTGCCGGCTCGACTTCTAAGTTCTGTCATTAATGATACCTTTTTACTTCAAAGCGATAAATCTCCACCGCTTCGTGCGGCAGGATACCGGCTTTGCGGCGGGCAATCTCCAGCTGCTGCTCCACCGTATCCACCCCTTCCAGGTCGGGGAGCAGCAGCCCGCTGCGTCCCTTTGCCCGGACGATCACACCATAGCGGCGGGGATCAAGGCTGGAAGGGTCTGTTACCGGCTCCGGCTCGCCGAGGACGTCCACGCTGATCTCCAGCTCCTCCAGCTCGTCCGCGCCAACAGGCGGGAAACGGGGGTCCTGCAGGGCAGCGCTGAGGGCGTTTACAGCTATCTCCGCGGCAAGGTTTTCTTGCTGCGGCCGGACCGTGCCGATACAGCCGCGCAGGGCGCCCTTTTTTTTAAGGGAGACAAAAGCGGCGCCGGGCCGGGCCAGATCGGCAGGCAGCTCCTGGGGCAGCTGCGTCGGTCCGCGCTTCTGGAAATAGTTTTCCAGGGAGCGGCGGGCCAGCTGGGTATAAATGCTTTTTTCTTTATGTTTATGGCCCTTCGCCTGACGGTTCTTCTCAGTATCCATGGCTTTTATGCTCCTTTGCCTGCGGGATAAAGAGCGCCACCAGGTAACCCACACCAAAGGGCCCTTCGTAGGAGAGGATCCGGGGCTCTACAGCCATACCGGTCAGCGAGCCCAGCATGATGGCGATAGAACGGAGTCCGCACTCCCCCGCGGCTGAGACAAGTTTTTGGTCCATGCCCAGGATCTCCTCCACGCGGTAGTACCGCAGGTGCTCCACCAGCAGCTCATCAAATTCGCGGCCCCGGGGGTTAAAACCCGCCGGCCCGCCGGGAATAAGGCGGTGGGAGAGGTCGCCGCTGGCCACGACCACAGCACGGCGCCCGGTCACGCGGACGGCTTCCTGTATGGCTTCGCCAAAGCGGTACAGTTCCCGGTAGGAAAGGAAAGCAAAGGTTATCACCAGGCACTGCCGCCCGGTACCGGCCTCCTGCAGGTAATAAAGGGGTACGCTGGCGCCGTGGTCCAGCATATCCAAGGCGCTGTTTTGCATGACGACGCCTATCCCCTTCTCTCGCGCCGCCAGGGCCACGTTCCCGGCCAGTTCACCGTCGATACGGGCTTTTAACCTTACCTGGGGGACACCGAAAGCGCCAAAATTACCCTGCATCTCCTCACCGGCCATGAGCACGGGGGTATCGCGCAACACCGGGCCATGGGGCGTGATCATCACGATTGTTTCCGGCTGCACGGCGGCGATCTGCCGGGACGCTTCCCGCATCGCTGCCTGCGTATTTTTAACTTTTCCCAGGTCGGCCCTCCCCACCTCCGGGATCAGCAGGGGCGGGTGGGGCATAACCGCTGCCAGGACAAGGCTCATGGAGAAGTCACCCCTTAAAAAACCAGGTGTTGAAAAACCCGGCAGTCATTAAAAGTTTATAGTTTATGGCTTCCTGGATTCTTTCCCTTATTTTTTCTCCCTGCTTTCCCTGAGCAGGTAACGGCGCAGTTCCGCGCCCCGCAGGTCGCCGCGGGGCAGCTTGCGGATTTCAAAGACCTTGGGGATCTTGTAGGAGGCCAACCTGCTTAGGCAAAAATCAATAATCTCGTCCTCAAACATGAGCTTATCGCCTTTACAGAAGATATATGCCTTGGCAATCTCGCCGTAGTAATCGTCGGGCACGCCAACGACAATGGCTTCCTTGATTTTGGGATGGCGGTGCAGGACCGCTTCCACCTCCCGGGGGTATATATTGTATCCCCCGGAGATGATTATATCCTTTTTCCTGTTGATGATATAGAAAAACCCGTCTTCGTCCATCTCCGCAATATCCCCGGTATACAGCCAGCCGTCCTTCAGCACCAGCTGGGTCTCATCGGGCCTGTTCCAGTAACCCTTCATCACCTGGGGGCCGCTGACGACCAGCTCGCCCACTTCGTGGATGCCCAGTTCCCGGTCCTTGTTCTCCATATCCATAATCTTTGCCCGCGTATCGGGCAGGGGCATACCGATGCTGCCTGCCTTTCTCCGCCCCCGCACCGGATTAAAGTGGGTCGGCGCCGCTTCCGCCAGTCCGTACCCTTCGATCATCCGCCCCCCTGTGAGGTATTCAAAGCGCTCCATGACATCGAGGGGCAGGGGGGCACCGCCGGAGGTCCAGTATTTAACCGAGGAAAGGTCGTACTTCTTAATATCAGGATGATTGTTAAAGGCCGCGTAATGGGTCGGCACGCCGGGGAAAAAAGTAGGCCGGGTTTTGGCGATGAGCTTTAAGACCGTATCGACATGGAAGCGGGGTACCAGGATAAGGGTCGCACCGATATAAATGCCAAAGTTAAGGACGCAGCTGAGGAAATAGATGGCCGAGAAGGGCAAAACCCCCATGATCCGCTCTTCCCCGTCCTGCATGGCAGAACACCACTCGCGGAACTGTACCACCGCGGCTACCATATTGGCGTGGGTCAACATGGCCCCTTTCGGTGTTCCCGTTATGCCTCCCGTATACTGGAGGATAGCTAGGTCCTCCCGGGGGTTTATCTTCACTTCCGGCGGCTCCTCCGGGGCGCTGCGCAGAAGCCGCATAAAGGAGTAGATGCCCTTGCGTTGTAAAATGTCCGGCGCGCGCCCTTTGCTCCGTTCCCTGATCCGGTAGATAAAATTATGGGGAAAAGACATAAAGTCGTGGTTGGCTGTGATAATCAAGTTGTTCAGTTCGACCTTGTCTTTAATATTCATGACCCGCCGGTAGAGGGTGTCAAGGACAATCAAGCCTTTGATGCCCGCATCGCGGAGAAGAAAGCGCAGCTCCTGCTCCACATTGATGGGGTTTATCATTACGGCGACAGCACCCAGGCGCATCAGCGCATAAAAGCTAATCACCGCCTGGGGCGAATTGGGGAGGAAAACCCCTACCCGGTCACCTTTTTTTACGCCCAGTTTGGCCAGGGCAGCAGCGAATTTATTCACGCAGGCGAAAAGATCGCCGTAGGACATGGTAGAGCCCCAAAATGAAGTAGCTACACGGCGTGGAAAGCGGCGCACAGTGCGCTCAAGGAGTTGAAAAACATTCATTTCAGGATATTGCAGCGTTCTTTTAACTCCTTCTTCGTAATTGGCTGCCCATACCTGCTCTTTAATCTGTTCCAAGAAACCCAGCCTCCTTCGCTCAGCTAGCAAATACTTCTTCGCTTAGCACACTTATTTTATTCTCCAGGGAGAAATTAATTCCTACATGCCACTTTGTCAAACTGTATAGGTTTTGGGGGATTGCAGAGGTTCCATTTCTACTTTCCTAGGCAAATCTCCTTCAGGCAGCTCGAACAATTTTGCCCTAGCCTTTTCACCAGTCGCTATAAAGGGGGCCGCTGTGCGGGCCAGGGCAATATTATGGATCGTAGCCACAGGATAGGAGACAGGCCCCGCATCAAGATAAGGTTTTTAGCGTAGCGTTTTACCAGCTGGCAGGACATCAAACTCACCTTTTGCCCTTTATTACCAGTCAACTATGCTAGTCCGCTAGTACCTCCATATTATAACATCAGGGAAGGATCCTTAAAAGAAAATAATTTGGGGGGCTTAATTAAAAGGAAAGGGACGCAACAAGTAGAATATTATTTAACAATAATCTTTTTTAGTGGAGGAGATACCTATGGATAATGCGCTGGAAACTCTGTATAAAAAAAGCCTAGCCCCCGCCCTGAACCGGGCAAAGGGATTGGGAAAAGCAGATCTCGTTGTCGGCGTCCCTTTCCAGCGCGACACAGAAGAAGCTGCCTATGTCCTCCAGGCAGTGCAGAAAGGCTTGGAGACCTTTTTCCCTGATTTGAGATGGGCCATTATCTGCCCGATCAACCCCTTTGCCCGCTCCGTGCAGCAGACCCTAAAACCGTTCAGCCAGACAAAGCAAAATATAATTAATTTCAGCTTCCTCACGAAAAAGTTGTGGGGACGGGGCTGGTCCATGCGCGGCCTTATGGATTTGACTCTGGCCTTGGATGCCGACCTCGTCGTCCTGGAGCCGGATCTTATGCTGGAGGCCAAGCGCAGGAACGAACCGGGGCCCACCCCCGACTGGATAAAGCTCCTGTACCAGCCGATCCTGCAAGAGCAGGCCTCCTTCGTCCTGCCCCGCCTAAAGCACTCCCTCTTGGGCAATGCCATCGCCGAACATTTTTACTTCCCTCTCCTCGCCTCCTTTTACGGGGTAGATCTGCAGGGCTGCGTAGGCGCCAATCTGGCTGTCTCCAGCAAGCTGATCCCTGGTTTTCTGGCAGACTTCATCAGGCTGGGTGAACATATTACTGAGTACGCCA
Source organism: uncultured Bacillota bacterium (assembly GCA_937973635.1). Lineage (GTDB taxonomy): Bacteria > Bacillota > Dethiobacteria > DTU022 > UBA8154 > UBA8154. The sequence continues at coordinate 167,312 of CALJJZ010000017.1, read as the reverse complement.
TCGACGCCTCCCTTCTCCTTTATACGCTACTCCACCACAGGGGAGAGATTGCAGAGGTATACCTGGGACACAAGCCCAAGGTATCCCTCCCTGTAAGCTTGGGCAACATTTTTGTGCAGATCGCCGAGCTAATTTTCCAGTTTATCGGCGAAACACAGGAAGTATGGAGAGGAAGGCCAGCAACACTCCGTTCCCCCCTTATTTTCGGCCCCCGGGATACCTTCCTGGCAGAGGTAACAGCGCCGGACCGGCGGCCCTTCATTGACAACTTCCGCCGCGGGTACAACCGCTATTATGAAGCCATCTGGTCCCGTATTTTTCCGGAAGAGATCGCTGTACAGCTGCAGGAAATCATTTCTCTAAACGAGGACGATTTCGCCTTCTCCGATACCCTTTGGTCCCGCGTTGTCTACAACTGCCTTATCGCCTACCATTATTTCCCCGGCCTGCAAAAAGAGGATATGGTCCGCAGCCTGGCCCCCCTCTTTGAAGGGCGCATCGCCGGGTTTATCAACGAGGTATCTCATTATGAAGGGTGTGCCCTATCTGTGCCTGTGCAAAAGAAAACGATCTGCCCCTTCCACGCCCGCGCCGCCCTGGACAAACAGGTCGATGCTTTCTTTTCCCGCAGGCAGCTGTTTGAAGAAAAATGGAGCTACCAGCACCAGGCGTCGCAACCATTCCTGCCAGAGATCGCCTACTGGGAGTACATACCAGGCGTGCCCATCGTGCTTCCCCACGTTGTCCGTTCCCGTTTCGGCAAAACGGCCCACGTCGCCGGGATTTACGAACAGCTGCTCAAGGAATACAACGAGGATTTCCGGCAGTTTATCGGGCAGGAGTTTGGGCTCTCCCTGCAGGACGGAAGCACAAAGATCGGCACAGCCCTGCAGCGTCTCATGCAGCAGTTTGAATGGGATCTGGACGAACTTTTGCCCGGCGACTTCCACACGGTGGAAGGGATCGAACAGATTATAACTAATATCTTCAACATGCTGCCTGCGCCTAAGAGCTTTTCCCTGAAGGGGGAGGTGGCGGCCAAGCTCTTACAGGAACACCCGCCCCGCAACCTCATCACCCTGTGGGGTTACCGGGATACCGCTGACCTGCTGCAGGAACACGATCCCCTGGATATCCTTGCCCTGACCGCCTGGACAGAGGAAACCAAATACTCGGCCCGCAACAATAACTGGCTGCGCCAAAACCTGCGGCCCCAGGATTTTAGCCTATCCCCCATAAAGCCCCTTGTTGTCAATTACCTGGACTTTCCCTCCCTCTCCGTCATAAAAGAGGCTCCTTCCCTCAACTACCTGGCCAGCCGCATCGTCTCCAGCAACCTGCGCTGGGAAAGCGGTGGCCGTTTTCCCAAAATCCGCCTCTTTACCACTATACTAAAGAGCATTATCGATGCAGAGGAGTTTGGCCGCGTTTGGCAGTTTTTCGCCAGCAAAGAAAAAGACTTCGGCAACATGGTAATAAATTCCATCGAGGGACACTGGGGGATGAGCAGCTTCTCCGCCCACAGCATCTTTGAAAACCGTCAACAGCAGATACTGCGGGATCGCCTGCGCCAGATCGCTGCCGGCTACACAGGGGGCAAGGAGGTGGAGCTAAAAGACGTGCTGGCACGGATGAAAAAGCTGGCCGATGTCTACCACCTGGGGATTACCTTGCCCGACGGCGTCTTTGTAACCTGTTGTATTTGGAGCTGGGCCAGCTACAGCTTTAAAGGAGGCAAAGGCTTACCTACGCCCCTGTCTTTGATGATCGAGCGGCGCTGGTTTAATAGCGAGCTCTTTTTCCGCTGTTATGAAGCGGTAGGCGGCAACAGGGAGGAAGTTTTCCAGCGTATTATCGAGCTGGTGGGCAAAGGGCGGGAGTCAGAAGACCTGTCTGTGGCCCTGCTTAATGTCCCGCCGGAATGTAAGGATGTGGTCCTGGAACAGAAGCTGGAACGGGAGCAGCCGCCGGCAGGCACCCTCCGCCGTTCCGAGTTTAACCCCCTCCTCTCCCCTGTCAGCGAGCACAGCTGGGAAAACAAGTACGTGTTAAACTGCGGTGCCATCCGGGTAGACGGGGCCGTACACATCTTTTACCGGGCGGTGGGAGACGACCGCATCTCCCGCATCGGCCTCGCCCTTACCCTTGACGGGATACACATCGACGAGCGGCTGCCTGAACCCGTCTTTGTGCCGGAGGACAAAAGCGAAAAAATGGGCTGCGAGGACCCTCGCCTCATGGAAATAGAAGGGCGTATATATATGCTCTATACCGCCTATGACGGGATCGTGCCCCAGATCGCCCTCGCCTCTATCGCCAAGGACGATCTTTTAAACCGGCGCTGGCAGCACTGGCACCGCCACGGGCTGGTCTTCCCCGGTTTTCCCAACAAAGACGCTGTCCTCTTCCCCGAACGCTTTCAGGGGAAGCTGGCTATGTACCACCGCATCTCCCCCAGCATCTGGGTAACCTATGCCGATACCTTCGACACACCCTGGCCACGGGAAAACCACCGCATCGTCTTCGGCACCCGTTCGGGCGCCATGTGGGACGCCCTTAAAATTGGCGCCGGCGCCCAGCCCCTAAAGACGAAGTACGGCTGGCTTAACATCTACCACGGTGTGGACTTCAGATTCCGCTACTGCCTGGGTGTTTTTTTAACAGCGCTGGATGACCCGGCCCGTCTCCTCTACCGCTCGCCCAACCCCATCCTGGAGCCGGAACACTCTTACGAAGTAGGGATATCCGGTGAGAGCTGGGTGCCCAACGTGGTCTTCACCTGCGGCGCCGTGCCGGCAAAGGATAAGGCAGTGCTGGAGGACGACGACGAAATCCTTGTGTACTACGGGGGAGCGGATACGGTGATCGGCCTGGCCAGCGCCACCCTTGCAGAGCTGATCCCAGAACGGTATCGCCGCGAAGCATAAAAGCTATGCCGCTAACATAGCAGTAAATATATGGAATGACGCTCAGGTGGCGTTGATAAAGGCAACAACCCCCAGGTAGACGGCCCAGGCCAGCTTTTTTTGGTACGCCGGGCTTGCCAGGAGCGCCGCCTCCCCGGGATGGGAAAGGAAGCCCACCTCCACCACCACACCGGGCACGCTGCTTTCCCGCAACATAAAGAAATCGCCGCTTTTGGCCTGACGCTCCGTGTTTTGCAACACGCGGCGCAGTTCGGCCTGGATTGCTGCGGCTAGGGCTTCTCCCTTGCTGCACCCTTCCTGGTAAAAAACCTGGGAGCCGCTCCAGTATGGTGAGGGGAAGTGGTTGGCATGGATGCTCAAGAGCAGATCCACCCCCGCTTCTTCCACGCTTTTAAGGCGGTTATGCAGATCCTGGCGCTTTTTGGGGCCGGCTGCCGGCAGCAAGAAGTCCCGGTCCTCCTCCCGCGTCATCATCACCCGGGCCCCTCCCTGCTGCATATATTCCCGCAGGTAAAGGCTAATCTCCAGGACAATGTCTTTTTCTAAAATATCGTTGCTTTTCGCCCCCGGATCATAGCCTCCGTGTCCCGGGTCAATAGCTATGTAAAGGCCACTCAGGGGCAAAACGGCCCGGGCAGGAAGGGCAAAGGGCGCTTTCAGCCGACCGTAAAGGGTAAAGGCCGCCAGCCCCAGAAACAGAAACAAAAACAGATTCAGGTAGAGCACAGAGGCAAGGACCCTGCGGGAAAGCTCCAGCACAAAGATTACCCTTATCTTTATCACCCCGCCGCCTTTTTTGCTCCCTGTCTTATTTATATTGGGAGAACCTTATTTTTAAACCGCAGCCATAAATTTAAGGCAGGGGGGCGGGGAAGATTACAGGAAAAGGGAAAACGAAAGGAAAACACCAATAATTGCAGGGATGAGGGAGCTCCTGGTAGAATAAGTAATGGGTGCTTTTGCTTTCCTTAGAAAAACATCTGCCTGATCAGACGGTAGTTATTTTTGATCTGCTCCCGGCCGCGTACGAACTGCATATGGCCGGGCAGCAGCCACTCCACTTCGGTCAGGGCGGCAAGTTTGTTCACGCTTTCGCCCAGGGTTTTTAAGCTGCCGCCGGGGAAATCGGTGCGGCCGATACTGCCGTAAAAAACGGCGTCGCCGGTAACGACGGCTTTTTCGCCGGGGAAATAATAGCTCAGCGAGCCGGGAGAATGGCCCGCCGTCAGCAGCACCTGCAGCCGGTCCGGCGTTTCCGTCCCCAGTTCCAGCTCCCCCTCCTGCAGGTAAATATCGATACGGGGGAGGCTCGGCCTGACGCCGGTCATACGCTCAAAGTAGAGACCCACATTTTTCATATATTCTTCCTCATCGCGGTGCATGGCCACAGGCAGCCCGTACTCCTGCTGCAGCAGGGCCGCCGCTTCGCAGTGATCAGGATGGCTGTGCGTGCAGAGGATGAGATCCAGGCGGTCCGGGGAAAACCCGTCTGCGGCCATGGACCGCAGCAGCATATCCAGGCAGTTTACGCGGAACTCGTTGCGGATGTGGCCGGGGTCGATGAGGACTTTCTTCTCCCCGGCATAAAGGATTGTATTGCAGTTATTACCGTTTCCCTTCCAGGGATAACCGTAGATCTTTTCTGTCAGCTGCATCTATTTGCCTCCTTAATCTGAGATATTTGTTTAAAAATAAAGACAGTGCATGAATTAAATTATATCACAGAAGCAGAGGAGATGGTAGCGTGACCCGCATTAAGTCGGCATTTGAACTGGCCATAGAAAAGATGAAAGGCCAGGAGGTGGAAAGGGAAAAGGACGCCCCCTCCGACGAGGCAGAGGAGTACATTAAAGCAGCGGCTCTCCTCGGGCGTACTTTTCTGAAGAAAAGTATGAATAAAGAGGAGATCAAGGAAAAGCTGCAGCGCTATCCGGAAAAGGTCCGGCCTGCGGCCCTGCGCGCTTTTCTGGCGGAGCTAACGGCCGGGCTTAACCTTGAGAACACCGGCCCCATCCTGGAGACGGTGGCACACCTGCGGCAGGACGAAGAGGCTGGGCAGGCCTGCGCCAGAGCAAAAGAGCTCCACCACCGGTACCAAAACCTCCTGGCCGAGAAGCTAGCCCAACTAGAGGCGGAGGCCACACAATGGCAGTTAAAAAAATATGCCCGTGCAGGGATTAAAGGAGATGCCATTGCCGGCTTTAATCTGGAAGGGACGGCGGCATGGCAGGAGGTACGGCAGCAATACGAGGCGGAATATGCGGCCAGGCTGAAAGATCTTCTCCCGGCGCTCCTCGGCTAGCGGCGCTGCCCTTAAACAGGCCGCCTTTAATCAAAGATCCCGTGGATAATCCCGGACCCGTCATAGGCAAGGAGGTCTAAAAACGTGGGTGAAGGCTGCACGCGCCAGAAAGAGTTTTCCCGGACAACCCTAAAACTGTCGCCGTAGAGCCTGAACACGGCGCCACCGCTCCCTTTCAGCTGCAGGTCCACACGCAGTTTATAAGCATCTTCCTCCGTACCGTCAGCCTGCAGGGACGCAGCATCCACACGGTAGCTGACGGGGAGGAAAGTCCAGGTTTCCTTCCAGGCAGGATAACTGCGAAAATCCAGGCCGTCAGGCTGATGGTGCAGGCTGAAGGCTTCCCGCCAATCGCCGCGCCGCACGGCCTCCAGGTAAACCTCCACAGCCCGGGCGGCAGTACGGCCCAGGGCGTCCCGGCCCTCTTTATCCCAGGCCTCTTTCAGCTGTAAAAAGCGTGCCTCCGCCTCGGCTGCCGGGAGCAAAGCAGCGGGCTGATAGCGATTGCTAGCGTTCCAGAGCAGGTACTCGTCGATCCCCAGGCTGTGCGCCGCCTCGATCTGGGCGCGTATTTCGGCGGGGCCGTAGGGTATATGCCCCGGCACCCAGGCGGCGGTAAAGCTTTGCAACCAGGGACGGATGATGCCCGGGCGCTCAAGGGGGGCGCTGCGCTTGAGGGCGTCGCTGAGGGCGCGGTGGACTATCTCCCGGGGATGGGCATCGGGCACAGCAAAGCCGAAATAGCCGGGCCCGTAATGGCTGGGATAAACCATGGGGCAGATATAATCCACCAAGGGAGCGATCATCTCCCAGGTCTGCCCGATGCGGTCGCTGTCTCCCCAGGAAGTGGCAATTACCCCGAAGACGTCGGCGGAAAGATAGACATGGTAGGGTTCCAGTTCCCGGGCGACGTGGATAATAAATTCCCGGATCAGCTCATCCTTTTCTCGGTGATCCCGGGCCGGATAATCGGCCTCCCGGTCAAGGAGATGGGCGTTTTCCGGGAAACGGACATAGTCAAGCTGGATTTCGCGAAAGCCAAGGAGAGCCGCCTCCCGGGCAACAGCAAGATTATACTCCCAGACCTGCCGCTGGTAGGGGTCGATCCAGGCCACGCCCCTGGGATCACGCCAGAGGCCGCCTCCTTTGCGCCGGATCGCCCACTCGGGACGCTGCTCCGCCAAGTGGGGATCTTTAAAGATAACGACACGGCCGATGGTATAGATACCCCTGGCCTGCAGCTCTGCCAGCACCGCCTCCATATCCTGCACCAGCACACGCCGGTCCGCCCCCACCTCGGCGACAAAAGGTATGGCGCTTCGATAAGTCAAAAGGCCATGGTCGTCCTTGACGTCGATGACCATGGCATTTAGCTCGCTGTTTTCCACCAGCTCCAGAAACTGGCGGAAACGGGGCTCCAGACCTACGCTGTGGCCCGTCAGGTAGATCCCCCGGGCTTTGACGGGGGGGTTGTCCCGCGGCTGTTCCGGCAGAGGCACATAAAAAGGCCCCAGCGCTTCCCCGCGCAGCGCTTCCCTTTCCCCGGCGGCCTGCTCCGTTTCTCCGTTGAGCGGGGGCTCAACTGCCGGGGCAGGGTTGTCCGGCGCCGACACAGGCAGCGCGGCGGCTCCGCTGCCCTTTTCCGGCCACAGGTGCTCCTCCTCGCCGGGCAGGCTTTCCGGTACCGGGGAGGGGGCCCTTTCCTGCTCCAGGCCATAAGCCAGGCAGCCGCTTAAGCCCATCATCCCGGGCAACAGGCAGAAAAAAAGGAAGAGCATAACGGTTTTACGCTTCCGGTGTACCCGCCGGGAGCTCCAGGACAAAACCTTTCTCCTCCCTTACTTATTCTGTAAACCTAACATTAATTTACAGGATTAACAGGCCGCCGTCCAACACCGGGAAAGGCTCCCGGCAGGCAATTTGCGCCTTTTTTCGCCATAAAGCCCCTTTCTTTAACTTAATTCTCCCCGTTAAAATTTTTCCTCGCCCTCTGCGCCCTGTCCAGGATTTCTGCCAGCAGCTCTTCTCCCAGCTTTTCAATCCTGGTAAAACGCATCGCCGGAAGATAATAACTTTCCAGCAGATCGTGCTCCTCGTTGGCCCGGCGCAGGAAAGCGACGGCCTGCCGCAGCGCCAGCCTGTACTGCTCCAAAAAGGTGTTTCTTTCCCGGGCCACCCCGTCCGAAAACTTTGCGGCAAAACGCTCCGCATCAAGTTCACGGTAAGGCTGAGGCACCTCCGGGCAGTGTGGCTCCATACTGTTGACCAGGGCAACCTCCAGCTCAGGAATAAAGAGGTGATCTATCTGCCGAGGGTCCAGGGCGCAGGGGAAGGCTTCTACGTCATAGCCGCGCAGCAGCGCTGCCTGGGCCACTTTTCCCATGATCCGCTTTTTCCCCGTCCCGTCTTCCCCCCGCAGCACAAAAACCAGGGAAACGGGCTCAAGCAGATTTTCCAGGTGATTTATGGTACCCGGCGCACTGATGGCGGAAGCAAAGAGTTTGCGCAGGGGTGTTTTTTTCCGCTTCCTGTTTGTATGCCAGCCGCCGAATATTTCTTCCACAAGCTCCAGGGCAAACTGCTCAAGGGCCGCAAAATACTCATGGTTGCCTCCGGCGTAATAGCTGTCCGTTGCCTCCCGGTAGCTTTTGGCCGCAAAGAGACAGGTATAAGCTCTGCGGTAGAGCTCCCCGATTTCGTCCACCAGCCTGCAGATGGCCCCTTTATGCCTGACCAGGCGTTCCCTTTCCCAAAAAGCCCCGAGGTTGACAACCTCCTCCAGGGCGCCAGGATAACGGGGGTCCACCACATGGGGAGCCGTGCCGTCGAGGAGAGCCACACCGGCGGCAGGGACAACGACGGCATCAAGGCAATGGGGCGCCGCCGAACAGTAATGCTGCTCCACATCAAAACCGACAGCGAGCATTGCTTCGCTGATCATGGCCATCAGGGAGGACTTGCCGGTGCCGGGCCCGCCTTTTAAAATAAACACCTGTTCAAAGTCCGGACCATAAAGCTGGTCGTAAAAAGAATAAAAACCATAAGCCGAATTGACCCCCGGGAAAAACCTGCGGACCCGCCCCTTTTTTTTCATCAGCCCCACTTCCTTTTTGCTTAAAAATAATCTTTATTTATGATCCTATGCGCTTCCAGCAAAAAGGTGAAGTAACGGCAGATGCTGTGGGCAGAGCCAGGGCAATGTTTTTTTTCTTTTTTCTTTTTCCTTTATGCCGTGCTGCTGAGCCTGTATCTGTAATAAATGTAGAGAGCAAGGAGGAAAGGGATTACGGTAAGACCGAACATAAGTCGGTAGCCCAGATCCGCAGCGATAAAGCCCCAGCACACAGAACCGCTCGCCACACCTATATCCACTGCCGTCCAATAAGTGGCGTTGGCCGCACCTTTTCTTTCCGGGGGAGCACGGCGGACGGTAAGGAGCAAAACGGTTGAGTAGATAAAGCCCAGGCAAACACCGTACAGGAGACCCGCCAGCACCAGATGCAGGGTCGAGGAGAGGAAAATGAGGATCACCAGGGAAACAATGGGGGCCACAGTTCCCAGCCCAAAACAGAGGTTAAAACCCTTCTGCCCCGCCCTGTCCACAATATAACCGGAAAGTGGCCGGGCCGCCATGGTGGTCAGGGCCATGGCCGTAAAGAAAAACCCTGCCGTCTGCAGCCCTAGCTCCAGGGCGTAGAGGGCGAGGAAAGAGACAATTGCCGTGTAAGAAAAGATAATCAGCAGGATAACCAGGGAAGGCAGCAGGGCCGATTTTTCTAGGAAAGCCGGGCGCTCTCCCGCCGGGTTTTTTCCCACCTGTGGGTACTTTATGAAAAGGGTGATTATCAGGGTGCAGATGATTACCGCCGCACAGACAATAAAGAGCAGCTGAAAAGAATAGGCGTAGATCAGCCACAGGGCGAGGGGCGGAGCCAGGGCCATGGCAATACTGGTAAAGAGGGTAAAATACCCCAGTCCCTCCCCCATTCTTCGGGGAGGCATAACATCCAGGGCCACATTGGTCACCGCGGTATGGCCCACGCCCCAGCCCAGCCCCTGCACAAACCGAAAGAGGATTAACCAGATTACGGGAATCATGCGGATAAAAACCAGGGAAGGTAGCAGAAACAATAAAAGACCAATTATTAAAAACAACCTGCGGCCATATCTATCAATACACCACCCCGTAACGGGCCGGGAAATAATCGCCGCCAAGGTCAGGGAGGTCAGGGCCAGTCCGGCAATCCTCGTTGTCCCCCCAAACTGCTCAATATAAATCGGCAGCGTGGGGTTCAAGCCGTAGAAGACCATGTACAGGGTTAAATTGGCGATGCAGATTAGGGCAAAGTTTAAGGTAAATAAAGGAGCAGTCGGCTGCTCGGCAACAGTTGAAGTTTTTCCCATAGCTCATTCTCCTGTCTCAATTTTTTTTTGCCATACGCTTATAATTTTAAAATATTATTTTTGCAAAGTCTTATCCACTTCCTGCCTGCCGGGAATTTTGCCTGCCCAACCTGCTCAAAAGGGCCAAGGCCAGCAGTGCTGCCCCCATACCCAGGACAAAGGCCATGTTGTAGGTGCCAAAATAATCCGCTAGGGTGCCGGCCAGGAAAGGTCCTAGGCTTCCCCCAATTCCCAGGGCGGTAAAAAGCAAGCCGTAATACGCTCCAAAGTCGTACAACCCGAAAGTATTGACAATCGCCGCGGGGAAAGCGGTAAAAATACTGCCGTAGCTGAGCCCTAAAAATACAGTGCCCAGCACCAAACCCGGCCAGCTTGCCGTAACCAGGAAGAGGAGCATAGAAACGAGGCTCATGAGGAAAGAGAACAACAAAACCTTCTCATAGCCGAGGCGATCCGTGATCAACCCGCCACTGAACCTCCCTCCCATATTAAAGAGGGCAAACAAGGAAACCAAGATAAAACCACCCTTAACCCTAAAATCCAGCTCGGCAATCTGAACCAGGTGGCCTACGACCATAAGCCCCGTCCCTGCAGCCAGGCCCATCATCAGCCAGAGCAGGACGAACGTGGGGTGGGTGAAGATCTTTTCCCAGGGCAACCTGGCCGCAGCCGTTTTCCCTGCGGCCTCAGCAGGGTCGATACGGGGTTCGGAGATGAAAGAGGCCATGATCAACATCCCTGCCAGCAGGAGCAGGCCCCAGAGGAAAAATGTTTGCACCACCCCGTACTTTCCCAGGAGGGCGCTGATTATCGTCGGCCAGAAGAGGGAACCTGCTGCCAGGCTCATAACCACGAATCCCGTCACCAGCCCTCTTTTTTCAGGCGGGAACCACTTCATGGCCGCCGGGGTCACAGCGGCATAGCCGAAGGCCGCCCCCGTTCCATATACCAGTCCGAAAAAGAGCGTCAACCCCAAGGGAACGGGGAAAAGGGAGCAGAGGATAAGAGAGAAGCCCACCAGCAGGGCGCTGATAACAGACGCTTTTCTGGCGCCAAAACGGTCCTGAATCCTCCCCGCCACCACCATCATGACGGCAAAAGCCAGAACTTCCACGGTGTAAGGTAAAGATGCCTGTGTCCTTGTCCAGCCAAGCTCATGGATCAGTCCCCCGGCAAAAACGGACCAGGAATAAAATGTGCCGATGAATAGGTTAATCACAGAACCGGCGATGGTAACCTTTACCCCGTTGCTGAGCATATTAAACCCCCTTTCGACTCAATTATATAATAATACCATTAATTCCAGTTCATTGGCATTTTAAATTTGTTTCTTCCTCCCTGTTTTTCCATAACCGCCCGCAGAGAGAAAGCATATCTTGCTGCTGCCACTCAAATTCAGCAGCAAAAAACAAACATAGAAGAAACAAACGTAGGGGGAAAATGTGTAAGGAAAGAGGACTTTAATAAGGCAGGAATCAAGCTTTAAGATGATGCTCTGATACTACTGACCATTCCTATCTTCTATCCTGTTGTTGTCACATCCCTGGGTTACGACCCTATCTGGTTTGGCGTTATAGTTTTATTGGTAGTTTCAATGGGGGTTGTCACTCCGCCTATCGGTCTGAATGTTTATATTATCAAAGGAGTTGCACCCGAAGTACCCATAGAAAAAATCTTTAAAGGAGTCTGGCCCTTTGTGCTGGCCGATTTAACCAACATAGCCATCTTGATTGCCTTCCCACAGATTGTCATTTTCTTGCCTAACCTAATGTTTTAGATACTTTAATTTGGCGTTAATTATTAAACTCTGCCCAAGGCCGGAAGGCAGCGGCTTTAGGTCAGGGCTTATTTTTTTTATCTTCCGTAGGACAAGGGCAAATAGATCTTTTTCTAGAGGTAAGCAGCAGGTTTACATGGCCCCGGGCATAGGATAAAATACGGTTATACCTTAAGAGGAGCTGACGCCCGGTGGAGCAAGAGCAGCTGCCGCCCCAGGAAGCAGCGGCGAACGGGGCCTGCGTCTCCCTGCCCCAGTTTTTCCTCATTTTTTTAAAAATCGGCGCTTTTACTTTTGGCGGCGGCCTGGCCATGATCCCCTTTTTACAGGCGGAACTGGTGGAGCGGCGAAAATGGCTGGATAACCATCTTTTCCTGGATTACCTCGCCCTGGCCCAGTCCATCCCCGGCCCCATCATCGTTAATCTGGCCGTAATTAACGGATACCGCTTAAGGGGACTAAGGGGCAGCCTCATCTCACTTTTGGCCATGGTTCTTCCTTCCTTTTTAATTATACTCACCATCTCCATGTTTTTATGGCCGTACAGGGATAACCCCTTGGTCCTCAGCGCGTTTCAGGGCATCAGGCCTGCCGTAGCGGCCCTGATCGCCGCCGCCGCCGTTAAACTGGGGCTTATAGTTTTGAGGGGCCGGGCTGACCTTTTCCTGCTCTTTGCCTTTTTTCTGTGGGGGCTTATTGTTTTCCATATCCATCCCTTGTTTGTGATTGTCGCCGGAGCTCTGGCAGGCCTTTTTCTGCCGCTGCAAAAGGCCGGAGCAGGCGAGCTTAAGGAGTAGCGGAACAATGCCCATTTTGCTGTCCTTGTTTCTTTCTTTCTTAAAAATAGGCTTCTTTGGGTTTGGGGGTGGCTATGCCATGCTGGCCCTCATCCAGTATGAAACAGTGCAGGTAAACCGCTGGCTGGGCAGCGCGGAATTCATCGACATCCTCGCTGTGGCGGAGATGACGCCGGGGCCTCTGGCCATTAACGCGGCCACTTTTACCGGCTATCGCGTTGCCGGTCTAGGCGGGGCTGTCGTGGCCACGCTGGGGGTTGTCTTACCTTCGCTGCTTATCGCCCTCCCGGCCATGTACCTCCTCTCCCGCCTGGCCCATTCCCCCTGGTTAAAAAAAGTAATGGCAGGACTCCATCCTGCCGTGATCGCTCTCATTGGCTTGGCCGCCTACGTCATCGGGAAAAACGCCGTTGTTGACCTCCCCGGCGCCCTCTTTGCCGCCGCCTGTTTTCTTCTGCTCCTTTTTACCCGCCTGCACCCGCTTTGCTATGTGGCCGCCGGAGCTGTTTTCGGCCTTATTTTTTACCTGTAGCTATGGCTTTAATTATTTCTTCTTTTCTTTTTTCCATTCAAAAAACCTTTTTTTGTATTCCCGCTCGTCCTGGCGCCAGCTTATGCCCACGTAAAAGTTTCCGTGGAAATCGTCCATAATCTTCTCCTCGAAGATATAGGTGGGAATTAGCTCCTGCCAGTTGTCAAACTCTGCTTTCAGCATATATTCGAGCTTGTCGCCGGGGTTGACGGTACCGTAATAACGGGCCATGCTGTCAGGGATAAAGCCGTACGTAAGGGGGCTCCTGATAATTACGCGCACATCATGGGCCGGTTCCTCGCCCAGGTATTCGATGACGCAGTAGCCCTCCATGAAAACATTTTCTTCAGCAATGAACAGGTGCGTTTTCCTTTCTTTGATGACCCAGATTTTTTCCCAGTGTTTGTCCGGAAAATCCGCGGCAAAAGCGTGGGCTTCTTCCAGGACCGTACAACCGCTGCAGCTTAAAAGGAGAGCTGCCGCCAGCAACAACAAGAAGACTTTTTTCATTTCTCCTGCTCCTTTCCCCTGCGGGGTCTGCCGGTGTATGCGTTAATCCTTCAGCGCGCTCAGGATGGACCGGAGCCTTTCCCGGTAACCGGCATTTTCAATCACCGTTCCCGTTACAACCACATCGGCGCCGGCCTGACGTACACGGCGGGCATCAACGGCAGTACGTATGCCGCCTCCCACAATCAGGGGAAGGGAAATCTCCTTTTTGACGGCGCGGATCATAGCCGCAGTTATGGGCTGGGCTGAATTGGGGCCAGCTTCCAGGTAGACATAGCTCATGCCAAAAAGCTCAGCTGCTGCGGCATAACCGACAGCCTGCCAGCAATTGTCGCGGGAGACCAGATCGATGTTGTTGTCCCCTGTTTTTAAACCAGGTTCTACCATCACCACGCCCACGGGGATGGTCTCCACTTCCATCCTTTTCAGCAAAACGGCTGCCTGCGACTGCCCGCCGCAGATATAGCCGGCATGGCGCGAGTTAAGCAGGCAGGAGAAAAAAAAGGCATCAAAAGAAAAACAAAGGGCTTCCGCCCCAGCGGGGGAATAAACAAGGGGTATAGAAGTCTTTTCCCGGATGGAGACAGCAGTATCCAGAAGGTTCCGCTGGGCCAAGCCGCTTACACCCAAAACGAGGATAAGATCGCTCCCTACCTCTTGGGCAGTAAGGGCAAGGCGGCCGGCCACTTCCGGTGATTGTTTCATCGGATCAATAAGGGTAATATGCACGGTCCCCGAACTGATTTTTTCTCTAAGGTACCGAGCGATGTTCATGGCTGATCTTCCCCGTTTTAGTCTCCTCTTGCATGTTTAATTATAATAAACTTCTGGACTTTTGACAACACCAAAGATTCCTACCAATCTTTAACGAAGGGCTCTGAGACTGCCGGGGAAGGCCTAAACATGGGCTAACGCCCTGGCAGTCGGCACGCCACCGGCTCACGACCACGGGCAGGCACAGCGTCCCAATACATTACGGCAAGTTTGTAGGCTACCTGCTCTGCCACCGTGCCGTTGACGCTTTTTTCCCGCACAGCCTGCTCCAGGATCCTGTCCACGGAAGGGCCTGAACAGCCAAATATTTTAAAATAAGCACGGTAATTTTCCAGCACCACGGCTGCTTTTTCCGTGTAGTTGTATTGCTGCTCCCTGAAGGATAAATGGGGGAAAAAGCCCTCCCGGTATAAAATATTGAAAGGGTAGGCTATATCAAAGCTGTTTCCCTGCATTTTTTCGCCCATAACCCGCTCCCAGAGCAGGCTGCGCAGGGAGGGGGACATCCCCCCTGCATAGCAGATTAAGATGCAGCCGCCCCGGGAGGCCGCGTTCATTTTCAGCAGGGTTTCCAGGTTGTGAATAGCCGGGGAGTTAGCGGCAAAAACAAGGTCATATTCCCTCTCCACAGCCAGCTCGCTCCAGTCGGCCTGCAACGTCCGGATATTCTCCAGCCCCAATCTCCGGGCTTCTTCGTCCAGCACACAGAGCATTTGGGCCGATGTATCCACGGCCACTACCTCCCCTGCCGCTTCAGCCAGGGGTAAAGTATATGTGCCCGGCCCACAGCCGATATCAAGCACGCACCCGCTCCGGGGCACAAGCCCGTCTTTTTGCCACTCGGCTACCATCTGCCGGTTGGCGGGCATCAAGGCCCGACAAATTTTAAGGTAGGTAGGGGCAAAAAGCTCCCAAAAGGGCTGCCAGGCAGCCGGATCTTTCTGCCAGCGGTACAGGGAGGAATTTAGCCTCGCCCTTGTCCAAACTCTGTTATAGAAATTGCTGTCCGGTAGTTGCATCTTTCTTCGTCCTCTCCGGTAAGTTCATGTAGATCTTGCTCAAAAGCTCCAGGTACCTGTCAACGGCATGGGGTAATGGCAGCTTACCAGGTGCCCCCTCTCCATTTCTTCAGGCTGCGGCTCCACTTCCGCGCACTTCTTTTGCACGCAGGGGCAGCGGGTATGGAACCTGCAGCCGGAGGGCGGTTGAGAGGGGCTCGGCGGGTCACCTTGCAGCAGCAGCCGCCGGCGCTTTAAAGCGGGGTCTGGTATGGTCACGGCAGAAAGGAGGGAACAGGTATAAGGATGGCGGGGATTTTTAAAGATGGAAGCTGCAGGGCCTATCTCCACGATCTTGCCCAGGTACATGACGGCAACGCGGTGGCTGAGGTACCTGACAATGCTCAGATCATGGGCAATAAAGAGATAAGTAAGGCCAAGCTTTTCCTGCAGGTCTTTCAGGAGATTGAGGATCTGGGCGCGGATAGATACGTCCAGGGACGATACCGGTTCATCGGCCACAATAAAGCGGGGGTTGAGGGCCAGAGCCCGGGCGATGCCGATGCGCTGCCGCTGGCCGCTGCTGAATTCATGGGGGTAGCGTTCTGCATGTTCCAGGCTTAAGCCTACTATAGCCAGCAGCTCCCGGATTTTTGTCTCCCTCTCCGTCCTAGAACCCAGGCCATGGATGGCCAGGGGTTCTGCCACAATCTGTTTTACCGTAAGGCGGGGGTTGAGGGAAGAATAGGGATCCTGAAAAATGATCTGCATCTGCCGCCGCAGCTTTTGCATCTCCCTCTTATCCAGGTCAAAGATGGAACGGCCGTCGAAGTAAACCCGACCGGCCGACGGTTCCAGGAGGCGCAACAGCAGCCGGCCCACGGTGGATTTGCCGCAGCCCGATTCTCCCACCAGACCCAGGGTTTCACCTTCGTTAATGCTGAAGCTGACGCCGTCCACGGCACGGACCGGCATCCCTTTTCTGCTTCTGCCGCCAAAAGGGCTGGCATAAAAATACCGGGCCAGCTTTTCTCCTTGCACCAGGACGGCAGGCATCAGCCCTCACCCCCCTGCCTGATATTCCAGCAGTAGACAAGGTGTCCCGGGCTGACCTCCACAGGGCCCGGCTTTTCCCGGTGGCAAACGGCATGGTGGCCGGGGCACCTGTCCAGATAACGGCAGCCGGCAGGGGGACGGAGCAGATTGGGCATGGCCCCTCCGTTTATGCTCTCCAGCCGGCGCACCTCCCTGTCAATACGGGGAAGGGCATTTAGCAGGCTCCGGGTATAGGGATGGGCGGGGTTTTTAAAAATCTCCCGTGTCGGCGCCCGTTCCACGATATTCCCCCCATACATGACCGAAACCCGGTCACATAGTTCAGCCACAATGCCAAAATCATGGGTGATTAAAAGTAGGGCCGTACCCAGCTCCCGGATCAGCTCTTTAAGCAGCTCCAGGATCTGGGCCTGAATGGTCAGATCCAGGGCCGTGGTGGGTTCGTCGGCAATGAGCAGCGCCGGCTTACAAGCCAGGGCCATGGCAATCATTACCCGCTGCCGCATACCGCCGCTGAGCTGGTGCGGATATGCCGCGGCCCGGGCGCGGGGAGAAGCTATGCCTACCAGTTCCAGCATCTGCACCGCTTTTGCCGCCGCCTCCAGGCGGCCGAGGCCCTGGTGCAGCTGCAGCACTTCTGCGATCTGTTTCCCCACCTGCATGACAGGATTTAAAGAGCTGAGGTGCTCCTGAAAGACCATGGAAATCTTTCTGCCCCTGATCCTGGCCATGGCTGCCTGTTTTTTAAGGAGCAGGTCTTCCCCTTCAAAGAGGATCTGCCCGCCCACGATCCGGCCTGGCCGGGGTACCTGGCCCATGATAGAAAGGGCCGTCACCGATTTGCCGCAGCCTGATTCGCCCACCAGCCCCTCCGTTTGTCCCCGCTCCACGCACAGATCCACCCCGTCAACGGCCCGGACAACGCCCCGGCCTGTATAAAAAAAAGTTTTTAGATCACGTACTTCCAGCAGCGCCACAGCACAGGCCTCCCTTAACCCGTTTCTTTTAACCAGGGGTCGAGGGCATCCCTTAAGCCGTCCCCCAGGAAATTAAAGGCCAGGACAGTGAGCATGATCGCCAGGCCCGGGAAAATTGTCAGGTGCGGCGCCGTACGCATAAAAGGGCGCCCCCCGCTGAGCATGGAGCCCCATTCGGCATGGGGCGGCTGCATGCCCAGTCCCAAAAAACTCAGGGCCGCGCTCGCCAGGATTACATGGGCCATGCCGAGGGTGGCCATGACAATGACCGGGGCCATAATATTGGGCAAAATATGCTGCCAGAGGATGCGGGCATCACCGGCACCAAGGGATCTGGCCGCTTCCACATACTCCCTTTCTTTCACAGCCAAAACGGCGCCCCGGACCACCCGGGCATAACTGGTCCAGCCGATGAGGGAAATGGCAAACATGACGCTAAAGAGGGAAGGCCCCATGATGCCGGCGATCACCAGGGCCAGGACAATGCCGGGGAAAGCCAGCAGCACATCTACAAAACGCATGATCAATTCATCCACCAGGCCGCCGCGGTAACCCGCCAGGGCACCCAGGGCCACGCCCACAGCACAGGTGATGCTTACCACCACCAGCCCGACCTTGAGGGAGACCCTGGCCCCGTAGATAAGACGGCTGAGAACACAGCGGCCCAGGTTGTCCGTCCCCAACAAAAAAGCCTCGCCCGGGGGCAGCAGACGGTAAGCCAGCTGCTGCCTGTTGGGATCATGGGGAGCCAGCCAGGGGGCCAAAAGGGCCGTCAGGCACAGGATGATGATGATCGCCCCTCCTGCAAGGGCCAGCCTGTGTTTGGCGAGCCTCCGCATCGCCTCCAGCAGAGGAGGCCCGCTTTCTATAATTTTTACCACCAGGTCGTGCATTATTTTACCTCGTAACGTATTCTCGGGTCCAACCAGGCATAGGAGATATCCACCAGCAGATTAACGAGCACATACATGACCGCAATGACGAAGACACATCCCTGAATCACGGGGTAATCGCGGGCAAAGATGGAGTCATAGAGCAGCCTGCCGATGCCAGGCCAGGCAAAGATCACCTCCACTACCACGGCCCCTTCCAGCAGCGCGCCAAACTGCAGGCCGATGACGGTAATGACAGGGATAAATGAGTTTTTCAGGACGTGCCGGCTCGTTACCAGCATTTCTGTCAGGCCCTTGGCACGGGCTGTCCTCACATAATCCTGCCTCAACACTTCCAGGATGCTGGATCTGGTCAGCCTGGTCGTTACGGCAGCCATGCCCGTGCCCAGGGTCAGGGCAGGCAGGACAAGGTGCTTCAGCTCACCGCGGCCGAAAACGGGCAGCCACTCCAGCTGCACAGAGAAAACCAGGATCAGCAGCAGGCCCAGCCAGAAATTTGGCAGGGAAACCCCCAGCATGGCGGCCAGCATCGCCGTGTTGTCCAAGAGCGAATACTGTTTTACGGCAGAGATGATGCCTGCAGGTATGGCAATGAGCAGGGAGACCAGCATGGCGGCCAGGGCCAGCTCCACCGTTGCCGGCAGCCTGGCCCTCAACTCCTCTCCCACAAGCCGGCCGGTACGGAAGGACGTGCCAAAATCACCTCTCAAGGCGCCGCCCAGCCAGTGGAAGTACTGGAGATAGATGGGCCTGTGCAGACCCATCTCCTCCCTCACGAGCTCCACAGTTTCTGCCGTTACTTCTTCCCCGTATTTTTTTTCGGCGATGACGCGTGCCGGATCCCCCGGCACCAGGTGCATCAGGGAGAAAGTAATGGCGGAAACACAGAGCAGAATAAAAAGCAGGGCATAAAACCTGCGTAAAAGATATTTAACCATCCACGTAGATATCCTCCCAGTTGACGTTAAACTTGGGATCGATCTTATAGCCTTTAATCTTTTTCCTCACGGCATTGATCAGGACCTCATCGTACAGGGGGATGAGGGGGACTTCTTCTGCCGCCAATTCCTGTATCTGGTAGGAAATTTTTACCGCCTCCTCCAGGTTCGTGGTGCGCAAAAGCTGTTCCGTCAGCCGGTCCATTGTGGGGTTATGATAAAAGATGCCCATGGCCAGGTTTTGCTCCCCGGCGGAGTGGAGCCAGGCATGGAGGCGGGATTGGGGACAGATGGCAGACCAGGGACGGGCGGAGAAATGTGCTTCGCCTTTCTGCAGGGTTTCCCGCCAGAGCCCTGCTTCCTGGATTTCGATCTCCACGTTGATTCCCAGTTCCCCCAGCTGGGCCTGTACAATCTCGGCAATGGGCTGGTAGGGAAAACGCCCTACCAGGGCAGTGGATAATAAAAACTTAAGCTCCAACTTGCGCCCGTCTTTTTGCAGGATACCGTCGGCACCGCGCTGCCAGCCCGCCTCCTGCAGCAGGGCCAGGGCCTCCCGCGGCCGGTTAAAGGGGAAAAGGACCTCCGGGTGCAGCCACTCCTGTTCCGAATAGGGGACCATGCTGGTCATGACCTTGCCGTAGTCTTCCAGCGCATACCGGACGATGCTCTCCAGGTCGAGGGCGCGTACAATGGCCCTGCGCACGCGCACGTCGTCCAGGGGCCACTTCCGGGTATTCAGGCTGAGGTAATGGGGGACTGCCCCCGCCACCGTAAGCACTTCAATCTGGGGATGCAGCTTGAGCGTAGCCACCTGCTCCGGCAAGACGCCTCCCGTATCGATGATCATATCTATTTCCCCCGCTTCCAGGGCCATCATCCTGGTGGTGGGGTCGGGAATAAATTTTAATTCTATCCTCTCCAGGCGGGGCACGCCGCCCCAGTAAAGATCGTTGCGCACCAGGGTCATCTTCTCCCCCGGCTCCCAGCTTTCACGCTTGAAGGGACCGGTGCCCACCGGTTCCAGGACTTTGCCTGTCTCGTCCACCGCCGCGGGGCTGATCATGGCAGAGCCGGGCCAGGCCAGGGCATAGAGGAAGGAGGCAAAGGGCTCTTTGTGGGTGACCCTGACCTCGTAGGTCCCTGCCGCTTCCACCCGTTCAAGGGCCCCCAGGCGTCCCGGTGACATAGCAGCAATCCTCTCCAAGTTTTGCACCACGGCTACGGCATCAAAGGGCGTACCGTCGTGGAAGCTGACCCCTTCCCGCAAAAAGAGGGTCCAGGTCAGGTTGTCCGCCGAGATCTCCCAGCCTGTGGCCAGCGCCGGGAGCAGCCCTTTAAGCCCATCCTGAAAAATTAACGTCTCCAAGACCCTGGTGAGGGGAGGATGGGCCCCGTAACCGTACATCTCGCCGGGATCTCTTCCCAGCCCCGCCACCACTACCTGGGGAACATCCTTTGGCGGCGCTGCTTCTCCCGGCTGCCCTGTGCCGCTTTCCGCAGGGGGAGGCGCCTCAAGATCCGCCGTTTTGCTCCCACAGCCGGAAAAAAGACCCGGGACGAGCAGCAACAGCAGGCAAAGGGACAGAACAGCGAATTTTCTCAACATCTTACCAGCTCCTTTGTTGCATCATTTTGCCCTTTAGAGTAGCTTCATAGAGAAAGAAACCTTTCCCCGGTATTACAAAGACAAAGATTGTGCTACCAAACAAGCAAAAGAATAACCGGCCTAACCGGGTCTGCCTTTCAGATGATAAAGCCAGGGGCATGTAACACAAAAATTAAAAATATGTTACCAGTAGTATATAGATTCGCCCCGTCTTACTTTTTTCCTGCTGCTGCAAAAAATTTTTTCCTTAAATTAATATTCATCTCTATATTTTATTGTTTTTCCAGCAACTCCAGGAGCACGGAGCCCATCTCTGCTCTGGCGCAGACGGTACGGTGGTGCACCGGCTTATGCTGCAGATCCCGCAGGGCAGGGTGGATGGGCATACCGCTGAGGCGACTCAGTTCTTCCAGCAAGGAAAATTCGTCCGCCTGGCGCTGGGGGGGGTCTTCCTCTTTGAGGGCAGCCAGGACGCTGGCGCTGAATTTAAAGGGGCTGGCAGTGGCAGCGATGATGGCAGGCGCCGGGTCTGCCGTCGCCTCTTTATAGCGGTGATAGACGCTTAAGGCCACAGCCGTATGGGTATCCAGGAGGTAGTTGTACCGGGCAAAGGTCTCACGGATTGCCGCCATCGTTTCCTTTTCCCCGGCCCAGCCGGCGTAGATAAGCCCGTCCAGGGCCCGGCGCGTCTTAGCATCAACCTGGAAGGCACCCGTGCCGCCGAGGCTCTCCATCCAGCCACGCGTCCGCCCGGCGTCATTACCGCTCACGGCAAAGAGGAGCCGTTCCAGGTTGCCGGAGATGAGGATATCCATGGAGGGGCTGCTAGTGCGCCGGAATTCACGGTTGCTGTCATAAAGGCCTGAATGGAAAAAATCGGTAAGCACCTTGTTTTCGTTGGAGGCGCAGAGCAGCTTTTTGACCGGCAGCCCCATCTGCCAGGCATACCAGGCAGCCAGGATATTGCCAAAGTTTCCTGTAGGGACGACAATATTAAAGGGGCAGGCGTCGGGGCCTTCTTTTTCCCGGAGCTGCAGCCAGGCCCAGAAATAGTAGGCGACCTGGGGCAACAGCCTGCCCCAGTTGATGGAGTTGGCCGAAGAAAGGCTAAAGCCCTTCCTTCTTAGCTCCTCTTTTAAGTCCCTGTCGGCAAAAAGAGCCTTCACTGCACTCTGACAGTCGTCAAAATTGCCCCGTACCGCCACCACGCCGGTATTAGCGGCGCTGGTAGTGGTCATCTGCAGCTCCTGGATCCGGCTGACACCCCCGTAGGGGTAAAAAACAATAACACGGATACCGGGAATATTGCCAAAGCCTTCCAGGGCAGCCTTACCCGTATCGCCCGAGGTAGCCACCAGGATCACCAGCTCGTCCCGCCGGTTTTCTTTGGCAAGGGCCCGGGAAAGGAGATGGGGCATAAGCTGCAGGGCCATATCCTTAAAGGCTGCGGTAGGGCCATGCCACAGCTCCAGCAGGTAAAGGCCGTCGTCCAGGCGATGGAGGGGAGCAATGAGGGGGTGGCTAAACCTGCCATGGTTGTAGGCACGGGCCAGGGCGCCGGCGATCTCCTCCTCTTCGTAATCTCCCAGGTAAGGCGCAATCACCTGCTGCGCCACCTCTGTGTAGCCCCGTCCCTGCAGGGCCAAAAGGCGCTCCGTATCCAAAAGGGGAATGGTTTCGGGGACAAAGAGCCCACCGGAAGGGACCATGCCCAGCAAGATCGCCGTGGAGGCGCTGACGGGATCATAGTTGCCCCGTGTGCTTAGATATAACATTTTTACTGGCTCCTTTGCTGCCGCTTTTTTGCTGCCGTTTAAAAGTCTTTTAAAGTTTAAATTAAGACTGTGTCCCGCTGTTCTCCAGCCGCTCCCTGATGATTTCCCCCACTTTTTTAAACATAGCCATCTTGGCAAAAGGGAAGTTAATCACGTGCTCCGCGGGATCTGCTTCGTAACCCATCATCAAGCCCCGCTCGCGCCTTTTTTCCCCTTTGAGGACCAGTTCAAATTTGCCGCGGCGCAGTTCACGGTATATTTTTACCGAAGCAATGGCACTGAAAGGGAAAAAACTGCACCGCTCCGCTTCTTTGACCATGTGCACGCCTTTGTCCGTAACAGCCAGGGCCTCGCCCTTGATCCCTTTGACCACGGCCAGGTAGTTTTCTTCGTGCAATTCTTTCCTGACCAAGCACTTCAGGTTTTCCGGCAGGACATCCATAATTTGGTTCAATGCCTCCCTGGCAGCCATCGTCTTCCCTCCTATGGGCAAAAGAAAGGGGCTCTTCTGCCTATAATCCTGTAATCATTATAACCTTAGCAGCATCGCCGCCAAAAGAAAAGAGTTTTTGCGGGCTAAAAGCTGAAAACAGCAAGCGGGCAAGAGGCAGGCGGCGGCACTGTCAAAACTCTCCGCTATTGATTTTTCCCCAGCCGCTATAAAGGGGGCCGCCCATGACTAAGACAAAGATCTATCAGTTCAGAAACAGCGGCGGTGCCAGCACAGACGACGGTATCGGCCCCACCCCAGTAGATTTTTACCAGCCCATCCTCTTCAGGCACCGCGCCGCAGCAAAAGACAACATTATGCACGTAGCCACTCACTTCCCAGGGATCCTCGGGCTGGAGAATCCAGTCGTCGGCGACGCCCCGCAAAACGGCAGGGTCATCCAGGGCGTGCAGGGCCACACCCAGGCGGTAAATAGCACCGTCCATGGTGGGGAAGACCCCATGAAAGATATGCAGCCACCCCTGCGGCGTTTTAAAGGGAGTGGCCCCGGGGCCGATCTTCATCTCGTCCCAGTGGTACTGGAGGGGCTTCATCAGCACGCGGGAATCCCCCCAGTGGACCAGGTCGGGAGAGTAAGAGAGCCAAATAGACCAAGGGGATATTTCCGAATGGGGCCGGTCCAAGCGGGCATAGCGGCCACCAAATTTCTCCGGGAAGAGCACGACGTTGCGGTGATCCGCCTGCGTGATTAGGGCTACCCGCTCCAGGGTGCGGAAATCCTCTGTACGGGCTAGAGCAATGCGCACTCCATGGCGGGAGTAAGCGCTGTAAGTAATCCAGTAAGCCCCCTCTAGGAAGCAGATGCGCGGATCTTCCACGCCGTATTCCTCATATAAGGCAAAGAGCCCCTTTTCCGCCGGCACAATAAAAGGACGGGGCTGCACCTTAAAGTTAAAGCCGTCACTGCTCTCCGCTAGCCCGATAATCGAGCGGCCGTTTAGCCGGTGGGAGCGAAAAAGCATAATATAACGATCGTTGGTTTTCACCACTCCTGCATTGTGGACCGTAGCCACAGGATAGGGGACATGGTCCCGTGTCAGGATAGGGTTTTTAGCGTAGCGTTTTACCAGCTGGTAGGACATCAAATCCACCTTTTGCTCTTTATTACCAGTCAACGATGTTGGGCTGCTAGTACCTTCATATTATAACATCAGAGAAAGATCCTTAAAAGAAAATAATTTGGGAACGTTCTGTCAAAAAAACGTTCTGTCAAAAAAGCGGCACTGGTTTAATAGCGAGCTCTTCTCCCTCTTTTATGAAGCGGTGGACGGCAGCAGGGAGGGAAGCTTTCCAGCGTATTATTGGGCTGGTAGGCAAAAGACGGGAGAGTCGGAAGACCTATCTGCAGCTCCGCTTAATGTCCCACCCTTGCAGAGCTGATCCCAGAACGGTACCGCCGCGAGGTATAAAATTTATTCAGCGAGGACAAAGTCCCTTGGATCGCCATCAGGGCTTGAGAGGGCCTGGGGATCAATGGGGCAGCGGGCGTAACGGCGCACCGCCTGCGCGAAAGCATAAACGTTTTCAGGCGGGGTATTCAGAGGCAGGGCACAACCCGGACAAACAATAAACCCTTTGGGGCTGTCGTACGCTTTTTGTAAACATTGCTTTACCCCTTCCTGAACCTGGGTGGGGCTACCCAGCAGCAGCGTATCCACAGGGGGGACGTTGCCGGCAATGGCTATCTTAGCGCCGATTGCTTTTTTAACCGCAAGAAGGTCAACTTTATTGTCAAGGCTCAAAACGCTTGCTCCCGTGGCCACCATCTCATCCCAGATAAGGCTGGTATCTCCACAAATGTGTAGGTGGGGCCCGCTGCCGCAATGCTCTTTGATGCGTTGGCAGTATAATTTCAAATACGGCAAGGCAAATTCCCGAAAATGGGAGGGGCTGATTAAACTGCCAGAAGCAGTGGGCTCTGAGATGCCAACCTTAAACCCCAGGGCTGCTGCGGCATCAATATAGTTTAAGGCGCTTACGGTAACGAGGTGCAACAAGCGATGGACCCACTCGGGGCGGTAATAAAAATCTTTGAGCAGGTTTTCCGTCCCCCGCAGGGTCGCAGCAATAGTTAAAGGGCCTCCCACGGAGCTACTTACGGACACCCAGTTTCCGATCTCCTTGTTGATCCTTTGCAGGGCTTCAAGGTAAAGGGGTAAGCGGCCATCCCGCTGCGGATTGGCAGGAACAAACCTTTCAAGATCGTTTTCAGCAAAAATTACAGGCCCTTCAATAAAGGGCATAGCCTCTTCTGGAAATCTAAGCCTAGCTCCCATGGCTTCAGCAATACCAAAAAGGCCCGGACCCACGCCAGCAGCATCAGGCCCGTATTCCCGAAAGGCAGCGATCTGGGCAAGGGCCATTTTTTCAGGGTCGTGGCTGTAACAGGCTACGCTTACGCCAATTAGGCGCGCTGCATATTCGCCTAGGTGTAAAATAAAGGGCAGGCGATCAATTTTTTTGCCAGAAAAAAAAGCCGCCATGCGCTCCCGGGGGGTCATGCTGTCTTTTTTAATCGCAAAGTCTTTTTCCATATATTTAACTGTCAACCTCTTTTCACCACCGTCTGGGTACAGCTGCAACCAATTCCAACAAGGCGCCGATGCGTATTTGCAAGCTGCCAACGTCGCTATTTGCATAATCGCTTTCCAGGTGCAGGTAGGGCAACCCCATTTTTTTCACCATGCTTCCCACTGTTTTTGCTTCAATGTTATAGGTGTGACAGGCCTGCCACGTAAGATCGATGACAGCATTAACAGAAAAGTTGCTGATCATGCGTTCCAGCAGCTCAAGGCGAGACTTATTGGGGCTCATGCAAGAGCAAGGAATGCTGTAATACTTGCGGGCCAGGGCCTCGTAAGGATCTTTTATGCTCCTGTCCACCTGCAACTCCAGCCGTTTATAGCCCGTACAGTTCTCCATGGCCACCACATACCCTCCTTGCTCTTCCACCAAGCGGATTACCTTCTCGCTCCCTATGCCCACGGGGCAGCCTGTAAGCAAAATACGGGGAGCACCCTTCCTTCTTTTATTTTTCTGCCCATCCGGCCTTTGCGCGGCAACATATATTTCTTTAAGCCGTGCCAGCACTTCTTCTTTGTCGCTGCAATAACCTTTTGACCAGGTAATAGTTAACAGGTCAAGGCCGCTCAGGGGCGGAGGGTCAAGCTGGTTTAGGTCGCATATGGCTTTTACGACCTCTCTTTCCCGGTCAAGCACTTCTATTGCCTCCCATATGGCTGCATCATCAATCTCTACATTAAATTCCCTTTCCAGGCGGGCGCGTAAGCGGTGCAGCTCCCCTCTCCACAAACTAATTCCTGCGCCTGCTTCCCGCAGGTGCGGTAGCTGCATGACGTGGACGGGCTTAAAAGTGCTCATGATCTCGAACATCTTTTTTTTGCCGTCACAGGTTGTCTCTCCTACAATCAAATCAGAAAAATAAAAAAACGGGCATTTTCCTGTTTTAGCATAGCCGTAGGAAGATTTAATCAGGGGACAAAGGTTACGGGGCAGATCCTGTTCTGCAGCGCTGATCGTTTCCTCTCTGGTGCCGCAGAGACCGACGGGTAGAGCGCCGGCAGCCAAAATTAGCTCTTTAGGGCAATACGTGCAATAAATGCCTACAACCTTGCGCTCCTTTTTTCCCCGGCCATGGAAAAGGTCCATCATTTCCTGCTCGCGTAACAGACTAAATTCTTCCAGCAACGTTTCTAACATCTTCTCACTCCATTTTGTTAGCTCTACCGTTTATGCTTATTTATGATACGTAAGTAAGCACGTATCGCCTAGACCCCAACCCCGCTTTCTCGGCACAAGCGAGCTGGTGCATACCGTCCGCTCCGGTAAAATCAGCCAGCCTTTTCTCCGGGTAGAACCCCTTTATGGCCTTTTCTACCAGGTCAATTGAGGTTTGCTCCACAGCAAGGGGGTCCTTCCCGGCCAGCATACCAATATCCCCGATGATAGGAGTAGGGCTCCAGGAGCGGCAATCGCAAACCGGCGTAATATCCAGGAGGAAACTGAGGAAAAAAGCCTGGCCTCCCTTAGTGCTCAATACTGCCGCACAAGCATCCACAAGCCTTTCCTGGAGGCCTAAACTCTCCAGATCAAAGCGCGCAGAGATGGCCTGCCAGGGGCAACAGGCCAGGCAATCTCCACAGAGGTTACATCGCTCGTCAGCAATAACAAATTTACCATCGACTTGTTGCACCGCTCCTTGGGAACAAGAGGAAAGGCGACATGGCGACAGTCCCGTCCAATTCGCCGCGTTGGATAGATTCCCGTGCTTCATCGATGAAATCAACGCCCGCTACGACCACATCATTTTTCTTATTGGCAGCTTGGAGCGCTTCCACAACGCCAAGGGCCATAACATCGTTAGCACAAAAAATACCCTTTAAGTCCGGATGGGCCTGCAGGATGTTGGAAGCAAGATTATAAGCTGTATTGCGGTCCCAGTTGCCGGGCTGGATGCTAACAATTTCTACATTTTTTGTATTTTCAAAAACACCTTTGGCCCCTGCAGTCCGGCCCTCACTTTGCCCTGCTCCCGGGATACCTTGAATAATCGCCACTTTCCCTCCGGCAGGCCCCAATTTTTGCACGATGTACTCTGCAGCTAATGCGCCCTGTTCTTCAAAATTGACAGTTATCCTTCCGTCCAGCCAGCCCCTAGCGTCTTTAAGCGCCTCTTTGTTAATGGGGGGGCCGAGGTTAATTACTTTAATTCCTCTCTTGTTAGCCCTGACCACCCCCGGCACCAGGTTAAAAGGTTCAATGGGAGACGCAATAATTGCGGCATAACCCTTTGCCACCATGGCATCCAGCGTCTCCAACTGGGATTTGGTATCACCTTCGGTAGGTGCAGCCATAACAACTACTTCTACGCCCATTTCTGCTCCCGCCCGTTCATAGCCCTCTTTCATGGCAACCCAAAAAGGATTGGCCAGGGTAATGATTAAAGCTCCGATCCTTTCTCCTTTGTGCAAGTCGGGTAAAGGCATAAGTTGATCCATTAGCGCCTGTTCCATTGCGTAGGCTTTAGGGTTCATGGCATATGCAGGACCCGCTTCTTTTGCTCCTTTTTGCTCCTGCGCCGCGTCGGCGGAGACAAGGTTATTTTTCCCCTCTTCAACAGGCGCCGGTGCCGGTGAAGGACTGCAGGCAGCAGCAAAAACTGCTATCGACAACAACAAAAAAACAGCTACCCTTTGCTTCTTTTTTTTCATGTAGTTGCCCTCCCCTTTATTTTTTATTAAAGCCGAGCAGACCTTTCCTGGCCCTTACTTCGGCAAAAATAACGGCGGCAAGAATAATAATACCGATAAGGAGTTGTTGATAATATGAAGGAATACTCAATATAACCAGCCCGTTGCGCAGTATTCCTAAAAGGAAACAAGCGATTACCGTACCTACAATGGTGCCTCTGCCGCCCTTCATGCTCGTCCCTCCCAGCACAACAGCGGCAATAGTATCCAGCTCCAGCATCCAGCCGGCCAGCGGTTCAGCAGTATTAAGCCTGGCAGTTACAATCAAACCTCCTATGGCCGCCGTGACACCGCAAAGCGTGTACACTAAAACCTTGTATAAGAAAATAGAAACACCGCTACGGCGCAGTGCTTCCTCATTGCCTCCCAACGCAAGGGTATAGTAGCCAAACCTGGTGAAATTCAGCATTACTGCCGCCACCACAATTAAAAAAGCCGCCAAAAGCATAGGAGGATTGAACGGGCCGATATGACCGCTCCCCCACCAGGTAAAGGATTTGGGGAAACCATAGATGGGAATACCTCCTGTAACGATCAACGCCAGCCCCCGGGAAAGGGACATAAACCCCAGAGTGACAATAAAAGGATTAATTTTAAATAAGAAGATGACTGTCCCGCCCGCCATGCCCATAAATGCACCAGAGCATATGCCGCTAAGGATTGATAAGCCTACGCTCAGCCCGCTGTGCATGGCAACGGCCATACAGACACCACTTAATGCCGCCACTGCGCCTACAGAAAGATCTATGCCTCCGGCAGCGATCACAAAGGTTATTCCCAGGGCCAGGATAATATAAAGGGAACTGTGGTCGAAAATATTGCGAAAGTTGTTCCAAGTAAAGAAAAAGGGAGAGGCGCTGCTGAGATAGGCAACCATAACCAACAATACAAACACTAACAGCAATTGATGGAATATATTGCTAAAATATAACCATATCCTGCCTCTGTACATTTCCTGCATCCTCTCCACAACCGGGCATTAGCTCTTTTTCCGTATGCGTCTTTGTTAACTGCGGAGGCCCTGTAATGAAACCAACTATCTGCTCAAGGTTGGTGTTTTCTGTCCGACAATCCACCATAAGCCGGCCGTTCCTCATCACACAGATGCGATCCGCAATGCTAAAGACATGGTGCAAATTGTGGCTAATGACAACCACGGCAAACCCTTCGTCCCCTAAGTTGCGTATTAATTTTAATATTCTATTTGCTTCGTTAACACCCATAGCAGCAGTTGGTTCGTCAAAAATAAGCATTCTCCCCTGCTGCATTATGCTTCTGGCAACAGCGACCCCTTGTCTTTGCCCGCCTGACAAATCTTCCACCGGAGTAGTAACAGAAGGGATGGCTACCTTCAGCTTTTTCAAGAGGGCTTCGCTCTCCTTTATCATTTTCTGCTTGTCCACAAAAAACCAGGCTTTTAATGGCTCTTTTCCCAGAAAGATATTGCTGGCCGTATCGCGACAATCCACGAGGGCAAGATCCTGATAAACGGTGGATATCCCCAGTTCAACAGCTTTAGAGGGCGTTAAATGCCTATAACTAGTGCCGTTGAGGGAGATTTCGCCGCTATCCGGCGCCAGCACCCCGGAAATAATTTTGATCAGGGTGGATTTGCCGGCCCCATTGTCGCCAACCAGCGCCATTACTTCGGCCGGATAAATATCCAGGTCAATCCCCTCCAGGGCGACAATATGGCCAAAGGACTTTTTTATTTTTTTAAGCCTGAGATAAGGAGACTTTTGAGAACCATCTTTTTTTTGGGCGCAACCAAACATTATCTATCACCTTTTAATAGTCGCCTCATCGCCGGTCGCGTAAGGCAAAAGGCAACCCGCTGTGCTGTTGTTAAAACGAGGGTAGGGTAAAGAGGGAGGAAAGAGAGGTGTTGAACCCCCGCAGTAGCATGGTGTTCTGCTGCGGTTTTTCCCTGCCGCTTTATCATAGCAAAAACTTAAGGAATTTACTAATTCAACATTCCAATAATAAGATCCATAAGTATTGAAATTTACTATTTTTATGGTCATATTTTTATGGCCATATACAAAAAAAGCCGGGGCAAAAAGCCCGGCCTTTTAAACTCCTTCGGCAAGAAACATCGTGTCGCTACTTTCATCCCCTTTATATTCGGTAATTATAAATTCCAAGGGTTCTTTCTCCCGGACAGTAAAGGGTGCCCAGGCACATAGCTCCCTCTTTCTGGTTAGCACCTAGTGGCGGCATATCCCCGTGCTGCTTACCGGAAACGGGTAGCAATTTGAGCCAGGGCTTTTAAGGCGTAGTCTATCTCCCCTTCTGTATTAAAATAACCTAAGCTGAAGCGCACGGTCCCGGCGGGAAAAGTGCCGATGGCACGATGAGCCTGGGGAGCACAGTGCAGGCCTGTGCGACAGAGGATGCCATAGCCTTCCTCCAGAATATAGCCCAGCTCACCGCTGTCCATCCCCTCCAGGGTGAAGGAGATGACCGCAACATAGTCACTGACGGAGGTCCAGCGGAAGACTTTAACGCCCTTGATCTGCTCCAGGCCTTTTAAAAATCTGCCGCAGAGCTCCAGTTCATGGGCACGGATAGCCTCTAGGCCGGTGGTGGCAATAAATTTTAACCCTTCGTCAAGGCCTGCGATGCCAGGTGTATTCATCGTCCCTGCTTCCAGGTAATCGGGCATAAACTTCGGTTGCTGTTCCTCGTCGGAACGGCTGCCCGTTCCTCCTTCGCGCCAAGGCTTTAGCTCCACTCCCTCACGCAGATAAAGGAGTCCTACTCCCGGCGGTCCGAGCAGCCCTTTGTGTCCTGTAAAAGCGACCAGGTGCGCGCCGCACTCCTGGACGTTCAAAGGAACAACCCCTGCCGTCTGAGCGGCATCCATCAAGAAAAAGATCCCCTTCTCTGAGGCAAGACGGCCAATTTTCTCTACGGGCATAATGCGGCCCGTAACATTGGAAGCATGGGTGCAGATCAGTAGCTTGGTCTCCGAGCGGAGGGCCCGGGCAAAGGCTTCCGCCTCCACAAGGTCACCGTCTATAGGAGTGACCATGGTAGTGGTGATGAGGCCGCTCTGCCGCAATGAAAAAAGGGGCCGCAACACGGAATTGTGTTCAAAGGCGCTGTAAACAACGTGGTCCCCCGGCCTGAGCAGGCCTTTAATCGCCATGTTCAGGGAGTCAGTAGCATTAAGGGTGTAGATTATGCATTCTGGTTTTTCTGCTCCCAGAAAGGCAGCGGCCCTTTCCCGACAGGCATAAAGGAGCCGTTCCGAAGCCAAGGAGCGGGCATGGGCCGAACGGCCAGGATTGGCCCCACCACTGCGCAGGTAATTTTCCGCAGCACGGTACACCGTTTCCGGCTTCGGCCAAGAAGTGGCGGCATTGTCAAAGTAAATGGCCGGTTTTTCCATAGGACAAACAGCTCCTTTCCCCCCCAGATGCCGGAGAAATCCAGCAGGCACGGCACCATTTCTTAAGCACTGTTCTTTATTATATCAAGGTGGCACGCCCGGCTGCAACAAAAAATAGAAAACCTCTATAAAAGGGAAAGTCTTTATAGAGGTTTTCCAGTGAGGAAAATTTAGTGGGCGTGCCTGAAGCTGCAGCTGCTGCAGGGGCTAGCGCCCCCTTCCCCTTGCATGCTGCAGGCCGGCGCCGGTGCCGCCGGGGCAGAGCGCCCCACACTAAAGCTGGAGAAGACCCTCTCTGTAGCACCCCCACAGCGGGGGCAGGCAGGTTTTTGCATATCACCGCTGCGGCAGAGATGCTCAAAAAGATGACCACAGGGGCAACGGAATTCATAAAGAGGCATAAATATCACCCTTTTCGTTTATTCTGCCCCTTCTCCTTTCTTTTCCCTCCCCTTACAGGGGCAGTTGGACAAAGGCAGACTTGATCATTGAAGCTTCACTTTGTAAGGCGTCAATAATCTCCGGCGAGACAGGGCAGTCCACCTGCAGGACCATCAGCGCCTCGCCCTTCTCCTGATTACGTCCCAGCTGCATGCTGGCAATATTAATATCGTTGTTCCCCAACAGCGTCCCTATCTTCCCCACCACCCCGGTACGGTCGTTATACTTGTTTACGATCATGTAGCGGGAGGGGACTATTTCGATGCTGTAGTCATCCACCTGCACGATGCGCGTCTCGCTGCCTTCAAAGATGGTCCCGGCGAGGCTGTGCATACCTTCATCTGTAGTAAACTTTACTGTGATGAGATTACGGTAAATGGGCGATTTACTGCTGGTGGTTTCTTCGATCTTGATGCCGCGCTGCCGCGCGAGGGGCTGGGCATTGACATAATTGACATTGTTTTTGAGCATGACCTGCAAAAGCCCGATAAGCAGGGCCGTGGTAAGGGGCGCTACGGGATGGGCCGCTACCTCGCCGCTGTAGTTTATCTCCAACATCTTAATGCGACCGCCAAAAAACTGTATGAAGAAACTCCCCAGGATCTTCATCAGGGGGATAAAGGGCTCTATCTCCGCCATGACCTCAGGCGGCAGAATGGGGGCATTGACAGCCATCTGCACCGGCATCCCTTTAAAGAACCGCACAAACTGCTCCGCCACCTGAACAGCGACCTTGACCTGGGCCTCCTCCGTAGATGCGCCGAGGTGCGGCGTGCAGACCACCCTGTCTAGCTGCAAAAGAGGGCTGTCTTCAGGCGGTTCGTTTTCAAAAACATCAAGGGCCGCGCCGGCAACTTTGCCGTTTACAATGGCCTCGTAGAGGGCCCTTTCGTCGATCAGCCCGCCCCGGGCTACATTGATAATGCGCACGCCGTCTTTCATTTTAGCCAGAGCGGCAGCGTCGATAAGGTATTTGGTCGTATTGTTTTTAGGGGCGTGCAGCGTAATAAAGTCCGCTTCGGCAAAGAGCTGCTCCAGGGTTACAGGGATACAGCCCTGTTTTTCTATATACTCTGAGGAGATATAGGGATCATAGACCAGGATCTCCATCCCAAAAGCCTTGGCCCGGATGGCCACCTCCTGTCCGATTCTGCCAAAGCCTACAATACCCAGCTTTTTGCGGTAAAGCTCCACGCCCATAAATTTGTTTCTTTTCCACTCGCCGCAGCGCAGCGAGCCGCAGGCGTTGGGAAGGTTGCGGGAGAGGGACATCATCATAGCCATGGTATGTTCAGCAGCAGAGATGGTATTGCCTTCCGGCGCGTTGATGACCAGTACACCCATCTCCGTAGCCTTATCTACGTCGATATTGTCCACACCCACACCGGCCCTGCCGATAACTTTCAGTTTTTTCCCCGCAGCGATAACTTCACTGTTCACCTGGGTGCCGCTGCGCACTAACAGCCCATCATAGTCGCCAATAATGGAGAGCAGCTCCTCGTGGCTGAGGCCGGTCCTGACATCAACCTGGACCGCTTCCTTCAGGATCTTAATGCCCTCTTCAGCCAGAGGATCGCTCACCAGCACTTTCTTTACTTCCATCCACCCAACCTCCCGGCAAATCAAAACGACCTTTGCCTGTAAAATTATTAATATTAATATAGCACCGGTTCCGGGCCGAAGCAATAAGCAAAGTTACTCCCGCTCTGAAAGGAGGACGCCGCCTACCCCCACGTTTTCCCTTGCGCAGGCATGCAGGTAAACGACAAAAGCCTGTTCGGGCAGACCCGTCAACTCGCTTGCTTTCTGTGTAAATGCCTTGACCATTTCCCGTTTTTTCTCCAGCTCCAGCTCGGGGCCGTAAAAGAAAATGGTGGGCATACTCTTCACCTCCCTGGACAGGCAGATCTACTTTATCTATCTCCGGCCGGAGAGTTTCGGGTTTTTAGGACCGGCACTTCCGGCGGTTTGTGATTAACTATTATTTTCCTCTGTCCGCGCTTAATTGTCAACTAGTAAATATTATGTAAATGTTACGCCCAGAAGGGCCGCCGCTTCCTGCAGGGAGCCCACAACGTAACGGGGCCTGATCTGCTGCTCCCAGGGCCGGCCCGGGCGGTTGAGCCAGCAGCTGACAAGGCCCGCCCGGGCGGCGCCCAGCACGTCGAAGGGGGAATCGCCGATATGTATGATCTGTCCGGCCTCCATACCGTAATGTTCCACTACGCTGCGGAACAAGCCGCCGGTGGGACTGTTTTTATACGCCCCGGCCTCTTCCGAAGTAAAGATACGGTCAAAAGCATGGAGATGGCGGTGCGGCCCGATCATCTCCTCGTCGGCATCACTGACCAGGCAGAGAGGAAAACACCGGCCCACCGCCTCCAGGAAAGGGACCGCATCGTCGAAGGGCACGGCCGCATGGTGCTCCTGGATAAAGATCTGCACCGCACCCACGGGATCAAGGTGCAGTCCCAGGTGGCTAAATAGCTTTGCAAAGGAGCGTTCTGCCACGGTACGGGCACTGACAAAGGGGCAGGGGGAGACAAAAAGTTCCCTGTACTCCCTGTACAGAAAGGCTTTAAGCTGTCCCCAGTAAGTATCGGCCTGCTCAGGCGTATATACCACCCCGAGCACCTGCCGCCAGAAGGGGTGGCAGCGCGTATCCACGTTTACCAGGGTCTGAAAGAGGTCCACGCTGACAACGGCAATCTGCTCCAAGTTTCCGTTTTCCGGCAAGGGTTCCCATCAACCTTTCACCTTTTTTCCAGGCAGCCCTCTACATAGGAGAGGAGAGCCTGTATATCGCTGAAGACCAAGACAGGGCCTTCCGGCAGGGGCGGCCGGCCAATGACGACGACGGGGAGGCCGAGCTGCGCTGCGGCAGCAAGCTTCGCAGGGAGCCCACCTGTCTCCCCGCTTTCTTTGCTGATCACCAGCGCCGCCTGAAAATGGCGGAACATCTCTCGGTTCAGAGCCGCAGAAAAGGGGCCCTGCATAGCCACGATGCGCTCCGGCGCGATGCCCAGTTCCAGGCAGCGGCGCACCCTTTCAGGGTCGGGCAGGAGACGCACAACCAGTCTCGTGGGGCCCAGGGCCCGGGCAAAGGCAGCCACGCTGTTGCTGCCGGTGGTGAGGAAGATATTTCCAGTAAAAGGAGCGGCGGCAGCGATGGCGCCGTCAAGGTCGGGCACGGCGATGACCTCTCCCCGGCCGGCGGCGGCGGGCAGGGCCGGCCGCTCAAAACGCAGCCAGGGTAGCTGCAGGCGTGCGCAGGCCTGCTGCAGGTTGCGGCGCGCTTCTATGGCAAAGGGGTGGGTAGCGTCTAGCGCCAGGGCGACCTTTTGCCTTTGCAGCAGCGCTGCCATGGCCTCCAAGTCCAAAGGGCCAAAGCGGACCTCTGCTTTAAGCCCTTCTGCCTTAAGCTGCTCTTTTAATAGGGCGGCACCGTAGGCTGTGGCACAGCTGGCCAGGACGGGCCGGCCCAGGCGGGCCAGCGCCGCGGCAATAAGGCGGCCTTCTTTTGTCCCGGCCAACACCAGGATCATAGCTTATACCCCCGGGGCGTGATCATCCTCTCCCGCCAGACGATACTCTGGCTGTTGCCGATAATCACAGTGGAGTGCATATCCACTCTACAGCTGAGCAGGTCAGCCAGCACCGTAACCTGCACACTCTGCCCCGGCCGGCCGCCGTGGCGCACCACCCCCACAGGCGTCTCCGCCCGGCGGTACTCCAGCAGGATCTCCCGGGCGCGCTTAAGCTGTGTTTCCCGGCCGCGGCTGCGCGGGTTATAAAGGACGACGACAAAATCACCCTCCCCGGCTAGGCGCAGCCTTTTTTCAATGAGAGGCCACGGGGTCAAAAGGTCGCTAAGGCTGACTACAGCAAAATCGTGGGTCAGGGGAGCGCCCAGGAGGGCGGCGGCGGTGCTGGCCGCCGTAATGCCGGGGATGACTTCCAGCTCCGGTACATTGTCCCGACCGGCGGCCAGCTGCAGAGCCAGGCCCGCCATGCCGTAGATACCCGCATCGCCGCTGCTCACCAGGGAGACGATATGTCCGGCCGCGGCAGCATCCAGGGCCTTAAGGCAGCGTTCCACCTCGCCGCCCATGCCTGAGCTGATAGTTTCCTTGCCGGCAAGGAGCTCCCCTAAGAGCTTGAGGTAGGGGCCATAGCCCGCCACCACCCCGCTTTTACCGATGGCGGAAATGGCCCGGGGCGTCATCTCTTCCCGGCCGCCCGGACCCAGACCCACGATGTACAGTTTGCCTTTAGTCATATCTATGACCATGCTCCTTTCGCGAGGGCATCTTTATCCCTTTGCCGGGGCCGCCGCAGGCGGCGGGCCCTCCCTGGAACAGAACAGCAGGGCCTCTTCCGCCAGGGCTACGGTAATGCCGAAAGCGCCCCTTTTAGGCAGGAGCAGCGTGCCCCCGCCGCTGCCCAGGTACGCGCAGGGCTCGGCCACCGCGCTCACGCCCGTATGGCGGCGCACAAATGCCGAAGCGGCAAAAAGGCCCTCCACCTCTTTTATCTCCTCCTGGCTGTACAGCCTTAAGGGGACCCGGAAAAAGCGGGCCGCCTCGTGCAGCCCCTTTTCCTCCCCTTTAAGTTCGATGCTGGCCAGGGCCTGCAGCCCCTCCTGCACCCTGCCCGCCTGCAAGAGGGCTTCCCGGACAGCGGCGATTACAGCATCGCCGGGAACGCCGCGGCGGCAGCCGACGCCGGCTACCAGGGTGCGGGGCCTGATCACAATATAGGGCAGACCGGGGGGCGGCGGGGGCAATGTCCGCTTGTTGCTGCAAAAGACCAGGCCGCGACACTCCGGGGGCAGGAAGAGGGCCGCCGTTTCCTCCAGCAAAAGGCAGCCCGCAGGCAACTCCACCACCTCCCCGGGAAAGGAAGATGAAATGGGGGGAAAGGGGGCCAGGACGCAGATCTTTTCGCCCCTGAGCTGTGCCGCGCTGATCCTTTTCAGGTCCTCCCCGTGTTCCAGGACCCAGCCCCGCCGCTGTGCCAACTGGTCAAAGGCGAGGAGACGGCGGCGGTCCGTCGCCGTGGTAATCACCGCGGTGGCCCGGAGCCCCGCGGCGATCTGTTCCGCCAGGTCGTTGGCGCCCCGCTGGTGCCCGCCCAGCAGGCTGAGGACAAAGCGCCCCGTGTCGTCCACCACGATTACGGCAGGATCGGTCTTTTTGTCGCCCAGGCAGGGAGCGAGGAGCCGCACGGCGATCCCCGCCGCCATGACGAGGACAAGGAGGTCAAAATAGGGAAAAATCCCCGCTATAAAAGGGCGCAGCCCCTCTGCCGGGAAGAAGGCCAGCCTACAGCCGCCTTTTTTCCCCTCCCGGCAGTGCGGCGCTGCTGCAGCCGGAGCCCCTTCTACCTGTACCCGTAAAGGGGAAGGGCAGAAAAGGAAAGGGCGTGCCAAAAGACGGCAGATACGCCGCGCCGTGCGCAGGCCGCCGGGCGTGAGCGCCACTACCGCCGTTTTCATCCTTTCGCCTCCCGGAAAGCATGGGAAAAAGCGGCGTCATAGAGCCGGGAGAGGGCAAACTTATCCCCCAGGAAGTCCCCTACCAAGATAAGGGCGGTGCGGTCTATCCCCACCTCTCTGACCCGGGGGGCGATATCGGCCAGCGTGCCGACAATGGTCCGTTCCTGGGGCCAGGAAGCCCGCTGCACTACAGCTACGGGCGTGGCAGGAGGATAGCCCTCGAGCAATGCTTCCACGACTTTTTCAATCAGCTGCACGCTAAGGAAGATAACCATGGAGGCCCGGTGGGCGGCCAGGGCAGCGATCTCCTGCCCTGTCGGCACAGGCGTCCTCCCTTCCATGCGCGTGAGGATGACGGTCTGGGAGACGCCGGGCAGGGTGTACTCCCGGCCCAGGGAAGCGGCCGCAGCCGTAAATGAGCTGACGCCGGGGATAATCTCCCAGTCGACTCCGCCGGCCTCCAGGAGAGCCAGCTGCTCCCTGATAGCGCCATAGATACTGGGGTCGCCGCTGTGCAGGCGTACCACCGTTTTTCCCTCCCGGGCAGCGGGGAGCATCACCGCCATCACCTCCGCCAGGGTCAGCTTCGCGCTGTCGTAGCAGAGGCAGCCCGGGCGGACTTTTTTGAGCAGGAGGGGGTTTACCAGGGAACCGGCGTAAACGAGCACGTCGGCCTCCCCCAGCAGGCGGGCCCCTTTCAAGGTAATCAGCTCCGGATCGCCGGGCCCGGCACCCACAAAATAGACTTTAGCCATTAAACTTCTTTTTGCCTCCTTGCCAGGATCAGGGAAAGGTAAGGCACAGGCTCCTTTCCCCCTGCTAGTTTTTTCAATTCCCTGCTGATCTTTTCCCCAGGGCTGCCGCAGTTGCTTACCAACACGCTTTCTTCCAGCATGCCTGCCTGCTGCAGCGCCGCAATGGCTTCGTCCAGCCGGGAGGCCACTTTGAGCAGGGCCACGCTGTCAAAGGCACGGAGCAGAGAGGGAGACAGGGGGGCACCCTCCGGCCAGGGAAGAAGGGCTAAGCGTTCCTCCCCTGCGGCCAGGGGGAAAACAGCGGCTGCAGCCGCAGCGCAAAAAGAAGGGACACCGGGGACGACTTTAACCCCGTAACCGGCTTTTTGTAGGCGCTGCAGGAGATAAAGGCAGGTACTGTAAAGCATGGGATCGCCAAGGGTGAGAAAAACCACGTCCTCGCCCCTGTCCAGGTGGGCGCACACTTCGGCAAGAGCCTGGGCCCATCCTTGCTCCAGCTTTTTCTCGTCCTTGGTCATGGGAAAATAGAGCGGCAAGACCAGGCAGCCGGGGGCTAGGTGTTCCCTGGCTACAGCCAGGGCTAGGCTCTCCTGGCCCGGTGCCGCGCAGGGCGTCGCCACCACGCGGGCCGCCTTTAAAAGTTCCACCGCTTTAAGCGTGAGCAGTCTCGGGTCGCCGGGGCCGACGCCAACGCCATAGAATACGCCGCTTTTCAAGTTTAGGGGCCTCCTTCCTCTTTTTGAGCGCTGAGGATAAAAACAGGGTTAAGGGGTACAAGCATCGTCTTTTGGCCCAGGGGCTGCCCCCGGGCCAGGGCCGCAGAGAGAACCTGAGGCGGACCGAAGGGCAGCCCTTTCAAGCAGTGCAGGGCAGCAGCCAGGTTCTCCAGCAGGAGAAGATTAAACACCAGGACTCCTCCTGGCACAAGGAGGGCGCTGCAGCTTTCCAGGATCTCTGGCAGCCGCCCTCCCGTTCCCCCGATAAAGATGCGGTCGGCCCTGCCCACCCCCGCCAGGGCACCAGGGGCTGCGCCCTCGATAATCTCTAAGTTGGAGACGCCGAAGCGCTGGGCGTTTTGCCGGAGCAAGGCCAGCGCCCTCTTTTCTTTTTCCACAGCAATGACCCTGCCCTGGCGCAGCAACAGGGCGCTTTCGATGCTTACGGAGCCGCTGCCCGCGCCCACGTCAAGGAGCGTATGCTCGGGCTTAAGGCGCAGCCGGGAGAGGGAGAGACAGCGGATCTCCTCTTTGGTCATGGGGACGGCGGCATCGCGGCAGAAAAGCTCGTCGGGGATACCGGGGGCAAGGTAGTCCCAGGTTACCGTCCCGTCCCGGAGCGTTGCCTTCTGCGGCGCCACTTCCTTTTCCCGGCGCAGCGGCTCTTCCCGCCCGCCTGTTTGCAGGCTAGGCCTCTCTTTTTTCATCGACAATCACCATCACATTAAGGGGCCCCACGCTGAGGCCGCAACACTCCTCCAGGCTGCCCCGGTATAGTTTTTCTTCGGGGTAGGAAAGGTTTTCCCCGATATGCACAAGGCGCTCCCCGATGCCTTGCTCTAGGAGTAGCCTGCAGATGGAAGCAGGGGTATTGGTGCCGTCCGTAAAGAGAGCCACTTTGGCGTGCTGGCGTACTGCGGCGGCCAGTTCGGCGGCAAAAGTTTCCCGGGGCCGGCCATGCAGGCTGAGGATCAGGGCGTCGTGCCAGGGGAGGCAGATACGGGCAAAGAGGTACTGCAAAGCGCTGACGGCGGGGACAACCTCCAGCTCCTCCGGGGGAAAACGGCGCTTCAAGGGGCCCAGCAGACTGAAGAGGCCGGGATCGCCGGAAACGAGGATGCCCACCTTTTTCTGCCGGTATACTGCCGCCACAAAATCTAGCAGCCCTTCCAGATCTCGGCCAATTTCCCGTTTTTCCACGCCGAGGCCGGCGAAAAGCGCAAGGTTACGCCGGCCGCCAAGGAGCAGGTCGCAGGCTGCGGCCAGCTCCTTGGCGCGGGGCGGCAGATAAGCTGCCCCGCCAGGCCCTACTCCGAGCACGTAGATGGGGGACATGCATATGCCTCCAAAAAAAATTTTGCCTTGGCATCTAGGCCGAGTACGCCGCGTTTCTGGCTTAAGAGCACGGTGCCCACGCGCAAGGCACCACCGCTGTAGCTTTCGGCCCGGGCGCTTACCTTGGTGGCAAAGAGATCATAAAGCCCGGCTACGGGGAGGGTGTCCAGCACTTCCAACATCGCCTCCGCCGTGGTGCACTGCTCAAGCCTAGCGATCAGCTCTCTGCCGGCGCCAAGGAGGGCCGCATGGGCTGCAAAGATTTCAAAGCGGGCGTCAGCAACACGGCTGTGGGTTTGCAAGACGCCCCCCGCCACCTTGAAGAGTTTGCCGATATGGCCTAGCAGCAGGACCTCCTGCACACCGTATTCCAAGCAGCGATCGAGCATGAAGCCCACGAAATTGCTCATTTTGATGATCCTCTCCCCGGGCAGGCCCAGCTCCAGCGCCGCCTTTTGGCCCTGGTTGCCGGGGACAAGGACGAGGAAGCGCCGCTTTTGCGGGGTAAGGAGCTTCAGCTCTAGGGTCATTACCTCTTTGAATGCCTCTTCGGACATGGGCTCCACAATGCCCGTGGTGCCCAGGATCGAGAGCCCTCCCACAATGCCCAGGCGGGGGTTAAAAGTCCTTTTGGCCAGGGCTTCCCCAGCGGGGATGCTGAGCACTATCTCCACGCCACGGCCGGGAGGCAAAACCCCGGCTACCGCCTCCAAGATCATGGCCCGGGGTACAGGGTTGATGGCCGCTTCGCCTACCTCCACAGGCAGTCCCGGTCGCGTAACCACACCGACACCCCGGCCGCCCTGGAGGACAATGCCTGCTCCCTCCTTTTCCCGGGCCAGAGCATAGACAAGGATACCGTCCGTCAGGTCAGGGTCGTCCCCGCTGTCTTTGCGTACGGCGCAGCAGGCTTCGCCGGGGCGGCGTTCAGCTACGGCCAAGGGAAGGCACAGCTCCACACCGGCGGGGGTGAGGATGCTCACTTCTCCAGGCTCCTTTTCCCCTGGGGGGGTAAAGAGCATGGCCGTCGCCCCTTTGGCCGCCGCCGCGGCGCAGCTGCCGGTGGTATAGCCGCGGCGCAGCCTGCGCCCCTTGCTGATGGTATATGCCCAGGCAAATTCCTTTTCTATGCCGAACACTCCCTTACGTGCAAGATACAAGACAAGGTTTTTTTTTCAGAGAAACAGTTTTAACAAGGCATTGACCACGGCCACGGCCACGGTGCTGCCGCCCTTGCGTCCCCTCGTCGTGATAGAGGGCAAGTCCGTCTGCATAAGCGCTTCCTTAGCTTCCGCCGCTCCCACAAAGCCTACGGGAACGCCGACCACCAGGGCAGGGCGGAGCACCCCTCCTTGTACCAGCTGCAGCAGCTCAAAAAGAGCCGTGGGGGCATTGC
Organism: uncultured Bacillota bacterium; assembly: GCA_937973635.1. Taxonomy (GTDB): domain Bacteria; phylum Bacillota; class Dethiobacteria; order DTU022; family UBA8154; genus UBA8154. The sequence continues at coordinate 125,728 of CALJJZ010000017.1, read as the reverse complement.
CGATGACATAGATCCCCCTGGGGAAAAGGCTGGCCGCGTGGCGCATGGCCGCCATAGAACGGGTAATTCCCTTTTTTGCCGCCAGCTCCCGCACCTCCCTGTCGTCGACAAAGGAGACGGCTTCGCCGCCGCAACGCGCCAACAGCCCCTTGTTAATGCCCGCCACAATCATCTGCGTATCGGCCACCAGCTGACAGCCCCGCCCCTTAAGGGCGCTGCGAGCAGCCTCCAGGGCGCCGGGGGAGAAGACAGTCAGCTCCCCGTATTCAAGGTCTGCCGTAGCATGGATGACGCGCTTAATCACCTCTGCTGCTCCCGGCGGGAAAGCCCTTTCCCCGAGGAGCTCGTCGATAATGGCCATGCTTTTTTCTTCGATCTGCTGGGGATCGCTAATAAATTTATACATATTCCTTCCCGGCCTTTCGTTGTGGGATCAGTTTGCCCGCCCCGTAAGCCCGGCAGCATTGCAGGAAGCTCACGGCTACGGTGGGGTTGCTGTAAAAATGGAGGTGGGGATAGGCAGCCAACATCTGCTGCCGCCTAATGCCGCATGGCCAAGAGTCCCGGAGCACGCCGTCCCGCTTGCGGCTGACATGGAAACACCAGTTTTCCGCTGCCATATCCACCAGGCGCGAATAGTGGAACTCGTGGGCCCGGATGCCTTCGCCCGCTTTGCCCAGCAGGTTGTCGGCTTTAAACTCTAGCTCCACATAGCCAAAACGTTGCAGGCGGTCTGTCATCTCCGCCTTTCCTGGAAAAGCGCCTACCATGGGGAAAAAAGCCCCTTCCTGCGTCTTGATCCCTTCACTTAAGTACATAAGGCCGCCGCATTCTCCATAAACGGGCATCCCCGCGGCAATAGCCGCCCTAATCTCCGCCTTAAGGGGGCTGTTCAGGGCAAGCTCCTGGGCAAAAATTTCGGGAAAGCCGCCGCCCAAATAGAGGCCACAGCAACCCTCGGGCAGCCGCGGCGCTTCTAGGGGGCTGAAAAAGAAGAGCTCGGCCCCCAGCTCCCGCAGCAACGCCAGGTTGTCCTCATAGTAAAAGCTAAACGCAGCGTCCCGGGCTACCGCCAGGGAGACGGCTCCGGCCGACGGCTCCGGCAGAGGCGGTGGGGCGGCAAAGACGGGCCTGCTGCGCTGCGCCAGCTGCAAAAGCAGCTCCAGGTCCAGGGTAGCCCGGATCAGCTCCCCCAGCTGTGCCAGTTTTTCCCGTAAAGCGGGGACTTCCTCCCGGGGGACCAGCCCCAGGTGCCGGCTGGCCAGTTCAATCTCCCGGCAGGGGGGCAGATAACCGGCTACCCGCACACCCGTATCCCGTTCCACCGCCTCCTTGAGCAGGCGGTAATGCCCTTCGCTGGAGACGTTGTTGAGGATCACGGCGCACAGATCCACTTCAGGATCATAGCGGCGGTAACCCAGCACCAAGGCGGCGGCGCTGGCCGCCATGCCCCGGCCGTCCATTACCAGCACCACGGGCAGGCCGAGGAGCTTGGCGATCTGGGCCGTACTGCCTTCCCTGCTGTGGGCCCCTGCCCCATCATAGAGCCCCATGACCCCCTCCACCAGGTTGACGCCCCCGTGGCTGGCGCTGCGGCTGTAAAGGAAGCGCAGCGTGCTTGCTTCCAGCAGCCAGCTATCAAGGTTGCGGCAGGGGCGGCCAGTAATAAAGGTATGGAAGGCGGGATCAATATAGTCTGGACCCACTTTGTAAGGCTGTACCGTCTCTGACTGGCTGAGGACTTGCATGATACCCATACAGAGGGTTGTCTTTCCTACGCCGCTATGGGTGCCGGCGATAACCAGGCCCGGTGTGTGCAGGAAAATCATCCCTTTCTTTCGTCATATAATAAATAATGGCGGTATTATTCTGTTCTTAGCGCCGCAAAGGCTTTTTCCGCCGCCGCAAGGGTTGCCGCCAGGTCTTCTGCCGTATGGGCCAGGGAGAGAAAACAGGCCTCTAGCGGAGAAGGGGGGAAATAAACACCGTTTTGCAAGAGGAGATGGAAAAATTGCCGGAAGCGCTGCCGGTCGCAGGAGGCAGCCAGCTCATAGTCCCATACCTCCTCTTCTGTAAAGAAAACGGTAAAGAGGGACGCTAGCCCCTGCACCTTTACGGGGACGCCGACAGCCGCAGCCAGCCGGGCCAGTCCTTCACGGAGCTCCTTCCCCCGCTCCGCCAGCCGGTTGTAGATACCGGGCTGGCGTAAAACATCCAAGGTAGCCAGGCCCGCCGCTGAGGCCAGGGGGTTGCCCGAAAGCGTCCCCGCCTGGTAAACAGGCCCTAGGGGCGCTACCAGCTCCATAATCTCCCTGCGCCCTCCATAGGCCCCCACGGGCAGGCCGCCGCCGATGATCTTGCCCAAGATGGTCAAGTCCGGGATGACCCCATAGTATGCCTGTGCTCCCCCCAGACCGAGGCGGAAACCAGTAATCACTTCGTCAAAAATAAGCAGGGCGCCGGCATGGGCGGTAAGCTCACGCAGCCCCTCCAGGAAACCAGGCCGGGGCAGGACCACCCCCATGTTGGCAGCAACGGGCTCCAGGATCACGGCGGCAATCTCTCCCCCCCGGGCGGCAAAGGCTTCCTGCACCGGCACAAGGTCGTTGTAGGGCAATACCAGGGTGTCCCGGGCCGTCCCCAGGGTTACGCCAGGGCTGTCGGGAAGGCCGAGGGTGCCCACCCCCGAGCCAGCCTTGATCAGCAGGCTATCCACATGGCCGTGGTAACAGCCGACAAATTTAACAATCAGCGGGCGCCCCGTATAGGCCCGGGCCAGGCGCAGGGCACTGGCGGCCGCTTCCGTCCCTGAATTGACCAGGCGCACCAGCTCCAGGGAAGGGACCACCTCCACAAGGGCGCGGGCCAGCTCCACCTCCAGGGCCGTAGGGGCGCCGAAACTGGTCCCCCGGGCCGCCGCCTCCTTAAGGGCTGCCACAACCTGGGGGTGGGCATGGCCCAGGATTAGGGGGCCCCAGGAACAAACGTAGTCAATATAGCTGGCTCCGTCGGCATCGTAGATCCTGCTCCCCGTCCCTTTGCTGATAAAAAGAGGGTCGCCGCCCACGGCCTGAAAAGCCCGCACCGGGCTGTTTACGCCGCCGGGCAGGTAGCGCTGCGCCTCCTTAAAAAGGGCCTGCGATTTAACTCCCACACCATCATCCCCTTTGCTTCTTTACCTCTCCTCTGCCCACAGCCAGCGGGCCGCCTCCAGAGCATGGTAAGTAATAATCAGATCAGCCCCCGCCCGCTTAATGCAGAGCAACGTTTCCAGCACGGCACGGCGCTCCTCCAGCCAGCCCCGCTCTGCCGCCGCCTTGAGCATGGCGTACTCGCCGCTCACGTTATAGGCAACAAGAGGGCAGCTGCTGGCCTCCCGCACGCGGCGCACAATATCTAGGTACGGCAGCGCCGGCTTGACCATAAGCAGATCCGCCCCTTCCTGTAAGTCAAGGACGACCTCCCGCATCGCTTCCCGGCCGTTGGCCGGATCCAGCTGGTAGGTAGTACGGTCGCCGAAGGACGGGGCGCAGTCCGCGGCCTGGCGAAAAGGCCCGTAAAAAGCGGAGGCATATTTGACGGCATAGGAGAGGATGGCTACCTCGCTGTATCCTTCGCCGTCAAGGGCGGCACGCAGGGCGCCTACCCGCCCGTCCATCATATCGGAAGGGGCAATAATATCGGCCCCCGCCGCCGCGTGGCAGAGGGCTATTTTGGCCAGAAGTTCAAGGGTAAGGTCGTTCTGAATCTGGCCCTTTTGCGTAACGCCGCAGTGGCCGTTTTCTGTATAACCGCAGAGGCAGACATCGGTAATAACCACCAGTTCAGGGTAAGCGTCTTTAAGGGCCTGCACCGCCTGGGGTACCGGCCCTTCCCGGTCCCAGGCCCCCGAGCCTAGGGCGTCCTTGCGGCCGGGAAGGCCAAAAAGCAAGACCGCCGGAAGGCCCAAGACCTGGAGCTCCTTTACCTCCTGGAGGAGGTTGTCCACAGAGAGCTGGCAGATACCAGGCATGGCCGGGACCGCTGTTTTGATGTTGCGGCCGCCCACTACAAAAAAAGGACAGATCAAGTCCGTCACCCGGAGCTCTGTCTCCCGGACCATGCGGCGTATGGCGGCACTGCGACGCAGGCGGCGCGGCCTCTCCTGCGGGTAGGGCATCTTTTCCTGCTCCTTTCCTCTTTACTGTTTTACACTTTTACGCTATGGCCACCCGGCGGCGGTGAAGAACCATCCACCGTCACCTCTTTCAGCGGCCGGCCCAGGCAACGATGGCCTGCAGCAGGCCGCCTATGGTATAACGGGCGGCTTCGATCTCTATCTCCAGGCCCAGGCTGCGGGCCGCCGCCGTGGTGACGGGGCCAATGCTGGCCAGGGCCACGCCTCCTAACAGCTTCTTGGTTTCGCCGCCCAGCAGGGCCAAGCAGTTTTGCACCGTGGAGGGGCTGGTAAAAGTCATAACCTGGATCTGCCGCTCCTCAAGGAGGCGGCGCAGCAGGGCGCCATCGCCCTCCCCCGGCAGGGTGCGGTAAGCTTCCACCTCCGTTACCCGGGCTCCCAGAGAAGCGAGGGCCCGGGGCAAAAAGGGGCGGGCAGCGGCCGTGCGAGGCAAGAGCACAGTTTCCCCCTTTTTAATTTCGCCCTTGAGTCGCTCCCATAAATCCTCGGCCCGGTAAGCCCCGGGAACAACCTCCACGCGCAGGCCCTTTTCCTCCAGGGCAGCAGCCGTGGCCGGGCCGATGGCGCAGAGGCGCGCTCCTTTCAGCTCACGAATATCCCGGCCCAGCTGGCGCAGCCGCACCAGGAAATATTTTACACCGTTTACACTGGTAAAAATAATCCAGTTGTAAGTATGGAGCTCCAACAGCGCCTGGTCCAGGGGGCCGGTGTCCAGAGGAGGGGCGAGGGACAGGAGAGGGATCTCCAAGGGATAGCCCCCCAGCTCGGCAACGGCCTCGGAAAACGGCGCGGCCTGCTCCCGAGGGCGGGTAACGGCGATACCGAGGCCAAAAAGGGGTTTGCGTTCCAGCCAGGCCAGCTGCTGCCGCAGCTGGACCACCTCGCCGATTACCAGCACAGCCGGGGCAGGGAGCTCCTGCTCCTCTGCGGCGGCGGCGATCTCTTCTAAGGGTGCGCAGAGTATGCGCTGCTGCGGCAGCATGCCGCGGGAGATGAGGGCTGCCGGCGTCCGGGGAGAGCGGCCGTTGGCCATAATTTTTGCCGTAAGCCCGGCCAGTTTGGCCCGGCCCATGAGCAGCACCAGCGTCTCCGCCCCAGTGGCCAGCTTATCCCAGGCGACAGCGTCCTCTTCCGCGCGGGCGGCCTCGTTGTGCCCGGTAACCACGGCCAGGCTAGAGCTAAAGGCGCGGTGGGTGACGGGTATACCCGCAGCGGCGGGGACGGCCAGGGCCGAGGTAACCCCGGGGACCACTTCAAAGGGGATGCCGTGCTGGGCTAGGTACAGGGCTTCTTCGCCGCCCCGGCCGAAGAGGAACGGGTCCCCCCCTTTAAGGCGGGTGACAATGCGCCCCGCCCTAGCCCGGGCCAGCAGGACGGCGTTGATCTCTTCTTGTTTCAAAGTGTGGGCAGCGGGCCCTTTACCCGCATAGATAAGCTCACACCCCGGCGGGGCATGGCCCAGCAGGCTGGGGGCAACGAGGCGGTCATAGACCAGCACCTCGGCCCGGGCAATGCACTTAAGGCCCCGCACCGTGATTAACCCCGGGTCACCGGGACCGGCCCCCACCAGGTAAACTATGCCTTTATTTTTAACCACAGTCCCTATCACCCCTGTCCTCCGGCATAGGTCTCCATGCCGCCTTGCCCAAACTCCCGCCTTGCCGCCGCGAGGATGGCCGCCCCGCCAAGCTCCAGCAGTTTCTCCGCCAGGGCGATGCCCATTTCCTGCGCGGCGGCGGCAGGCCCCTCCAGCCGGTGCCGCAGCACCGTGCTGCCATCCAGGGAGGCGATAACTCCCTGCAGCCTTAAAATATCCCCCGGCAGGAGCTCGCCTAGGGCACCGGCAGGGACCTGGCAGCCGGCCTGCAAACGGCGCAGGAAGGACCTCTCCCCTTCCACAGCCAGACGGGTAGGGATATGCTCCAGGGGGGCCAGGAGCGCCGCCGTGGCACGGTCTTTGGCCCGCACCTGCAGCGCCAGCGCCCCCTGCCCCGGAGCAGGGAGACATTCGTCGGGGGAAAGGGGCTCCCCCTGCTGCGGCAGCCCCAGGCGCACCATGGCCGCACGGGCAATAATAACAGCCTCAAAATCGCCGCTATCCAGGCGGCGCAGCCGCGTGTCCACGTTGCCGCGCAGGGGCAAGTACTCCAAATCGGGGCGCAGGCGGCGCAGCTGGGAAATACGGCGCAGGCTGCCGCTGCCCACCCGGGCGCCCCGGGGCAACTCCCTAAGCCCGAGGCCGCCGCGCCCGATCAGCATATCCCGGGGGTCCTCCCGCAGGGGCACGGCGCCGATCATTACCCCCGGTGGCAACGCCGTGGGCAGGTCTTTGAGGCTGTGCACCGCCAGGTCGATCTCCCCCGCCAGCAGGGCTTTTTCCAGCTCCCGTGTAAAGACCCCCGTCCCTGCAAAACGCTGCAGGGGGAGGTGTGGTTCCAGGTCCCCTTCCGTTTTGATCTCTTTTAATATATACTCCTGCTGCGGGGCCGTGCACCGCAGCATCTCCATAACCTGCTGAGCCTGGAGCAAGGCCAGGCTGCTGCCCCTGCTGCCCACAATTATTTTTTGGCGCAAACTGCCCCGCCCTCCCCTTTCTATCCTTGATCCTGCTTCATTTTGCCCGGTCCCCGTTCGGTTTCCCTTTCGCCGTCTTGCTTTTAGATTTATACCTTGAGATCAATTCCTGCGCCTGCTTTTCCCGTTCTGCCGGGGAAAGGCGGCAATACCGCTGGTAAAATGCTTCTCCCGCCAGCTCCCGCAGGAGGGCTTCCCTACACCGCGCCCCCTCTACCTGCACCAGGATTTGGCGGCGCAGTTGGCCGAGAAAACGTACATATTCGCCATAGGTGGCGGGAAACTTTTTCTCCAGGGCCAGACGCAGCCGTCGCGCCAGAGCAGGGCTTTCCCCTTCTGTGGAGACAGCAACGCTCAAAGGGCCCCGGCTCAGCACAGAAGGGAAAAAGAAACTGCAAAGCTCAGGTGCATCGGCAATATTTACCAAGAGATCTCGGGCGCGGCAGTCTGCTGCCAGCTGCCGGTTTGCCGCAGGAGCAGCGCTGCAACCCAAGGCCAGGAAAACGCCCTGCAGGTGCCTGACCTGGTAGCTTTCCCTCTGCCAGGCAATTTCCCCCGCCGCAGCCAACGCCTCCAGCTCCCCGCAGAGGGCAGGGCTGACCACCAGGACACGAGCCCCAGCCTGGAGGAGGGTGCGGACTTTGCGCAGGGCTACCCTGCCCCCTCCGACCACCAAGCAGCGGCGTCCCCGCAGATCCAGCAGCAAGGGACAGTAATTTTCCAGGGTATAAGACCTCCTTGCAGCGCTTTGTTTAAACGGCCAACAAAAAATCCGGCTCCTGTGAAAAGTACCGGAGCCGGATCGCATGTGCCAGGATGGTGGCACAGAGTAGCACTTTCCCTTTCACGCGAAGGGAGCTGCAACTACAGGCTGGCAGGTCTCCTGGCTTGCGTCTCCTTGCCCGTCCCCCCCCTTCCCACCCAGAAGCAAAGTCAAAAGCCGGGCAGTGGCTTAACGGGGACAGGCTCTGCGCTTACAGTGGCGGGACCGCGCCGGATTTGCACCGGCTTCCCATTTTAAGTGCCTGGCACACCAGCCTGCTGGAATATTTACTTTAATTTACTTGCCCACATCTTAACATATTGCCGGAAGTTTGTAAAAACATTTTTATTTTTACCTGTGTTGCTGTTGCACGGCCTTTTAATTTATGTTAGAATGGGCCTGAAAAATTTAATATTCCTCCTGAAAGGGTGCCCCCGGCGGGCCAAAAAGGGAAAGGGGTGAAAAGCCCCTGCAGCCCCCGCTACTGTAAGCGAGGATGAAACCTGTCAAAGGCCACTGTCCGGCACGGCGCAGCGTTTAAATAGCTCTGGCAGAGCTGTTTAAATGTTGTTGCGTGCGGGCGGGAAGGAACAGGGAGTAAGTTGAAACGCGAGCCAGGAAACCTGCCCTCTCAGGCGCAAAAAGTTCCTTCGGTGGGAAGGTTACTGCAGGCTGAACAAGTATCTAACCCCTACTGCGCAAGGTAGGGTTATTTGTTTTAAAGGCCGTGCCAGAAAAGGCTTTTCTTCCGGGAAAGCCTTTATCTTTTATATCCCTGTATCTATCCGGGGTAAGGGGCGTGTTTGACTTGAACGAAAAAGGAATCATCCTGCTGGCCCACGGCAGCCGCCTGGACGAGGCCGATGCTGAAGTCCTGAGGCTGGCGCAGCTGCTGGCGGAGAAGGAAGCGTCTGGTTTTTTTTGCGGCGTCGCCTTCCTGCAGGGAGGCAGGCCAAACCTGGACGAAGCAGTTAAAGAAGCCGTGGCGGCGGGCTGCACCGTCGTTTACGTGGTGCCCTTTTTCCTGACTGCCGGCGTGCATATCAAGGAAGATCTGCCCCGTATGCTCGCGCAGGCAAGGGAGGCCCATCCCGGCCTGGAACTGGTGCAGTGCCGGCACCTCGGCTGCGACCCGCACCTGGCCTCCCTTCTCTTTGCAAGGGTAACGGAAAAAATGTCGGATCTTCTCCCGCGGCAGGGCTGACGGACAGCCCGGCAGGCCGACGGTCGGCTTTTTTGCCGGGAGCAGACAAATTTTATGGAGGTGCTGTCAATGTCCAACTTCCCGTATAAGAGACAGGTACTCAAAGGGTCGATCTTTTCCGGGGGGGCGTTTCTGCTTGTGCTCCTATCACCCCGGGCTGCCGGCGCCATGCACATTATGGAAGGCTTCCTGCCCTGGGGCTGGTCCCTTTTCTGGGCAGCGGTGAGTTTTCCCTTTGTCTTCCTGGGCTACCGTTCCCTGAGCAGATTGCTCATCACCAACCCCAATTACAAGATGCTGCTCGGGCTGGCCGCCGCTTTTGTTTTCGTCGTTTCCGCCTTGAAAATGCCCTCTGTGACAGGGAGCTGCTCCCACCCCACCGGCGTCGGCCTGGGCACAATCCTCTTCGGGCCGCTGGTGATCTCCCTCATCTCCACCATCGTCCTTCTCTTCCAGTCGCTCCTGCTAGCCCACGGAGGCATAACCACCCTGGGCGCCAATGTTTTCTCCATGGGCATAGCGGGCCCCCTGGCAGCTTTTGCCATATTTATGCTGGGGCGTAAGCTCTCCCTGCCCCGCTGGCTGAACGTCTCGCTCACTGCTTTCATGGCAAATATGGTTACTTACCTGGTCACCTCGCTGCAGCTCGCCCTCGCCTTCCCTATGGAAAGCGGCGGCTGGGCGGCGTCGTTTCTCAAGTTTGCCGGAATTTTCGCCGTCACCCAGATCCCCCTGGCCCTCAGCGAGGCCATCTTAACAGTTATAGTCTTTAATTTCCTTTACAGTTACAATCACCAGGAACTCAGCACTTTGCTAAATTGGCCCAAGGAGGTGCAGGCACAGTGAAAACAAGTACATACCTGCTTTTGTTTCTGGCCGTTGTCCTGCTGGCAGCCATGCCCTTACTGCTCACGCCGGACGCGCCGTTCGAGGGGGCAGACGGTATGGCTGAAGAGATAATTCTGGAGATTAACCCGGAATTTGAACCATGGCGCGAGCCCTTTTGGGAACCGCCCAGCGGGGAAATAGAGAGCATGCTTTTTGCCCTGCAGGCCGCTGCCGGCAGCCTCTTTATTGGTTACTACCTGGGGAGGCTTAGCGCCCGCCGCGGGGAGAGGGGCAACAAAGCAAAGATACCCGCGGGGATAGCGCACTAGAAGGGTAACAAACTGGAGTAAATAAAAAAATGGGAGGAGCAGCCCGCTGTTATGTTTATGCTGGATTGGTACGCCCACAATAACAGGCTGAAAGATGCTCACCCGGGGGAAAAGGCAGTTTTCGTCTTCCTCTGCCTGGGTCTGTGCCTCTTTTTTTCTCGGGAAACGGTTTCCCTGGCAGCCATCCTGCTCCTCAGCATCCTTATACTCTTTTACGTAAAGATCCCTTTAGGCTTTTACCTTAAGCTTTTATGCCTGCCCTTTGCTTTTCTGTTGCCCGGCTGCCTGGCCGTAGCGCTGGAGCTTCCCGTTATGCCGGAGACAGCCGTCTTAATCTTGCCGGTGGGACCCTTTACTCTGGGAATCGGCTCCGCTGGACTTTCCCTGGCCGTAAACCTGCTGCTGCGCTCCCTGGCCGCCCTTTGTGCCCTTTATTTCCTGGCCCTGACCACCCCCTTCGACCAGCTGGGATGGCTGCTGCGCCGAGCCAAACTGCCGCCGGCCGTGGTGGAGCTGACAGCCTTGACCTACCGTTTTATCTTTATCCTGTACGCTACAGCCCAGAGCATCTACACGGCCCAGGCGACGCGCCTCGGCTATGCCTCCCGGTGCAATGCTCTTAAATCCCTGGGAAGCCTGGCCGCAGGGCTTTTATACAAGTCCTTTTATCGTTCCCAGATGATGCATGCAGGGCTCCTTTCCCGCTGTTATGAGGGCACTTTCCCTACCTTGAAAACGTATTATGCCTTTTCCCCCCGCAACTGGCTTTTTGTCTGCGGAACTGTTGTTCTTTTAGTAGCCATGGCGCAATTTTCTTTTTGATTTTATTCTGGTGCTTTTAAACCCATTGTTTTTTTCTACTTCCGGCATGCGGGGGACAACCCCGCCTGCCTCCTTCTTTTTGGCCGGAGATCTGGAAAGTCAATCCCTCGGAGACTGGAGGCGCATTATGGACGGCAATATTATCGAAATCAGGGACTTAAGCTACAGCTACCCTGACGGGACTTTGGCCCTCCAAGGACTTTCCCTGGCCATGCCCGAGGGAAAAAGAATTGCTGTCCTAGGGGCCAACGGTTCGGGTAAAACAACGCTTTTTCTTTGTCTCAACGGCCTCCTGCGCCCCCGGCAGGGGAAGATCTTCTACCGGGGAGAAGAGCTCCGTTACGATAAAAAATCTCTGCTGCGGCTGCGTTCCCGTCTGGGAATTGTTTTCCAGGATCCGGAAATACAACTTTTCGCCTCCAGTGTCCGCCAGGAAGTAGCTTTTGGCCCCTTAAACCTGGGGCTGGAGGAAAGGGAGGCCTTGGTCCGGGTAGAGGAGGCCCTGTGCCTGACCGGCACTAAAGATCTGGAGCAGAAAGCACCCCACATGCTCAGTTACGGTCAAAAAAAACAGGTAGCCATCGCCTCCGTCCTGGCCATGCGGCCGGAGATACTGATCGGCGATGAGCCCACCGCCTGGCTGGATCGGCAGCACGCCTGCAGAGTGATGGAGCTTCTCCATGAGATCAGCGCCAAAGGCACCACCGTGATCATCTCCACCCATGACGCTGATCTGGCTTACAGCTGGGCCGAAGAGGTTATCGTGCTGCAAAAAGGGAAGCTTTTAAGCAGCGGGCCGCCCGAACACGTTTTTCAAGCAGGTGAAATGTTAGCAGCAGCAGGGTTGGGACAACCGCTGCTTTTACAGTTATTTCTCCTTTTAAAGGGAAAAGGATATATTCTAGAAGGGGCGGCTGCGCCGCGCACACCGGAAGCGCTGGCCGGGCTGCTCAAGGGGGGATCGTAATGCCGCTTGTGCTGGTAGGCCTGAATCACCGGCACGCAGCTTTGGAGCTCCGTGAAAAACTCACTCTGCAGGAAAAGGAAATACCTGAAGCCCTGGCATACTTCCGGCAAAAGAAAGGCATTGCCGAATGTTTTCTTCTGAGCACCTGCAACCGCACCGAGCTCTATGCCATCTGCGAAGGGAACGAAAAACTGCTGGCCGGTTTCCAGGATTTCTTTCAGGAGGTAAAAAAGCAGCACCTGGAAGGGCTGGGGCCCCCGACCCTCTATATCCGGGAAGAAGCAGAGGCGGTACGGCACCTTTTCAGCGTGGCCTGCGGCCTCGATTCCATGGTGCTGGGGGAAACACAGATCCTGGGCCAGGTCAAGGAGGCCTACTTCCTGAGCAAGGCCGCCGGCACCACAGGCGCTTTGCTGCACAACCTCTGCCAGAAAGCCCTGGCCACGGGGAAAAAAGTCCATACTTTGACGGCCCTCGGGCAACATGCCGTCTCTTTTGGTTATGCCGCCGTAGAGGTGGCCAAGCTGCTCTTTGACTCCCTGCACAACCGGACTCTCATGGTCATCGGCACCGGAGAGATGGCCAAATTAACGCTGCAAAACCTCTTTGCCCTGGGAGCACGGGAAGTAATCGTAGCCAGCCGGCGCCAAGAGAGGGCGTCGGCCCTGGCCCAACGTTTCCAGGGTAAAGTGCTCAATTTCACCCGCCTTGCCGAGGGATTGTCCAGGGCCGACGTGGTCATCTGCGCTACCCAGGCACCCCACTATATTATCAATGTGGAACGGCTGCAGCAGGCACGCCGGACAGCGAAGGAACGGCCTCTCTTACTCATCGATCTGGCAGTACCCCGCAACGTCGAACCTGCCGTGGCAGAGCTTGAAGGGGTACACCTCTACAACCTGGACGACCTGCAGTTTATCATTAACGAGAACCTTAAAGTGCGGGAAAGGGAGGCTGCTAAGGCAAAGAGCATTGTGGCGGAGCAGGCAGGGGAGTTTTTACGCTGGTACCGGCGCCAGCAGGCCATCCCTCTCATTACCACCCTGCGCCAGAAGGCGGAACAGCTGCGGCAAGCCAGGCTGGAACAATTCCAGATCGCCTCCCTCCCGACCCGGGAACAGCAGCTGGCAGACAAGCTGACGCGGAGCCTCACCGCCGCCCTGCTCAAAGAGCCGCTCCTGGCCATTAAAGACCTCTGTCTGCAGGAAGATTTTTCTACCGCAGAAAAATTTGTGCGGCGGATCTTCGGCCTGGAGCAGGAGAGCACAGAAGGAAACAAGGAAGTTATAACCGGGAGCGAGGAGGTTATAACCGGGAAAGAAGCAGGGGAGAAAAAGGTGGCAATTAAGAACTGCTAAGAGCCGTCTCCTGTCACCGCACCGGTACAAGTGGCGCAGCGGCCGCGCAGGTAAAGCTCCTGCTCTTCCACCACGTAACCCGGCTGTAGGTACCCCGTTTCCGGCATCTTAAAGCCGCTCAGGCACTCTACCCTGCCGCAGCGGGAGCAGATAAAATGGGGGTGGCAATGGCCGCGGCTGCCGCAACCACAGACGGCAAAACGCCAGGTCCGGTCCCCGCTTTCCACGCGGTGCACGATGCCGCTTTGCAGAAAGGTATGGAGGGAACGGTAGATACTTACCCTGTTGAGGCGTACTTTTTCCAGGCGGCTGGCGATCTCCTGCTGGGAAAGGGGATGGGGGCTGCTGAGGAGCAGTTTGAGCAGGGCAATGCGGCCGGGCGTCCGTTTCAAGCCGGCCTGGTAGAGGATGTTTATGGCTGTCTCATTGCTTTCCCCGTGCATTTAATCCGACCTTCTTTCCAAATTGATTAATTTGTAAGTAAAACGGGCCTTATCTTCGGGCAAAAAAAGAAAGGAAAAAAATAGCAGCAGCACAGAGGACAATGGCCGCACCGGAAGGAATATTGAGGTAATACGAAAGGAAGAGTCCGGCCAGGCCGGAAACCACACCGACGAGCAGTGAAAGACCAAGCATGGGGCGGTAGTTTTTGCTCAGGCGGTAGCCGGTAGCAGCGGGGATAACCAGCAGGGCCGAGGCCAGGACAACCCCCACCACCTTTACCGCGACAATGACAGTCAGGGCCAAACAGGCCAAGAGCCCCAGATATAAAAAAGTTGCCGGCAGGCCGGAGGCTCTGGCCAGCTCCTCGTCAAAGGAAACAGTCAACAATTCCTTAAAAAAAAGAAGAAGATAAAGGAGCACCAGAACCATGACCACAGCCAGAAAATGTAGATCCTCCCTGGAAACGGCCAGCACATTGCCAAAAAGGAAACTGAACAGTTCCGGATAATAACCCTGTTTGAAGCTGATGAGCATAATACCCAGGGCCATGCCGCTGGCATAAAAGATGCCGATGAGGGTATCTTCCTGTATTTTCCCCTGTTTGCTGAGATAGCCAATCAGCAGGGCAACAAAGACAGCAAAGACGGCCCCGCTGTAAAGGGGATTGATTCCAGCCAGCACGCCGATGGCAATTCCGCCCAAGATGGAGTGGGAAATCCCTGCGCCCATGAAAGAGAGCCTGTTCAGGACCACAAAAAAAGAGAGGGTGGAACAAAGCAGGCCAACCAGCACAACGGCCAGGAAAGCCCGCTGCATAAAAGCGTAGCTAAATATCTCCATTTTATTTTCCCCCTTTCCACCCCAGGAGCAGATCGAATTCGCAGCGATAGGCTTTTTCCAGGTGGGGGCTGCTTAGCACCTCGCCGGGCCTGCCATGCACGTGCATGGTACGGTTGATGCAGACAAGCCGGTGGGCGTAGCGGGCAATGGCTGCCAGGTCGTGGGAAACCATGATGACAGTCAGGTTGTGCTCCTTTTGCAGCTGCTGCAGCAAATTAAAGAAATGGTGCTGGGTGGGGAGATCCAGGCCGGCATTGGGTTCGTCCAGGAGCAAAAGCTGCGGTTCGCGGCAGAGCGCCCGAGCCAGAAAAACCCGTTGCTGCTCCCCGCCGGAGAGCTCTCCAAAAGGTCTGTCCTGCAGGGCAGCCAGTCCCACCTGTTCCAGACTGCGGCGCCCCTTTTCCCGCCTTTCCCGCGTCAGGGGCCGTCCCAGCGTGGCCGGCGTGTGCAACCCCATAAAGACCACGTCCAGGACAGAGAGAGGGAAGCGGCGGTCCAACGCCGGGCGCTGGGGCATATAGCCGATGGCTTCGCGTTTTCTGCCCAGGCGAGAAGGGGAAAGGCCAAAAATTTTTATCTCTCCCCCCGTCTGCCAGATCAGGCCCAGGAGCAGGCGCAGCAGCGTAGTCTTGCCGGCGCCGTTGGGGCCGATAATGCCCACCATCTCCCCGGCCTCGATCTCCAGGTTGATCTTTTCCAGGATATAGCTACCATTCAGGGCAAAATCCAGCTCCCTGATCTCCACCAGAGGGTCCATCGTTAGCGCGTTACCCCTTTGCACCTGTTTGCAAAAATATTCCATCTAAAATATTAACATAACCGGAGAAATAAATAAATGGCCAAATTACTCCATGGCCCGGGCCAAAATCTCCGTGTTATAATGGAGCAGGGCAAAATAATTATCACGGCCTGGGATCCCCGGCCCGCCCAGAGGATCGAGGATCAGAACCTCTCCGCCTATTTCCTGGGCAATGACTTCCGCCGTGTTGCCGCCCAGCTGGGGCTCGGCAAAAAGCACTTTGATCTCATACCGGGCAGCCAGTTTAATCAGCTCCGCCATCCAACGGGCCGAAGGCTCTTTGCCGGGAAATTCCTCCACCGCTGCCACTTCTTCCAGGCCGTAGCGGTGAGCGTAATAATTCCAGGCTGAATGGTAGGAGATAAAGCGCCGCTGCCTGAACAAAGCCACCCGGGCGGCGATCTCTTCGTGTAACACAGTCAGTTCATGTTGAAAACGGCTGAGGTTCTTCTTAAAAAGCTCCTGCCAATCCGGGTTTACAGATGAGAGGGCTGTCTCCACAAGAGGAGCCACCAGATCCCTGACTAGCAGGGGGTCGAGCCAGAGATGGGGATCGTAGGGGCCGTGGTGGTGCTGGTGCCCCTCCATATCGCCGTGGTCGTGGTCACCATACTCGCCATGAGCGTGGTCATGGTCATGGCCCTGCTCTTCCTCATGGGGCAGCTGCAGGGGGGCATAGTCAAGGAGGTAATCCTCCGCCAGGGGCATGATCTCCAGCAGGCGCACCCGGGGTGCTCCTTCCGCCAGCTTTACGGCCCAGTTGTCCAGGCCTCCCCCGATAAAGATAACCAGATCGGCCCCGGCCACAGCCCTGGCCTGCTCCACGCTGGGTTCGTAAGTATGGGGGCTGGCTCCCGCCGGCAGCAGCTGGGTCACCTCCACTCCCTCTCCGCCCACCTGCCGGATAATCTCTGCCAGCGGGAAGATGGTGGTAACTACCTTCACTGTCTCCAGCTGCTCTTCCCTTTTCCCGGGCTCATCCGGGTCGGCAGCGGGCAAAACCTCTTTTTCCGTTTCCCTTGGGGCATTACCTCCGGCGCAACCTCCGAGCAACGTCCCCCAGAATAAAAACAGGATAGCAAGAAAGAGGACGACAAAAAGAGATTTACGTTTTAGCCAAAACATTTTTATACTCCTTTCCCGCCCTTCTCTAGATGCAACTTAATTGCATATAGGGCGCAAAAAAAATCCCGTACCTTCTTATTTGCAAATTAATTGCATTTAAAAAATACAGGATTTTTTTGCCCCTGTCAAGGGCCAAAGCCCACTCTCCTTGCCCCTTTTAAGAAAAACTAACTAATGTTTACCACTTTCTCCAGCTGCACCAGGTCAAAAACCCGCTGCACGTATTTGTTTATAACATTGATAAGGCGCAGTTCGCCCTGCTGCTCGTTAAGTTTCTTTTGCAGGGCTATAATTTTCCCCAGCCCCGAGGCGTCGATCATGCTGGCCCGGGAAAAATCGAGGGTGATGCGGCGGTAACCCTGCCCAAAAAGGCGCAAAACCATCTCTTTTAGCTCCTGGGAATTATTGACGTTCAATCTCTTATCCAGTTGAATAACCACTTCCTGTTCACATTGCTGGACCGTCATGGTATCCCACCTTTCTATAAGAGACCTGACAAGATAATTATACCATTACTTGCGTCTGGCAGCTTTAAAAATAATTAACAATAATGTTAAATTTTTATAACACTTCGCCCGGGCCTGCCGCCTTAAGGGCTCTGCAAAATTAAAAACCCTCCCTCCGGTTTTCCGGGAGAGGGCTGTGCTTTTAACTTATGGAGCGGGTGATGGGAATCGAACCCACGCGACTGGCTTGGGAAGCCAGGGCTCTGCCATTGAGCTACACCCGCCTGACCTCCAGGTAGCGCTCCAGCTTGCGCTTGACACGCTGCAGGGCATTGTCGATGGATTTTACATGCCGGGAGAGTTCTGCGGCGATCTCCTGGTAAGATTTACCTTCCAGGTAGAGCATAAGCACGCGCCATTCCAGATCGCTCAAGATCTCCCCCATTTTAAACTCTATATCATTATATTCTTCCCGGTTAATCATCAATTCTTCCGGGTCTGTGATCTTAGTGCCTGAAAGGATGTCCAGGAGGGTCCTGTCCGAATCGTCGTCATAAATGGGCTTATTTAGGGAAACATAAGAATTAAGGGGAATGTGCTTCTGGCGGGTAGCCGTTTTGATGGCTGTGATAATCTGGCGGGTGATACACAGTTCGGCGAAGGCACGGAACGAGGAGAGCTTGTTTCCTTTAAAATCACGGATCGCCTTATACAGCCCGATCATGCCTTCCTGGATAATATCTTCTCTGTCCGCACCAATCAAAAAATATGAGCGGGCTTTGGCTTTGACAAAATTTTTGTATTTATTGATCAGATATTCCAGGGCGATGCCATTTCCGTCTTTTGCTTCTCCTGCTACTTCCTCATCGCTTCGGCCCACGTACTCTTCGAGTCTGACAGGGTCCATCTCCAAACATGTCCCATCGTTCTCCCGCAAATCACGAGCCATTAAGACCACCAGCATCGCCTCCATAATCTCATCTGGGACAATATCACCGTTGCTATTATATCCTAAGCCTGTATCAGCGTCAAGCATTTTAACGCCTGCATAACCGGCCTCAGCGGCGGCGCCATTTTTCCAGCACGGTTTTTACCCCGTGAGGCAGCCGTTCATCCAGCAAAGCATATTCGGTGCAGGAAGGAAAAGCGGCAAAAAGTTCCTGCCGTATGGCCTGCAGGCGCTCTTTCAGCTCCCTGGCGGAGATGCGCCGGCCGCCTTTCCAGAGGATGATATTTTGCTCCATATAATCGGAAGAAGCTACTTCCACGTCCATCCCTTCTTCCACCAGCACCGTCACCCGGCGTTCGATATAGGCATCGGCCGTCTGCCCCTCGGCAGTAAAAACCACTTCCAGCCCCCCGTATTGTTCCACGCTCAGCACCTGTTTTTTCACCCGGTAAGCATCGAAAACAACGATGATTTTCTGCCAGGACAGGGGGACGTAATCCTGCAGGAGCTCTATCAGCTTGAGTCTGGCCCCTTCCATGTTTTCTTCGCGCAGCAACCTGAATTCGGGCCAGTTGTTGATAATGTTGTAACCGTCCACGATCAACAGGGACATGCCGGGCCTCCCTCTGCCGGCAGTCTGGCGCGGCGGCGGTAGATCTCATACATGATAATACCGCCGGCTACGGCCACGTTAAGGGACGAAACCCGCCCTGCCATGGGGATATGGAGCAGAATGTCGCATTTTTCCCGCACCAGACGGGAAAGGCCTTTCCCTTCGCCCCCCAGGACCAGGGCCAGGGGAAAGGGCAGCTCCGCTGTATAAAAAGGCTGCGCGCCGGTGAGGTGGGCGCCGGCAATCCAGAAGCCGCGCCCTTTAAGGCGGTCGATCTCCTGGCCAATATTCACAACCCGGGCTACGGGAAGATCAAAAAGGGCGCCTGCCGATGTTTTATAGACCACGGGCGTAATGCCGCAGGCCCGGTCGCGGGGAAGCAAAACGCCGTCCGCCCCGGCAGCGGCAGCAGTGCGCAGCAAAGACCCAAGGTTGCGGGGATCCTGCAGGTGGTCCAAGATCAGCAAAAAAGAAGGCAGAGGAGAGCGGCTTTTTGTCCCCAACAGCTCGTCTAAGTCCCGGTAGCGGTACGGGGCTATGGCGGCTGCCACCCCCTGATGGTTCTCGCCCCCGGCCAGCCCATCGAGCTGCATACGGGGGACCAGCTCCAGGGGTATGCCCCGCTGCGCCGCCAGCTGTTTGATCTCCGCCACCACAGGGCCCTGGGAGCCCTCCTGGAGCATAACCCTGTGCAAGGGCAGGGAGTTTGAAAGGGCTTCCCGCACAGGCTGGCGTCCCCAGATCAGGTCATAATCCTCCCCGCGGGCGGGGCCGCGCCTTTCTCCACCCCGGGGCAACGGCGGAATTTTTCTTTTATGCCGTGTCATTGATACACTCTCCAGGCCTGGATATTTCAACTTTATTTTTGCTTTTGCTGCCGCACCCGGCCCGCTTCACTCTTTATACCTCCAGCGCACACCGCCGGGCGTATCCTCCAGGATAATCCCTTTTTCCCGCAACGCCTCCCTGATAGCATCGGCCTCGGCCCAGTCTTTGCGGCGGCGTGCCTCGTCACGGCGGGCGATGAGGGCGGCAATCTCCGCTTCCAGGGGAGTTACCTCTTCCTGGCGGGCGAAGCCGAAAATCTCGTCCATCTCCTCGTAAAAATCGAGCAGGGGTTTAAGCAGATTTGCTTTTTGTCCCTCCGGCCGATTTAAATAAATGTTTGCCTCCCGGGCCAGCTCAAAGAGCACGGCAATACCTTCGGCCGTGTTAAAATCGTCGTCCATGGCGGCGATAAAGCGCTGCCGCGATTCTGCCAGCAGCTTAAGCAGTGCCTCCTCCTGGGGGTCCGGCAGAGCACTGTTTAAACGGGGCAGGCGTTCCCGCATATTGTAGAGCAGGGTATCAAGGCGCTCCAGAGCCCTGGCGGACTGTTCCAGCTGTTCCGGTGAGAAATTCAAGGGGCTGCGGTAATGGGCAGAGAGGAGGAAAAAACGAATGGCCCGGGGGTCAAACTGCCTGCGCATTTCCCGCACGTTGAGCACGTTACCCAGGCTTTTGGACATCTTTTCTTTATTAATATTGAGGTATCCCACATGCATCCAGTAACGGGCAAAAGGCCTGCCCGTCGCCCCTTCGCTCTGGGCCACCTCGTTTTCATGGTGGGGGAAGATGAGGTCCTGGCCTCCTGCGTGGATGTCAAAGCTTTCTCCCAGATAATGCATGGACATGGCCGAACATTCAATATGCCAGCCCGGGCGCCCCTCGCCCCAGGGGCTCTCCCAGGACGGCTCCCCCTCTTTCTTCTTTTTCCAGAGGGCAAAATCCATGGGATGGCGCTTACGCGGGTCTACTTCCACCCTGGCCCCGGCGGCCAGCTCTTCCAGGGGCTGGTGGGAAAGCTTGCCGTAGGCGGGAAAAGCCTGCACCTGGAAATAAACATCACCCTCCACAACATAGGCCAGCCCCCGCTCCAGGAGCTTTTCTATGATGGCGATAATCTGGGGAATATGCTCCGTGGCCCGGGGCTGATGGTCGGGCAGGCGGATGCCCAGGGCCCCGGCATCTTCCTCATAAGCGCGGATAAAACGCTCTGCCAGCTCTTCTACGGTAATCCCCAGCTCGGCGGCCCGCCGGATCATCTTATCGTCGATATCCGTATAATTCTGGACAAAGGTAACCTCATAGCCGCGACAGGCCAGATAGCGGCGCAGGACGTCAAAGGTAACAAAAACCCGGGCGTTGCCGATATGAAAGTAATCATAGACGGTGGGGCCGCAGGCATAGATCCCTACTTTACCCGGCCTGACCGGTTCCAGAGGTTCTTTTTTTCCTGTGAGGGTGTTATAAAGCTGTATCACGGCAAACCTCCTTCGAGAAGCCGGCTTACCCAAGCTGACTTCCTGTTCATACTTTTAAAAATTATAGACTTCTGCTCCCGCCCGTGTCAACAGCCGTAAGTTCAGCCGGAAGCGCCCTTTACCACCAGAGCTATGGCGCAGGCGGCAATCCCTTCTTCTCTGCCGGTAAAACCGAGATGCTCAGTGGTTGTGGCTTTGACGGAGACGTCGTCTTCCATCAGGCCCAAAACCCGGGCGATATTCAGGCGCATCGCCGGAAGATGGGGAGCAAGCCTGGGCGCCTGGGCTATGACCGTGCTGTCAATATTGGCCACGCTATAGCCGTTTTCCTGGAGCAAAGCGGCGACCTGCTCCAGCAGCAGCAGGCTGGAAATACCTTTAAAGCGGGGGTCGCCGGGGGGAAAATGCCGGCCGATATCGCCCAAGCCCGCCGCGCCCAGCAGCGCATCCATGACAGCATGGAGCAGCACATCGGCATCGGAATACCCCTCCAGACCCCGCTTCCAGGGGATTGTCACCCCCCCGATAATGAGCGGCCGCCCTGCTTCCAGGCGGTGTACGTCATAACCGATCCCGGCCCGTATCTTCATCCGGTGTCTCCTCCTTCCGGGTTGGCCAGATACTGTTCCGCCAGGAGCAAATCAGTGGGCGTAGTAAGTTTAATATTTTGATAGCTGCCGGGCACAACACGGACTGTCAAGCCCAGACGCTCCACCAGGGAAGCATCATCGCTTGCCGGTTCTGCCCCGGCACGGCAATGGGCCTGCCAGAGCAAAGAGTAGCGGAAACACTGGGGGGTCTGGACTGCCACCAGGCGCTCCCGGGGAAGCGTGACCAGCACATTGCCCGCCTGATCCACCTCTTTGACTGTATCCACCACGGGGACAGCGGCGATAGCAGCGCCGTAGAGCCTCGCCGCGTCAATAACCCTCTGCAGCAAAGAGGGTGTAACGAGGGGGCGTACGGCGTCGTGTACGCAGACTATTGTCTCCTCTTCCACAAAGGACTTAAGGGCTTTGAGGCCATAAAAAACAGAGTCCTGGCGTGTCTTACCGCCAGGCACAATCTGCACAGGCAGAGTATCCTTAAAATAGGGGAGAAAAATTTCCTCGGCAAATATCTTTTCTTCGTCCGGCGCTACGATCACAGCCAGACGGGAGAAGACACGGGCCTTAAGGCAGGCCTGCAGCGTATGTACAATAACCGGCCTGCCGGCAAGGAGCAGGTAAGGCTTTTTTTTTGGCCCGCCCATACGCAAACCCTGCCCTGCGGCCGGGAGGAGCAAGACGCAATCCTGTTTTTTTTCCGGCAAGGATAGTCCCTCCTCCCGGGTCATCTTTGACTATGTTCCCACTTAAAATTAGCAGCAATGAATGCTGAGCCTGATGCCTCAACCCTGCTCTTTACTGTTTCATGATTACCGAGAGGGGGGGCTTGGGTTTGGCAAAGATCATGCGGCCCGCTGCAGTCTGCAGCACACTAGTCACCAGGACGTCGATAGTATCGCCGATGAAGCGTTTGCCGCCTTCCACCACGATCATCGTGCCGTCATCCAGGTAGGCCACACCCTGTCCCGCCTCCTTGCCGTCTTTAATAATATGGGCGCTCATCTCCTCACCGGGGAGTACCACCGGTTTAACAGCATTGGCCAGCTCGTTGATATTGAGCACAATAACGCCCTGCAGCTCGCAGACCTTGTTCAGGTTAAAATCGTTGGTGAGGATGACCCCTCCCATGGTCTGGGCCAGCTTTACCAGCTTGCTGTCCACTTCGCCGATATCCTCAAAATCAATATTCACGATTTTAATGACCATATCCAGCTCTTTTTGCATCCTATTCAGGATGTCAAGGCCGCGGCGCCCGCGGTTCCTTTTCAGGAGGTCTGAAGAGTCGGCGATATGGCGCAACTCCTCCAGGACAAAACCGGGTACAACAATTTCTCCTTCGATAAAACCCGTCCTGCAGATGTCCATAATCCGCCCATCAATAATCACGCTCGTGTCCAGCACCTTGACCGGAGAGCTTTTTCTTTCCGGCACGTTGGGTACACGGCGGGAAAGCTGATGATAGATAAAGGAAAAATCTTCCTTGCGGTTTAACATAAAGGTCACGCCGAGATAGGCCATGATCAGGGTTACAGCGAGGGAAAGATAAGGTCCTACCCAGGGAATACGGGCAAGGGGGAAACTGATTAAAACCCCGATTAAAAGGGCAACAATCAGGCCGATAACCCCCAGGATGATGTCCTGAGTGGGGATTGTCCTCATCTTCCCGTCGGTCCATACAGCCACATTGCCCAGATGTAAGATGATAAAGGGAGTAATAGAGTATACAATGAGGCCAACTAACGCCCCCCCCACCAGGGCAAGCCAGATACTTTCCTGCGGGGCAGGCAAACCTGTAGCGACAACCAGGGACGGTACCGCTACTTTAAAAAGCTCAAACCCACCTACAAAGCCGACAATCGTCAGCAAGATACGGAAGATGCTTTTCAGCACTGCTTTTCACACCTCCTTTCCTCAGAAATTTATTGTTTTCTAATATTATAACTTATATTTTTGCCCCAGTTCAAGGTTTATTATGCGCAATACCTGGGGAAAAATACAGGGAAGCATCCAGAAAAACAGGCTTTAAGTTAAAAAAAAGACATCACTGCTGATGCCTTTGGTCCCTGGAAATAAAGCGGCCAATGGTATCCCTATTCTTTTTCAGGTTCCTTTGCGGGCCCCTTCGCAGGGTACTGCCTGCCCCAGCTGTGCCGATGGTTAAAAAGTCTTTCCAGATAAGCCATGACCTCTTCCCGGTCAATCCCTTTGACCATCAACAGCTCGCTGGCAAGGATCTGGCGGGCGCTCTCCAGCATACGCCTTTCCCCGGAAGAGAGCCCCTTTTCCTCTTCCCGCGCCAACAAACTGCGGGCAACTTCTGCTACTTTATAGATGTTGCCGCTTTTAATTTTATCCATGTTGGCCCGGTAACGCCGGTTCCAGTTGCCGTTTGCCGGCTCTTCCTCTTCGGTCCCCTCCAGGATACTGAAAACCTCTCCCACTGCGCTTTTGACAATTACATCCCTCAGACCGACCTTCTCCACATTATCGAGGGGGATCATGACTTTGATCCCGCCCAGGGGCATATTCATAACATAATACTTTACCTTTGCCCCCAGGACCTCCCTGTCCTCAATGGCCTCAATTACTCCCGCGCCGTGCATAGGGTAAACAACCTTGTCCCCAACATTAAACATGCAGCAGGTTCCTCCTTAAGACCGTTTTACGGCCTGTAATAAGTACGGCAACGGTCCCCGCTATGCCAGCGAAAACTTCTCTGCTTAAAATTTTAACATAGAAATAAAAATGTGTCAAAAAATATGGCCCGGACACATTGTTGACAATCTTTTGCAGCAGCAAGTATAATATGAGCTAATAAAAACAGACAGCCAAAGGGGTGACCGGAAGCCATGAAAGGACAGCATAACGACGTCGTTTGCCTGTTTCAGGACAAAGTTTCCCAGCTGCTTCTCCGTCACCGCAGTATCCTCGACACCCTCTCGCAGCACGCCGAGTCGGCCATCCGCGTGAACAAGTCCATAACCAAGACCGTTACAAATTGCGGCTGCCTTTCCATAAATGCCAGCAAACAGCAGATCCCCCCGGAGGTTTCCCTGGAAGACTGCCGCAAGTACCTGCACTCCCATCTGGAGGGTTCCCTCTGTGAAAATTGCAGGGAAATAGTGGAAGACGAGATGGGTAATAACCTTTTCTACCTGGCCGCCCTCTGCCACCTCCTGGAGATTAAGCTGGAAGACATTCTGCTCCGGAAATACAATAACCTGGAAACGTTGGGTTTTTTCCACCTCTCCTGAACCGCCGCCAGAAAAAAGGCGGGTTCAAGTCTAAAGGTCAAACAAGGGCCAGGTCAATGGCTTCAGCCAGGGTAGCCACAGGAATAAGCCGCAGATCACCGCTGCTTAGAGGTTGCTCCCTGCCGCTTTCCAGAGCCCGCAGGTTGCCCCCGGGCAGCAGGCAGGAAGCAAACCCCATCTTTATCCCTTCCCGCAAACGCTCCTGCAGGCGGCCCACCGGCCTTACTTCCCCGGTTAAGCCCACTTCTCCCAGCAGCATGGTTTTGGGTTCAAGGGGCCTGTCCCGGTAGCTGGAAACAAGGCTGAGCGCCGCCGCCAGATCTACCGCCGGCTCCATTATTTTCACGCCGCCAACGACGTTGACAAAGAGATCGCAGTTGTAAAGGGGCAGGCCGACCCTTTTTTCCAGCACGGCAACAAGGAGCGAGATCCGGTTTATATCCAGGCCCGTAGCCGTACGCCGCGGTATGCCCCCGCCATAATTGGGGGAGACAAGGCCCTGGATCTCCACTAAAAGGGGCCGGCTCCCCTCCATCACGGGCACAACTGCCGAACCGGGTACGCCTGCCGGCCTTTCAGCGAGGAAAAGGGCCGAGGGGTTCTCCACCTCAACTAGTCCCCCCACTTCCATGGTAAATATCCCTAGCTCGCTGGTAGAGCCATAGCGGTTTTTAGCGGCACGCAGGACACGGAAGCTCTGATAACGGTCCCCTTCAAAATTGAGCACGCAGTCAACCAGGTGCTCGAGAACACGGGGGCCGGCCAGAACCCCCTCCTTGGTTACATGGCCGATGATAAAAAAGGTGATCTCTTTGCTTTTTGCCCTTTGCACCAGGGAAGCAGTCACCTCCCGGAGCTGGATCATGCTGCCGGGAGCAGCGCCAAGTTCACTTTTGGCCACGGTCTGGATGGAATCAATGATCACAACATGGGGCTGTAACGCGTCAATCCTGTCGATGATACTGCTGTATTCCGTAGCGGCAAGGACCAGCAAGGACCGGGCGGGCAGCCCCAGCCTCTGGGCGCGCATCTTCAACTGGGCCAGTGATTCTTCCCCCGTAACATAGAGGACGGAGACGCCGCAGGCGCTAAACCCGAGGGCCGCCTGCAGCAGCAGGGTCGATTTGCCGATGCCCGGGTCACCACCTACCAGGACGACAGATCCGGGGACAGCACCGCCACCCAGCACCCGGTCCAGCTCCCCGATGCCCGTAAGCAGGCGCCTCTCCGCCAGCGGCGCAACCTCCTCCAGCAGGAGGGCCTCATTTCCTCCGAGCACCGGGGCAGATCGCCCGGCCGCAGGGACAATGGTTTCCTCCACCAGGGCATCACTTTTGCAGGCAGGGCAGTAGCCGGCCCATTTATAGGTTTTATAGCCGCATTCCCGGCAGCTGTACACGGTACGCGCTCTAGCCAAATCAAATACTCCTTTCTTCTTCTTCCACAACCCCGGCGTCCGCATAGGCACGGAGGTCTGCCAGGTTGACAGCATCCCAGTCGCTGCCCATTTCCGGCGTTTCCAGGATTACGGGCAGGTCTTCCGGCCAGGGGTAGGAAAGTAAAGCGGCGTAGGCTGCGGGGGTAATCAAGCCTTCGCGCAGGTGCATATGCCTGTCTTTGTGGTTGCCACGGGGCGCATTAACATTGTTTACGTGCAGGGCCAGCACCTTCTCCCTCCCCACTGCCTTAAAAAGCTGCTCCATACTGCTCCTGGCCCCGTGGGCTGAAGAAAAATCATAGCCAGCAGCCCAGGCATGGGCCGTGTCCAGGCAAACACCCACGGGCGCGGCAGGCCCCAGCTTTTCCAGGATGTAGGCGAGGGCCTCAAAGGAGCCTCCGAGGGAGGAACCGGCCCCCGCTGTATTTTCCAGCAACAAAGTCACCTCGGGCGGCCAGTTTTCCAGCTCCCGGAGCAGGGTGGAGACAAAAAGCTCCATCCCCGCGGCAAAGCCCTGCCCCCCGTGGCTGCCCACGTGCATGACCACATAGGGCGAGCCCAAAAGGGCGGCCCGCTCCATGGTTTCCTGCATCAGCCGGCAGGAGCTCTTTAAAAAGTTTTCCCTGGAGGAAGAGAGGTTTACCAGGTAGGCGGCATGTATCACCAAAGGATAAATATCCAGCTCCGCCAGTAGGCTGCGCCGCTCGTCAATTTCTTTCTGCCGCAGGGCCGGGAGCTGCCAGGCTGTGGGGTTGCCCGCAAAGATCTGCACCGTACGACAGCCCAGGGCCGCCGCCCGCCTGATATTCCGGGCAAAACCCCCTTTTAAGGGCATGTGTAAACCAAACCTCATCTTTTTATACCCCATCCTTTTTTTCCGCGATCTCCGCCAGGATTTTTGTCGCCGCTTGCCGCGGTACAGGATCCTTGATAATGGGACGGCCAATCACAAGGTAACTTGCCCCCGCCTGCAGCGCCTGTTTTGGCGTGAGGATACGCTGCTGGTCGTCGGCAGCGGCCCAGGCCGGCCGTACGCCCGGAGTAACAATGAGAAAGTTTTCCCCAAAGTTCCGGCGCAAAAGCACCGCTTCGCGGGGGGAGGCAATAATCCCGTCCAGTCCGCATTCCAGCCCCATGGCCGCCAGGGCGACCACCTGGGTGTCAAGATCCCGGCCTACCCCCGTCTCCTGCAGCGTCTCCGCACTGAAGGAGGAGAGGACGGAGACGCCCAGCACCCGGGGGCGGGGCAGCCCTGCACGTTCCGCCGTTACAGCGGCAGCAGCCACCGCCGCGCGGATCATTTCACGTCCCCCGCCCAGGTGGAGGTTAAACATCTCCACGCCGAGCATGGTAGCCGCGGCTGCCGCCTCTGCCACCGTGTTGGGAATATCGTGGAATTTTAAGTCCAGGAAGACCTTCGCTCCGCGGTCTTTCAGGGCGGTGATAACAGGCGGCCCGCAGGCCACAAACAGTCGCAGGCCTACCTTATAAAAACAAAAGGGCGGCGTAAGCTGCTCCACCAGGTCAGCAGCTTTTTCTGCCCGCTCCACATCCAGAGCGACGATTATCTTCTCGGCTATTTTTTCCCTTTTCCCCCCGCCGGGGAGAGGGTTATTTTTTTCTTCCATCCTTCCCCACCTTTCCAGCTGTTTGATCAAAGGTGCGCTGCTCCCACCAGCTCCTGCAGGTTATCCAGGCCTGCCTCTTCCAGGTATTGGTGCAGGCCCGCGGCAATCTGCGGGATGGTGTGCGGCTCCACAAAATTTGCCGTCCCCACGGCGACGGCTGCAGCGCCGGCCAGAATAAACTGCAGGGCGTCTGCCGTGTGCATAATCCCGCCCATGCCGATCACAGGCAGCCCGGTGGCAGCGTAGATGTCGTAGACCATCTTGATGGCAACGGGGCGGATGGCAGGGCCGGAAAGACCTCCCGACAGGTTCCCCAGCAGGGGGCGCCGCGCCGCCACATCAATGACCATACCGCGCAGGGTGTTGATGGCGGAGATAATCTCAGCACCGCCGGCAGCAGCGGCCCGGGCCGCTTCCACAATGCTCGTTACGTTGGGCGAAAGTTTAGCAATAAGGGGCCCCTCCCAGGCAAGGCGTACCCGGCTGACAAGAGTTTCCAGCAGGGCGGCGTCGGCCGAAAACAGGACCCCCCCTTTTTTGACATTGGGGCAGGAGAGGTTGAGCTCAAGGGCGGCAATGCCCTTTTCCCGGCACAGGGCTTCCGCCATCTGCACATACTCTTCGGGGGTATCCCCGGCTATACTCACAATCAGGGGCAGGTTCCATTGCCGCAGGCGAGGGAGCTCCGCTGCAAGAAAATGCTCCAGGCCGGGGTTTTGCAGACCGATGGCATTGAGCAGGCCGGCCGGCGTCTCCACTAGGCGCGGCGGAGGGTTTCCCGCCCGGGGCAACAGAGTGAGCGTTTTGGTCACAAGCCCGCCCAGGCCTTCCAGCTGCATTAAAGAAGCGTACTCTTCCCCAAAGCCAAAGGTGCCGGAGGCGGTCAGCAGCGGGGTATTTAGTTCCAAAGGGCCCAGTTTGACGTTAAGAAAAGGCATTTTACCAGACCACCTCCGTACTCTGAAAGACCGGACCCTCCCGGCAAACACGGAGGTAGTCTTCCCTGCCGTTTCTCCGGATTAAGACGGCGCAACCCTGACAGGCGCCGACGGCACAGGCCATGCGCTCCTCCAGGGAAACCTGCAGAGGATAACCCCGGCGCTGGTTCTGCTGCGCCAAGGCAGCCAGGAAAGGGCGGGGGCCGCAGGCAAAGAGCTCGCCTGGGAACAGGCCCGCCGCCAGGGCGCGCTGGAAAACTGCCGTAAGCAGGCCCGCCTCCCCTGCTGAGCCGTCTTCCGTGGCGTATTTGACCACAGGGCCGGGAGAAAGAAACTGTTCCAGGGGTAAAAGATCGGCGCTCTTTGCTGCGCCATAGAAAAGATATAATTCCCTGCCAGCAGCCCTTAAACTCTCTGCCAGGAAGATAAGGGGGGCAATGCCGCCGCCCCCCGCCAGCAGTACCGCCGGCTCTGCGCCGGAGGAGATAAAGCAGTTGCCCAGGGGGCCCAGACAGTCGAGCAGCTCCCCTTCCCTGGAGCGGGAAAGGAGCTTCGTCCCTTCGCCTACACAGCGAAAGAGGAGGTGCAGCGTCCCTTTTGCGGGATCGGCCCCCGCCACGCTGAAGGGGCGCCTCAAGAGAGGGGCAACACCACTGCCGACCCGCAGGTGAATAAACTGCCCCGGCCGGGCCGTGGCAGCAAGGTATGGCTCATACAGGGTCAGGCTAAAAAAGCCCCCTTTTACCTCCACCAAATCTAAGACACGAGCCTGGCACTGCTTCAAAGCCTTCCCTCCTTCAGCACCCCCTGCCATACGGGCAAAAAATTGCTGCTGCAGCTTTTAACCTCTCCCCGGCACATTTTAACATCTCCCCCTACCATCGTCAAAACAGGGTAGCCCTGCAGTTCCCAGTCCTGGAAAGGCGTGTTTTTCCCCAGTGAAAAAAAATTTTCCTTCTGCACCTTTTTCCTGTGCAGAGGGTCGATGACCACCAGATCTGCCGCTGCACCAGGGGCCAGCGTACCTCCCGCTACGCCCAGGACACGGGCAGGAGCCGTGGAAAAAGCTTCCACGAGGCGGTAAAGGGAGAGAACACCCCTTTCCACCAGGTGGGTGAAAAGGAGGGGGAAAGCTGTTTCCAGGCCGCTTACGCCAAAGGGCGCCGTCATAAAATCCTTTTCTTTTTCCTTCTGGTGGTGGGGCGCATGGTCGGTGGCAACAAGATCAATCAGGCCGCTGCAGAGCGCCTCACAGAGGGCCTGCCGGTCCTCTTCCTGCCGCAGGGGAGGGTTCATTTTGGCATTGGTATTAAAGCCCTCAATCGCCTGCTCCGTCAGCAGGAGATGATGAGGAGTCACCTCGGCGCTGAAGCGGATCCCTGCTTCTCTGGCCCAGGCCAGCAAAGAGACACTCAGCCTGCTGCTAATATGGGCAAGATGCAGCAGGCCGCCGCTTTCCTGTTGCAGCAACAGATCCCGGGCCACGGCCACAGCTTCAGCCGCTGCGGGGATACCGGGCAAGCCCAGGCGTGCGGCGGTGCCCCCCCCGTGGGCCACGCCGCCGGCTGCCAGGGAAAGGTCCTCACAGTGGGAGAGCACAGGCAGGCCGAGGGCCCGGGCAGACTGCAGGGCACGCAGCATCAACATGCTGTCCGGCACCGGCCGGCCGTCATCGGAAAAGCCTTTAACTCCCGCCTCTGCCAGTTCCGCCATGGGAGCAAGCTCTCGGCCCCTCTGTCCTGCGGTGATAGCCCCCAGGGGATAAACCCGGGCCAGATCCGCCCTGGCAGCCCGTTCCCGGATATAGGCTACCGTTTCCCTGCTGTCCACGGGCGGGGAAGTATTGGGCATACAGGCCACGGCGGTAAAACCCCCCGCCACTGCCGCAGCCAGGCCCGTGGCTATAGTTTCTTTATGTTCCTCTCCCGGTTCACGCAGGTGTACGTGCAGGTCGATCAGGCCGGGCAGGACAATTTTTCCGGCCAGCTCCAGAACCGGCACGTCAACGGGGCCCAGGGAAGGAGCCAGGGCCGCCACCCGGCCGCTCTGGATGAGCAGTTCCATGGGGCCCTCCCGGCGGCAGGAAGGATCAATGATTATGCCGCCGCGCAGTAATAAATCCATTTTTTTCGTCTCCTCATTGCTTTAATCCCTGCGGGGCAAACCTCGCCTCTCCAGGAAACCAGATGCGCATCACCGCCTGGATGGCCATTACATATAAAGCGGCGGTAGCAAGATAGGCTTCGGAGACGGAATCAAAGAGGATATTTCCCCGCGGCGGGAACTCCTCATCGCCGCGCCAGAGTATAAAGATAAGGGGAAGGCGCGGCAGCACAGAGACCATTACGGCAGCGTCTCCCTGCTCCACTTTTTGGCCGCCGTGTCTGAGGGCCGCTGCCAGGAACTCTTCCGGCCGGTCATGATAATGCCGGGCCAGGGGCGTTAATGCCTCCCGCTGCAAAGAGTGCCGGTGCAGAGATCCGCCGCGCAGATCAAGGGAAGAAACCCACTGTCCCCGGGGCGGCAGGCCACGGGCGGCCATAAGGTATTGCAGCAACAGGGCTTGTTCATCATTGTTCAGGGGAAGATGAGGTCCGTCAATACAAGCCTCGCCCTGCGGGTATCTTACCCGGACGGGAAGCCCGCAATACCTGAAGCAGAGCCATCCCTGCCCGTAATCTGCGCCGCTTTGTGCTGCCATCTGCCAGGGGTCATGTCTGGAAAACAGCTCTTTAAGCCCGGGCAGGGCCTTTCGCGTACACAAGACAATTCCTCCTTTTTCCTTTTCCGGGTAAAGTATTCGTCAAAACATTCCTTACTTCCTCCATCATTATTTTCTCTCCCTGTAAAATATTTCACCGTCCAAAAAAAAATGAATTTTACCCCGATTTATGGTAGAATAAAAGAGAAGTGCGGAGGTGGAGGCCGTTGACGGCTAAAACAAAAATATACATTTTTTTTCTTTTATTTTTTCTCTGTTGCGCCTTTATTCTTGCCGGCAGCCCGCTGGCACTGGGTAAGCTGCACCCTTCTTTTACGGACGGGGGCCATCAGGAAGAGGGGGAAAAAAACAAGGGCAGCGCCCTGACAACTATGCTGGAAGCAGAGCTGCTTCCAGCCTCCACAGGCATAACAAAGTACAACCCCGTAAAACCGGCGGAAAAACCGGCGGATCCGGACACAGCCGTCCCCCCGGAAGAGGAGGACAAGCCTGCTCCTTTTAGCCTGCCTTCCAGGAACCGCCCGGCGGGCCTGGATAAGCTCCCGGCCTGGGACGAAGCCCTGATTGCCCGGCTCTCTTTCCTGCAGAGCCCCATCCCCGGAGCGGGGATCAGCAGCAGGGATACACAGCTGCCCGGTGCTCCCCGCCCCTATCGCTACGGGACCCATGAAGGGCTTGATTATTACAGCGGTTACTGCGGTGTCCCCGTAAACTTTGGCGACCCTGTTTATGCGGCCGGGCCGGGGATTATCTACCGTATTGACCATGATTACGTTGAACCTGAATTTGTCCAGCGACAGGAGTGGCTGCAGGAAAGCGCCGCCGCCGGGGATACGCCTGAAGAAATATTGGACAAGCTCAGGGGCAGGCAGGTATGGATCGTCCATACTGCAGGGGTGCTGACCCGCTACTGCCACCTCCACACCGTGGCAGCGGCCCTTCAGGTCGGGGATATGGTAGAAGGGGGAGACTTTATCGGCACTGTAGGCAACTCAGGCACCAGCAATGGGGCCCGGGGCACCAGGGATGACGCCCACCTCCATTTTGAGATCTGGGTGGACAATTACTACCTGGGAGAGGGGCTTTCCCCGCCGGAGGTACGCCTGCTCTGGGAAAAGGTTCTGTTGGACAGCTCACAGGGGCTGGAGCAATAAAAGAAAGACCTAGGGGAGATAAAGGCGCAGGTTCCGCTGGCGCGGGCCGTCAAACTCCGCCAAAAATACAGACTGCCAGGTGCCGAGGGCCAGCCTGCCGTTTTTAACCGGCAAGTGCAGGCCACAACCGAGGAGCGAAGCCTTAATATGGGCGTCGCTGTTGCCTTCCGTATGCCTGTAACTCCCCGTCCGGGGTACCAGCCTCTCCAGAGCAGCGGACAGATCGGCAATTACGTCGGGATCCGCCCCCTCGTTAACAGTTACCGCTGCAGTGGTGTGGGGGACAAAAAGAAAGATGACGCCGTCACCAACCCCTTGCTGCTGCAGGATTTTATTAACCTCTGCGGTAATGTCGCAAAATTCAAGGCGTTTTTTTGTTTTAATGCTCAGATTAAATTCCTGCAACCCTTCATCCCTCTTTTCCAAAAAATAAAAAGCCTCCTTCCGGCAGTAAAAGGAGGCGCCCTTCCGGTTTTAATCGGGCTCTCGCTGCGCCAGGTAGCGCAGTATATTATGGTATGCCCGGTGTTCGATATTAAGGATCCTGTTGAACTCCCGGTAGTGCGTGGAAATGCTTGCCGTGGAAACCCCGTACTGGTCTGCCAGTTTTTTCTGCGTCAGGTCCAGAAAATGATAGCGGGCCAGGGCATACTCCAGTGCCGCCGCCCAGCTTTCTTTTTTCTTGATACCGGGGGCCCGGGGATAAATGTTGTTGATATAGTCAATCCAGATGGCCTGGGCGTCTTCGTAAAAGAGCTCGTCGTAGGAATTGCTGCGCTGCATGTTGGTCAGAGCTAAATTAAGGACCTCCTGCCACTGCCCCAGCCAGCGAGGCGGCAGCAGGGGATAATAACCAAGGTCTATCTCTCGCAGGGCACCGTCCATATAAACGGTGAGCAAACCCCTGACGCCCATATTTTTAAGTTCCAGCAGGGCCTGAATACGCATACGCTGCTTAATCCAGGGATTGCGCACAAACTCTTTGAGGTTCCGTTCACCGCCCGCCTCCCGTAAAAACCCGTACAGGCGAATCGCTCTCTCCACCAGCTGCGTATTCTCATGGTAAAGGGACTGCCAGAGAAAGCGGCGCATGGCTTCATCCTCCCTGTAACGGCAGAGGATTTCTTCTTCTTCGGCGCAGAGGCTTACCCTGGGCGCTTCTCCGGCTTCTTCCAGCGCACCTGTGCTGATAAATTCTTCTTCGTTCAGGGCAAAGAGCAGCTCTTCCGCATCTTCCACCATCTCTCCATCGGGGGCAAGCTGCAAGTACATGTTTAGATAAAAGCGGGCTTTTTCCAGCTCATCCATCAGGCCGTGGTTAACGGCCATAAGAAAATAACAGTCGGTGAGCGTGGGGTCCATCTGGTTGACGATACGGGAAAAGATTTTATTCGCCCTTTCCAGGTAGCCCATACGGCTGAGGATACAGGCCAGGTTGTAGTGGTAGAGGGAGTTGCCGGGATCCACTTCCACCGTTTTGTTAAAAAAAAGGAGCGCCTTGGCCATTTTGTTCTGGCGATAATAATTATTACCTTTGTCAAAGTAGTAGGCGGCTTGCCTCAGAAAGGGGACCACCCGGCTGGCTGCTTTTTTTTGTTTTTTCATCTTCATCATCACCACATTTTTAACGGATAACACCTGAATTATACAGCTAAAATTTTCTTTTGTTAATATTTCTGTGAGGCGGGATGCTTTTCCTGCCGGGGCAGTTATTTTTTTACATAATTTCGCCCGCCTCGCCGGCCAAAAAAATGCTGCGTTTTAAGAAACGGTCCCTTTTTGTCCAGGCGCCGTCGGCGGCACCGCTGTTGCCCATCACCTGGGCAAATTGTTTCAGGCGGGCGCTGAGCAGGTCGGCGTGGAAAAGGGTAAAAGCCTCAAAGGTCTGAGGGATTTCCGGCGACCCCCATTCCTTTTCCCCGTGATGGCTGAGTATTATATGCTCCAGTTCCATTTTCAGCCCCCGGGGAAAGCCGATGATTTCGCTGATTTTTTGCTGCAGCAGCTCCAGGCCGATGGCAATATGCCCGAGCAGGCGGCCCCGGTCTGTCTGCTGGAAAGAGAGACTTTCCAGATTATACTCTTCTATCTTGCCCAAATCATGGAAGATAGCCCCGCTTACCAGCAGGGACTCGTTTAACTGCCGGGGATAGAGTGTGGCAGCGTGGCGGCAGATCGTTATCACTTCCAGGGTATGTTCCAGGAGCCCCCCCAGATAGTTATGGTGGATCACACGGGCAGCAGGGGCCAGCTTGAAGCGGGCAGAGAGCTCCGTATCAGCAAAGAAACGGTCAAGGAGAGCAGCAAGGTAGTTGTCTTTTACCGCCGTTGCGGTAATCTGCTGCAGCTCCCGCCACATCTCTTCCGGGTCCCGGGCACTTACCTGTTGAAAATAAGACCTTTTTATTTTCTCCCGCTCCACTTTTTCGTAACTGCTAATATTGAGCTGGGGGCCAAAATAGTCCTTTACTTCGCCGCAGATGTAAAGCACGTCATCGACATAGATGGGTTCGTGCACAATGGAACGATCCCAGATCATGCCTTTAATGGTGCCGCTGATGTCTCCCAACGTGATCTTAAGGAATGACTCGCCGCTACGGCCGGGAGAGGAATAGGGCAGCTCGGCCACATCAGCGACGAAAAACTGAGACTGCACATAACTGCCCACCTTTAAATCCCTGACAAACTGCTTGCCCAAAGGGAAAACCTCCTTAGTTTTATTTATTTCTCCCCCGGAGCGCCAATTCCTGCAAAGGGAAAAAGATCGTCCCCGCCGGAAGCCGCCGTCGCTGCCACTGCTGCCGTTACCTCCACATTTACAGGATTTTTGCCTGCGGCACTGCCTTTGTATAAACAGCCGGCGGATGGAGCTGCACCCCATAAAATGCTTGTGCCCCGCCGCAAAAAGAGAGGCCCTTGCGGGCCTCTCTTTTTACGGCTTAATTTCCGGTTAATTTCAGGCAAGGGCGGGACGGGGATAAAGTCCGGCCCGCTCCACAATCTCGGGAACCACTTCTTCCCAGGCGATGGCCATAATGTGTACGCCGGCCACCCCTTCGATCTCGCGCAGGCGCTGGATCGTTTCCACGGCGATGTTGATTCCTTCCTGCTTCTTGTCCTGGGCGCCTTTAAGCCGGGTGATCAGCTCTTCCGGTACGATCATGCCGGAAACGTTATTCTGCATATAGCGGGCGGCGCCGATGGACTTAATTGGGGTAACACCGCCGATGATATGCACTTTCTTGTGCAGGCCCAGTTCCCTGACCTTGGCCATCCACCTTTCAAAACGGTCGATGTCGAAAATACACTGGGTCTGGACAAACTGGGCTCCGGCGGCAATTTTCTTGGCCAGTCGATAGGGGCGGTATTCAAAGGGGTCGGCAAAGGGGTTGACCACGGCCCCGATAAAAATAGGGGGCAGCGGGTGTTCCAGTTTCTCCCCGCCGATAAAGACCCCTTCGTCCCGCATATTTTTTACAGCCTGGAGCCACTGCATGGAGTCCACGTCATTTACGTTCTTGCTGCCCGGCTCATTGCCGAATTTGGCGTGGTCTCCCTGCAGGCAGAGGAAATTGCGCACGCCAAAGCTGACGGCACCCAGCAGGTCGCTCTGCAGGCAGATACGGTTACGATCCCGTACGGTCATCTGCACGGTGGGTTCCAGGCCCATCTGGATGAGCGTGGCCGCCACACCGATGCTGGAGGTACGTACAATGGCTGTCTGGTTGTCGGTGATATTATAGGCGTCCACATGGTTGCGCATATCATGGGCATGGTGCTTCAACTGGGTAATGTCTGCACTCTTGGGCGGCCCCAGTTCCCCCGAAACAGCAAAGTTGCCGCTCTCAAGCATTTTTTGCAGGTTACTGGCTGTCAACTCTGACATCCTCCCTTACCCTTGTTCTCACGCTGCCATGGTGCGATTTGGACCAGTCCTTCGGGGGCTGGACTGCCTCCATCCGCTCCAGCATATTCATTTTCAGCAGCCGTTCATAGATCAAATGCCAGGCACAGTCCACGTCCTTGCTCACTTCGCACTTGCCGTCCTGAGAGCCGCCGCAGGGCCCGTTGAGCATACTTTTAGAACAACGGGTAATGGGGCAGATTCCCAGGGTCAGGTCCAGTACGCAGTCGCCGCAGCCCAGGCAGTTTTCCTTCCACACGCCCTGTTCCACAGGATAACCCATAAACTGCGTATTCAGCCCGGGAAGAATAATTTTGTCCGGGAGTCTGGTGGCCATGGCCTGCACACCCACACCGCAGGCCAGGGAAACTATGGCGTCATATTCTTCCAGCCTTCCGGCATATTCGTCGATATATTCGTATTCGCACTGGCGCAGCATCGTGCCCGTTTTGATTTCGCCGTCTTTCCCTTCCTTCTGCCAGAGCAGGGAAAGGGCTGCCGCTGTCTCCGCCGCTTCTTTCTCCCCGCCGGAGAGGCAGACCGTCACGCAGGTACCGCATCCTAAAACGCAGACCTTTTTAAAGCCTTTAAGCATCTCGGCGATCTCCGCCAGGGGCTTCCTCTCTCCTACAATCATTTTTCTCACCTTCCCTCAGGTCAGGTATGCAGACTCAGCCGTCAGAATGCAGAATATCCTGAGGCTCCCGTCTTCTCTCTCTCCAGGAAAAGGGGCCGGTGGGAAAAGGAACCTCCCGGCCCCCATAGTCAAACTGTGCTCCTGGTTACTTGTTCTGGTTCTTAAAGACGTCCACATAAGAATCGCAGTAGATATCCATGTTCAGCAGGATCCTTGCCGTGGCAATGGCGGCAACGAGCTCCTCGTCACAGGCATCGCAGATCGCCGAATCCAGCCCGCAGGCCATGGCCATCACGGCAAAAGTACGGTTCAAAAGCTCGCGGTTCTTTGTTCCCTGGGAAATATTGCTCAGCCCCACGGTGGTTTTCGGCGGCGGATCGGAGAGCAGTTTAATCTGGCGCAGCGTTTCAAAGACCTCCGGGCCGTGGGCCTGGCCTACGTTGGCCGGCAGAGCCAGGGGATCGATGTAAAGCTTGTCCAGTGGGATGCCGTGGGCATCGCAGTTGGCCACCAGTTCCATGGCCAGGGCCACGCGGCTCTCCGCGTCCTTGGGGATCCCCGCCTCGTTCATGGCCAGGCCGATTACTTCGGCCCCGTATTTGGCAGCCATGGCAAAGACCCGGTCCATCTTCTCCTGGACGGCGGGCACAGAGTTAATCATAGCCGGGTTCTTGCACACTTCCAGACCCGCTTCAATGGCATCGTAGTCGGTGGAATCGAGACAGAGGGGGAGCTTGGTTACCTCCTGCGTTACTTCAACCAGCCACTTCATGGCCGATACCCGGTCGGCTACGGCCGGCCCCACGTTGAGGTCGAGGTAGCCGGCGCCCATGGCCTCCTGCTTGCGGGCCCATTCCTGGACAGGACCCGGGTTTCTTTCGCGAATTGCATTGGCAATATCGCGGAACATGCCGTTGATCCTCTCACCGATAATGATCACGTTCCTGTTTCCTCCTCACTGTTGAGATAATCGAAGTTGAGATTAATCGCCGCAATCTCCTGAAAAACTTAGTAGCTGTTATCCTGCATCAGGTCGTCAATGGCTTCCTTGATCAGCTCGACAGCACGGGGATGGCGCATCACCAGGATATCCATGCCCGCCTGCAGCAGGGCCATGGCCGTCGTCGCCTCCCAGGCCATGGAGCGCTCGGCCTGGTCGCCCCAGCCCGGCTGCTCTTCAGCGGAGATAGACGCTTCTTTTTTCACCCAAACCTCGTTGCCCACATTGCCGATCATGGGCATAGCCAGCATACGGTCGCCGTTAAGGGCGCCAAAGCGGGCCCGCTCCATAATGGAATAGCTGTACTCCAGGCCGTAGCCCAGGGCGGCGATGGTGGGGTCAATGACGATACGGTCCAGAAGGGGCGTGCTCATCTCGGAGATAAGAATATTCAGCTGTTTGGCAATATTGATGTCGATGGGGGACTGGGCAATGATGGAGTGCTTGTAAGCCATAGCCGCACTGGCCACAGCCTTGTAATTTTCCGCTTCGGCCACACCGAGGAGCAGGTTTTCGCCTTCGGCGGCCTCGGCCAGCGGCCCCATGATGGTATTGTCCTTGTCCGCTTTACCGCAGCCGTATACGATTAAGGGTACACCTACCGCAGCCAGTACCTTCTTCAGGGTAGCGATACAGTCTTCCGCTGAAGAATCTTTAATATCGGGATCGGCGCTCTTGAAACGCAGGGCAATGAGATCAGCACCGTAAACTTCCACGCACTTCTTTGCCCAGGCTGCCGGGTCATGGTAAACATCTTCAAAGTAGGCTTTAAGGCTGGCGGGCCAGTCCTCAGGGACAATGTCCCATACTTCCATGGCCACTACGGGGCGGTTGGGGGTCTCCCCTTCAAAATGCAGGAAAGGAAGAGCTGCCTCGCCTCCAACCTTAATCGTATGGGAGCGTGTGCCCCCTTCGGCGCTGGTGGCACCCAGCACAACCTCCCGCACCTGGCTTCTATATTTTTCTTTCAGAATTTCCACAGCCATTGCTCTTCTCCTTTCTCTTCGTTTTTAGGCATACTTCACGCCCGCAGGGCAGGTCCTGCCTCTTTAAGCGGAGTAAGCTTTAAGCAAACTGGGCTTTGGCAAATTTCTGGATGCCGGAGGATTCCCGCGGGCCCACAATAACTTCCCAGCCCGATTCATCTTCCAGTTTGCCTTTAAGGACGGCCACCGCGCCGGGGATCACGATCTTGCGGTGCTTGACCTTGTCTTCCATGCCCAGGTCTTTGATAGCCTTGGCGATCTTTTCAGCGGTGAATTTGTTGTCGGCATAGGCGGTGAGCACAGAGATACCGCCCGTATCCACGGAGATGATATAGCTGGGAATTCGAGTGGCATCCACTTCTCCTTCCACCAGGTAATAGGTAAGGGAGAAGTTGGTGGTGCAGTAAACGGGAGAGTCGGGGCCCGCATCGCCGATGACATGCAGCCCTGGTTCCACGGCTACCGGTTTCTGCGGGTCGGTAAAGAGGTTAGCCCTCCAGCTCAAAAGGGGCAGGAGCAGCTCTTTTTTCGCCGTCTTGACCACCAGCACGCTGGTGTACTTGGCGATATAGGCCACAGCCTGAAGCAGCTCCGCCTGCTCGTCTTCCTTGGAAGTAAAAGCAATGGTGGGATAACCAAAGGTACGGAATTTTTTACGCACGGCCAGGCGGCGGATCTGGGTCATATCGGCAATAACCTTGCTCGTTGTCCGGGAACCGGGATCAAGGACGAGGTCCTTATGCCCCAGGGCCACAATTTTTTCCACCAGGGTTTCCAGTTCATCCAGGTTGGCCGCTTTAACGGCCAGAGCACAGCCATTGGCCATGGCCAGCTGCGTCATTTTCTCGTAGTTGTCTTTGTTGGCAGCATAGAGAAGGGGCTTGCGCGCAGCGGCTGCCGACAGGGCTCCTTCCATGGCGGCGGCGTCTTCACAGACAAGGACAAAGTTCTTGGCCGTTTTGGCAACTGCCGCTTCCACGGCTGTCTTGAATTTGCCCGCATCCCCGGAAGCATTGACCA
Organism: uncultured Bacillota bacterium; assembly: GCA_937973635.1. GTDB lineage: Bacteria > Bacillota > Dethiobacteria > DTU022 > UBA8154 > UBA8154. The sequence goes on along the minus strand of CALJJZ010000017.1, from coordinate 85,898 downwards.
GGGCCACCATCTCTAGCTTGTATTGCTGGCCGACCCGCTCAAAGGTGAGGGCGTCGATGGCTTCCAGCCTGGCGGCCACGTCATCGGTGTCATTAACTACAATGGCCACAGCCGTGGGGTGGTTGAAGCGCTTGTCATGGCGGAAGATCTCCGTTTCGTCCCCCAGCTCTACAACATTGTCGCCCGTGCCGACCTTAACGAGGCGGATCGGCGGGGCGGAAGCGGAAGAGAGGGCTTCCTTCGCTGCTTCCGAAACATCGGGGCAGGCATCGAGGGAAGCCTTGCCGTTAGCCAGGGCCATGGCAAAGGCCAGGCAAGTGGGAAAACCGCAGGCCTTACAGTTTGTTTTGGGCAGGTGCTTAAATATTTCCAATCCTGTCAAACCCATTGTTCCTACTCCTTTCTATATTTATAATCACAAATTGCCCCGGGGCCTCATTGCCTGAGCTCAGCTTCCCGGGACAGTTTTACCGTAATTACATCAGCGGTTCCATGGTCAGGGCCGGGTGCCCTTTTTCTTCAAGAAAAGGAAGGATCTCCTCGGTGGAGGTACCCACCGTCTCGTCGGCGATCTTGTCTACAAAATCGGCGCCCAGGCCTTGGGCTTCGGCGGATTTGCGCAGGTCGTCGCCGAGCCAGTCCTTTAGCTCCTTAGGCATCCAGACCAGGCGGGCCAGGCCGCCGTCGGCCTTGATGAACTTCTTGCTCAGGATAAAGGCACGGCCGTGTCCCATGAAGCCAGGCGTCTGGATCCCACCGCCCACGGTGCCAGCCAGGGTGGAGAAGTTCATGCCGCAGGGTGTCATGCCGCCATGCTCCCGCGTAGTGATCATGACGCCGTTGGCCTCGGGGACAATGGCCATAATGCACTCGAAACAGCCGCAAGAGGTCATGGGGCGGTCAATGAAGGAATACATGGAGCACTCCTCGATGTTGCGGTTGGTATTGTTATAGACAAACTCATTGACCGATGTCCAGATCCCTTTTCCCTCGTCGATTACCCCTTCCTTCTTAATCGGCTGGTTGGGGCCGGTGGGATCAATCTCGTTGGAGGCCTTGCCGTCCAGCCAGCTCACCGCACCACAAAGGCCTAGCCGCTCGGGGGTAACCACGCAGACGTGGTTAGGGGCAAAGGACTGGCAGAGGGTGCAGGAGTAGAAGACTTCCACCGACTCGTCGGTGAGGCCGGCGAGGCGAGCGTCTCGGCGGGCGTAGACCTCACGGGCTTCTTCCAGCTTCTCTTCCACCAGTTTGGGATCGGTGTAGATGGTCACCTGGACCCGGTCTACAATGGCAGGAAAGTCGTCCTTAAACTTGGCGATAAGCAGGTCGCCGTAGTGGCGGAATCTAAACCCTTTGGCCACACAGTCGTTGCTCACGCGGTACCAGCAGGTATTGCGCTGCCCCGTATGCCAGAGGCCCTCGCCGTAGTTGACGAAGTCGTGGATGCGGCGCTCCAGTACCCCTTCAAAGTCTTCTTGCATCTTGCGGCCGTAGATCTTGACGTAGATGCCGCCGCTGATGGCCGAGCCCGGCTCGATCTGGTCAACATCAGGGCCAATGACTTCCACTTTACCGTCTTCAATTTCGTTTTCCCCCACCATCTTCACCAGCTCAAAGGAGGGTGTGCGACCGCCGCCGAACTCCAAGTACATATCCTTCTTGCGGATGGCCTCCCCTTCAAAGGCAGGAGCCACGGCAAAAGGCACGGGGATATCCAGGATCTTCAGCTTGATACCCCGCACCTCCAGGGCCACCTGGACCAGGGTATCATAGTCGGGATGGGAGATGTACCAGTTGGGAATCTGCTCATCGGCAGGCAGCTCCTCAGCCACCAGGACGGGGAAGCCGAGGAAGATGGCCGCAAAGTGAGCGGCAACCTGCACTTCGTCGCGCTCGCCGAAGTGGAGCACAAAGGCCCGGACACGGCGGCGCTGGTAGTCACGCTGCTCTTCCCGCAGGCCAGGGGCAATCCCGCCGAAAGCAAGGCCGGCGCGCAGGGCGTAGTTTACAGCGTGGATGACCTGGGTAAAGTTGCCCAGGGTAAAGGTAATAAAGTCAATACCCAGCTTGAGGCCGGCCTCGATGGCCTGATCCACCACTTCGTAGGCCATGAAGATCATAAAGCCTTTGTTCTGCAGATCGCTCACGATCTTAGCCAGAGCCTCTGTAGATTTGGCTTTACCCACGATCACGGCCTGGCCGGGGATGGTCCAGTCCACAAGGAGAATGCCATAGCGGCGCACCACAGGGTCACCGAGGAAGCCGGTCCAGGGGTCTACGTGCAGCTTTTCCCCTTTAAGGTAACGCAGGGCTTCGATAATCTCTGCGGCATAGGCGGTAGACTCGCCGCAAAGGCGCGCGTTATAGAAGTTCAACTCTTCTTTGATCTGGTTGCGCATACGGTTCAGGATAGGCACCAGTTCTCCCAGTTTGGTAACCTTCTCCCCGCTGAGGTTCATAATTACGGGAAGGTAGTACCCCGTATCGGGATAACCTACCGGGTGGTCAGGGCCATAGCGGCGGATGGCCTGGCTGAGCAGGATCTCCGCATAGCTGGTGGCGATGATCGCCCCGTCATAAGCCTTCTGGAATAACGCCAGCGGCGGATTTGATTCGTCAACTGCGCCTTCATATATCTCTTCAAAGGACTTTTCCCATTCTTTGCTTCTTACACCCGTTTCTGTCATTCGCTCTTGCCTCCTTTTTTAAAGCGGAATAAAAGCCTTACCAGGTAGTGGAGATAGTCTCCGTTTCGTATTTCTGCTGGGCCATGCGGTGCACCCGCAGCTTCCAGGTCCGCTCATTCAGGGCAGCCAGCAGTTTCTTGGCCGCCTCATGGGGATCTTCTTCCCACATGAAGTAACCGCCGTAAACGTCATGGGCGATCTGCAGGGCAATGCCATCCACCAGAGGGCTGCCGGGAATGGGGGGCACAACTCCCACATGCACGGGTATGCCCAGGGTGACGCACCAGCTGCCGATAGAGACAGCTTTCTCGCTCATGGCTTCCGGGGCGCTGGCTACGAAGGGGACCTTGGGCACGTCTACGTTCCACTGCTTGGCCAGGGCGTTGGTGAAGTCGTAGCAGCGAGTGTTGTCCACGCAGGAACCCATGTGGAAGATAAGGGGCATTTTCTCCTGCATTTTGTCTTTGTTGGCTTCGTTCAGGCGGTTCAAGAAGGCCTTGAGGCCGTCACCGGCGTACTTCTCCACGGCATCACTGTTGAGCAGGCCCAGCTTGGCGAAGGTACCGGCGGCGCAGCCGGTGGATACCAGCAGCACATTATTCTTGGCCAGTTCGGTGGCGATAACGAAGTGGCTCTCATCGTGCATGACCTTGAGGTTGTTGCAGCCAGCAAAGAGGGCCACGCCGGCCAGTTCTCCTGAGTCAACAGCATCGGTAACTACTTTGATGGGCTCATCAGGATTGATGGAGCTTAAAAGGTCGGTCAAGACCTCCAGGCTGAAACCAGCCACCACTTTATTCTTAATCTTGGGTATTTTTACTCTGCTCTTATCCCGCTCCTTAAAGGCAGCAATGGCTACGCGCACGATCTCCTGGGCTTTTTCAAAGGCGTGGGCTTCGTCAAAATCAATGTAATAGGAACCGGGGATCTTGGCGTTGGTCATGGTGGTGATGATCTTGGTATGGAAGCACTCGGCCGTGGCCTGAATACCGGGCATGATGCACTGCACGTCCACGACCATGGCATCGACGGCGCCGGTCATAATCGCCAGCTCCTGGGAGAGGAAGTTGGTGAGGGGAGGCACGCCCTGGCGCATGAGCACCTCGTTGCCGGTGCAGCAGATACCCATGCACTTGATGCCTTCAGCACCGGCTGCTTTGGCTTCGTCGGTCATGGCCCGGGCCGCTTTTACCACCATCTCGCTTAAGACAGGGTTATGGCCGTGCAGGGCGATATTGACCATATTCTCTTCCAGGACGCCCATGTTGGCCTCCGTCACCACAGGAGTAGGGGTGCCGAAGAGGATATCAGAAAGGTCGGTGGCGATATGCATGCCCATGTAATCACAGAGAGCTGCTTTCAGGGCCTGGAAGACCAGGTTGACGGGGTCGGCGTCCATGCCCATGTGGGTCTGGGCCATGGATTCGGAAACGGTGCGGTGGATACTGTAGGGCATGATATTGCAATCCAAGAACTTCTCCACACGTTGGGGCACCACTGTTTTTTCGATCCACTTGCTGTACGTGCCGTCAATACGGCTGAACTCCTGCAGGGCCAGGTCCACCAGGTCTTTTAAGATTTCCCGGTCGGTGCGGCCTTCGGTGGGAATATCCATGCGCTGGGCCACCCGCTTCAGCTTGTCGCTGTCGGTGATGCTGTAGTCACCCTCATGGCCCTCCGCGATCTCTTTGAGCACCAGGGTGGTGTGCAGGCCGTGGTCCGAGTGGGCGGCAGTACCCCCTAATACATGGCGGATCAGGTTACGGGCCACGATGGTGTAGGAGGTGGCACCGCAGATCCCCTTAGACGCTTTTTTGGTAATGCGGCAGGGCCCCTGGATACAGATAGTGCAGCAGATCCCTGTGTTACCGTACTGGCACTGGGGCTGCATGTTCAGGTAACGGTCGTAACACGACTCTATTCCGCTGCCCTCAGTTTTGGCCAAAACTTCCAGGGCGGCGGGGTCAATGGTACGGTTGCGATCTTTCTTCTTTTCTGCCATATTTTTTCCTAGCCTCCTTTAGTATAAACATGGGTACGGTCAAGTTCAGGTGGTGCTTTTACTTTTTCCCTTTCATCTCCTCCCTTAAAATATGGACATAAACTTCCTCCAAGCCGGCTGGCAGGTCACCAGCGCCAAAACCTGTCAGTTGCTCTTCCATGGAACGCTCCCAGACTTTATCTGCGTAAGGTAGGAAGCCGGCAATGGTTTCCCCGGGCAGGTGGCGGCGGATAAATTCCTTTTCTTCCTCGCGGCGGATCTTGTTGCCCAGGACCTTGATCCCGGCGATGCCAAGCTCCCGGGCCAGCTTGCAGACCAGGCCGGCCGTTTTTACTCCAGCCCGCGTTGGTTCTGCTACTACAATAATAAGATCAACCCCCTGCGCTGTGCCCCGTGTCAGATGCTCAATGCCGGCGCTCATATCCAAAACCACCGCCTCCTGTTTGTCCAGAAGGGTATTGAGCACAGCATTGAGAAAGGAATTCTCCCGGCAATAGCAGGCAGAACCCCCCTGTTTGACACCGCCCATGAGCATGAGGCGGATATTCCCCCGGCTCAGGCTGTAAGCGGCAATAACATCATCCACATCAGGGTTTAGGTTAAAATAGGCACCGCTACCCCCGCTCTTCTCCTGGATCACTTCTTTCAGCTCCACGAGAGGAGTAACCCGTGCCAGCTCGGCAGGGGGAAACCCCAACGTCAAACCTAAAGTCGCATCGGGATCCGCATCCACCGCATAGACGGTATAGCCATCCCGCGCCAGGAGATAAACCAAGCCTGCAGCAACTGTTGTCTTGCCGGCCCCACCTTTCCCCGACACCGCAATTTTCAAAACGATTCCTCCCGTTGCAGCATAAAGCCTTCTCCTTAACTTAACAATAACAACAAGTAATTTTCCTTGCAAGAGGAAAATTCCTCTCCACAAAAAAAACTTCCTACCCCTTTAAAAACCTCTTCCCTTCAAGCTTTTAAGTACAGCAAACACACCTGCGGCGACTTCGCTTAAAAAATTCGCGATGGCTTCTCCTTATTCCTGCGCCAGAATTTTCTTGATTTAACTGTTTTAAATAAAATACTCCGCATTTTCAGCAGAGTATTTGCCCTGGCTTTATACTTTGCCCCTTTGCGGCCTTTTTCTGTCTGCCCGGCTTCCCCGCTACGTACGGGCCGGCTGTTTTTTCACAGTTTTTAACCGTCAATTTTTAAGCGCCGCTGCTGTGGCGCGTCCACGGGCAACATGGCAACCTTCCTTAAAAACCTTTTGTCGCCACTACTTCCCCCGCAGGAGTCCGGTTTCCGGTGCAGTTGATCAGGCGGGGGCCACACAGATAACTTAAAGAAAAGCCCAAACCTGTATATAAGTCAAGGATGCGTTCAGTAGCCTGGTTGGAGAGGACCACAGGCCCGGAGTGCCGAGAGAGCCACTCGGCCAGGCGCACCTGGTCTTCCCAGGTAAATCCGCCTTTGGCGTACTGCGTGAACTCGACATCATAAGGAGGATCGGCGTAAACAAAGTCTCCGGGGGCAAGGGGCACACGGGCAAAATCGCCGGTGCTGAGCTCCCAGTTTTTGAGTATCTCTTTATAACAGCTGAAATCACGCCCATAATTGATCCGCTGATAACGACCGAAGGGGACATTAAATTCATCTTTGCTGTTAAAACGGCACAGGCCGTTGTAGCCAGTACGGTTGAGGTAATAAAACAACTGTGCGGCGGTGCTCGAAGCAGCCTCTCCGTTTTTGATGAGGTCATTGAAAAGTTTCCTATGTCGGTAGTAAAGCTCCCTGTTGTTTTCCATGGGAATATCTACAACCAAACCTTTCTGCAGCCATTTTAAAAAATTCATTAAATGGGCATTGATATCGTTTAGCAAAGCCTTTTGGGGCCTAAGGCCCAGGGAAACGGCAAGCCCGCCGCAAAACGGTTCGACTAAACGGCGGTTGCTGTAAGGCTCCCAGAGAGGTCGAAGATATTTGACCAGCCACCTTTTGCCTCCCGCCCACTTAAGGGGCGGCTTTATAACCTCGTTTTTCGTAGATGCACAGGGCATATAATACTTCCCTCTTTTTTTATGTTTGCCTTTATTAAACCCGGCAACTTAAAGCCCATCGATATAATTCTACCGCATACCTTTTTTAGAAACAATCCGGCATGTATGGATTTAAAACAATACTCCGCCTTTTACAGCGGAGTATTGTTTTTCTCTCTGCCGGGCTTTTAGTTTGCTGCCCCTGCTTTGTTGAAGACCAGCTTCTCGGCGCCCTCTTCTTTCTCTACGATGATTATATCGCCTGCGCTGAAACGGCCGCGCAGCATCTCCTCGGAGATGCCGTCCTCCAGCCTTTTCTGGATGACGCGGCGCAGCGGGCGGGCGCCGTAGGTGGGGTCGAAGCCTTCCCTGGCAAGGAACTGCTTAGCCGCAGGGGTGACCTCCAGCTGCAGACCGTATTCGGAGATGCGCTTCGTCAACTCGTCCAGCATCAAGTCCACGATTTTGGCGATATCTTCTTCCGTCAGCATTTTAAAAACGATGGTCTCATCGACACGGTTCAGGAACTCGGGGCGGAAGGTCTTTTTCATCTCCTCCAGCAGCCGCCCTTTCATCTGTTCATAATCCTTTTCTCCCTCCGCCGTGCGGAAGCCCATGGCAGGCTGCTTGCGGATGAAGTTGGCGCCCACGTTGGAGGTCATGATGATCACCGTATTGCGGAAACTGACCGTCCGGCCCTTACCGTCGGTAAGCCGCCCGTCCTCCAGAATCTGCAGCAGAATGTTAAAGACGTCGTGATGCGCCTTTTCGATCTCGTCCATCAGAATAACGCTGTAGGGCTTGCGCCGTACTTTTTCCGTAAGCTGCCCGCCTTCCTCATAACCGACATAACCGGGAGGGGCGCCAATGAGGCGTGCCGTGGTATGCTTCTCCATATATTCGGACATATCCAGGCGGATCATGGCATTTTCGTCACCGAAAAGGGCCTCTGCCAAGCTGCGGGCCAGCTCTGTCTTGCCCACCCCGGTGGGGCCGAGGAAGATAAAAGAACCGATGGGACGTTTGGGGTCTTTAAGGCCAGCGCGGCCGCGGCGGATAGCGCGGGCAACGGCCTGCACGGCCTCATGCTGCCCGATGACCCGCTGGTGCAGGATCTCCTCCATGCGCAGCAGGCGGGCCGATTCTTCCTCCGCCAGCTTCTTCACAGGGATGCCGGTCCAGACAGAGACGATATGGGCAATATCTTCTTCCGTAACCAGGGCCTGGTCGGAGACGACCTTTTTCTTCTCCCATTCCTTTTTCAGTTCGTTGAGCTTGGCGCGGAACTGCTGTTCCTTGTCGCGCAGCTGGGCGGCACGTTCAAATTCCTGGCTGCGCACCGCCGCGTCCTTCTCCTGGCGGATGCTTTCCAGTTTATCCTCCATCTCCTTTAAATCGGGCGGCGCCGTGTAATTGCGCAGCCGTACGCGGGAAGCGGCCTCGTCAATAAGGTCGATGGCTTTATCGGGCAGGAAACGGTCCTGGATATAACGGTCCGCCAGCTTAACTGCCGCCTCCAGGGCCTCGTCGGTAATTTTTACGCGGTGATGGGCTTCATAGCGGTCGCGCAGTCCTTTCAAAATCTCCAGGCTCTCGTCTTTTGTGGGCTCTCCCACCATGATCGGCTGGAAACGCCGCTCCAGGGCCGGGTCCCGTTCAATGTGCTTGCGGTATTCGTCCAGAGTGGTGGCGCCCACAGCCTGCAGCTCGCCCTTGGCCAGGGCAGGCTTTAAAATGTTGGAAGCGTCGATGGCCCCTTCAGCGGCCCCGGCGCCGATGATCGTATGCAGCTCATCGATGAAGATAATCACATTGCCGGCCTGCTGCAGCTCGAGCATGAGCTTGCGCAGCCGCTCCTCAAATTCACCCCGGTACTTGGTGCCGGCAACCACCGCCGCCAGCTCCAGCGTAACCACGCGCTTATCCAGCAGGATATCGGGGACATCCCCTTCGGTGATGCGCTGGGCCAGGCCCTCCACAATGGCTGTTTTGCCCACACCGGGCTCGCCGATGAGGCAGGGGTTATTTTTGGTGCGCCGGCTCAAGATCTGGATGACCCGCTCGATCTCCTGTTCCCGGCCAATTACCGGGTCCAGTTTGCCCTCCCGGGCAAGTTTGGTCAGGTCGCGGCCGAAGGCATCCACCGTGGGAGTCTGGGGAGCCGCTTTGCTGCCCGGGCTGCTGCCCATCTGCGCTTCCCCGCCCAGGAGCTGCACCACTTCGCGGCGGACTTTTTTCAGGTCAACCCCCAGGTTGGTCAGGACCTGGGCGGCTATACCTTCGCCTTCCCGCAGGAGGCCAAGGAGCAAGTGCTCCGTGCCCACATAATTATGGCCAAAATTTTGCCCTTCCTCGATGGCCAGCTCAATGACTTTCTTGGCCCGGGGCGTATAGCTGATACCCTGGGTCAGGGTTTTATCTCCTTTACCGATAATCTTCTCCACCTCGCCGCGCACCCGGGCAAGGTCAATCTCCAGGTTCTGCAGGGCACGGGCAGCGATACCAGAGCCTTCCCGCACCAAGCCGAGGAGGATATGCTCGGTCCCGATAAAATTATGGTTCAATCTCTTTGCTTCTTCCTGGGCCAACACCAGTACCTGTTGCGCCCTTTCCGTAAAACGGCCGAACATAAACATGGTTTAATCACCTCGCAAATTTTGTTTCTTACAAATCTTCTTTCCTTAGGGTAAAAATTGTTTAATCCGTGCGGCCCGTTCCAGATCCCGCTCGTAAGGGTTAAGGGGCCGGCCCTTTAAATATTGCAGGCAGCCGGGGCGCGTCAAGACCAGCAGCCTGTTCAGGGTACTTACCGGCACATCGTGCAGCAGGCCCAGGTCCACGCCCAGGCGGACATCGGAAATTAGCTGCATCGCTTCCTGGGAACCGAGCAAACGGGCGTATTTAAGGATACCGTAGGCCCGGCCGGCTCTGTCCGCCAGTTTGTCCCGCTGCTCGTTGAGCAGCTGCTGCCGCCCTTTTCGTTCCTGATTGATGAGCTGTCTGGTAACACTGTACAGGTTATGCCAGATCTCTTCTTCGGACTGGCCCAGAGTAATCTGGTTGGAAACCTGGCAGAGCCCGCCCACCATCTCCGTACCTTCGCCATAGATCCCCCGCACTACCAGGCCGACCTGGCCAATGGCGGCAAGAATATGATTTATCTGCCCCGTAAGCACAAGGGCCGGCAGGTAGAGCATTACAGAGGCACGCAGGCCCGTCCCCACATTGGTGGGGCAGGCGGTAAGATAACCTAATTCTTCATCAAAAGCATAGTCAATGCCCTTTTCCAGGTAATCGTCATAGCAGGAAGCTTCTTCCCAGGCCCTGTCGAGCTGCAAACCGGGCAGCAGGCACTGAATACGGAAATGGTCTTCCTCGTTGACCATAATGCTGATCACTTCGTCCGCCCGGAGGATCAGGCCGCTGACCAGGTTTTCCCTGGCCTGCAGGGGGCTGATGAGATGTTTTTCCAGCAAGACCTGGCGGTATATGGGTGTCACTTCGTTAAGCTTGATCATCTCCATCCCGGCAAAGCAGTCCTTTTGCTCCGCCAGGACCCTTTCGGCAACAGCCAGAACTTTTTTCCGCTGCTCATCGGAGGCAAGAGGGGGAAAAGGCAATCCTTTAATATTCCGTGCCAGGCGGACGCGGCTGCTGATGACAATCTCCCCTTCGGGGCCGCTCCCTTCCATCCACTTACTGTTTATCTCTGCCAGCCTTTTTTCCTCCACAGCCAAAACATCGGGGTCCATCTCCCTTCCCTGAGGAGGAACTGCCCCTTCTACTGCTGTTTCTTTTTTCTGCTCCCTTTGCTCCTGTGCTTTCCGGCCGGGCTGCTCTTTTTCTTTTTCTTCAGGCATCCGGCTCCCCTCCTGCTGTAAGTTTTTGTTCCAGATCGCGAATTTTATCCCTGAGCTCCGCCGCTTCTTCAAAAGCCTCTGCCATTACTTTTTGCTGCAACTCAAGCTTCAATTGTTCAATCTTCTTACGAGCCTTAATATTGACTCCGGCCCGGGCCGGAATTTTGCCCAGATGCTTCTGATTGCCGTGCAGACGGCGGAAAAGGGGCAGCACATGGCTCCCGAAAGCCTCATAACACCGATCGCAGCCAAAACGTCCGATCTGGCCGAACTGGGGATAAGTCAAGCCACAGGCGGGACACTGGAGGCCCGGATCCGTTGCAGGCACGGGGGCAACGGCATCGCCGCCCGGCACATTCAGGCCCATCATGCTGGAAAAAAACTGGTACAGAGGGAACTTGCCTTCCAGGGGAAAATCCAGCTCTCCATTTTCGCGGGCGCAGTCTTCACAGATATAAGTTTCAGATTTGTTGCCGTTAATAATCCTGGTGAGGTGGACAGAGGCAGTCTTTTGACCACATTTCTGACAGAGCATCAACACAGCCTGTTTTTTCCTTTTTCCTTGGCATATAACTCAGGTTGGAAAGACAGGCCCTTCACCCCCTCTACATAATTCTCTCATTTTCTACTCTACTTTAAATTTAAAATTAAAATTCTCGGCAATGCAATCTTTATCCTCAAAGTTTAACCTCAAAGACGGTAATTATTAGCAGTGCCTATTTACTTCAATATAAAATTTACTGCAGCAGGGCCTGCAGCATGCGGCGCAGCAGGAGATTCCTGCACTGATCTCGCCGGGCCTCACCCTCCAGGACGGCCACACAGCGCAGAGCTGCCTGCATCAGGGCTGCTTCGCGCATGGAGATATGCTTTGCCGCCAGCAGCCGTTCTACCAGCCCCTGGGCTTCTTCCTCCGTGCTGGTGCGCTCTCTGTCCAGATCCTGCAGAAAGCGGGCGGGCAAGCCATAGGCATCCAATTTTTTAATGCGCAGGTAACCCTTGCCTCCGCGCCTGCTCTCCACCAGGTAACCCTTTTCCAGCGTAAAGCGGGTTTCCAGCACGTAGTTGACCTGGGAAGGCACACAGCGGAACTTGCCTGCCAGCTCTTTGCGCTTTACCTCCAGGTATCCCGAAGCGCTCATCTCCAGCAATCTCTTTAAATAGTATTCCATGCTGTCGGCAAGATTGCCCATCTTCGCGCCACACATCCCCTGCACACTTTTTGACCATCTTTGACCTTATTATAACACCTCTACCCCGTTCCAGGGCAATAATGATGGTACAGTATAGAAGGCGAAATCATAATTCTGGAGAGATTGTACAGCTTTTAAGATATGCTCAGTTAAAATATCTCTTTATTACGGCGTTTATCTCCTTAAATATAGCTGCTGTAGAGAGGGCATAGCTTATCCCCCGGGGCTGCAAACTTTATTTAGTCAGAGATGCTGCTTAAAGGTCAGGGTGCAAGGGTAGGGAAGCAAAGACGGCGGGACAGACCTCCCCCCGCCGCCGGGAAGACGCAGCAAAGCGGAGCCCGGGGCCGGGGCATGGTCTGCTTTAAATTTTGTGGTTATTCCCGGGGCTCTTCCCGGGGCTTTTCCAGCTGGTAGTACCATGCTTCAAGTTCGCGGAAGGAAGGGTTCTTTTCGCCCCGCTGGCAGACAGTTTTTAGGGCGCGCACATAAAGCACCTGGTAGTAATAGTAATAAGAGCAGCAAACACCACAAAGCCCCGACCAGAGGCACTCCCGCCCCCACCATAACTGGAGCAGGCGGGTACATTTTGGGCAGGGGCGCCAGCGGTAAGCAAAGACCCATTCCCAAAAATTTAACTGAAAAAGATGGAGGTTTTCTTCGATTTTCCGTTTCTTTTTTTCCTGGAAACTGACGACCTTCGTTAAACTCATCCCTGAACCGCCCTTCCCTTACCGGTAATGACATGGTAATACTATCTTTACCAATCAGGAGGGTTTCATACATTCATTCCATTGTCCTTTAAAGAGCCGAGGGGAAATCCAATAGCCGGCACTCCGTCTACCGAAGGCGCGCCTGGACCTGCCTGCGCTCCAGGGCAGCCACCTGCCCTTTCACCGCCCCATAGTTTCCCCCGCCACTTCCCCGATTTCCCAGCCCGCCTCCAGGACGCCGTGCTGCATGGCGACCTTTTTCAGCACCTCCTCGCTGTCCAGCCGCGACGGCAGGCGCAACAAAAAATCAATGGTAATCACATCTTTTTTAAAAGCCTCTTTATATTCCGGTTCGCTCATATCCACTTTGGTCACCTGCACACACATCTCCCCAAAGACGGCGCTGATACGGGCAAGGAGCCCCGGGTGGTCGATCCCTCTGATCCAGAGGCGCCGGAGGTTTTTCATGCGGGCAAAAGACCCCTCCAGGCTGCGCAGGACAATAAGGCTCACCAGCAACATCAGGGTCGCCACCATGGCCCCGCCATAAAAACCAATGCCCACAGCCAGGCCAATCCCGGAGACAAACCAGAGGCTGGCCGCGGTGGTAAGGCCGGTAATGGTACTGCCGTGCCTTAAAATAGTCCCGGCACCCAGGAAACCCACACCCGTAACAACCTGGGCAGCAATGCGGGCAGGGTCGTAGGTAAGGGTGCCGCCGGTGCCGGCGATGCCATAGGCCGAAACCAGCATAATCAGGGCCGAGCCCACACAAACAAGGATATGGGTGCGAAAGCCGGCGGGGCGCTGCTGCCTTTCCCGCTCAAAACCTACGATGCCGCCGAGGAGCAGGGCCAGAAAAAGGCGCAGGGTAAGCTCCAGGATGGAGATGCTCAGGGCCGTTGATACCTCCTTTTACTGTAAAAAGCTTCTAGTTTGTCATTTATAAATTGTTAAAGGGGCACTGTCACCAGCTCATCGGGGATGGGGCTTAATTTCTCCGGGCCGCCGGCACCGACGCACCAGACGTTTTCCAGGCCCACCATGCCTCTACCCGGGAAAATAAACTTGGGCTCCAGGGCAAAAACCATACCTTCCTCCAGGAGGTGGGGCGAACCTTGGCCCAGTACGGGCAGCTCGTCGATTTCCAGGCCCAGGCCGTGCCCCACAAATTTAACTTTTTCCGCCCCGCAGCCCATCAAATTATCTTCCAGGCCATACACCCTGGCGATTTCTACAGCCAGGCTGTAAAGGGCCGCACAGGAGGCGCCGGGCAGAGCCCTTTTTACCAGCTCGTCCTGGATCTCCAGGGCCACGGCATAAGCCCGCTTTAAATCAGCGGGCAGCTCGCCGATGGAGAAGACACGGGTATGATCGAGGACATAGCCGCCGTAAACAGACGCATAGTCCACCCCAATGGGCTCGTGGGGCAGGATATTTTTCCAGCCGGCCCCCTGGGGGCAGGCCGCAGCAACACCGCTGCCACCGGTGCAGCTGTCCAAAAAGGTAGGGGCCGCGCCGTTGATACCCGCATAGACATGCCCAAAATACATCTCCCCGTTAAAAGCGCGCATGCGCAGGAGACCCTGGTGGCCAGCCAGACGGTAGAGGTTTTCGATCTCGGCAGAAAGCTGCAGCTCCGCCTTGCCTGCTTGGAGCAGCGCCGGTATCTGCCGGTTAACGGCCAGGGCCACTTCCCCCGCCCGGCGGAAACATTCCAGCTCGTAGGCAGACTTGATCATGCGTATCTCCCGCAGCTGCAGGGAAAGGTCCACGGGCACCGCACCGGGGAACAAAGCCAGCAAACGCTTGAACTGGTTTACCGGGAGAACATCGAGCTGCATGCCGATTCTTTTTATCCCGCCATAGCCGTGTTCCGCCAGGGAGGCGGGAAGCCGGTTTAACTCCCTTAAAGGGAGGATCTTCCCCCATAACGACTCCTGCCGTGCCCGCTCCAGGCTGCGCCGCACCAGGTAAAGGGGGTCTCCCGTGGCAGGCACAAAGAAAAAACCCTGCTGCATGGAGCCGGCATAATAAAAGAGGTCGGTGTTCTGGAGGATCAGGGCGCCGTCCAAAGCAAGTTGCTGCAGTTTTTGCTGTAAAAGCCGCACCCTTCCTGCCAGTTCGGCCAGAGGGACAATTTGCAAGAAATTAGACCTCCCCGTTTTCAGGTTGCTTTAATCTTAAACAAGGGCTCATTTCTTGTCAACTTTTACAGGCAGTGAAAATTATTTCCCGGGAAATAAAGACAAGTTTTGCTTTTTCCAGTTTTTTCTCGCCCTCCTGAACATGCCGCCGGCACCGGGTGAGCCTAAATTATTTTATGCGCTGCCGGTCGGTTAAGACCGGGGCAAATAAATCGCCCCGCCCTTGCAGGCGGGAAACAATGCTGCGCAGGTTGAAGGCGGAGGGGTGCAGGGAAGGATCGCAGACTTCCTCCCATGCCAGGGGTGCGGAAACAGGGGCGCCGGGAAGGGAGCGGGGCGAATAGGGGGCCACCAGGGTTTTGCCCCGGGCATTTTGCAGGTAATCCAGGTAGATTTTGCGGCCCCGCCGGGCCACGCTGCGCTCCATAGTCGTCAGGTCCGGTAGTAAAGTGTGCAGCTCCGCAAATATGCCCCGGCAATAATTACGGGCTTCTTTGTAGGTGTAGCGGGGCTGCAGGGGCAGATATACCTGGAGCCCCGTGGCGCCGGAGGTCTTGACATAAGCTCGCAGCCGCCTCCTCTGCAGCAGCTTCTTGAGCTCCAGGGCCAGACGGCAAACGCTCTGGAAACTCAGGCCCGGTGCCGGATCGAGGTCGAAAACAGCAAAATCGGGCCGGTCGGGGGAAGAAGCAGCGGAAAGCCACGGGTGCAGCTCCAGGCAGGCCAGGTTCCCCAGCCAGGCCAGCGTTTCCGGCCTGTCAGCCAGCAGGTAACGGGTTGTCTTTTTCCCGTGGGGGAAAGGGGCCGTGTTAATCCAGACAGGGGCTGCAGCGGGGATATTTTTCTGGTAAAACCCTTCCCTGCCAATGCCGTGGGGGAAACGCCGCATGACCAGGAAGCGTCCCCTCAGATGGGGCAAAAGGTAAGGGGCAACTTCCAGGTAATATTTGATCAAATCGTACTTGCTGATCCCTTCACCGGGCCACAGTTCCTTTTCCAGGTTGGTGAAAACAAGCTTTTCACCGTTAAAATTCAGGAAAACGCCCGCCACAGGTATCCCCTCCCCCCGGCTCAAGACGGGGCGCGCGCAATTTTAAATGGGGAGTCCACTCATCAAAAGTAACGTTAACCCGGCACAATGGCGCCACCCAGACAACCTCCCCGGCCGGTGCGTCCAAGGGAGGCTGGAAAGGAGGGGCCTTTAGCTCGTGCCTGCTCCCCCACTTTTGCCATGCGGCCAGGTCCTGCGCCGTCAGCCCGCTGCTTACTTTCCCGATATAGCGGAGCGCCCCCGGCTTGCCGCCTGCCTTCTCTGCCCCTTCAGCCAGACCCAGCAGCAAAGATACGGCCTTTTTATTCTTCAGCAGCAGCCCTCCTACCAGCGCTTCAATCTGCTGTTTCAGCTTGGTTTTCAGCCAGCAGGAAGATTTGCGGGGACCCGGTAAATAAGGGCCGTCCCTCTTTTTGCTGACAACCCCTTCCAGGTTTTGTTTTTTCACTGCGGACAACAGGTTTTCCCCGTCAGGGTAATTTGCACAGAGGCGGACCCTGTCGTTTTGCTGCAGGATCCGGCAAAGCAGCTCCTGGCGCTCTTCCCAGGGCTCCTCCAGCAGCCACCTGCCTTCGAGGTAGAGGCAGTCAAAAACCATATAGCAAAGGGGGAGCAGATCCAGGGCAAAGGCTGGATTCCCCCTTTGCTCGCGCCGCATCAGGCTGTAAAAACAGGGGCGTCCCCCAGTCAGGGCGATAAGTTCACCGTCAAGGATAAACTGCCCGGCTCTTACCAGCTGGGGCAAAGCGGAGAGTTCGGGATATTTCAGGGTTTTGTCCTGCAGGCTCCGCCCCTGCAGACGCAGCCTGCCCTTACAGCCAAAAGCCAGAAGGCGCATACCGTCCCATTTCACCTGATAACGGTAGCTGTCCCCCTGCGGCAGCACCGGGCTGCTCCGGGGTTCCATGGGGTAGATCCTGCGTGCAAAAAAATTCATTTTCCCGCTTTTACCGCCAGATGCTCCTTTTTTTTAGCTGCCCCGGACCTTTTTGGCCTGCCCTTTTCCCCCTGATCTTGATCGTCTTTCTTCTCCCGGTGCCGGCGGGCCTGCTCCACACTCAGCTGCAGCGCGCTGAGCAGGTCCACGACCTTTTCCCGGGCCGGAGCGGTGGCAACGGCGATCCTTTGGCCCCGAATGCGTGCCTCAATGATCTCCAGCAGCTTTTCCCGGTAGTGGTCCTGCAGTTTTTCCGGGGCAAAGCCTGCCGTCAGATGCCCGAGGAGCTCCCGGGCCATCACCAGTTCCCCTTCGCGCAGTTCGGGCTCCGGGGAAAGGCCGGGCAGCTCCGCAGGGTTGTTTACTTCGTCGGGATAATGAATGGTGGAAAGAGAGAGGGCTTCACCGTAGGTCCTTACCACCGCCGGCCACTGGCGCTGATGCAGGGTGACGGAAGCGATGGCGACCCTGCCGCTCTCTGCCATGGTCCGGCGCAGCAGGGCGTAGGGCTTACGCCCCGTGGCTTCGGGCGCCAGAAAGTACGCCTTCTGGAAATAAAGCGCATCTATCTCCTCCATGCGGGCAAAATAAGCTAGCTCAATTATTTTTTCTCCCTGCCCGGCAGCGGCCCTGATCTCCTCCTCGCTCAGGATTACAAAATGCCCCTTTTCGTATTCATAGCCCCGCGCAATCTCCTCCGGAGCCACTTCCCTGGCGCAATGGGGGCAGGTTTTACGGTATTCAAGGGGCGTATGGCAGGAAAGGTGCAGGGTGCGAAAGCTGATGTTTCTGCTGGTAACGGCCGGAAAGAGGGAGACGGGGATACTCACCAGCCCAAAGGCAAGGGTCCCTTTCCAGACGGAGCGCAAGGGGAAAAACACCCCCTCCTTGGTATTTATCTTTATTATGTCGAATTAGAGGGTTATTATCCCCTTTAAAAAAAAGACGGGGCCCAAGCCCCGCCCCGCCGGTATGTATCACCGCCGGCAGATCCGCCCCTTGAGGACGTAAACCCGCCCTTTTCCCCTTACGGCTAGAGAAAACGGTCGATCACACCGCTCAGTTCCTCTTTTTTGCGAAAACCCACAATCGTCTCCACCGGCGCCCCGCCTTTAAAAAGCATCATCGTGGGGATGGACATCACGCCATAGCGAGAAGCCGTATCGGGGTTGTCGTCCACATTGACCTTCACTACCTTAAGTTTCCCGGTATAGTCACGGGCCAGCTCGTCCAGAACCGGCGCCACCATCCGGCAGGGTCCGCACCATGAAGCCCAAAAATCCACCAGTACAGGTATCGCCGCCCCCAGCACCTCATCGTCAAACTGCGTACCCCCTATCTCCAAGGGTTTTCCTTCCATGCTTTGCCGCCTAAAAGCGGCCTCACCTCCTGAAATTATTTTCTTCAAAAATTAAATTTAAAAACCCGGCGGCACAGTATCACTGCAGGTAACGCACCGCCATCATGGCCGCAATGGCCCCGTCGGCGGCGGCCGTCACCACCTGGCGCAGAAATTTGCGGCGCACGTCCCCTGCCGCATAAACGCCGGGGAGGGATGTCTCCATCTCTTCGTTGGTAATAATATAACCAGCAGTATCTGTTTCTACCCCGCCATTTAAAAAAGCAGTATTGGGGATACGCCCCACGTAAAGGAAAGCCCCGTCCACGGGAACCTCCGTGGAGGAGTTGTCCTTAACGTTTTGCAGCTGGACAGCCTCGAGCTTGTTTTCTCCCTTAAACCCTTTTACCACGGTGTCCCAGAGCACTGTTACGCCGGGGTGACGGAGCAGTTTCTCCTGCAGGTAAGCAACGGCCCTTAAGCGGTCACGCCGGTGCACTAGCAGCACTCTGGAGGCAAACCTGGTGAGGTAAAGGGCTTCTTCTACGGCCGCGTCGCCGCCGCCGATGACAGCAACGGTTTTACCGCGGAAAAAGGGCCCATCGCAGGTGGCGCAAAAGGATATGCCCCGGCCGCGTAGGAGTTCTTCCCCGGGCACACCCAGGCTGCGCGGCCCTGTCCCCGTGGCAATAATAACGGTGCGCGCCTGGAATACCCCTGCTGTGGTCGTAACTTTTTTCCATTCCCCGTGGAGCTCCGCCTTTTCAATGAAAGCGCCGGCCAGCACGGCACCGAAACGTAAAGCCTGCTGCTCCAGCAGCTGCCCGAACTCGAGGCCGTTTACGCCTTCGGGGAAGCCCGGATAGTTGTCAAGACGTTCCGTTGAGGTTATCTCCCCCCCGCTGAGCTTCTCCTCGCAGACAAGCACACGGAGGTTTGCCCTGCCACCGTAAATAGCCGCCGTTAATCCGGCCGGGCCGGCACCCAGTATGAGCAGATCATAGCTGTTAGCCTGTTTGTCCAAATTTAATCATCGCCTGCCCTATAATTTTTATGTACACAAAGTATGGATAAACGCTGCGGTTCGGCCAAAGCCCTGGTCGAATCTAAAAGCCGTCCTCACCACCTTACGCCTTTTGGCCTTTCTTGCCTTTTAGCGCGGCACAGGCTATTTTTTTAAACTTATTTTAGCAAATAATAATTCTAAAAGCAAATACATGCCATCAATAAAGAAGTTTATAACTATTATGATTATTCTTAAAAAGTTGGGCTTATTCCCTTTTCCATGCTATAATTATAATATAAAATAATTCTACAGATATAGGCAAAAGATATTATTCAAATTATTACTTTCTTAGAAAAAACTTGCAGAAAAAACACGCTATTCAATCTTTTTGTGCCTTACCTAGCCCGGGATATGGTGGTATTGTTTTTTAATTTTAAAAGGAGGATGAAACCGGTGAAGATAGCCATGCTCGCTCCCATTTCCTGGCGCACTCCGCCGCGCCGCTACGGCCCCTGGGAATGGGTGGTAAGCCTGCTTACGGAGGAGCTGGTGCGCCAGGGTTGTGAGGTGACGCTCTATGCCACCGGTGATTCACTCACAAGCGCCTCTCACCGCTGGGTTATCCCCCGCCCCTATTCCGAAGATGGGGAGATTGACCCCAAAGTAGCCGAATGTCTCCATATCTCTGCCGTTTTTGAGGAGGCGGACCGCTACGATCTTATCCATAACCACTTTGATTTTATGCCTTTAAGCTATTCCGCCCTGGTGCGTACGCCGGTAGTAACCACTATCCACGGTTTTTCTTCGGAGCGTATCCTCCCTGTGTACCGCAAGTATAACGGGAGGACCTACTATATCTCCATAAGCAATGCGGATCGCCATCCCGACCTTACCTACCTGGATACCATCTACCATGGCATTCCCGTGGAGGAATATCCTTTTCGGGAAAAAAAGGGAGATTACCTCCTTTTTTTGGGGCGGATCCACCACGACAAGGGGACAAAAGAAGCCATCGAGCTTGCCCGGCGGGCGGGGCTGCCCCTGCTCATCGGGGGCATTATCCACGACCGGGATTATTACGAGCAAGGGGTGGCGCCGTACGTGGACGGCAGGCTAGTGCAATTTCTGGGGACAGTGAGCAACGAGGAGAAAAGGGAACTGCTGGCCGGAGCAAAGGCCCTGCTCCATTTGATCAACTTTAACGAACCATTCGGCCTTACGGTGATTGAGGCCATGGCCTGCGGGACGCCGGTGTTGGCCATGCGGCGCGGTTCCATGGCGGAGATCGTGGAAGAGGGGAAAACGGGTTTTCTCCTGGACAGCTTGGAGGAAGGACGGGAAAAGGTGGCTCTCCTGGCAGAACTTTCCCCCTACCGCTGCCGGGAATGGGTTGAAAATCGTTTTACCACAGCTGTGATGGCGGCAAAGTACCGCAGTGCTTATCAAAAAATACTGGGAGGATGTGACCCATGTCTGTGAATATGCTCGTTAAGCCCATAAATATCGCCTTTATCTCCACTTACCCGCCCCGCCAGTGCGGGATTGGCACTTTTACAGCGGATCTGTTCGCGTCCCTGAAAAATATCTACAGCAGCGAAGATTCTTTTCCTTACCGCCATGACCTGCAGGTCATCGCCCTGAACAATCTTCCTCAGGGTTACCCGTACCCCCAGGATGTGGCCTTTGAGATACGGGACAACCATAAAAGCGACTATTTTAACGCCGCCGATTACATCAATCTGTCTTCCATCAACGTGGTTTCCCTGCAGCACGAATACGGGATCTTCGGCGGCGCCGACGGGGAGAATATCCTCGACCTCCTGGCCAAGCTAAAAAAGCCGGTGGTGAGCACCTTCCATACGGTGCTGCAGGACCCTTCCCCCGGGCAGCGCAGGGTGCTGGAGCGCATCTGCTCCCTTTCTACCCGGGTGGTGGTTATCGCCGGGAAAGCCATCCCCATTCTGGAGCAGGTATACGGCGTCCCCCGGAAAAAAATCTCCCTTATTCCCCACGGTACGCCCAACGTCCCCTTTCTCGACCCTTCCTATTACAAAGACCAGCTGCAGGAGGGGCGGAAAGTTATCCTCACCTTCGGGCTGATCAGCCCCAACAAAGGAATTGAATATGCGATCAAAGCGATCAAAGAGGTGGTGGAAAAACATCCCGACATCCTCTACATCGTGCTGGGAGCCACCCACCCCGAGGTAAAACGCCACTACGGGGAACAGTACCGCCTCAGCCTGGAAAAATTGGTCCAGGAACTGAAGCTGGAAGACAATGTGGTCTTCCATAACCGTTTTGTGAGCATGGAACAGCTGATCCGTTTCCTCGTAGCCTCGGATATCTACCTCACACCCTATCTGAGCCGGGAGCAGATCAGTTCCGGCACCCTGGCCTATGCGGTGGCCTGCGGCAAGGCGATTATCTCCACGCCTTATTGGTACGCCGAAGAGCTGCTGGACGAAGGAAGGGGTTTGCTCGTGCCCTTCCGGGACAGCGCAGCCCTGGCCGAAGCGCTGCTGCAGATCCTGGACGATGAAACCCTGCGTAATAGGATGCGTAAAAAAGCCTACCAGTTCGGGCGCCAGATGATCTGGGAAGAGGTGGCGCGCAAATACCTGCAGGTTTTTGAAAGCGCTCTGGGCGAATACTCCCAGGTCTCCCGCAGCACCAAGCTGCACACGCCCCGTATCGCCAAACCGGTCCTGCCGGAGATAAACCTGGAGCACCTCTACACCCTCACCGACGATACGGGCGTTTGCCAGCACGCCGTTTTCAGCACGCCCGATCGCTTCCACGGTTATTGTACCGATGACAACGCGCGGGCCCTGGTGCTGGCCATCATGAACTGGCGGCTCAACCATGACCGTTCCATTTTCCCCCTGCTGCAGGTCACCCTGGCTTTCCTCAACCATGCCCTGGACCGGGAAACGGGCAGGGCGCGCAATTTCCTCTCCTTTGACCGGCAGTGGCTGGAGGAAAGCGGGTCGGAAGACAGCCACGGGCGCCTGCTCTGGGCCCTTGGTTATACCATCGCCTTTGCCCCCACGGAATCCATACTAGGTTTAGGTCTGCGCCTCTTTAAACAGGCCCTTGTCCCGGTTCATTCTTTTACCTCGCCCCGGGCCTGGGCCTTTATTATCCTGGGCTGCTCCTCCTACCTGAAGCGTTTTGGCGGAGACACGGAGGTGCGCGGCATCGCTTCCCGCTTGAGCCGCCACCTGCTGGAACTGTTCCAGCAGGTGGCTTCGCCCCAGTGGCCCTGGTTTGAGGAGATCGTCTCCTATGACAATGCCCGTCTGCCCCAGGCCCTGCTCCTGGCAGGACAATACGGGGAAGGAGAAGAAAAAGAGCGGTGCCTGGAGTATGCCCTGACCGCCCTGAAATGGCTGCTGGCCGTCCAGACCAACCCGGCCGGCGGGCACCTTTCCCTGATCGGCAATAAAGGCTGGCTGGTACGGGGCGGCACAAAGGCACATTTTGACCAGCAGCCCCTTGATGCGGCGGCCCTGATCGAGGCCTGTTTTCAGGCTTTTCTGGCTTCGGGGGAAGAATTCTGGCACCAGGAGATGGAGAGGGTTTTCCGCTG
The DNA here is from genome assembly GCA_937973635.1 of uncultured Bacillota bacterium. GTDB lineage: Bacteria > Bacillota > Dethiobacteria > DTU022 > UBA8154 > UBA8154. The sequence continues at coordinate 63,341 of CALJJZ010000017.1, read as the reverse complement.
GTTTCTGGGGTATAATGATCTCAATCTCCCCTTGATCGATTATACCACGGGGGCCTGTTTCGACGGGATCCATCCCACGGGGCTCAACCAGAACCAAGGCGCCGAGTCCACCCTCAGCTACCTCATGGCCCTGCACCGCATGCACCTGATTTCCCACAAGGGCCTGGAGCAGCAGGATATTTTCCGCCTGGAAGCAGCGGCAGACCTGGATCACACGGGTTAACAACAAGATAAGCATAAGCGAAACTCTGCAAGGGAAGTGATCGCATGTATGGAGTTATCCTCGCCGGCGGAAGCGGCACACGCCTCTGGCCGCTCAGCCGGGAGCGTTTTCCCAAACAATGTATTAAAGCCGGGAGCAGCGGGCTCAGCCTTTTTCAGGAAGCGGTAGGGCGTCTGCAGGGTATAGTGGAGCCGGGCAACCTGCTTGTAGTTACGCACCGGGAGCAGAAAGAGCATATCGCCCTGCAGCTGGCCGAATTAAAGCTGGAAAAAGCGGTTATTCTGGAAGAACCCCTGGCCCGGAACACCGCCCCGGCCATCGGCCTGGCGGCCTGGTACCTGGCAAGGAGAGATCCGGCAGCGGTTATGGCTGTCCTTCCTTCCGACCACTACATTGCGCCGCCCCAGGCTTTTCAGGAAGCGCTGCGCACGGCAGGCCACCTGGCAGAAAAGTACGGCCTCGTTACCTTCGGGATCCGGCCCTCCTCCCCGGAAACGGGTTACGGTTACATAAAATGCGGTCCTCTCCTGCCCGGCACAGATGCTTGCCGGGTGGCCGCCTTTGTGGAAAAACCGGACCTAAAAAAAGCGCAGGAATACCTGGCCGCAGGCGGCTACCTCTGGAACAGCGGCATCTTCGTTTTTAAGCTGGAGCGGCTGCAGGCCGAGTACCGCCGCCTGCTACCTGAAGTGGTCCGCCTCCTGGACGGCATTGCCGACTACGGAGACGGGGCAGCCCTGGAGCAGGCTTACAGCTCCATGCCCGGGATCTCCATTGATTACGGTATTATGGAAAGGGCAGAAGAGATCGTTGTGCTGCCGGCGGCATTTACCTGGAGCGACCTGGGCAGCTGGGAGGCTTATTACCAGGTCTCCCCAAAAGACGCAAACGGCAATCACTTTAGCGGCAGGGTCACGGCCATAGACACGGTCAATTCCCTGGTTTTGGCCCCATCCCGCCTCGTCTGCACTCTGGGCGTGCAGGAGATGGCCATTATCGACACCGACGACGCCCTGCTCGTCTGCCCCCGCAGCCGCGCCCAGGAGGTGCGCAGGGTTGTGGAGCAGCTGCACAAGGAAAACAGCAGGGAATGTCTTTCCCCTCCCGGGGAAGAACGCCCCTGGGGGAACTTTATTGTCCTTTTGGAAGGAGACAACTACAAGGTGAAGCAGATCAATGTCCACCCGGGCAAGCGGCTGAGCCTGCAGCGGCACCATCGCCGCGCCGAACAGTGGACGGTGGTACAGGGCCGGGCCCTGGTAACAGTGGAGGACCAGGAGTATAATCTAAAAGCAGGGGAGAGCATAACCATTCCCCGCCAGGCCCGGCACCGGGTGGAAAATACAGGGGAGAAGACGCTCCGTTTTATCGAGGTGCAATACGGCGATTACCTGGGCGAGGATGATATCGAGCGTTTTGCTGACGATTATGGCCGTGTGCCGGGAGAAGCCGCCGGCGGGCCTCAACCTCCCGCTGCCGGGGCGGATCAGCTCCCGCCGGAAGAAACGGGGCACTCCCGCACAACTGAGGCAGAAGCCCTTTACCAAAGCTGGCTCAGCAGCGATCTGGTGGACAGCGCCACCAAAGAGGAGCTCCATTCTCTGGCCGGCAAAGCGGCGGAGATCGAAGACCGTTTTGGCGGGGAGCTTTCCTTCGGTACAGGCGGGATGCGCGGTGTGCTCGGCGCCGGCACCAGGCGTATGAATATCTACGTGGTGCGGCGGGCCACCCAGGGGTTGGCCGACTACCTCAAGGAAAAGTTTGCCTCTTTCCCGGAGAAAAAAGCCGTTATCGCCTACGATTCCCGCCGTTTTTCCCGGGAGTTTGCCCTGGAAGCGTCCCTGGTCCTGGCCGCCAACGGGATTAAAGCTTTTCTTTTTCGTCAGATGCGCCCCACGCCCCAGCTCTCTTTCAGTGTCCGCGAGCTGGGCTGCCAGGGAGGGATTATTATTACCGCCAGCCACAACCCGCCTGAATATAACGGCTACAAAGTTTACGGCGCAGACGGGGGGCAGCTGGTGTCGGAGCAAGCCAAAGAAGTAACGGCCGCCATTAAAAAAATTCATTTTTTTAATGATGTAAAGCTAATTTCCAGGGAGGAAGCAGAGCAGAAAGGGCTGCTGGTTTACCTGGGAGAGGAAATGGACCGCCGTTACCTGGAGCGTATCAGATCCCTCTCCCTGAACAGGGGCGATCCGGAGCTGGGTATTGTCTATACCCCCCTGCACGGTACGGGCATCTACCTTATCCCCCGCCTGTTCAAAGAAATGGGTTATACAAAGGTACACGTGGTGGAAAGCCAGGCCGAGCCCGATCCCCTTTTCTCCACTGTCCGGGTCCCTAACCCCGAGGAGAGGGAATCTTTCAACCTGGCCCTGGAGCTGGCCGCAGCGCGGCAGGCAGAACTGATCCTGGCTACGGATCCCGACGCGGATCGTGTTGGCTGCGCCGTGCGCAATAGTGAGGGAGGCTACGAGCTGTTAAGCGGCAACCAGGTAGGCGCCCTGCTCGTGGCTTATCTGCTGGAAGCGCTGCGGCAAAAGCAGGCCCTTCCTCCCAACGGGGTGATTATTAAAACCATCGTTACCGGCAATATGGGGCGGGAGATTGCCGCCTCCTACGGTATCCCCACGGTGGAGACGCTGACAGGGTTCAAGTTTATCGCCGAAAAAATCGAGGAATTTGAGCAAAAAAAGGATTACCGCTTTATCTTCGGCTACGAGGAAAGCTACGGCTACCTCGCCGGTACTTTTGTCCGGGACAAAGACGCCGTTATCGCCTCGGCCCTGATTGCGGAGATGGCCTCCTTTTACCGGCAAAGGGGCCAGAGTCTCCTGGAGGTGCTGGAAGATCTGTACCGGCGTTACGGTTACTTCAAAGAGGATCTTTTTTCCGTGGAGCTGGCGGAGCAACAGCTTACAGCAAAGCTGCTGCAGCTTTTCAGCGACCCGGCTTTACAAGAGATCGCGGGCATAAAAATCGAGGAGAAGAGGGATTACCGGGTAGGCAAAGCCTGGAACTACCGCTCACAAAAGGAGTACGCCCTTTCTCTGCCGGCCTCCGACGTGCTCCATTTTACCCTGGCCGACGGTTCCTGGTTTGCTATCCGCCCCTCCGGCACCGAGCCTAAAATAAAGCTCTATTTTGCCGTGCGGGCCAGCAGCGCGGCAGCCGCTGCCGGCAGGCTGGCAGCCCTTAAAGAAGCTGTCCTGGCGCGGGTACAGCAGGTACGGGTATAAGGGGTACGGCTGCTCATGAAAAAAACAGCTCCGGTTTATTCGACAAAAAGGCATTGTTGTGATACAATGGGGGAAATTGGCGGCCGGATCCCGGCCCATAAAAAGGAGGTTCCTCCCTGTGAAAGAAAAGGTGCAAACAGTCCTGGAAAAAATTCGTCCCATGCTGCAAGCCGATGGCGGAGACGTAACGCTTATCGCTGTGGACGATGATGGTACGGTCAAAGTCAAGCTCATGGGAGCCTGCGGCAGTTGTCCCATGTCCATCATGACACTGAAAAATGGTATTGAAAGGCTGCTTAAACAGGAGATCCCGGAAATTAAAGAAGTGGTCCAGGTCTAGTCCCTTTTGGTTTCTTTTCCGCTTGCAGAAGCCGGTTAAAACGAAACCGGCTTTTTGTGTAGGCGTCTTACCCCGTTACTGCTCATGCTATTTTCCTGTGGCGCAGGTTGGGCAGATGCTTTTTTTATAACCTTGTCCCCTGGCGATCATCTCTGCTGTACACCCGCTGGGGAGTAAAATAATGAGGGGTGAGCAGGTGCAGAGCTTGCTTATGGTCCGTTACGGAGAAATCGCCTTGAAGGGTAAAAACAGGCCCTTTTTTGAAAAAAAGCTCGGGCACAACATTAAGGAAGCCCTGGGTGGCTTGGGCCCTTTTAACGTCGCCTTCCAGCGGGGCCGTTATTTTGTTCAGGTGCCGCCGCAGCATACTTATGCCGCCATGCAGAGGCTGCAGAAGGTCTTTGGCATTGTTTCCCTGAGCCCGGTGCAAACCGCCCCTCTGGAACTGGAAGCGATCTGCCAGCAGGCCTACCTGTTGCTGCAGGAGCAGTACACAGGACCGGGGTTCACCTTCAAGGTGGCGGCGCGCCGGGCCAACAAGCGTTTCCCCTTTACCTCGCCGGAGATCAACCGCAGGGTGGGCGAAGCCCTCCTTGCCGACGGTCTGGAAACAAAGGTGGACCTGCACCACCCCCAGGTGGTTATAAATATTGAGATCAGGGAGAAAGAGGCATACCTTTTTTCCCGTTCTCTGCCCGGCCCCGGCGGTCTGCCCGTAGGAGTGACGGGACGGGGGCTGCTCCTGCTTTCAGGCGGCATCGACAGCCCCGTGGCAGGCTGGTTTGCCCTGAAAAGGGGCGTGCAGCTCGAAGCGCTCCATTTTCATAGCCCCCCTTTTACAGGGGAAGGAGCGGTGAACAAAGTGTTGGAACTCTGCCGCATCCTAGCCGCTTACGGAGGAGAGATTATTCTGCACCTGGTACCGTTTGCGGAAATCCAGCAGAAGCTCCGCCGCTCTTGCCCCGAAGCTATGTTGATCACCCTGATGCGCCGCGCCATGTTCCGCATCGCCGAAAAACTGGCCCGGAAGCGGGGGCTGGGGGTCATCTACACAGGCGAGAGCCTGGGCCAGGTCGCCAGCCAGACCCTGGAGAACCTTACAGTAACCAATGCCGTCGTGAGCCTGCCGGTTCTGCGCCCCCTCATCGGCTTCGACAAGGCCGAAATCACGGCCCAGGCACAAAAAATCGGCACCTACGCCGTATCGATCCGGCCCTTTGACGACTGCTGTACCCTCTTTGTGCCGCCCCATCCTGTGACCAGACCCCATGCAGCCGCCCTGGAGGCAGCGGAAAAAAAACTCCCCCTCCCTGCATTGCAGGAAGAAGCCCTGGAAAAGATAGAAACAAGGGTCATGGGCAGCGCTCAAGAGACATATTTTTAAAGGCGGCCAGGAGCTGCCGCCACCGGGCCGCCCCCTTCAATAGGGCATGAATAGGGCATGGGACTGCAGCGGCACCGGTTGTTAACGGAGGTTCATTGATGACGCGTCTCCCCCAAATTACGGAAGTTTACCTGGATAACAGCGCCACCTCCCCCGTTTTTCCCGAGGTTCTCCGCCTCATGGAGAAGGTCATGCAGGAAGAATACGGTAATCCTTCTTCTTTACACCGGCGCGGCAGCGGGGCGCACAGGATCATGGAAGGGGCACGGCAGACCCTTGCCGGGCTGCTCTGCGTCTCCAGTGAGGAGATTATCTTTACCTCGGGCGGTACGGAAGCAAACAACCTGGCGGTGCTGGGCCTAGCCCGGCGCCACCGGCGGCGCGGCAACCACCTTATTACCTCTTTAATTGAACATCCTTCCGTCCTGGAACCATTCCAGCAGCTGGAAAACGAGGGTTTCCACGTCACCTACCTGCCGCCCGACGAGAGGGGCCTCATCGACCCTGAAACCGCGGCGGAGGCCGTTACCCCGGAAACAATCCTGGCCAGTATTATGCATATTAACAACGAGATCGGTTCCCTACAGCCCATCCACCGCCTCTCCAGGGCCCTGAAATCCCGTAACCCCCGCCTCATTTTCCATGTTGACGCCGTGCAATCCTTCGGCAAAATACCCCTTTTGCCGGGCGAAGCGGGTGTCGATGCCCTTAGCCTCAGCGCCCATAAGTTCCACGGGCCCCGGGGCGTAGGCGCCCTTTACCTGCGCCGGGGGATCAAGCTTGAGCCCCTGTCCAGAGGCGGCGGGCAGGAAAGGGGCCTGCGCGCCGGGACAGAGAATACGCCGGGAGTTGCCGGAATGGCCCTGGCGGCCCGCCTCTGCCATGAGGAGCAGCAGCAGAAAACAGAAAGGCTGAGCTTCCTTAAAGCAAGGTTCCTTGCCGCCGTGGAGCAGGCCCATCCTCAGGTAAAGGTAAACGGCCCGCGCAACGGCAAAGAAGCGGCGCCCCATATCCTCAATCTCTCTTTCCCCGGCCTGAAGGGGGAACTAATCCTTCACGCCCTGGAAGAAGCTCATGTTTACATCTCCACTGCTTCTGCCTGCCATGCCCATAAAAAAGGACCCAGCCACGTGCTGCAGGCCCTCAAGCTAGACCAGCCCCATCTGGAGGGGGCTATCCGCATCAGTTTGTCCCTACAAAATACCCTGGAACAGATCGATTATGCCGCGGCAAAATTAATCAGGGTCGTCCAGGAGCTGTCCTGAAGCTCCCTTGGTTTTAGGTCTAGGGCTGGGAGATCTTTAAGGAGGCCGCCTTGACAGCTGCGATAATCTTTTTATACCCGGTGCAGCGGCAGAGATTGCCCGCCAGGGCGCTCTTAATCTCCTCCGTGCCGGGAGTCGGCGTCTTTTGCAGCAGCCCGTAGGCGGAGACAAGCATGCCCGGCGTGCAGAAGCCGCACTGCACCGCCCCCTGCTCCAGGAAAGCTTCCTGCAGGGGATGGGGGTTTTCCCTGTCACCCAGCCCTTCTACCGTAAGCAGCTCGCTGTGCTCCGCTTTCCAGGCAGGATAAATGCAGGAATTGACGGTCTCTCCATTGACGAGTACCGTGCAGGCCCCGCATTCACCTTCGCCACAGCCGCGTTTGGTCCCTGTGAGGCCCAGGGTTTCCCGCAGCAAGTCGAGCAAAAGGGTGTCGGCTTCCGCCTCTACAGAGATTTTTTTGCCGTTTAACACAAAAGTCAGCTGTTTCTTCATCACTGAGGCACCCCTCCTCAAAATCGCCGTTATCTGCCCTGACCCTGGCCGGCTTTATGCCTCGCCCTGGAAGTCAGCAACAGGACCCCCAGGACAACAGCCAGAAGCACGAGGAGCAGCTCGTTCCCCGGGGTCTGCCGCGGCGGCGCTGCAGCGGCCGGTTTGCCGGCTTCCCTCACCTCTGTAGCCGCAAGCCTGTTGATCACATACTCATCCAGATAGGCTTCCAATTTTCCCCTGTCGTCGAAGGAGCCCATACTGTGGGGCCAGAAAAAATAGCCCTTCTCTCGGTCAAAAGCCAGGGTAGTAAAATGGTAGCTTGCGCTCCCTGTAGCGCTGCCGGCGGCCGGTTCCTCTTTAAAACAGAGGATCACTTCGACGATCTTATACTGTTCTTCGACCCCCGGCCTTTCCAGCCTGAGATGCCAGTAATCGGTCCAGCCAAACGCTGCGCCGCTTCCTGCCTGCCTGGTGGCATATTCCCGGAAAAATTCCGCCGTAGCCTGGGCCAGCTCCTCGTCGGTAGGGAAGCTGTGCAGCCAGGGATAGTTAAAGGCACAACCGCTGCAGGCCAGGGCTGCAGGCTGCAGCAGCGCCAGGGAGACCGCCACGCATAACAAGCATAACACCAGGGCCAGGAACGGGCGGCAGGCCCTCTTCGGCAGGGCCTGCCTGCCTGTAACGCTCTTTAGTTTACCCTCCAAAATATTTTCACCTTTTTCTTAAAAAGTTTATGGCAGTTCCAGCATCCGCCGCCGGAATGGGGAAATGGCTCCCGGCCCCGGGGGACTCAAGTTTAATCCACGCGGGAACAAGCGTTTTCCCAGGCCTGCAGCAGGGTGCGGTAAACTATTACCCGGGCCAGTTTTTTACGGTAGCGGGCACTACCGCGGAAAACGCTGTCCCGGGGTGCAGCTTCCAAAGAGGCGGCTGCCGCCGCCTGCAGAAAAATCTCCTCGCCGGCCCCCTGCTCCAGCAATACCCTCTCCCCCTGCCTGGCCCGCAAAGGCAAACGGGCCACCGGACCCATGACAATGCGGGCTTCTGTCAGGAAGGCACGGCCTGCGCCGGGCACAAGCAGCACGGCTGTATTGAAAACAGGCAGGGCCAGGGCCCTGCGCCGGGCCACCCGGCCAAAAGCGGCGCCCGCTCCTGCCGCCCGGGGTGAAACAAAGGAAAACTCCGTTAATAGCTCACAAGTGGGATCGAGCTTTACCCCTCCCTCCGGACGGTAGAGGTCATCCAGAAAAACCTGCCTTACCCCGGCGGGAGAGACAATTGTGGCCACGGCCTTGAGGGCCATAAGGGGGACGGCCGTATCAGCCGCCGGCTGGGCGTTTACCACATTACCCCCCACTGTTCCCACATTGCGGATCTGCAGGGAACCCACGCTTCTGGCCGCCGCGGCCAGCAGGGGAGCTTCTTTTTCCAAAAGAGCAGACTCAGCCAGATCTGTATGGGTACTGAGGGCCCCAATATAAAGCCGTCCCCCTTCCTCCCTGATATAACGCAAGTCTTTAACCCCGCTGATATCCACAACTGCATCGCAGGAGAGCTCCCCTTTTTTTAACTGCAGCATCAGGTCGGTGCCCCCGGCCAGGACCCTGGCTCGTCCTCCCCCTTCCTGCAGCAACGCCAGGGCTTCCGCCACACTTTTCGGTCTGTAGTAGGCCCTGTACATCTATTTAAACATCCTTTCAGGCAGGTAGAGGGCGATCTCTGGAAAGATGATAATGAGCACAACGATAACCAGAATGGGGATGACAAAAGGTATGGCTCCGGCAAAGATATCTTCCAGCTTCACGTCCTTGGCCGAACCGGCAATGGTATAGAGGTTAAGGCCCATGGGCGGCGTAATAAGGCCCACCTGCATCATCAGCACGCACAAAACACCAAACAAAATGGGGTCAAAACCCAGCCTGAGAATAAGGGGAAAGATTACCGGCAGAGTCAGGACCATCATGGAGACGGCATCGATAAAGCAACCCAGGAAGAAATAAATAAGCAAGATAATGGTAAGTACAACATAGGGCGAGACGTCCAGACCCACGACCCAGTTGGCCAGCTGGGCCGGTATGGTGGAGAGGGCCAGGAAATAACTGAAGACCGAGGCCCCCGCTACCAGAAAAAGCACCATTACGGAAACACGGACCGCTTCTTGCATACCCTTAAAAAGGTTTTGAAAATTGAGCTTCCGCTTGAAGAGGGCAACGAAGAAAAGGAGCGTAGCACCAGTGGCTCCGGCTTCCGTAGGGCTGAACCAGCCCAGGTAGATACCTCCCATGACAATGAGGAAGACCAGCAGTATCTCCCAAACCCCGTTAAGAGCAAGGATTTTTTCTTTCCAGCTGACAGAGCCCGGACTGGCGGGGGCCAGACTTGGATTTAACTTTACCTGGATGACAATAATGGCAATAAAGGTCGCCGCCAGAGCCAGGCCGGGAAAGATCCCGGCAACCAGCAGCTTGCCGATGGACTGCTCCACGAGCATACCGTAAACGACAAAACCAATACTGGGGGGAATGAGGAAGCCGAGGGTGCCCCCGGCGGCGATGGTGCCTGTGGCCAGCCTTGGCGAGTAATTGAATTTCTTCATCTCCGGATACGCTATCGTCCCCATGGCCGCTGCCGTAGCCACAGCCGAACCAGAGACGGCGGCAAAACCGGCACAGGCGGCAATGGTTGCCGCACCCAGCCCCCCGGGAAAGCGGCGCAGCCATTTATCAAAGGAGCGGTAAAGGTTTTCAATCAGGCCGCTGCTGCTGGCAAAAGCCCCCATCAGCAGGAAAAGGGGGATGACCATATAGGCATACTGGCTGGAAACGGCATAGATAACCCTGGCAGCCACAGGATAGGCCGCATTGAGGGAAGCCAGGTGCCAGATCCCCAGGAAACCTGTGAGCATTAAGGCCAGGGCAATGGGCATACTCAGAAACAACAGGAGAAAGGCAAAAAGCGTTCCGATTATACCGACAATGATGGGATCCACGTCTACTCCTCCCTACCTTCATACCAGGCATTAAAAAAATTCCTTAACGCAAAAACCCGGCGCGGCGGCAAGGACAGAGCCCTGCCGCTGCTCTGGTTTACATCTTCACTTTTCCCCCCTGTGGCCCTTTAAACAGGTTGCCTGCAGCCGTAGCCAGGTCCACCAGCAGCTCCAGGAAAAGGAGCGCGCCTCCCACAGATACCAGGAGCCGGAAAGGAAGCTGGGGAATCCTCAGCACATCGGAGACAACGGTGGACATGCGCCCTGTAGCCAGGAGATAGCCCTGCCAGATGACGATGAAAATAATAAACATGCCCAGGAGGTTCATGATTATCTCCAGGAGCGCCTGCAGGCGCCAGGGCAGGCGGGAGACAATGAGGGTAACCCGCGGGTGCCCTTTTACCTGCTGCGTATACGCCAGGCCCAGCAGTATGACCACGGCAAGCATGTACTCGGATAACTCCACGGCCCCCGGGACAGGCCGGGCAAAAAATGCCCGGCCAATCACATCGATGGTAGTAAGAAACATCATGGGGACCAGCATAAACATGCTTGCCGCGCAGACATAAAAGGTCAAACGCTGAATCACTTTTTTGGTGCTAGCAAACAGTTGCATGGGCGTTTTTCCTTTCAGTATGATCGGTTAAGCAGCAGCCGTAAAAGCTTTTACCATCCTTTGGGGAACGCGGGGAAGGGGACACCATGCTTATCCAGCTCCGCTTTATACATAAGCAGGGTCTCCTTGCCGGGCAGGCCCTTGGCTTCCATCTGCTCCACCCATTTAATCACTACTTCTTGGGCAAAGATATTGTTCCAGCGCTCCGCTTCTGCCGCAGGCAGCTCGTAGAAATTAACGCCCGCATCAGCAAGCTTTTGCATAATGCCGTTAATGGCGTCCACATTGAGGCCGCCCGTTAAACGGAAGGGGTTGGAAACTACTTCTTCCACGATTGTTTTCAGGTCGTCGGGCAGCTTGTTCCAAGTATCCAAGTTCATGGCTACCCCTTCTGTCACACAGCCAAAAGAAGCTACCACCGCGTGGTCCGCCACTTCGTACAGCTTGAAGGCATAGAAAAGCTGCGGGCAGGTAACGATGCCGTCGATCACGCCTGTTTCCATGGAGAGGTAGACATCACCGAGGGGCATAAAGACAGGCTCTGCACCCAGGGCCTGGATCATATAGGTCTGCAAGCCGCCCGGCGACCTCATGCGCAGGCCTTTAACATCCTCGAGGGTGCGCACCGGCTTCGTGGTCCAAAAATAGGCCTGGATGCAGCCGTTGAGGCTGAGGAGCTTTACCTCTTGGAATTCCTGGTGCAAGATCTTTTCGTACATGGCATTGCCTACGTCCACAGCCACCTCTTTACCGCCGACAAAAACAGGCATGGAGAGGACATCACTCAAGGGGAAGCGCCCGGGCGTCCAGGTCGCCGTGAAGTACCCCATATCTGAGAGGCCGTCGGCCACGATGTCGAAATGGTCCGGCCCCGCTCCAAGGGCGCCGCCAAAATAAGGCGTGGTGGTAATGCGGCCGTTGCTCCTTTTTTCCAGCTCCTTCAGCATAGGCTCCCAGACAGTGGTACACTCGGCGCTAGCCGGAACGTGCCAGGTGCTGAATTTAAGTTCCACTTTCGGTCCGGGGGCGGGAGCAGGGGCGGGAGCTTCACCGGGGGCGGGAGCAGCAGGCGGTGCCGGTTTGCTCGCGCAGCCTGCCAGTACCGCTACCATTAACAAAACCAATCCTACAAGCAAAAATTTTTGCCCCAACTTTTTCTTTACCAAGGTAAAACCCTCCTCTTTTTTGTTCTTTTTGGTTCCTTGTTTTACCAGCTCTTTAACAGGAATTACAGCTTAATGCTTAAGTTGCCTCCCTCCTTCCCTGCTGCCCTTCTTTTTTTGCCAGGGCCGCCAGGATCTTCTCTGGGGTAAGGGGTAGAGAAAAGAAGCGCACCCCCAGGGCGTTACTTACGGCGTTAATAATAGCCGGCGCCGTAGGTATAAGGGGCGGTTCCCCCACACCTTTTGCGCCGAAAGGTCCTGTCTCCTCTGCTTCTTCTACAATAATCGCCCTTATCTCCGGCAGGTCTTCCATAGTAGGAATAAGGTAATGGGCAAAGCCCGCATTGAGGATAACACCATCCTCTACAATAAGTTCTTCCATTAAAGCATAGCCTAGGCCCATGGCACAGCCGCCTTCAATCTGGCCCTCTACTGCCATAGGGTTGATGGCCTTCCCCACATCATGGGCAGCTATTAACCTTAAGACCGTTACTTCCCCCGTCTCTGTATCCACCTCCACCTCCGCCCACTGGGTGGCATAGGCATAGGTGGCGTAGGGGCTGCCCCTACCAGTCTCTTCATCCAGGCCGGTGGTAAACGGATTGAACCAACCGTGTCCCAGCGTCATCTCGCCGGCACGGCGGCATTGCCTGATCATCTCCTGTAAGGGCACGCTGCGCTGCGGGTCAAAAAAAGGGAATATTTTATAATCCCGGCACACCAGCTCCTCCTTAGGGACGCCGAGGAGCTGCGCCGCTTTTCTTAGGAGCGGCTGCTGCGCCTGCTGCGCTGCCGCCTTGACGGCCATGCCCGAAATATATGTTTGCCTGCTGGCCGAAGTGGCGCCCCCTTCCGGCGTCACCCCCGTATCGCCGGCAATAACCCGCACCTTCCCGGGCTCCACCCCTAGCACTTCGGCAGCTATCTGGGCCAGCACCGTGCTGGAACCCTGCCCTATATCGGCGCAGCCCGTCAGCAGGATGACCGTCCCGTCGTTGAGCAGGTCGATAAATGCGCCGGAGGGATTGGCCAGCCCCGTATTGCCAATACCATACCACATGCAGCCCAGGCCCCAGCCTCTTTTTTTCACAGGCGTCCTCCTTCCCTTGGTTTAATCTAAGCTACAGCCTTTTCCCTTTGCCTTTATGTTTAAGGATTCGCCATCCGTGGCCCATTACCTTTTCTTAATTATCCCTAATTATTAATAATTATTGTTAAATAGCAGTTTCCGTTACCTCTGCCTTGACCCGGCGCAGTGTTTCCCCAATGCCCACGCTTTGTCTAAGAAGCTGGTTCGTGGCCGTCTCCATGCCAGGCTGCAAGAAATTCTTGCTGCGGATCTCCCAGGCATCAAGGCCCAATTTCTCTGCCAGTATATCCATCTGGATCTCGTGGGCAAAGCCGACTTGGGGCACACCAAAGCCGCGCATGGCGCCGCAGTAGGGGTTGTTTGTATAAACGGCGTAGGCATCGACATGCACATGGGGAACATAGTATGGTCCTGTGGCATGGACAGCGGCCCTGGTAAGCACCCCCGGCCCATAGGAGGCATAGGCGCCTGTATCAGCCAGGATCTCTACTTTAATCCCCAGCAGCTTCCCTTCCCGATTAGCGGCGCTAAGGTATTTAATTGTATAAGGGTGCCGTTTCCCCGAAGCGATAAAAGACTCTTCCCGGCTGTAAACGAGCTTGACGGGACGACCCGTATGCCAGGCCAACAGGGCTGCATGGCACTGGGTGGAGATATCCAGCTTGCCGCCAAAACCGCCGCCCGTAGCCTGCTGGACTACCCTGACCCTATTCTGCTCCAGCCCCAGGACAGAGGCTATCTCTCCTCTGTCGAAATGGGGGTTCTGGGTAGAGGTCCAGACCGTAATGCTGTTTCCTTCCCTCAAGGCAAGGCTGGCCTCTGGTTCCAGGGCAGCGTGCTCCACAAAAGGGGTCGTATAGGTGTTTTCCACCACCACGTGCGCCCGGGCCAGGGCTTCCTCCACATTCCCTTTGCGAATTTTACGGTGCAGCAAGAGATTGGTCTTGCCCCTTAAAAGGGGGGCTCCCGGGGCCATAGCTTCCCGCGGGGAAAAAACAGCAGGCAGCTCGCGCAAAGATACCTTTATGGCAGCCAGAGCCTCGGCCACAGCTTTCTTGCTCTCCGCTGCCACAAGGGCAAGGGGATCGCCGACGCGCCTGATCTTATCTTCCACAAGGACTGGCTCATCACGGACGATAATCCCTACGGCATTATGGCCAGGCACATCACGGGCCGTCAGCACCGCCACCACCCCCGGCAGCCGGCACGCTGCCTCCGTCTCCAGGGCCAGCAGCTCAGCGTGAGGCACAGTGCTGCGCAGCACCCCGGCATAGAGCATCCCAGGCATACTGAGGTCGTCGGTAAAGCGGCACTGGCCCGTAACTTTTTCCCAGCCCTCCAGCCGCGGCAGGGATTTACCAATGGCATGATCTGGGGACAAGTTTGCTCCTCCTTTTTGTAACTGTTTATACCTTTATCCCGGCACAGCTCCCGGCAGGCTGCTCTCCCTGCAGCAGAACTGAGCTGCAAAGGAGGAAGGCAGCACGGAGATGTATGGGCCGGCGCAGATGGCTACACCGCCGATAACTCCCCTCTCCAAAAGCTGCCGGGCAGCTCCGATACCGGCCTGCAGGGCCTGCCGGTACGCCCGGGGCTCAAGGCCGGCAACGCGCACTGTTACCAGCTGCCCCCTGATGTCTGTCCGGGGATCCAGCTTTTCCGCCGGCAGCCTGACGATGGCGGGGTGATCCAAGTTGGTGCTGTTGGCCAGGGAGGTGGCACAAGCATCAGCCACGCTGGCTTTTCCCGCCACCACGGTTACAGCTGAGGCTATGCCCAGGGTAAAGCCCCTGCCGCCCAGCCCGCTGGTGGCAATACCCTGCAGGCCGCTTTCTGCCCTAAGCTGAAAGGTGTGGCTGCAGCCCCCCTGTGCCAGGTCCGGTTTAAGCCCCACAACAACGGGCTCTTCCCCCGCCTCCAGCCTGAGGGCAATATCTCCCCCGTTGTTTACGATCACCCTGGTGGCACCCTGCTCCACCAGGAAATCGGCCACAGAGTCGGCAAAAGCACCGGCCACTGCCGCCATGGGGGTCAGGTCAGGGTCGCCGCTTAAGCTTACGGCGCCGATCATCTCCTGCAGGACCGGCGGCAGGCTCTCCAGCACAGGGGGTGATGGTGATAAAGACATTTCTCGCGGCAGCTGTCTGGCCAGGGCAAGGCAGTCTGTCAGCTCCTGCAGAAGGCCCTGTACATATACTTCAACCTTTTGGAGCGCTTCCTCAAGGGGCCGGCGGCCGGCAAAGGCGGAAACAGCCATCTGCACCGGCCCGTAATCCAGGTAAAACCTGCCCGGGCCTAGTTTTTGCAGCATTTTCTTTTCACCTTTTTCCCGCTTCTTTTGCTTGCTTTCTCTTTTCTTTTTTTAAACGGGAGAGATCGACAATCTGCTCCAGATGGCCGCCCATCTCCCGGTATTTCTCCCTGGTCATGGTATATTCCACGGGTGCCACAGTAGCAGGGGTCGGCACCCAAGTAAAAGCCCTGGGGACTACCTTCTCCACGTCTACAAGGAAATTAATTCCTCCCCCGGGCAAGATAAAAGTGGGCGCGCCTCCAATGGTCAGGGTAGCCTCCCCTGCATGGACCGCTTCTGTAAGCCTGAGGGGGTACCGGGTAACCCCGGCCCGGGCGCTTCCCCCCGTACCGCCGGTATAGACGGCGGAAACCCTGGCCTCCTGGCAGGAAGCAGAAATGAGGGCGACCACTTCTTTTATCTCCGGAGTCAGCTCTGCTGCCACCGGCTCCAAGGCATCGTCGAGGACAAAGAGGGCGGCCTGCTGCCCCGTGGTCTCCGTAACTAGGATTTTCATCCCCGGCCAGGCCAGCTCCCGCTTAATCTCCAGGATGGCCGCCCGGGGATCGTGGATATTTGTCCCGCCCCAGCCCGTGCCGTGTGCGCCAAAATAGCGGCCCCGCGTGCTCCTGCGGGCGTTGGGGACTACGCCGCTCCACTTCAGGCCCACGTACTCCCCGGCAAAATGTTCCGATAAGAGACCCACTACGTGGTGGTCCAGCACAATGGCTTCGTCCACCACCCGAGCGAGGGCCGCGGCAAACATGCCCACTGTAGCGCTGCCGCAACCAACGCGCATCTTCTGGTCTTCAATACCGTTAATCACAGGCTTTTTGCCCACCTGCAGCTCCAGGGTCGCTCCCCCTTCAACTTTAAGGGTTACTTTCTCTCCGTTACAGATCTCTACGATGGTGCGGGCTGCCAGAAAACCGTCTTTGCCCGTGAGCAGGTTGGCCCCGCCGATGCTGAGCATCTTGGAACCGTATTCCTCCGTCTCTACTCTGCCCACGACGCGGCCGCGGCGCCGCACCACGGCCCCTTCTACCCCGATGAAGAAATTGGTATCGATCTTGAGCTTGACGCCGCTGTAGCTCAGAGGGGCTTCCGTCACCACCGTCACCACCTCCACGCCGTCCACCATGTCCTGCACGATATAGGGAGCGGGGCGGCAGCAGGGATAAGCAGTGCCTGCGCCCACCCCCGTGAGCAGGGGGCGTTCGATGGCCTTTTCCCGGGGTCTGCTTTCCGGCAGGTCAAAGACCAGCTCCCGCTCCCGCACCAGCTCTCCTCCCCGGTTGAGGTAGCGGCGGCAGGCGCCAAAATAGCCCGGCAGGATGGCACACCGTACCGGGCAGGCGGTACAGGTAAGGGCCTCCGTCTGGATGGCGGCGGGAAGAGCAAGGGCCGCCTCCGGGCAGACACGCAGGCAGACGCCGCAATGTACGCAGTGCTCTGCTGCCACAGCCTTTTTTGCTTTAACTTCGATGGCGGCAACGGGGCAATCCCTGGCGCACCGGCCGCATCCCGTACATTTTTCCCTTTCTATAACAACCATGACCATCACCTTATGTGCTAACTTTTACCTGACGTACCGGTGGCGGCGTGTTCCTGCTTACCCATACCCTTACCTCTCCGTCGATCATCACCATGGCAATGCCGGGGAGGTCGCCGGCGGCCATAGCCCCCAGGGCGTCTTGGCCCACTGAGCCGATGGGCGCATCCATAACCACCAGGTCCGCTTCCCGCCCCGGGGCAATCAACGAAGTAGGCAGCCCGTAAACGGCCGCCGTGTTGCCCGTGGCCATGGCCACGGCCCGGGCCGGCTCAATACCGGAGAGGGCAGCCAGCTGGGTAATGGTGCGCAGGATGCCCAGAGGGATAATGCCGCTGCCCGAAGGAGAGTCATTGCCGATAATAATCCGGTCGAGCTGGTTTCTTTCCTGCAGCCGCCGGGCAATATAGTCTGCCGCCTTGAGATTGCCGCACTGCACAATCTCCAGGGGCAGGGAGGTCTGTTCAATGAGGGCGTCAATTTCGGCAGGGGCCAGGGCCGTGGGACCACCGTTGGTGTGGGAAACCACCGTAGGTCCGATGGACATTACCATTGCGGCGGTCATGGCCGAACTGCCGGGGATGGAGGTGCCGCCGCTATGGACGGCGACCTTCATGCCGTATTTTTTAGCCCAGGCCACCATAGGCACCGCCTCCTGCGGCGTCTTCACGCTGCCCAGCCCAACCTCGCCCACAAGCCAGACCCCTTCGGCCGCCATTTCGGCAAAGTCCTTCTCCGTAAGGCCCTTCTCCAGGATCACGGCACCGCCGTGGATCTTCATGCCTCCCGGGCGGAAGTTTTTAAAAGATTTATGGGCCAGGATGGCGAGGGCTTTAGTCCCGGCAGGATCCCTGGGACGGCCCGGCGTGTGGGGCTCACCAGCGGAGATCATAGTAGTAACGCCTCCATGCAGGGAGCTGTCCAGGTAATCCAGCGTTTTCTGCCGCGGCGTAAAATCACCCAGCACAGGATGGACATGGGAATCGATGAGGCCCGGCGTAACGGTGGCGCCGTGCACATCAAATACCTGTGTCGGCCCGTACTCCTTTAACAGCTCTTCTCCTCCCACGGCGGCGATCTTACCGTCCACCACAATAAGCGTATTGCCACGGCAGAGAGGTTCATGAATATCGCCGCTGACAATTGTACCAATATTTACCAGAGCGCTGACGCCCATCTTTCACCCTCCCTTTTTCAAGTTATGAACATAGCCAAGTCTGCTCCCCAAGGTGCCCTAGCGCAGCCCGTCCTCTCCTTTGACTTCCTCAAGGCTGAGGCCGCCGATCCTGGGGAAGGGCCGGCCTGCGTCCGTGACAACGACGATAAGCACAAGTTCATCGGCCCTGGGGGCGTCGGGCAGGCGTACCTCCATGGCGTCGAAATGGCTGCGCACAAAGGCCGCATCCTTATAATGGAGAGGCACATCTATGGCCGCGCCGGGGTAGCCCAGCTTTTTGGTCGAGGGGATAATCGCCTTTCCGCCGCCTACATGGTCACGTATGGGCTTGCCCAGGGCGGGGTGCAGCACAGCGGCGCAATGCTCCAGCTCTCCCCTTTCGCCCACCATGGCTGCCTTACCGTAGCTATGGACATCTGCCGGGGCAATGTCTAGAGCTGTCACCGCTTTTTTAGTAAGGAGCTCCCCTAGCTCTTCGCTCCAGGCGTAGAGCAGCTCCAGGTTTTCCTGGAACCTATCCACAAAAGGGTTCTTGAAGACCACAGCAGCCGCCGCTTTACGCACAGGCTTCTTAAGCCTGGCCGCGCCGTCACTGTAGGTCTCCTCCATAATGGTATAAATTTTACGCACTTCAGGTTTTTCCACCAATGCATCCACCTCTTCCCTTCTCATGCTGCTAGACCCAACGCGCACAGACCGTCTTTTCGTCCATAAAGAGGCGCATGGAGGCCATCCTGGACTTGGCCGACCCCACAAAGGAATCCCGGCGAGACCCCAGGGGGAAGAAAGCGTAGGGCTGGGCCACCCCCACATTTACACCTACGTTGCCCACGTTGACCTCCCTGATGAATTTGCGCGCCGCCACGCCGCTGCTGGTAAGAATGCAGGCAGAGTGGCCCAGGTAGGTCTTGGTATTGATCCACTCGATGGCCTGCTCCAGGCTCTCGCCCCGGATCAAGGCTGCTACAGGGCCAAAGGCCTCCTGCTTGGCGCTCTCCATGTCCACATGCACGTCTTCCAGGATGGTGGGGGCCAGGAAATAGCCCCTGGGATAGCCCTCCACTTTGGGCCGGCGCCCGTCCAGGACCAGCTTCGCCCCTTCGGAGAGGGAAAGCTCGATCCATTTTTCCACGCTCTCTATACCGGCGCGGGTGGTCATGGGGCCCAGCTCTGTCTCCGTATCCAGGCCGTAACCAAGTTTCATGGCCGCCGCCGCTTCCTTGAATTTTTGTTTAAATTCTTTATAGATGTCACCAATAATGACTACGTTATCCACGCCCAGGCAGCGCTGCCCGCCCATGCCGAAGCAGGCCCTAAGCAGCCACTGCACCCCTTCTTTCAGGTTGGCATCGGGCATGACTACCACGTGGTTCTTGCCGTTACCGTTAATGGAAGAAGTCTTGCGCAGCCTGCCGCAGAGCTCGAAAAGCTCGTGGCCGGCCCGGTTGGAACCAATAAAGCCCACTCCTTTAATTTCGGGCTGGGAGAGGATCTCTTTGTTGATCTCCCTGCCCCCGTGCACCATATTGATCACACCGGGGGGGAAACCCGTTTCCTGGGCCGCCCTGCAAATATATTCTGCAGCCACCGGGTCCTGCCGGCTCGGGCTTACCACTACTGTACAGCCTGCAGCCAGGGCATAGGGGACAAAGGAGGACCAGGCGTGCATGGGGATATTGCCGGGGGTGATAATTAAAAAGGGGCCAAGGGGTTCCCAGGTGAGGTACTGGTCAATGCCCTTGGCCAGCTGCATCATATGTTCATTCTGCTTGGCCAGGCCGTAGATAGCCGAACAGGCTGATTCGATATTTTCAATCACGCGGCGCACCGAACCTTCAGACTCGCCGATGGTCCTGCCATGATCCTGGGTGAGGACGCGGCACAGCTCGTCAAAATGCTCTTCAAACTTGGCACGCATATCAAAGAGCATGCGCGCCCTTTCCCGCATGGGCACATCCTGCCAGGTAACAAAAGCCCTGGCCGCCGCTTCCACCGCAGCGCGGGCTTCCGCCGCCGTGGCGGCGGGAAAATGGGAGATGACCTCGTCCGTGGCAGGGTTGGTGTTCTCCTGCACTACCGTAGAGGCCGACTCCACCCACTGGCCGTCAATGAAAAGTTTCTGTTTGCCGTAATACTTTTTGACTTCCGGTAATAATGGCATCTTCTGCTTCTTCCCCTTTCTTTCCACACAAAATAATTAAAATGTAAATTTTAGTTCCTTTGCTCAGCGGGCAGATAACCGAGTTCCCTGGAAATTTCCCTTACCGTTTGCAGCAGCTTTTCCAGGTACTTTTCTTTCTTTTCGCGGTTAAAACGGAAGGCCGGCCCCACGATGGAGAGGCTGGCCACCACTTTGCCGTCCCTGCCCCGCACAGGGGCGGAGATGGCACTCACCCCCTCCACATGTTCTTCCTCCGTGACGGCATAGCCTTTTTCCCGGATGAGCTTAAGATCGCGGCGCAGCTGCTCCGGATCCGTTACCGTTTTCGCCGTGACCGCAGGCAAACCGGCGTCGATGATCTCCGCGATGCGCTCTTCCGGCAGGAAAGCCAGCAGCACCTTGCGGGAGGCCCCCGCATGAAGGTATTCCCGGCTGCCCAGGGGCGGCAGGTAAAGGAGCCTGTTGTTGGACTCGAGGCGCTCAATGCAGATCCCCCGGCCACTGTCCTCCACCTGCAGGCATACCGTCTCGTTTGTTTCTTCTTTGAGTCTTTTCATGTACGGGAGCACGACGTCCCTCAAACTGAATTGCTTGTTCACAAGGTAGGCCAGCTCCAGGGGCTTAAAACCGAGCTGGTATTTCTTGGTCGCCGCGTCCTGCTTGATGTAACCCTTCTCCTCCAGGGCAAGGAGGTGCCTGAAGACATTGGCTTTGGGGAGTCCGGACAGCCTGGCCAGGGCGGAGAGGCCGAGCTGCAGCCGCTCCTCTGTAAAATAATCCAGCAGGCCTAGGGCAACGGCCAGAGATTTTGTGCCCTTTCCTTCTTGCATAGCTACCCCTCACCCCTATGCGCCCAATTATGGTTCATATATTGAACCACTGGTTTATAATCTTTGTTTTAAATATTTCTCCGGCCTGTTCAATATTCCTGCCTGAAAGAAAAAAATTTTTGCCGCACCCCGCCGACCCTATGGCAGGACGGTCAGAGCAGCAACACGGAGGTATAGGTGGCATACAGGGGAGATTTTTGCTATAATACCCTGGCGGGCGGCGCACCGCCCCCATAATACCGCTTTGAGAAAGGGTTAAAAAATGCTAATACAACTGTTGCTTTTATTTACCCTTGTCCCGCTCCTGGAGCTGTTGCTCCTGATTGAAGCAGGTAAACTGATCGGCACCTGGCCCACCATCTTCCTGGTAGCGGCCACAGGTTTTTTGGGCGTAATCCTGGCCCGCTCCCAGGGTCTGCAGGTCCTGGCACGGATGCAGCGGGAACTTACGGCGGGCCGACTCCCAACAGAAGAAATTCTGGACGGCGCCTGTATCCTCGTGGGCGGCGCCCTGCTCCTTACCCCCGGCTTGATTACGGACGCCCTGGGGTTCTCTCTGCTGCTGCCTTGCACGCGTAAGCTGTACAAAAAAATAGTTTTGCGTTTCCTTAGAACAAAGCTGGAGGGGGGAGATGTTTATTTTTTCCACCATTTTTAAGCAGCCTCAGGCGCTTCTTTCCGGGTAAAAGAAGACAAAACTAATTTTAGGCAAAGCGCGGACGGCGCTGGAGGTAATCCTGAATTGGGAATTAGCCCAGGAGATGCTGCCGGGCCTGGCGCCAAAAAGGGTGAGCATCTCGTCTTTCTCCAGGGCTTCCTGGAAATTCTGCCAGGCAGAAGCGAGGTCCTCTTCCACGCAGTAGAAAAGGGGCTCTTTGATTCCATAGTGCTGGAGGTACTCCTTGGCGACGGCCAGCGTGGTGGCAAAGCTATAAATCCTTGCCGGGACCCGCAGCCTGTTAATTAAATTCGCCCAGGCAGCAAGGCAGGCCGCAAAGCCGTTTTCCCTTTCCGCATGCAGGGGCATAAAGAGGCGCACCTTTTTAACCACGTTAAGGGGTGCCAGCAGGTTCCCCACCACGATGCTTGCCGGGCACTCTTCGATTAACTTCTCGGCAATTTTATTGAAAGAAGAGTCATATTTCCTTTTTTCATTGGACCAGCCGATCACGACTTTTGTGGCCCCAATCTCCCTGGCCGTCCTAATAATGCCGCTGGGGACATCGGCGTCGATCCTGGCAATGGCCTGGGCACAGGAATCGGTGCCCCCTGCATATTCCATGACATAATCCAACATTTTCCTGGCCCGGACGAGCTCCACCTCTGCGTCCTCCAGATCCTTGACCACCGACAGGGGGTAAAGGATGGTTTCCCGGTCTTCTTTTTTAAGCAGATGGGCCAGCTCCACCAGGCGGGGCACAAGCTCGGGATAGGCTACAGGGATAAGAATATGGTCCGGCCGCATCACCCCGAGGCCCCCATCCCCCTTTATCTCCTCCTGCAGCGCCATCACCCGGCCCCGGCTTTCAACCATATAAGCGCTGACAACACAGGTAAACAAGATCATCACGATTGTCCCGTTTAAAATATGTTCTCCGAAAAGCCCGATCTTGTAGCCCACCAGCACCGCCGCCAGGGTATTGACCGCCTGGGCATTGCTGAGGCCAAAGATCACGTCCCTCTGTGCCGGGGTATAGCGGAAAAGCTGCTGCGTAAAAAAGGCTGCCAGCCATTTGGCCGCCGTAGCCGTCCCTGCTAATGTAATGACAAAGAGCCACGCTTCCCCGCCGCCGGATAATACGCGCAGGTCCACAATCATCCCCACATAAATTAAAAAATAAGGTATAAAGAGGATATTGCCTACAAAATCAATGCGGTTTTGCAGGGGGGAGCCCTGGAGGACAAAACGGTTAAGGGAAAGTCCTGCAAAAAAAGCGCCGATCACAGGTTCAATTCCCAGCAACTGGGCCATACTGGCAGAAATAAAGAGCCAGGCCAGGACCAGTAAAAACTGGGCCACCCCTTCGTTCTCCACCCTGCTGAAAAGCCACCGCCCGGCCAGGGGCATAAGCAAAAACATAATCAGCACAAAAAAAAGGTAGGAGCCGATAATCCTGACCCAGAAATAAAGGTTTAACTCCCCCCCCACGGAGGCGGCAATGAACGAAAGGACAGAAAGGGCCAGGAAGTTTGTGATCAGAGTGCCCCCCACGGCAACAACCACCGGCTCCGATTTTTTCAGCCCCAGCCTGCTGACAATAGGGTAGGCCAGAAGGGTATGGGAGGCATACATACTCGCCAGCAGGATGGCAGCGGGCCAGTCCTGCTTTAAAATAACAAGGGCCGTTAAAATACCGAGGGATTGAGGGATGGCAAAAGTCAAGAGGCCAAAGGTGAGGCTGCGTTTCGCCGCCCGTTTAAAATCGCTGAAACTCAGGCTCAGGCCTGAGAGGAACATGATGTAGAGCGTCCCCACCGTGCCCAGGAGGATAATGCTGGAATCCAGCGCCAGGACATTGAGGGCATGGGGGCCAAGGAGGACACCCGCCAGGATGAGGCCAATAATGTCCGGCACCCTGAACAACCGCGTAAGTTTGGGCGCCAGGGAAAAAACCGTAACGGCAATGGCAAAAATATAAACCGGGTTTTCTACAGGAAACAACGGTTTCACATCTTTCAGCTGTAATTGTCTTCACTGCTCCCCGGGCCTTCCCCAGGGTAACGGCTTTTTAAAAAGTGCTGCTCAAACACGGCCTGCAGGGCGGCCCGGGCGCCGTGGCGAAAGGAAAGGTAGCGCTGCATCAGCTCCCGGGCTTCCTCCGTGAGCAGAGAACCGCCTCCTTTTTCTCCCCCCGCTCTTTTAATCAGCAGGGTGCAACCCAGCCCCTTTTCCAGGGAACGGAGCAGCCGCCAGGCCTGGCTGTAGGACATATTTATCTCCGCTGCGGCCTGGCGCAGCGACCCGGTTTTCTCCACCCGCTGCAGGATATCCAGGGGGCCGTCGCCAAAAACTTTTTCCCCTTTAACCTCCAGCCATAATTTATAATTGTAATCAATCTGTTTCAAAATAATTCCCGCCTTCCCCCGATCAGAGGACTAAAACGGCTCCGGCATGAGAGACGCTGCTCAGGACGGCACCGGCGCGGCGTCCTTCTTTTTATTAGTTTTGCCGTACTTATGGGCGATGATTTCCGCCAGGATGCTCACGGCGATCTCTTCCGCCGTTTTGGCACCGATTTCTAGACCGATAGGGGCATAGACCCGGGCAATTTTCTCCTCGGCAACGCCTTTTTGCCGCAATTCGTTAAAGATGGTCTTCACTTTTTTCCTGCTGCCGATCATGCCGATGTAGCTTGCCGGGGAGTTGATGGTTTTTTCCAGGGCCACCTGGTCGTAGAGATGCCCCCGCGTAATAATCACAATGTAGGTGCGGGCGGTGATCTTCTCTGCCGCCAGCAGCTCCCCTATATCCCCCACCAGGCACCGGGAGGCCGTGGGGAAACGTTCGCTGTTGCAAAAATCCTCCCGGTCATCCACCACAACCACTTTAAAGCCCAAAATGGCGCCCATGGCGGCCAGGGGCTGGGCTACATGCCCCGCACCGGCAATGAGCAGGGTTTCCGGCGCAGCGATTACGTCGATAAATACCTTTGCTTCTCCGCCGCAGATCATCCCCAGCCCTCCTGCCCTGTCCCGGTCCAAAGTATAGCTTAAAAGGCGTGATTTCCTTTCTTGCATCGCTTCCATGGCATCCTTGATCACCGTCGCTTCTAGTAGCCCACCGCCTACGGTGCCCAGGGTCTGGCCGTCGGCGTCCACAAGCATCTTAAAACCAGCTTTGCCCGGGGCGGAGCCCTTTGTTTCCAGCACCGTGACCAGGGCCACCGTCTCCTCCCGTTCTACTCTGTTCAACAATTCCGCATACAGATGGCCGCAAAACATCAAGACCCTCCTTTACCAAATGAACAATGGGGGAAGAAGCAGGTGTCGCAGCGGCGGCAGAGCCCGCCGTGTCCCAGGGCCGCAATCTCCGCGGCGGTGACCTCCTCTCCGGCCAACAGGCGGGGCAGTAGGAGATCCAGCACCGTATTTTGAAAATACATGGCGCAGGCAGGCAGGCCGATGAGGGGTACCCCCTCCCTGTAGGCCAAAAGGAACATGGCCCCGGGCAGAGCCGGTGCCCCGTACTTCACCACACGCGCCCCCGTTTTTTTAATCCCCGCAGGGGTCACATCATCGGGATCCACGGACATGCCGCCGGTAACAATTACCAGCTCGCACCCCTCCTGCAAAAGTTCCCCTATGGCTGCGGCAATGAGGTCCGCATCGTCGCCGGCAAAGCGGATAAGGGGCGGAGCCAGGTTAAAGGCAGCAGCTTTCTGGGCCAGCACCGGGGCAAAACCATCTTTGACCCGGCCCTCCACCACTTCTCTCCCCGTAATCACGCCACCCAGTTTCAGCGGCAGGTAAGGCCGCACCTGGAGAGGCGGCAGCTCCCTTTCCTGACATATCCTTTCCACAGCCTCCACCGTTTCTTCACGGACTACCAGAGGGATAACCTTGGCACCGGCTACCTTTTCCCCCGCCTTTACGGGAGTGCCGCTATGCAAAGTGGCTACAACCACGTCAGGCACAGAGTTGATGCGCTGCAGCCGCTCCACGTCTATTTTTAAAAGGCCGTCCCGGGCTGCGCTGAGGTCCAGGCGCCCTTCAGACGGATCTCCGACCTCCAGGCCGGGGCCGGCCAGGGCGCAGGCAATGCGCCTGCTTGCGTCGTCTTCATGCAGCTCCCCTGCTTCCAGCTCCAGGGCATAGATATGTTTTTTACCCAGACAGAGGAGCGGTTCCACATCCTCGCTGCGGATACGGTGCCCTTTTTTAAAAAGGGCCCCCTTAAAGACTCCCTTTTCTATCTTGGTAATGTCGTGGCAGATGATACGGCCTACAGCTTTTTCCGTTTCCAGATGGTACATTTTCATCAGCAAAAACACTCCTTCCAGGCAAAAGGCGCAGGTTAAAAACCGCAGTATTTGCCTCCTGCCGGGGTCTAGTCCAAAGGGCGCCGCCGGGAGCTGCCCCCTTTAAACCAGAGATAGAGGATCGCCTCCAGCACTCCCCCGGCCACTGCCCTGGCTTTATCAGAGATGGTATAACAATCCACTTCCCGGCCGCGGGGGTCGATATCCCCCACTTTCATCCCCTTTTCCACCGTCAGGCCGGGAAAAAGCATTCCCCGCACCATGCCATCAATGGCCGCCACCACCGCATTACCGTTGACAAAAGCCACTGTCTCTCCGGCCTGCACCAGCTCGCCAATGGCACGCTGCGGCCTGAAAATCCCGGCGGCGGGGGCACGCAGCAGCCGTTCCGCCGCATAACCGGCAACCTCGCCGGGCACGCCCGTATTTGGCGCCGCTGTCCCTTCAAAGATTACCCTCCCCAGGTCGTGCCCCCGTTTTGTCTCCACCACGGCATGGACGTCCCGAGGTGCCGTAAAGCCGGGACCCAGGCCGATCACAATAGGGGCGTCATCAAGGCGTGTCCCCGTCACATTGCGCTTGGCCATAGTAGCATCGATAAGCACGTGGGGGCAAAGGCGGGAGATCAGCTCCCCTTGCGGATCCACATAAACAGGAATCACACCCTCCTTCCAGTAAAGATCCGGCTCGTCTGTACGCGGGGCCAGACGGGCCCTTACTCCCTCCACTTCCATCTCCCCCTGGTAAACGCTGCTGGCAAAGGCCACGGTAGTACGCACCACCAGGGGCCGGGGCAGCTCCAGCATGGCAATATTAAAGCCAGAGCGATGCAGGCGGTGGGCCACACCGCTGGCCAGATCTCCGGCTCCTTTGATCATTACCCGGTTCGGCAAGGCCATCTCCTCTCCACCCTCTCCCTTTAGAGCCTTGAATCAATAATATGCTTTACCGCGGTTAGCTCCCGGCCTCATCAGGGAATAATTTTATTTAGGGAGTATTCGATAATCCCTTCCGCCCCTGCCTCCTTGAGCCTGTGCACCAGATCCCGCACCAGTTTTTCGTCGATCACCGTCTCCACCGCCACCCACTCCTCGTCCTGCAGGGACGAGATCGTAGGCTTGCGCAGGGCCGGCAGCAGATAAAGGACACGCTGCAGGTTGTCCTTATGGATATTCATCTTCAGCCCCACCTTTTCTTCCGCCAGCATGGCCCCGCGCAGCAGGGTAACAACCTGTTCAATCTTATTTTTCTTCCAGCGCACTTGCCAGCTTTCCCGGTTAACGATAAACCGCGGCGTCGATTCGAGAACGGTCTCCAGAATACGCAGGTTGTTGGCTTTAAGGGAACGGCCCGTCTCCGTTAGTTCGGCAATGGCGTCAACCAGCACCGGTGGTTTGACCTCGGTGGCGCCCCAGGAAAACTCCACTTCGGCCTGAACATTGTTTTTATGTAGAAACTGCTTTGTTACCTCTACCAGCTCCGTGGCAATCTTTTTGCCCTGCAGATCTTTGACGCTCTTGATGGGGGAGCTGTCAGGCACGGCCAGCACCAGTCTTACCGGGCGCATCCCCTGGCGGGAATAACGGAATTCGGCCACCTCCAGCACGTCCGCCTTTGTCTCCATAATCCAGTCTTTGCCCGAGATACCGGCATCAAGCACCCCGCCCTGCACATAGCGGGGGATCTCCTGCGCCCTGATGAGGATGCACTCTATCTCCTCGTCGTCAATATAGGGGAAATAGGAACGGTCATGGACGTAAATATTAAAGCCTGCTTTTTTAAAAATCTCCATCGTTGTTTGCTGCAGGCTGCCCGCCGGCAGTCCGAGTACGAGTTTATCCATATTTTGCCCTCTTCCTTCCCGATTGATCCTTTTTCGTTATACTTTTAAAAACATAATAACACAAATAAAGAAAAACGCATAGTTAAATTTGCTCAAAGCAAAACTCAGGAGCCGAGGCCTGCTTCCACGCCGGCACAAAAGGCGGCGAAAGCCTCGGCCAGGGAACGATGGTTGTAACCCCCCTCCAGGGCGGCAAAAATACGCCCGCGGCAACGGGCCCGGGCAAAGCTTCCCAGGAGGCGGCCAATCTCTTCGTAATCTCCGGTGGACAAAAGCCCTCCCCAGTCGTCCAGATGCCGGTCAAAACCGGCGGAAACAGCTACCAAGTCGGCCTCTTCTTTCGCCAGAAAATCCTGCAGGTGCTCCAGGAATTTCCGGCTGTTTGCCCCCCCGGGATGCAGGTAAGTCACGGCTGCCACGTCTTTAAAAGTGTTGGCCGTACCGTCACCAAAATGGAGATCAAAATCTACAATTAACACTTGCTTGACCATTTCCCGCTCCAGCAGGTCTTTTACAGCTACCGCCACATTGTTGAAATAGCAAAAACCCCAGCAGGAATCGGGGCTGGCATGATGCCCGGGAGGACGGCAAAGGGCAAAGGCCGGCTCGCCGGAGACGGCCAGGCGGGCAGCCTCCAGGGCCGCCCCGGCCGCCAGCAAAGCCACTGGGTAAACAGACATATCCTGGCGCACATACTCAATATGGTAGGCCGTATGGACGCGGCGCAGCTCCTCCTCTGTACAAGGGGAAGGGGTAACCAGCTCATAGCGCTCCTTTGCCCTGGCCAGGGCTTGATCCAGCCTGCCCTCAGCTGCGGCGGGGTCGCTGGTATAGCGCTGCAGGAAAGCATCATGGAAAACGATTTTCATCACTTTGTGGTACGGCCTGCGGCCGCACCTGCCTCCTTTCATTAAAAAATACCCTTTTGCAGGTCTTCAGGCTTCCTCTTTATTTATTGTTTCTCTATCAGCCCTTTAATTTCTAACCTCTCTGCTGAAAAGAGAACAATCTGTAACGTTTCCCCAAAGAGATCAGGCAGGGCCTTCCCCTTTTTTTGCCGGAGGAGGACGGCATTCCGACCTTCTTCGGTGAGGCGCACCTTTTGCCCCTTACCAGTTCCCTGCACGAGAAGACAGGCCAATGCCCTGGCAGCGCAGAGCACAAGAGAGGCCGACTATAACTTCAGCCGGTAACGTCCCAATCCATAGGCGGCGTACTGTCCCAGATTGAGGAACTCGCCCAGCTTCAAAAGGGGCAGTATTTCAGGCGGCAGCTCTGTAAAGGTTACTTCCCCCAGCAGGCCCGCCAGCTCCAAAGAGGCGTCTTTCCTCTGCCTGTTTACAGAAAAACGAGTATAATCCCTGGCCAGTCCGACGCGCTCCCCTTTTTTCATCAGCTCCCTGTAATCCACATCTGCCTCTTTACGGCCATGAAAATAGTAATAAAGGGAAGAGACCCTGCGAAACAATGCTTTAAGGATCACGGGAAAATGGGGCACTTCCAAGCATTCATCCCCCTCTAGAAGGCAGGTGGGCGTCAGAAAAAGGATTTTAAAATACTTGGAGAGCAGCTGGCTTGCCGCCCAGGCCTGCACCTGGGCGCCGCTGAGTACAACTTCCGTTTGAGCAACCTTTCCGTCTCCCGCCTGGAAAACCAGCTGTTCAAAACCACCAAGGGGCGCAAGGGCGTGCACACTTTTCAAAAGATAACTCCCTTCCCCTGTAAGTCCGTCCCGACCCAGGGCAGCCAGGGCCTCAACCAGCCGGGGCAGAAAGGAGATGGCCCGACCCACCAGCGTAAGGTGGAAATAAAGCTGTTCTCCCGGGACGTAGTCAGTTTTCTTCTCCAGGGGCATCTGCCAGGCCAGAGGAGGCGACAGGGGGATAAACATACGGCTCTTCTTCTTAAAGGAGTTCGTATTTGCCCGGTAAAGATGGGCATAAGCACAGTCCTCTGCCAGAAGGCAACTTGGCGTACATTCTTTCCTCCCGTGGATACAGCAAAAGCGGCGCAACAGCTCCATAAAGGTGGGCTTTAAAAAAAGAGCGCCCTTAAGGGGGGGCAGGATAAGCCCTTTTTCCCCTGCCACAAGGGTAAAACGGTACCAGGCCAGGCGGAATTCGTTAAACATTGGGTTCTTTGCCCCTTTGTCCCCTGGAATGGCCATGAACTGCCCCATGTCCGGGGGCCGTAGCTTTGAAGATATTTAAATATTCATCCCTGTGGAAGCAAATTCCTGCCTTATGCCTGCTTAATTCTGTACCGGCCTCGGCGGCCCTTGACAACATGCTATCTACTGTAGTAGAATGAATACGTCGGAGGTGTCCGTAGATGAAGAACGTACAGGTTAATATTTCTATTCCCCTTGCCTGGAAAACGGAACTGGAAAACCTGGCGCGCATCTATGCCGTGGAGGAGGAGCAGAGCCTCACCTATCTCGATCTCATCCGCAGGGCCATTCAAGAAAAGTACGGGTTGACAGAAGATGCATGATTACCGCAGCTACGGAGAAGGTAAATACGCCCTGTATTACCATCTGCTCTGGCGTTGCAAAAAAGGCCTGAGGCTGAAGGAGGAGATATATGGCTGGGCGTTGCCACAGATCATCGGCGAGATCTGCCGGGCAAATCATTATGAACTGGTCTCCATGGAAGCGCGGCCCCATTTTATCTATGTTTCCCTCTCGGCGCGTCCCATCGTGGCCCCTGCCGACGCGGCGCGCACCTTAAAAAGCCTGTGCACGGTAAAACTTTTACAGCTTTTTCCCGAACTGAAAAAATATTATGCCCTGTATGGCTCGTTCTGGGAAAAGGGCTACCTGATCAGCACCGGGCACGGCTTTAACCCCGAAGCGGCCCTAAGATTTTTCCAGGAAAACAAGGAAAACAACTGATCCTTTGCCAACCTTTTACGGAACTATAATTTTAAAAATATGACGAGCAAACAAAAATAAATTTTAAGGAGGTGAACCTGGTCTTAAGACCAGGTAAAATATGGACTTAAACCGTTTTACCATCAAAGCCCGGGAAGCTATCGCCGCCGCCCAGAGCGGGGCGGCCCGTTTTCACCACCAGCAGATCGACCCCGAACACCTGCTTTTGGCCCTGTTGGAACAGGAACAGGGGACCGTACCGCGTCTCCTTTCCCGCGCCGGCGCCGAAAGCAGCCTGCTAAAAAGCGAGCTGGAAAGCTACCTTTCCCGGCAGCCGAAAGTTTATGCCGGACAGGGCAGCAGCGAGCAGATATACTTAAGCCCCCGCCTTGCCCGTGTCCTGGAACAGGCCAAAAAGGAAGCGGCGGCATTTAAGGATGAATATATCAGCGTGGAGCACCTGCTTCTGGCCCTGCTGGAAACAGACAAAGGGGAAGGGGTGCGCATCCTGCAGCGTGCCGGTTTAAGCAGGAGCAGCATCCTGCAGGCCCTGCAGACAATCCGCGGCAACCAGCGCATTACCAGCGAAGATCCCGAAGCCACCTTTGAAGCCCTCTCCAAATACGGGCGCGACCTGACAGAGATGGCAGCAGAAGGGAAACTTGACCCTGTGATTGGACGCGACGAAGAAATCCGCCGGGTGATCCAGGTCTTATCCCGGCGCACTAAAAATAACCCTGTACTCATTGGCGAACCCGGGGTAGGCAAGACAGCTATCGTAGAGGGTCTGGCCCAGCGCATTGTTAAAAATGATGTGCCCGAGGGGTTAAAAAACAGGCGCATCTTTGCTCTGGATATGGGGGCCCTGCTGGCAGGGGCCAAATACCGGGGCGAATTTGAAGAACGCTTGAAAGCTGTGCTCAAGGAGATCCAGGATGCAGGCGGTAATATTATTCTCTTTATCGACGAGCTGCATACGGTGGTAGGAGCAGGAGCAGCAGAAGGGGCCGTGGACGCGAGCAACCTCTTAAAGCCTATGCTGGCCCGGGGCGAACTGCACTGCATCGGGGCCACGACCCTGGCCGAATACCGCAAACACATAGAAAAGGATGCAGCTTTGGAACGGCGTTTCCAGCCTGTGCTGGTAAACGAGCCCAGCGTGGAGGACTCTATTTCCATCCTGCGCGGGCTCAAGGAGCGCTATGAGCTGCACCACGGCGTGCGCATCAAGGATTCAGCGCTGGTGGCCGCTGTTACTTTAAGCCAGCGCTATATCAGCGACCGTTTCCTGCCGGATAAGGCTATCGACCTGGTAGACGAAGCAGCAGCCCTGATCCGAGCGGAGATCGACAGCATGCCCACAGAACTGGATGAGGTTACGCGGCGTATTTTACAGCTGGAGATTGAGCGGGAGGCCCTCAAAAAGGAAACGGACGAGGCCTCCAAGGGGCGGCTGGCCAAAGTGGAGGAAGAGCTGGCTAACCTGAAGGAAGAAGCAGCAGCCCTGAGAAGCCGCTGGGAAGAAGAGAAGGAAGCCATCTCCCGCCTGCGCCGCATCAAGGAAGAGATCGAAGAGACCCGCCTAGCCATGGAAAAAGCAGAACAGGAGTACGACTTAAACCGCTTGGCCGAGCTCCGCTACGGCAAGATGGCCCGGCTGGAGCAGCAGCTGCAGGCAGAAGAAAGGGCGTTGCAGGAACAACGGAGCTTACGCCTACTCAAAGAAGAAGTGGATGAAGAGGATATCGCCCTGGTGGTGAGCCGCTGGACCGGCATCCCGGTGAGCAAACTGCTGGAAGGAGAGCGGCAAAAAATACTACACCTGGCCAAGCGGCTGCACGAGCGGGTGGTGGGGCAAGAGGAAGGAGTTAACGCCGTCAGCGAGGCCGTTTTGCGCGCCCGCTCCGGCATCAAGGACCCGGATCGCCCTATCGGCTCCTTCATCTTTTTGGGTCCCACCGGCGTAGGGAAAACAGAGCTTGCCCGCTCCCTGGCCGCCGTCCTCTTCGACGACGCCAATGCCCTCATCCGCCTGGATATGTCCGAGTATATGGAGAAACATTCCGTAGCCCGCCTTATCGGCGCACCGCCCGGTTATGTGGGCTACGAGGAAGGGGGGCAGCTTACCAACGCGGTGCGGCGTCGGCCCTTCTCCGTGATCCTTTTTGACGAGATCGAGAAGGCACACCAGGACGTCTTTAACACCCTGCTGCAGATCTTAGACGACGGGCGCCTGACCGACTCCCAGGGCCGGACCGTTGACTTCCGCAACACGGTGATCATCATGACTTCCAACCTGGGCAGCGAGATTATTATGGAAGCCGCTGCCAGGGGAGAAAAAGCCATGGTGCAGGCTCGGGAGCAGATCATGGCCCGCGTGCGCGCCTTCTTCCGGCCGGAATTTCTAAACCGCGTGGATGAAATCGTGATTTTCCATCCTTTAAACAAATCACATCTGCAAAAGATCGTGGAGATCCAGGCAGAGCGCCTGCTCAAGCGCCTGCAGGAACAGAATATCAGCCTGGAGATTACAGATGAGGCCAAGGAATACCTGGCCACGGTGGGTTATGACCCTGTTTACGGGGCCAGGCCCTTAAAACGTGCCATCCAAAAAGAACTGGAGACGCCCCTGGCCCACCGTTTGCTGCGGGGGGACTTTGGTGCAGGGGACCATGTCGTTGTCACTGCCGGAGAAAACGGCCTTCATTTTAGCAAGGCTTCCTGAGACTTTAGGGCAGTCTGAAAATATCCGGCCTGGCCGCCAATGCGGCCAGGCCGGGTTGCCTTTCCTAACTTAAAACTTAAAGTTTACTTAAATACAGTCCTGTAAAAGGCCTTAGAAGCCTATGCCCAAGACCCTGAACTGCAGGTAAAATAACACCCCCAGGGCCGCGGCTAGAATACCCATAATGAGAATAACGTCAAAATCCAAGTTGGTGAGGTTAAAGGTCCGGAACGCACCGGAACTGCCGGGACGGTAATCCAATGACTGCAGGGCCGTGAAGCTTGAGCGGAAAATACGGCGGAAAATAGCGCCGCCAAAGGCAAGGACCTTCATCACGGCATTGCTCAGCCCGTTCCAGCATGCAGCCAGCAGTTTGCCCAACTGCGTGGCGAAAAACTCCTGTCCCAGCCAGGCCGGGATGGATGTCTTGAACAACCCTGTTTTTACGCCGATGGCAAAAGCGATACTGCCCAGGCCGATGACCACCAGAGAGGAGAGGATATCGCCTGCCGTAAAGAAATTTATGCCCACCACATGGTGCTCAATAAAGGACGGGGCAAAAGCAAAGGAATATACCGTGGGAACAATCAGCTCACTGAGCAAAAACCCCGGGTTTATGCCGATAAAGACGATCATCACCGCCAGCATGGCCATACCAAGCTTCATGGCCCGGGGCTCGCCCTTGATCCCCTCGATCTTCGCCGCCATCTCGTCAGGGGGGCGGCGCAGAAAAACCAGGTAGATAAACTTGAGGTAATAGAGCACCGTCCCTGCCGCGCTGAGCATAAAAATACGTTCCGCCTCCAGGAGCGCCTTGACACCGTAATGCTCGTAGGCTTCCACCATGGCGTGGTGCAAGAGGGTCTTGCTGGCATAACCGTTGAAAAAGGGAAAACCGGCGATACCCAGGGAAGCAATGATGACTACCAGGGTGGTAAAGGGCAGCTTTTTCCATAACCCCCCCAGGTTGTACATATTTAATTCTCCCAGCTTGTAGGCAATGACGCCAGCGGCCAAGAAGAGGCATGACTTGAAAAGGGCGTGGTTGATAATATGGTAGGAAGCGCCAGCCATACCCATGGCCCCTTCATACTTGAGGTAGCCGGCCACGCCGATGCCCACAAGGATAAAGCCCATCTGGCTGATGCTACTGCAGGCAAGCATTTTTTTGATATTTTCCTGGATAACAGCTAGGATTACACCCATAAACATGGTTATGATGCCGATCCAGATAATAACGTAACCCATATTTGAAACCATAGACCAGAACTCTTGATACATCCCCTTGATCGATTCCAGAGCACCGGCCCCTGCCGCAGGGACAAGGAGGACGTTGATCACGCGGATAATCCCGTAAGCGCCGGTTTTAATCATAATCCCGGAAAGGAGCGCGCTTGCAGGAGCCGGAGCCACCGGGTGGGCCCGGGGCAGCCAAATATGCAGGGGCGCCATGCCCGCCTTGATGCCAAAACCGACAATCATCAGGATGGCGGCCAGGGGTATGACCACGTCCATACCCTGCACCACCAGGGTCGCAGGCATAATGGCCAGGGTACCGTTGCGGAAGTATAAAAAGGCCAGCCCGGCAAGGATGCTCATGCCCCCTGCCACACCCAGGTAGAGGTAAAGATCCCCTGCGCTGTAGGCTTCCTCCGTCTGCGTATGCACCACCAGCACATAGGAGGCCAGAGACATAACCTCAAAGAAGAGGAGCAGGCTCAAGAAATCGCCAGCCAGGGGGACACCAATTGTTCCGGACATGGTCAGGAGCAGCAGGGTGAAAAAGCGGGGCCTGTTTTCTTCATGTTCCATGTACGCCAGGGCGTAGATGGTCGCCGCCAGCCAGACGAAAGAAGCGATTACGGCCACAATAAAGCTAAAGCTATCGACACGGAAGGTAAGATTAAGAGGCGAAACGATGTTCAGCAGCTGGTACTCCAGGACGCGCCCCTGCACCACAACCGCCGGGTACATAGCCGCCACGGCCACAAGGGTGGCAGCCGTAACCACCGTAGCCGTGAAGTTGCGCCACCATGCCGAGTAAAAGGAGACAAGAGCAGTGACGCCGGCGCCGCAGGCAGGAAGCAGCACCGCCAGTAACGGCAACACGGAAAGATCATAACCTTGTGTCATATACATCCCCCCAGTCCATACGCGGATAGTTTAGGTATTCAGAATTCAGCAGTCAGAATTCAGAATGCCTGGTAAAATGCTGCGTTTAATTTGCCAGAAATGCTCCGTTTAACCTGCTAGATGCCCAACTCTCACTATACTTCGACC
The DNA here is from genome assembly GCA_937973635.1 of uncultured Bacillota bacterium. Taxonomy (GTDB): domain Bacteria; phylum Bacillota; class Dethiobacteria; order DTU022; family UBA8154; genus UBA8154. Next base: position 27,827 of record CALJJZ010000017.1, on the reverse strand, counting down.
TAACCTGCTACAAAGATATATCTTTTTCTTCTTATGAACCCTGACTGCTGAATTCCAGCCCCCAAACATTGAGCTTTATGCTTAATAAAGGTACTGCACTACCATCTCCACAAAGGGTACGGTCAGATCGAGTTTGAAACCAACCACCAACGAGAGCACGGCGAGGAGGGCTATGGGCACCAGCATCGAGAGGGGTGCCTCGCCTCTTTGCGGCGGCGCCTCGAAATCTCCTTTTTTAAAGAAAGCGGCCGTCACAATGGGGAAAAAATAGGCGGCGTTCAAAAGTGCGCTGGCAATCAAAATAATAATAAAGATGGGCATACCCGCTTCCAGGCTGCCGCCCATAAGGTACCACTTGGAAATAAAGCCGTTTACCGGCAGAATGCCCACCATCCCCACGGCACCCACGGTAAAAGCAAGCATGGTAATGGGCATACGCCTGCCTACACCCTTCAGCTCGCTGATATATTTTTTCCCCGTAACGGTAATAATGGCCCCAGCGCAGAAAAAGAGGGTAATCTTAAGCAGGGCATGGTTGATAATATGGAGCAGGCCGCCGCTTAGGCCTAGCGGCGTAAGGAGGCCGGCCCCCAGCGTAATATACCCCAGCTGGCTGATCGTGGAGTAAGCAAGCCTTCTTTTTAAGACATCCTGGCGCAAGGCAATAATGGACGAGAGGATAATGGTAAAAGAAACCAGTACCGCCACGATAATCCCCAGGTTGAGCTCTGCCATGGTTTCCGTGCCAAAGATAGAATACATTACTCTTAAGATGCCGTAGACACCTGACTTCACCACGGCAACGGCATGGAGCAGGGCGCTGACGGGGGTAGGGGCCGCCATGGCAGAAGGAAGCCAGGAATGGAGGGGCATAATGGCCGCCTTGACACCAAAACCAAGGATATAGGCCACAAAAACAGTTGTAAGCAAGAGCGGGGCGGTGCGGGCGACCTCGGCCATGATCCCGCCCTGGGTAAAGGAAAGGGTGCCTACCAGGCCGTAGGTAATAAAGAGGGAGTAGAGGATCAGCCCGGCTCCGAAGAAGCTGTAGATGATGTAGCGGATACCGGCCTTCTGGGCCTCCTCATTGCCTTCATGCACCACCAGAGGGTAAGTGGCAAGGGTCAGCAATTCATAAAAGAGATAGAGAGTAAAAAGGTTGGCAGCGAAAGCAATGCCCATGGTAATGCCCAGAGATAGCAAATAATAGATGAAATAACGCCTGCGGTTATGCTCGTGGGCCATATAGCCAGTGGAATAGAGGACGGCAAAAACCCAGAGGACCGATGCAGCCCCGCCAAAGAGGGCAGCCAGCGGGTCCACGCGGAAAGAAAGCTCCAGACCGGGCAATATCTCCACAAGCCTGTGGCAGACGATATGCCCCTGCAGCACTAGCCGCACCACGGAGACGACAACAAGGGCCGTTACAAAGCTAACCGCAAAGGCCAGGGGGTTTCGCACGTAATCGTTTTTTTCAGGGACAAAAAGCAGTAAGATAGAACCCAGCACAGGAATAAGCACTGCCAGCAACGGCAAATTTGAAAAGATCTCCAAGGCCAACACCCCTTGCTTCTTTTGCTTCCTTCCTAATGTTTCCCGCCGCTTTTTACGCCCCAGACAACCATAATGCACATGACGGCGGTAAAGATCACTGTCGTTTCAAGCAGCGTATCATAGCCCCGGTAATCGAGGAGAATATTGGTTACATAATTGTAACCGCCACTTTCTGCCACCCCCACGTCCACATACCGGCGCATCACATAATTATTGGTAGGATTTTCCAGCACGCCGTAAGCCGGCATCTCCAGCACGGTCATAAACAGGACCATAGCCACGACCACGACCAACAGGACGATCATACCCACATAGATGACTTCTTGCCAGTTAACTGTCATTTCGGCCGCCTCCCCACCTTGGTTACCACGGTAATCATTAATATGGAAACGCCGACGCCTACAGCTGCCTCCGTTATGGCAATATCAGGAGCGTTGAGCTGCTGCCAAACCAGGGACATGATGGTACTGTAACCACTGAAGATGATTACCACATAAAGGAGGTCTTCAAAGATAAAAACGGAGAGGGCTGCCAGGACCAGCAGCAAAAGCAGGACAAAAAGCATTATTTCATTAAAGACTACCATTTAAACACCATCCCCTCCCCGGAAAAGCTCCCCTTCATCTTCATCTTCTTCATAGTAGGCATTAATAACAAAGCTGTTTTCCACCAGCGGGGTACCCCTCACATAAGCAGTCTTTGTTGTTAGGTGCGTAACCACAGGGTTAATTACCAGGATGAAGATCTCCATCAGGATTAACTTGATCACATTGGTCATGCCCGGGACAATGAGGATCATGGCTAGAACGATAAGACCGGCGCCCATGGTATCGCACTTGCCCAGGGCATGAAGACGGTTGTAAATATCGGGCAGGCGGATCAGCCCGATGACACCGACCACAAGGAAAAACAGCCCGCCGAACAACAAGACAAGCACCAGGATATCTCTTAGCAGAGAAAGCATAGGTCCACTCCTCTATTCTCTAACATTCTAAAACCGCAAGGCCCACTTCCCCCTGACACGTTTCAAGCCTGACAAATTTAGAGCAGCCGCCCTTCCCGCAGGAACTTCAAGACGCAAAGGGTGCCGATAAAGGCGGCCAGGATAAAGACTAGGGCAATATCCAGGTAAAGATAATTGCGGTTCTGGTAAGAAAAAATGATCGTATAGCAGACTACCATGGTCACAATCATATTCATGGCCACAACGCGATCCATGGCCGTAGGCCCTTTCAGCGCACGATAGAGGGAAAGGACGCCCAGCAAAGCCAGGCAGACTACGATGACGTTCAAAGACGTATCAATCATCTACAGCACTCTCCTCCAGATCTTTAATGATATCATACAGGTACCAGCTGCGCACCCCAAAGGCATGGTGCTTGGTCATGCCGTGCACCAGCAGGCGGTCTCCCTCCAGGTCAACGGTAATCGTCCCCGGCGTCATGGTAATGGAGTTGGCGTAGAGCACCCGCGTCAGGTCTTTCTTTAAGTTGCACTGGAGGACGATTAGCCCAGGAGAGATAGGCATCTTAGGACTGAGCACAATATAGGCCACAATAAAGTTCGCCTTTAATATCTCCAGCTCCAGAAAGGCCACGTAGCGGAGCAGCAGTTTTAACTGGTGCCAGCTAAAACGGGTTTTGCCCACCTCCTCAACGGTCATCTGGGCCCAGAACAGGGTGAGCAGCCCCATGAGAAATATCCCGGTAACAAAATGCTGCCAGTCAAAGCTGCCGGAGATAAGGAGCCAGAGCCCCATCAGCATGGACATAATCAGCATAGAGCCGGGTAAATCCCTGGTGAAGCGTTTGAATAAAAGACGGTTTAACATTGAATCACCCCGGATCAAGATTGGTTACATAATTATTAACCTATTGACGGCCCTCTCCAGAAATTCTAGGGTACCGCCGGGGAAAATGCCCATGTACAGGATCCCCAGGGCCATTAAGAAGACGGGTATGAGCATAACCACAGGCACCTTATCCAGCTCAAGCTTCACATTATGGCCAGAGGTAAAATAGGCCTGCCAGACGATGGGGAAATAATAAGCGGCGTTGAGCAGGCCGCTGATGACGATCAAGATGATAAAATAGGGATTACCTGCTTCCAGGCTGCCCATAGCCAGGCCATACTTGGTAATAAACCCACCAAAAAGGGGGATACCCACCATGGAGAGGGAGGCCACCGTAAAGGCAGCCATTGTAACAGGCATACTATAGCCCAGGCCGCTAAAATGCGTCACCTTCTTGCGGCCAGTCTGGTAGTAGATTGCCCCCGCCGCAAGGAAGAGACAGCACTTCATAAACGCATGGATGATAATATGGAGCAGCGCCGCTACGACACCCCATTTTGTGCCCAGGCTAAACCCCAGGAAAATATAACCAATTTGTGCCACCGTAGAGTAGGCAAGGCGCCGTTTTAGGTTGAGCTGGACGAAGGCGAAAAGAGAGCCGCCCAGGATGGCCAGGGAGGCGAGGAGTAAGATAAGATAGCGCATGTAGGTTTCATGAAAAACTTCAAAGCCAAAAACCATGAAGTAGATACGCAGCATGGCCACAATATAAACCTTTACTACCAGCCCGGAGAGGGCAGCGCTAGAGGGTGCAGGGGCAGAGGAATGGGCGTCGGGGAGCCAGATATGAAGGGGGAAGAGGGCTGATTTTACACCAAGGCCCACGGTGATAAAACTCATGGTGGCCCACATCAGAAAAGGGTATTGCTCCCTCACCCTTACCAGCTCCGCTGCCACATAAGAGATGTTCAAATTGCCCGTGACCTGGTAGAGAAAACCGATGGCAAAAAGGAGAAAGCCCGAGCCCAGCGTTGCCAGCATGAGGTAACGCAGGCTTGCTTCCGTCGAAAGCTTTTCGCCCTTTGCCACCACCAAGCCGCAAGCCCCCAACCCTGTCACCTCTACCATGACGTACAGGTTAAAGAGGTCATTGGTCACAACCATGCCGATCATGGCCGTAAGGGTCAAAAGGTAGAGCGTATAATACCACCCCGTGGCCTCCTCGGGGATTTCTTTGGACAGCGACTTGAGGCTGAAAAGCAGGATTAAAAGGGAGCAGCCCGTCAGAAGTAAGAGCATCATGGTCCCCAGCTCGTCGATTAAGAGCTCAATGCCCCAGGGCGGTAGCCAGTTGCTCACGTGATAGTGGATAAGCTCTCCTTGAAAGACACGGCCTGTAAGCACAAGGCTGATGATAAAGGCATAGGCCACCCCACCCAGGGCGAGATAACCGCAAACCTCCCTCTTCCAACGGGCGAACAGTGCCAGGGTGAAGCCGACCAATAAAGGAACAATAACAACGCTAAAGGGCATAAGTTTCTGGAAATGCTCCACGGCACCCTCACCTCATTCGCATAATATCCGGCGCATACACTGTACCGTAAAACTGATAAAGTTTAACAATAATTGCCAAAGCAAAGGCAGTAACGCTGAAACTTACTACAATCCCGGTAAGCATGAGGGCAGAAGGCAGGGGATTTATATAGATAATCTCCTGCGGCAGGGCCGGATCGTAAATAGGAGCCACGCCTCCCTCAATATTGCCCACGGCGATAAAAAAGAGGAAGATCCCCGTTTCCATGATGTTAATGCCGATCACTTTCTTGATCAGGTTATGCTGCGTCAGGATACAGAGGCAGCCCAGGCAAAAAAGGATGATAGAGATAAAATAGGGATAATTAAGCATGAGCCTGGAAAAATCCATCAAAATTCCCCCTCCACGAGCAGGTAAAAGATGCTGAGGATAGTGCTGGCCACCAGCAGACCGATACCAAAGTTGACAACACTGATAATGCCGACGCTGAAAAGCGTGCCGGGGGCTCCCACCTGGCCTACGAGTTCCTTCGGAAGGAGGAACTTTAATCCTTCAATGGTTCCTCCTACCACAATCATGATCGTAGCCACATCAATGGGCAGGCGACGCAGCTTGGCTTTCGCCTCGAAGCCGAAAATGAGGAAATACAACAATAAGCCCATACCTATGACCATACCACCGGCAAATCCTCCTCCGGGCGAGAGGTGCCCGTGCAGCACAATGTAAAAACCATAGAGCAGGATTACCAGCAGGATGTAGCGGAAAACAATCTTCGTAATATAATCATCCACCGCGCCTCACCCCCTTGTCAACTTATTGTTTATACATTTCGCAATCTATAAAAACTTCGATTCATTGCAATTATTTCGATATACATTTATTTTCAGCCATAATTCCGCTATTTTAACATACATATAAAGTAGTTCTTTCTCTTATTCCTTTTTCCTGCTTGCTTTAAAATAAAATATAAAAAACGGTCCTCAAGTCTGGGGATTATTCCGCTCGTGAATGATGCGCAGCCCCTCCAACGTGAGGAAATAGTTCACTTCCTCAATTGTCTCCGATTCCCGGGAGATAAGGCCAGCCAGCCCCCCCGTGGCTACCACAAAGGGTTTACGCCCAAACTCCCGGATCATGCGCCTCACAATGCCATCCACTTGCCCCACAAAACCGTAATAGATGCCTGACTGCATGCTCGTAACCGTATCCTTGCCGATGACACGCTGCGGCTTGACGAATTCCACCCGGGGCAACTTGGCCGCTTTCTGGAAGAGGGCTTCTGTGGCAATACCGATACCGGGCGCAATGGCACCTCCTAAATATTCATTTTTCTCCGAAATGGCACAGAAAGTTGTTGCTGTACCGAAATCCACAATAATCAGGGGGCCGCCATAGAGCTCGATGCCTGCTACGGCATTTACGACGCGGTCCGCGCCCAGCTCCCGGGGGTTATCCATGAGGATATTCAAGCCGGTGCGGATCCCCGGGCCAACAATAAGGGGCGATATCTGGAAATATTTCTCCGCCATCTTTTCCAGGGGATAACGCAGCGGCGGCACCACGGAGGAGATGACGATGGAGCGGATATTTTCTGCTTCCAAGCCGCTCTGCTGAAAAAGATTGCGCACGATCACCCCGTATTCATCATCGGTCTGCTCCTTGTTCGTGGAAATACGCCACCATTTCTTCAGCGTCTCCCCTTCGTAAATCCCCAGCATAATGTTCGTATTACCCACGTCCATCACAAGAAGCAAGCCAACCACCTCTTTATATTTAAGTATGGAGCTACGGTCCCGGGCGCCAAAATTTAGCCGCCTATTTTTCCGCTATTAAGTTTACACCATTTCCTGCAAAGAAAAAAGGAGAAATTTAGGGGCCGCAATTAAAAGTCAAAGCTGCCGTCCGATATCTCCTGGAAAGATCTCTTAAGGCAGGGAGGAATTTGCGGAAATATGTAGAATAATAATCTGGGCGGCATGCCCGGTTGCCAGCAGGACAAAGGGCGGGACCTTGGCAAAGCAGGAGGGAGAGGGATGAGACATGCCTTTAAGTTAAATCCTCTAGCTGTTTTCATGCTTGTTTTCTCCCTGATCGTCATCAGCAGCGTCGCAGCCTTTTACCTGGCTGCGGGAGGCAGTTACGCTCTGGGAGTGCCTCCTTTGCGCTTTACCATAAAGGAGATCTACCGCAGTGAGCCCTGGACTTTCCAGACCCCCGACTTCACCGTCTCTCTGCGCGGCGAAAGCTACATCGCTCCTGTTTACCTGGACAAACGCCTCGTAGGTGTTGTTGTCCAGAGCAACGGCGGCTACCTGAAAGAAGCAGGGTCGCCGCGCCGCCTTTACCTGGAAGATTTTTTTTTGACGCTCAACAGCGAGATCTACAACGAGCTTAAGGGCGATACCCTCTTTCTGCCCATGGAAAATTCCGCTCTGCAGAGCCGTATCCTGGCGGCGGCCCGCCCCCTGATCCGCCTGCCGGAGCTGCAGGGCATCATCTACCCCCGCACCTTCCTGCCGCCGCCTGAGGCCGTCTGTATCTACACCGGGGACGGAGAGAGCATCCTGCCCTCGGACTACAGCGTAAATATGTCCAACCGGCGGCTGCTTATTTTTTTCAGCCTGGTAATCTTAACCGTTTTGCTCACCATCTACCTCATGACCATGGACCTGCACCCCACTCAGAGGTTAAAACGCCTTTATGCCCTTAAACCGACCTTTAAGGAAAGGTTAACCGCCGCTTTTTCCCTAGCGGCCCTTGTGGCGGCAGGCTGGGGGGGCAGACTGCCCACGTTTAAAGCTGTTTCCGTGGGCACGGAAACAATCGTCATCTACTACTTTATTTTACTGGCGCTGCTGCTCCTGCACCTCAAGCAATTTACGGAAAATCGGTACTTTCTCCTGAGCTTTAAAATAAGGGAATCTTTGCGGGGAATCCTTGTCGTCCCTGTAGTCTTCTTTATCATTTTTATTTTTACCACCTTAAAATTTCCCAGCGGGATTAATATCCCCCTTAACGCCCTTAATACAGCGGCACAACAATTTATTTTCCTTTTTATTTATGCCTTTGCCGCAGAGTTTTTCTGGCGGGGCTATCTGCAGACCTTTTTGGAACGCCTCTGGGGAGAGACGGCGGGCCTGCTCTTCTCCGTCGCCCTTTTTACCCTGCCCCTGGCGGCAACATCCTATTTTGCTTACGGTTTTCCTTTTCCCCCAGATAAAGCCCTGGAAGCGTTTTTCTTTTACCCCCTGACCGCCCTAACCCTCGCTTACCTGTACCAGCGCAGCCGCAACCTCTTAAGCGTTTCCCTGCTCCATGCCCTTTTGCTCTTCCTGCCCGAATTCCTTGTTTTTTAAGGCAACAGGGAAAACCCCTCACGTGGCTCCCCCCCCGCACCAAGCAGCGTTGCGTTGATACACAGCGGGTAGGGGGCTGTCCCATAAAAAAAAGCGCAGGCCCCAGGCCTGCGCTGTCGCTACCCATACTACCATATTTTAGCAGTCAAATGCAGGGCGGCCTGCCCCGGCACAGGGGGCAAAACCCTTTCCATGGCCCGTCCCAGGGCAAAGAGCAGTACTGTATACGCGGGGATAGTAATAATGTTCTGAACAATACGGGGAGGTACAAGCACGGCCCGGAAAACCCCAAAGAGCGTTTCAATAAAGTAGGGGATTAGGAATATATCCACCACTACCAGGGTAATGCATACGGCCAGGAAAAGGGGGAAGATCCCCACTTCTTTCCTGCCCCGGGCAAAGAGTAGGATCACCAAGCCCGGGATAATGCCCCGCAAGGCCGCTGTCAGGGTAAAATGAGGCATGTAAGCACCCATGGGGTTGATGAAGTAACCAATGAGGTCACCTACCGCCCCCACAATGCCTCCCGCTAGAGGGCCCATAAAAACCCCAGCAAAGATTACGGGCAGGGAGCCAAAACCGATGCGCAGGCCCTCCGCTCCGCCAATGGGCACCCGTACGCTTAATAAACGGGCCAGGATAATATTCAGGGCGACCAGCAAAGCCATACGCGTCAGCATCTGCGTAGTTATATTGAGCTTCACAAAAATACACCTCCTTTCTCTAAGGATGGGCAGGGCTGCCACATCCAAGAGAAAAGAGGTGCTGGCTTTTACTCTTGTGTAACAGCGGACGCGGTATTATGTCGCAGGCATACCACCCCATGCCTTTCGTCTAAGGGCAACTTCCCATCCCTTAGCACTTGACGCATAATACCTACTCTGCCATCAAACAACCGGAAAACCGGGTTTAAGGGAGAGCCGACGGCAAGGGCGGCTCTCCCTTTTTTACCATCATCATATAATATTTCTCGGGTTTAGACAAGCCCCAAGTTTTAGGTTTAGAACAGGCCCTTTACTTTGCCCGTTTCCACATCAACGTCAATGCGGCGGTAGGCCGGGTTGGAGCCGGTACCGGGCATGAGGTTGATGGTGCCGGCCACAGGGACAACGAAGCCGGCGCCTTTAAAGGTGAGGATATCGCGTACAAACAGCCTCCAACCCTTGGGTACACCCTTGAGGTTAGGGTTGTCGGAGAGGCTGAGGTGTGTCTTCACCATGCAGACGCCCATGCTGGAGATGTCCGGATCCGCTTCCATCCTCTTCAGCTTGGCCATGGCATCGGCCGAATAATCTACACCGTCGGCACCGTAAACTTCGGTGGCGACCTTGTAGATGCGCTGGCCCAGGGGCTCGCTCAACTCGTAGAGGAACTTGAACTCGTTCTTATCTTCGCAGGCTTCGATGACAGCATCGGCCAGCTCCAGGGCACCTTCGCCGCCGTACTGCCAATGCTTGGAGAGGGCCACCCTGGCGCCGGCTGCTTCGGCAATGCGGCGCACGGCCTTGATCTCGTTTTCTGTATCCGTATAAAAGGCGTTGATGCAGACCACAGGGCTCATCCCCGACTTCTTGATCACGTTGATGAGGTGGACCAGGTTTTCGCAGCCTTTTTCTACCCACTCCACATTTTCCTGGCTGTAGCCGGGGTCGAGGGGCTGTCCGGGGATGGGGATGGGAGCTCCGCCGTGGCACTTCAGGGCCCTAATCGTGGCCACCAGCACAGCGCAGTGGGGTTTCAGGCCGGAGATGCGGCACTTCAAGTTCCAGAACTTTTCGAAGCCGATATCGGCAGCAAAACCTGACTCGGTGCAGAGATAATCGCCCAGTTTGAGGCCGACGCGGTCTTCAATGATGGAGTTCTGGCCGATGGCAATATTGGCGAAGGGACCGGCATGGACGAGGCAAGGCTGTCCTTCCAGGGTCTGCATGAGGTTGGGTTTGATCGCCTGCACCATCCAGGCGGTCATGGCGCCGTCCACCTCCAGGTCCGCGGTGGTGATGGGGTTGCCCTTCTTATCGTAGGCAACGACGATCCTGCTCATGCGCTCGCGCATATCTTTGAGGTCGGTGGCTACGGAGAGAATGGCCATAACTTCGGAAGAAACGGCAATGGCAAAGCCCGAATCCATCATAAAGCCGTCCTGCCTGCCGCCCCTGCCAATGGTAATATTGCGCAGGGCCTGGGCGCAGAAGTCCATCACCCACTTCATCTCCACATTGCGCGGGTCGATATCCAGGCGCCGCAAACCCATTTTGGCCAAGAATTTGTCGCTGTAGTTGAATTCATGCTGCATGCGGGAGGTAAGGGCTACCATGGCCAGGTTGTGGGCGTTCATTACGGCATTGATGTCGCCGGTAAGACCCAGGGAAAACTCGGTGAGGGGGATGCACTGGGCCAGCCCGCCGCCGGCGGCCGAGCCTTTCACGTTCATGGTGGGCCCGCCGGAAGGCTGCCGGATAGCAGCGATAACGTTCTTGCCCCGCTTGCCCATCCCCTGGACCAAGCCCACAAGGGAGGTGGATTTCCCTTCACCAAGGGGAGTGGGGGTAATGGCCGTAACATCGATGTATTTGCCGTCAGGACGATCCTTAAGGCGATTCAGGATTTTCTGGTAGTCCAGCTTGGCCACGTAATGGCCATAGGGCAAAAGCTCTTCTTTTTCTAGTCCCAGCTCTTCTCCAAGCTGGTAAACTGTCTTCATCCTTGACTCCGCCTCTTCGGCAATTTCCCAGTCAGCATGCTTGGTCGGATCTAGTGGCATTACAAAACCTCCTAAAAAAATATTTATCTTTGCCTGTTTATAATAACCGGCCGGCAACTACCGGTTTTCAACAAACCCGGTGTCTGAAAACCCTTGCTTTTGCGGCAGTCCCCCCCTTTCCTGCCATGATTTTATCTCAAAACCATATATATTCCTTTATAAACCCATTCAGGCCTATATACCCTATTCTCTATGCAGGATAAAATTCCTGCTAACTCCAGGTAAGATTTGCACGGAAAAATACATTTTTACTATTCTGTCTATTTTCCCGAAAAAATTAAATTTCCCGAAAAAATTAAAACCGGGATTTTTCCCCGGTTTTGCTTTCAGGCAATGCCCCCTGTCTGCTTCCCTTTTTCCGTCCTTTTATATTTCTTCTTTAGGTTTGCTGAAGTCGCCTTTTTCCGGCCGCAGGATCACCTTGACACGGCTGCTGCGCGTCTTTTTCTTTTTTTCCGGTTCTTTTTCCGCTTCCGGGGCCTGCCCTCCTTTGGCCCGTTCCAGTTCGGCTAGGTCCTTACCCTCGATCAGCGCTTCGATCTCTGCCGCATCCAGGGTTTCTTTCTCCAGCAGCATCTCCGCCAGCCTGTCCAGTTTTTCCCGGTGCTGCATAATCAGCTCCTCGCTCTTATGGTAGCAACGGTCGATGGTCCGCCGGATCTCCTTGTCGATGGCCCGGGCAATCTCCTCGCTGAAGTCACGCTCCCGCCCCAGATCCCGGCCCAGGAAAACCTGATCGTGCTTATGTCCAAGGGTAATGGGCCCGAGCTCATCGCTCATGCCGTACTCCATAATCATCTGGCGCACAATGGAGGTGGCCCGTTCCAGGTCATTCTGGGCCCCGGTGCTGATCTCGTCAAAGACCACCTGTTCCGCCACCCGCCCCGCCAGCAACGCGGAAACCCTGTCCAGCAGCTCTGAACGGGTCATATAATAGCGGTCTTCCTCCGGCAACATAAGTGTATAACCTCCGGCCCGTCCCCGGGGAATAATGGAAACTTTGTGCACCGGGTCCGTATGGGGCAGCAGATAGCCCACCAGGGCATGGCCCGCTTCGTGATACGCCACAATCTTTTTCTCAAAATCGCTGATGACCCTGCTTTTTTTCTCCGTCCCTGCGATCACACGGTCAATGGCCTCTTCCAGCTCGACCATGGAGATGGTCTTGCGGCCCCGTCTGGCCGCGAGCAAAGCCCCTTCGTTGACCAAGTTCTCCAGGTCCGCCCCCGTAAAGCCGGGTGTACGCCGCGCCAGCACCTTGAGATCTACATCTTTGGCCAGAGGCTTGCCCTTAGTGTGGACTTTAAGGATCTCCTCCCGCCCCTTTACATCGGGGAAATTAACGGTAATTTGCCGGTCAAAACGCCCGGGCCGCAAAAGGGCCGGATCGAGGATGTCGGGTCTGTTTGTGGCCGCCAGCACGATAACCCCTTCATTAATATCGAAACCGTCCATCTCTACCAGGAGCTGGTTGAGGGTCTGCTCCCGCTCATCGTGCCCTCCGCCCAGTCCGGCGCCGCGCTGACGCCCCACGGCATCGATCTCGTCAATAAAAACAATACAGGGGGCATTTTTCTTGGCGTTGTCGAAAAGGTCGCGCACCCGGGAAGCGCCCACACCCACAAACATCTCCACGAAATCGGAACCGCTGATGCTGAAAAAGGGGACTCCCGCCTCCCCGGCCACAGCCCGGGCCAGCAGCGTCTTGCCCGTCCCCGGCGGGCCTACCAGCAGCACGCCTTTGGGAATACGGGCACCTAGTTCCGTAAATTTTTTGGCATCTTTAAGGTAATCCACGATCTCCTGCAGCTCGGCTTTTTCCTCGTCGGCGCCGGCCACATGTTCAAAGGTTACTTTTTTGCGTTCCCCGTCGTGCAGGCGGGCGCGGCTTTTACCAAAATTCATTACCCGGTTGCCGCCGCCCTGGGTCTGCTGCATAAAGAAAAAGAAGAGTCCGATGATGAGGATAAAGGGAATAAGGTACGTAAGCAGCGTGGACCACCAAGGAGGCTCGGGCTGGGGATGCTGTTCAAAGGGGATATCGTTGGCGATCAGCCTGGCCGTCAGTTCATCGTCCGGGGGCCTGAAGGTACGGACCCTGCCTCCTTCCTTAAGCACGGCTTCAATATTGTCCCCTACAATCTTTACCTCGGCTAGCTGCCTTTTTTCAATCAGCTGGATAAAATCGGGGTAATATTTTATATCGCGCACCGTTTCCGGCGCACGGCTGAAAGTCTGGATCAGGGCAATGACAATCATAAAAACGAGCAGATAAAAAGTAACCTGGCGCAGAAAGCGGTTGTTCATCTCCTCTGGCCCTCCTTTGCCATGGGATTGCCCTGTACCTGTACTTGTAAAGGTAAAGCAGCTGCCAGGGCAAATATATTGCGCCGCCACGGCGCGGCGCAACGTTGCCGTTTGATTGTAACATACTTAGGGCTCAAACTCAAGTAAAACACAAAGATCCGGCAGATGGCGGAATTTTTCCTGATAATCCAGGCCGTAACCAACCACAAATTCATCAGGAATACAAAAGCCGCAGTAGTCCGGTTCAATTTTGGCGATGCGGCGCTCCGGCTTATCCAGCAGGGTAATAATGCGTAAAGACAGGGGATTGCGGGAAAGGAGGTTTTCCCTTAAATAGCTCAGGGTCAGGCCTGTATCGATAATATCTTCCACAATCAGCACGTCTTTTTGATCGATACTGCGGTCCAGATCTTTAAGAATACGCACTACCCCGGAGGAAATGCTGGCATTGCCGTAGCTGGAGACAGCCATAAAATCTATCTCCGCCCCTATCTCCAGAGAACGCAAAAGGTCGCAGAGAAAAACAACCGCTCCCTTTAACACACAGACCAGAAGCAGATCTTTATCCCGGTAATCCCGGGAAACGATGGCAGCCAGCTCCTTGACCTTTTCCTGGATCTCTTCCTTGCTCAGTAAAACCCTCGTCCGCCCCGTCATTTTTTCAGCGCCCCTTTCGGCAACAATAATGCTTGATCTTGCTCCTGCAATTTCTAGGACAAAGCCAACATACCGGAGAAATCTTTTCCACCGGCCCCAGGCTCCTGCCTGCCGTTATCTCCGTTATTCTCTCCGGGTCAGCCGCAACAGAAGGGCCTGTTTTGTCCGGGGAGTGATCCGACAGCGGTGAGAAACCTCTCGCCCCACCACCCAGATGATCTCCTCACCAGCAAGTACCAGAGGCAGAGCATCCCGCTCAGCCCGGGGAACCTTCCGGTCGATGAGGTAATTTTTCAGCTTGCGTCGCCCCGGGGCCCCCAGGGGATGGAAGCGGTCCCCTTCCAGGCGCGTCCGCACCAGCAGCTCCGTTTCTTCCACCTGTCTGCCGTCCCCGGCACCGGCCTGGCACAGCTGCGCCACCCGCTCAAAGTCCAGGAAGGCCTCTTTCTCTACATCGGGGGGCCACTGCAGACTCTCCGGAGGCAGCAGGCACGCCTGCAAAACAAGCTCTCCCCCCGGCAAAGCCACCTCTCCGGGGACCGTCAGCTTCAACGGCCCAAAGCGGCCTGCCGCAGGCGGTACGCCATAGGAGAGGGTCAACCTGTCATAACTGCGTGCCAGGCGCAACCCCCCGGGCAGAGATAAAAGACCATGGGGTGAGCCCTCCAGCATCAATTTCAAGGCAGCACGCACATGACCCTGGCTCACTTCCCGCGGTACCGTGCCCAGGAGCCGTTTGATGGCCAGCCGCAAGACGCGGCCCTGCAGAGCCTCATCTTCCAGTAACAGGGCTCTGCCGTTCAGGACAAGAGCATGCTCCCCTTCTTTTAAAAGCACCCGGGAAAACGCTGCCGTAGAGAGATTTTCCAGAAAATCCCGGTCCAGGGAGAGGAGGCGGGAGAGGCGCTGCAGGGCGCGGCGCACCCCCGGGTTGTACTCCTTTTCCAGCAGGGGCAGCAGCTCCAGGCGAAGGCGGTTGCGCATAAAAGCCGTGTCCAGGTTGCTTTCATCCAGGCGGGGAGTAAGGGCCTTATCCCGGCAAAACCGTTCAACTTCTTCGCGGCTGACCTCGAGCAGGGGCCGTATCAGAGTAATACCCTCATCCAGAGGACGCTTATATTTCATGCCGGCAAGGCCTTCCAGGCCGGTCCCCCTTAAAAAATGGAGCAGCAGTGTCTCCACCTGGTCATCGCGGTGATGCCCCACGGCAACCCGTGTGGCGCCGGTGCGCCGGGCAAGCTGTAAAAGGAAACGGTAACGCAGCCGCCGGGCCCCGTCTTCCAGGGAGAGGCCGCAGCGGAGGCTGTAGGTCCTGGCTTCCACTTCACCAACGGCACAGGGCAGGCCCAGGCGGCGCGCCTCCTCCCGGACAAAAGCCGCGTCTTCCCGGGCAGCCCGGCCCCGCAAGCCGTGATTGAGATGGGCCACATAGATAAAAAAGGGGAGGCTCTCCTCCCTTCTAAGGTCATTAAGGGCGTGTAATAAAGCAAGGGAATCAGCTCCCCCGGAAACAGCTACGATGACCATCTCCCCTTTTTCAATCAACTGTTCCCGCAGGATAACTTCTCGCACTTTATCGCTAAAGGCGGGCATCTTCAAGCAACACCTCCCGGGTTATGGTGTTATTATTTGCCCCCTTTATTTTAGACTTTCTTTATCTTTGCCGGAAAATCCTTCCCCGGGAGCCAAAATATTTAAACGGCAGGGGGTTCCAGGCCGTTTCCCGCCTAAGCAAGGGGTCGAAAGCGCCCTACAAGCACAGTAAGATCATCCTGCACGCCCCTGACATAACGGTAACAGGCCTCCTCGATAAGACGGTCAGCGATGATTTGCGGGTGGTCATGTCTGATCCCGTCCAGGGCCTCCACCAGCCAGCTGTCTTCGTAACCGGCAGGGGTTTCCAGAAGGCCGTCCGTAACCATGACCAGCATACCGCCTTGCTCCAGTTTGCAATGGTGTTTTTCCGGGGTTATCTCTTCAAGGATGCCCACGGGCAAGGAACCAGACCCTAAAACTTTGGTCGCCCCCCCGTTTTTTAAGAAACTCGGGGGGGCACCCAGTTTATACAGTTCCAGCTCCCCTGTACGGCCGTCCAGCAGGGCCAGATCGAGGGTGGCAAATTTTTCCGAAGGGTAGCGCAGGCGCAACAGCGTATTGATGGTACTGAGCACCACCTCCTGGCGCAGTCCGGCGGCGAGCAGGCGCTCCATGAGTTTAACAGTGGCACGGCTGGCCTGGCGCGCCTCTCTGCCCGAGCCCATGCCGTCACTCAAGAGGAGGGCCTGTCTGCCCTCTTTCAAAGGCATGACGGCATAACTGTCACCGCTCACGCTCTGCCCTTCCCGCGCCACCTGAGCAACACCGATCTCCAGGGCATAAAGTAATGTCTCCCTCTGCTGCGGCGCCGCCCCTTCACCGGCCTGCAATTTTATTTCCTGGGCCAGGTCGTGCATCAACGTAGCAATACCCTCCAGCTGCTGGGAAACCAGGGCCCGTCCCTGTTTGAGCTTATCTTCCCAATAGCTGTGCACACGGCAGATCTCCCGCATGTTGCCGATAGTCCGCACCATTTCACGCTGCCGGGGACAATAACGCCTGAGCTTAAGGGGTATGATTTTTTCAGAAAGGACGCCGCCTTTTTCCACCTCGGCAAGCATGGAGACAACCCTGCGGTACTGGTTGTGCAGATCTGTATGCCAGCAGCGTTCAAAATACTCGCAGGTATGGCAGAGCCTGCGGCTGAAATAATCCAGCAACGGGGTAAAATCGCCGCCCTTATCTCCGTTGGCATCTGCCGCCGGCCGGAAAGTTTCCGCCAGCTCTTTAAAAACCGCGGCAAAATCTTTAAGGCGCAGGGCCATGCCGGAACGGAGCCGCTCCTCGTCTTCCGGGCGGTAGGGTAAAAAGCTGCCCAGCTGCTCCATCCGTTCCCAGGCAGCACGGGGGATACACAAAAAAAGCAGAACTACAACCAGATCTTCCCCTAAATGGGTAAAAATAAAGCCTCCTTCCAGGGCAAAATAGGCCAGAAAACGTAGGGTGAGCAGATAAGCGCCGGCCACCAAGATGCGGCTCTGGCCGCGCAGCGCCCCGGCTGCCAGCGCAGCCAGACCCAGCATACCGCTAAAAGGCAACAGCACCGGGTTATAGAAACTGATACAGAGGCCTATAACCACGCCCCAGAGCACCCCCCAGAAAGGGCCAAAGAGGTAAGCGCCGCACAGCACCAGCAAGGGCGCCGCAACATGGACAAGGGCAATTTCAGCAGGGAGGTAAAGGTCGGTCAGGCCAAGGAGGACAAGAAAAAGGAGCAAAGTGAGGCCCACAATAACCTCCGGCACCGGCCTTGTCCCCTTTTTGGCCCGCAAAGACTCCAGGAAAGGAAGCAAAAGAGAGGGCAAAAGCAGGGCCAGGCCCACCTCCAGCCCGGTTATAAAAAGTTTATAGCTGTTAAAGGAAACAAAAGCGAAAAAGGGCAGACGTACAGCCAGCAGGGCAAGGGGCAAAGTAAGGCCCGGCGATACTTCCCGCCGGCAGAAGACCGTCAGGGCGCCATCCAGAAGACGCCACGCCAGCATGGTAGCCGGAAATACCCAGGCGGGGAATACTCCTGTGTCAACGGTCAGCCAGCCGGCCAGCACACCCAGGGTAACCCCATATCTCCAGGGCAGTGATCTATGCAACACCAGCGCCCAGAAAACCAGGGCAAAGGGCATAACTTCCCCCAGCAGGGAGGCCCTTCCCACAAAAAAGGCTACAAAAAACCAGCAGAGCCAGACAAAATCCATCTTCTTCCATTTTACCGCTGCGCCTGTAATCGTTCCCCTGAAAGCTTTCCCCTTCACCCGCTCCATCCAGCCGGGCATACGCAGAGGCATTTTCTCCGCATTAAAGTGCTCCTCCATACTGATCCCCCGCAATTCAGAGTAGTATTACCCATTATAGCGGCATCACCAGGAAATGTCTGTCAAAAAAGGGAAGCAAAAGAAATTTTTCCCGGTGACAGTAGAGGCCAGAATGCTCAAGAAAATACCGCGTAAAACTAAAAAATACGCTTTTTCCCAGGCGTATGTCAAAAATTTTTTTTCGTTGCCGTCGAGGGGCGGGGGGTTCAAAACAGATTATGAATAAATATTCATAAATTCCAGGAGCAGCCCGTGGAGCAGGCCGTTTTCCGAAACTATGAGTCCATCTTTATTCAGCTGCTCCAGCAGGACAAGGAGAGCCGCCGCCCCGGCAACGATAATATCAGCACGCTGCGGAGCAAAAGGCAGCAGGCGTGCCCGCTCCGCCGGCGTACAGTTCCGCAGCAGCTCTGCCAGGTTCCTCAGCACCGGGCTGCTCAGGGAGAGGCCGTGGACGCAGCCCGTTTCAAAACGCTGAAGACCATGGGCCAGCATGGCCAGGGTAGTAACCGTCCCTCCTAGTCCCACCAGTTCCCTGAAGGGAACTGCCGCCATAAGCGCCTCCTGTCGCTCAAGGAGCTCTTTAATGTGCTGCCGCAGCAGGGCGGCAGCCTTAGCTCCCTGCCCGGGACCGGCAGAAAAAGCTTCATTCAGCCCCACAGCGCCAAAGGGCAAGCTGCAGTAACAAAAGTTCTCGCCCTGCTGCCAGGAGAACTCGCTGCTGCGCCCTCCGAAATCAAGGACCAGGATCTTTTCCGCCCCCACAGCAGTGCCGGTGCCGTGGAGCGCGCCCCGAAAGCCATAATATGCCTCCTCCCCGGCCGTCAACAGGCGCACAGGGTAAGGGGAAAGGGCCGCTGTCTCCTGAAGAAAGGCGCTGCCGTCCGCCGCCTCCCGTACCGCGCTGGTGGCCACCACTTCCCCCGCCTCCACCCCTTCCTGCTCCATGAGCTGAAAGAGGCGAACAAGGGCAGCCAGTGTCCGTGCCCTGGCCGGCGGGTAAAGGGGCCTGCCGGGCTGCAATTTCTGGCCCAGCCTGGTCTCTACCAGTTCACTGCGCAGGGGCAGAAGCTGCCGCCCGTCTGCAAAGGCCAAAAGCAGCCGCAGGGAATTGCTGCCCAGGTCAATGGCGCCGATTTTTCTCCCCGCCATTTCAAGATCCCACCTTCGGCATATCTGTAAAAAGACACCTGAAATAGAGATAAAAAAAGGCACTCTGCTGTGCCTTTGATATTTTCCCGGGCGGTAAGCACTAAGCTTCTCCCGGCAAATTGTTCCTCCTAAATAACGCTACTAAATATCAACAAGACTACGCTCCGGCCCGGCAGCTTAAGAAGGGATATTTAGCTGATAAGAGCATTAAAACCTGTAACCAGACCGGCCGGCGCAGCGGGTTCCTTAAAAGTAATCCCGGTCATAATGCCGAAAACTCCTGCCCCCGCCCCTTTTGGCATCGGTGTTTTTCCGCAAGTCCTGCTGTTTTTCATCGCTTTCCTTAATAAAGCGGGCCAGTTTGTCTTCAAAGGAGGCAACACTGGAGGCAGCCACACGGGTGCCAGAGCGGCGCGGCGGCGCGGGCCTGTTGCTGCCTTCTCCCTCGTTAAGGGCGCGCCTGATGGAAAGCCCTACTTTACCGTCCCCGTTAACCGACAGAATTTTTACTTTGACCTTGTCCTTTTTTTGTAAATGGTCATGAATATCCTTGACGTAACTGTCGGCCACCTCTGAAATATGCACGAGCCCTGTTTCTCCGTTTGGCAATAAGACGAATGCACCAAAATTTGTAATTCCCGTGACCACCCCTTCCACAATACTTCCTACTGACAGCGAAGACATGATAAAAAAATATCCTCCTTAATAAAAAATAGATCCCCACCCAAGATAAATTATATTACCTTTCGACAAATTGTCAATGACCATTTGCCTTTATTTAGCAATCTCACTCCCTATTCCCCTACGCTGAAAATAATCTCCCCCGGCCTTACTAGCCCCAATTCTTTGCGCGCTCTGATCTCCAGGTATTCATAGTCCTGCAAGAGCAGGATCTCTTCCTGAAGAGCCTTGTTCTCCTCCTTGAGCAGTTCCAGGCGGGCCAGCTGCCTTTTTAACTCTGTCCTGGTCTGCCAGTAAGTAAAAGCCTGTCCGGCATAGAGGCAGGCTACCATACCCAGACATAAAAGAAAGAGCAGGGTCAAAAGGATGCGGGCCGGCTTCCTCCTGGGGCGCCGCGGGTACGGGACAACCCGGTGCATCAAAATCACTCCCCGGCGTTTCTCAGTTTGTTTAAGAAACTGCGGCAGGCCTCTTTTCCCTTGAGCAGGCAATACTCGGCCCGGCGCCACAGTCTTATTCCATATTTTAAAATATACAGCATCTGCTTGTAAAGGTAAGAACTGCAAAAATAATAATAACAGACAAGGCCTAGACAAAAAGAGAGGTATATATAGAACCTGACCTCTCCCTGGTGAAAAGAAAAAAGAAACTGGTAAAGGGTAAAGGCGGCAAAGAGGCAGATGAGCAGGTCGGCCAGAAAAAGAACGCTGCTTGGCCACAGCAGGGTTTTTTTCAGGGCACGGGCCAGATCAAAAAATAGCCCGCAAATGCAGCCGCCGGCTAAAATAACCACAAAAACTAAAAGCTGCTGGCTCAAGGGCGGAGGGACATTCATTTAAACAACCGCTCAAAAAAGGATTTGCCCCTTTCTTTACGCAGGAAGCCTTTTTTCTCCGAGTAAGCCAGCTCCAGCAGGAAGCCTTCAATGAGCAGCTGCCCCTGTTCCAGGTTAAGGTGCTTAATATGCATCTCTTCGCCGCGTATGGCCAAAAGCCCCTGTTCTGTTTCCAGAACAATTTCCTGGTCGTCAAAACTGTCCACATTAAGGACACCGCTTATCTCTATGCGTCCCCGGTTATCCACTACTACCTTATGGTAGGTATGGTGCCCCTGCTGCCCCTGCCTGGTGCCATATTTGTTTTCTTCCATAAATTATCCACTCCTCCACTGCATTATATGTGCAGGAAAGGACAGTTATGACCACAGTTTTTTTATAGGAGCAGAGGGCTGTTCTCTATTCCCAAACTCTGGCAATATGGATGTCCTTGTAGAAGTAACGGACAATGTCTTCCGGGGAACGGCCCCTTTCTGCCAGGACGCGGGCGCCCCACTGGCACATGCCCACGCCATGCCCGTAGCCGCTGCCCGAGAGTTTTAAATACCCCTCCTCCAGGCTGATCTCCTCCACAAAGGTGGAGCGCATCTCCATGCTTCCCAGACCCAGCCGCAGCCCCGGGCCGCTAATCTCCAGATTATTGACCAGGAAGACGGCGGCCCGGCCGGAAGGCCCAAACTCCTTGATCTCCACCCGCTCCACCGGCCCCGGATCCCGGCCCGTGACCTCTTTGACTACGCTGCGCACCTTCTCCAAGGGGAAACTAGCGCTCCACCGGGCCTCCTCCTCGGGGATGACACCTGCTGCAGGGCTTTCCACAATATGGATGTAAGGGGGGTTGCCTCCCTCAAAACCCAGACCTTCATCAGCCTCGGCCGTGCGCGGCCCCGCATAGGCACTGAACCAGCCCCGGATAAATTCACCATGGTGATAAACTACTTCGCCGCGCGTCATCTCCACCGCCCGGCGCACCCGCTCGTTGATATCCGCCGCACTGTAGGCCTGGAACTCTTCAATATCCGTGGAGGCGTGGGCGCCGCGTTCGGGCACACCCCCGTCCTCGGCTATCTTTTGCAGCGTAAAAGTACGGGCAATAATTGCCTGGGCCGCCAGAGCTTCCACCGGCCAGCGGGGGTCCATCTCCCCGGCAACGACCCCGGCGATATATTCCTCCATGGGCATCTCTTTGACCACGCCCTCTTCCGCCACATATACCAGGATACGGGGTTCGCCGTTACCTTCCCGCTGCAACTGGGGAGGAAGTGGCGGCGGCTCCGGCGATCCCGCCCCGGGAGGCTCAATGGGTGCGGTGCGCCCGCAGCCCGTGCTGCCTCCCAGCAGGAGCAGCAGGGCAAGGGCCGCAGCAATAAATTTAAGCCAAAGTTTAAACAAAAAAGTTTCTTCCATACCTTCATCTACCTCCCGCAGCCAGCTCCCCTTTTCCGGAAATAAACTGGCATATTTTCCCCTAAAGCTAGTCTGCGCCGTCATTTTTATAATATACAGAGCAACCCGAAGCCGGCTTTATTTTTGGGCCGCGGCAGTAATGGGAGCAGTAAAAAGAAAATAAAATGAAATAAAATGAAATATAAAAATAATTGCTTAAAATTTTAAATATTAGGCCTTGATAGCAATAACAGAATTTGATATAATATTTTTGCAACTAAAATGAAACTATGTTTCATCTAATGAAACAAAAGGAGCCTCACCTTGAAGCGGGAGATGAAAAAAACAAATATCCCTTCCGCCAAGGCCCATGATAATGACTCCGGAGGCGTCCGCGCCGTAGAGCGGGCTGCAGATATTCTCATCTGCCTGGGTAAAGGCGAAGGGACCTTGAGCGAGATCAGCAAAGAAGTGGGTTTAAACAAGGCGACAGTGCTGCGTATGCTCGTCTCACTGGAGCGGAAAGGTTTTGTCTCCAAAGACCCCCTTTCAGCCAGATACGCCCTGGACTGGAGGTTTATGGGGATGTTTTCTAGTATGCTCACCCGCGACCAGGGGCTGGCCAATATCTCCTATCCCTTCATGGAGAAACTGTGGAAACTTACCAATGAAACCATCACGCTCTACGTGCGCAAAGGGTACGACCGCCTCTGCATCGCCGAGCTGCCCAGCCCCCAGCCCCTGAAATATACGGCCGGCATCGGGGTGACCGTGCCGCTGCACGCCGGTTCCCCGGGTAAGCTGCTCCTGGCCTTTATGCCCCCCGAAGAGATGGCGGAAGCCTTGGAAAAGATCGAGATGTTCAGGCTCACAAACAAAACCATTACCAGCAGGGAAGTCCTGCTCAAAGAGCTGATGTTAATCCGCAAGCAGGGGTGGTCGACCAGCTTCGGCGAGCGCATCGACGGCGTTTCCAGCCTCTCTGTGCCCGTATTTAACGCGGAAAAAAGGGTTAACCTTTCCCTGAACATCCTCGGTCCTTTTGTCAGGCTGGGCGAAGAGATCCTGATGGGATACCTGGAACCTTTGCGCGAGGCTGCCCTCAACCTCTCCAACCGGCTCGGTTATTATGAGGACAGCCACAGCTAACCTGTTTGTCCGGCCTTGTCCTAGGGGTGCCCGGCATCCTGCCGGAGAGGGGACTAAAAACGCCCTTCCCTGCAGGTGCCTTTAAGCCAATAAAATAAAAAGAAGGAGGAGTCAATGAAATGTCGGTAAGAAGCAGGAGGTTGTTCTGTCGTCTGGTTGTTTTGGGTATGGCTTTGTTGTTGCTCGGCTTTACCGTTTTTGGCTGTTCTCCCGCCAAAGGGCCAGATGCGGCAAAGCCGGGGGTGGAGCTGAGCAGGATCTCCATCGCCACCGGCGGCACAGGGGGGACTTATTATCCCTACGGGGGAGCAGTGGCCAATATCATCAACAATTACGTCCAGGGGATTGAGGCTACGGTAGAGGTAACGGGAGCATCCGTGGAAAACGTCCGCTTGCTGGACCGGGGCGAAGCCCAGATGGCGACGATCATGAACGACGTGGCTTACCATGCCCTAAATGCCGAGGGCGCCTTTGACAAAGTGGTGGAGATCCGCACCCTCTTTTGCATGTATCCCCACTTTTTCCACGTCGTGACCCTGGAGGGGAGCGCCATTAACAGCATCGAAGACCTGAAGGGGAAAAAAGTCTCCGTGGGCGCGCCGGGCAGCGGCACGGAAACCATGTCCCAGCAGGTCCTGGAAGCCCTGGGGATTACTTATGACCAGTTTAACGTTTTCCGCCTTTCCTTTGCCGAAAATGCGGAAGCCCTGAAAGACCGGGTTATCGACGCCGGGATCTGGTCCGTGGGGGCCCCCACCTCTTCCATTATGGACCTGGCCACAACACACCGCATCCGCATCCTCGGTTTTACCCCCCAGCAACTGGCAGCCATTGAGGCGAAATATCCTTACTATTCAGCCATAGAGCTGGAAGGCGGGACCTACCAGGGTGTAAACGAAACCATCGCCGGGCCTTCCGTCTGGAACAGCGTTGTTGTCCATAAAGACATGCCCGAGGAAGCAGCTTACCAGATTGTCAAAGCCGTTTTTGAAAACCAGGATGAGCTAATCGCCGTTTATACCGGAGCAAAGGCGTCAACACCAGAAAATACGGCCAGCCACGCCGTCGCCCCCCTGCATCCCGGTGCAGTACGCTATCTGCGGGAGATCGGCCTGCAGCTGGACGACAAGCTTATCCCGCCTGAGATGAAGTAGGCATGTTTAAAAGAGGCAAAAGTCCTGGTGCTGACAACAAACACAGAAAACTAAAAAAATATGCAGGTTTAGCGGCTCTTTTGCTGCCAACAGCGCTTTTGCTGAGCTTGTCTTTGTTTTATGTGCCCTGTGTGCTGGTAGAAGAGCCGCCTGCAAAGAAAACTTTGTGGGCGGCTCCTTTAAAAAGGAGCGAAAAGTTCCAGGTACGCTATATCCATTCCGTAGACCTCTTGCCCGTTTATGAAGTTTACACCTTTGAAGGCGGCAGGCTGGTCCTGACGGAGACCAGGTTTAAAACCTGGGGTGCAGGGCTGGGATATACAGGCGAAGGCGTTATCTCCGAAGAAAACGGCTGGACAGTAATTCGTCAACTGGAACGCCGGATAGATCTTCTTCCCCTGCGGGTCGGGACCATTGCAGAGCATACCATTTTATACCGTGACCGGGAGATCCTCCTGCGGGAGCACGTGCCTGCCCAGGCGCTGGTGCATATCCGCATAAAACGCAAGTTGGTTTTTCTAGAATAAGGCCGGGAGGAAAAATGATGGCACTAAATAAGGGCAAAAAAGGAATTACCTCGTTATTTGTGGTTATCTTCGCGCTTATCCTCACCTTTTTTCACCTTTATACGGCAGGGATCTCCATGTTCGCCGCATGGATTCAGCGCGATATTCACCTGACATTGATTCTGGCCCTGGTTTTCCTCATCTTCCCTTTACGGAGGGGGGGAGAAATGGAGAAGGCTTCCTGGCTGGACTGGATCCTGATCTTCTTGTCCCTCTCCTCAGGCCTCTATATTATCCTCTTTTATCAGCAGATCGTGCTGCGCGCAGGTATGCCCAACACCGCAGATATTGTCTTTGGGGCAATCATGATCCTGCTTATTTTAGAGGCCTGTAGGCGGGCGACAGGCTGGGTACTGGTAATCATCGCCGGCGTAATGTTGCTCTATAACTTTCTGGGACCATGGATCCCGGGTCTCCTGGGACATAAGGGCTACTCCGTCAGCCGCGTTGTCTCCCAGATGTATTTAACCACAGAGGGGATCTTCGGCGTCCCCTTAGGGGTATCGGCCAGTTATATCTTTCTCTTTATCTTTCTGACCTCCATGCTGGAGAAAATCGGCATGGGTGATTTCCTCTTGAAGCTGGCTATGGCAGTGATGGGTAAATATACAGGCGGCCCCGCTAAAACGGCTGTCATGGCAAGCGGCTTCATGGGTTCCCTCTCCGGCAGCGCCGTGGCCAACGTGGTGGGCACGGGGACCTTTACCATCCCCCTGATGAAGCGAAACGGCTATGCCGCCCACTTTGCCGGCGCCGTGGAGGCCTGCGCCTCCTCCGGCGGACAGCTGATGCCTCCCATTATGGGGGCAGCGGCTTTTATCATCGCTGAATTCTTAGGCATCCCTTACCTCAGCGTTGTCGCCGCCGCCATTATCCCCGCCGCCCTCTATTATCTGGGCGTCCTTTTTGGCGTGCATTTTGAGGCCTGCCGCCTGGGCTTAAAAGGCCTCCCCCGGGAACAGCTCCCCAACACCTGGAAAGTGCTGAAAGAAGGGGGGCACTTTTTAATCCCCATTGTCGTCCTGATCATCTTTCTCGCGGTGCTGCGTTATACCCCGGTTCGCGCCGGTTTTTACGCCGTCCTCACCGCCGTGGCCATCTCCTTTTTCCGCAAAGAAACAAGGCTTAACCTGGAGCGTTTCCTGGAGGCGGTTTTAGCGGCGGCAAGGAACACCATCACCGTGGCTCTGGCCTGCGCCGCGGCGGGGTTGGTGATCGGCACCATTAATCTAACCGGCACCGGGCTGAAAATCTCTTCCTTCATTATCAGCATCTCCGGCGGCAACGTAATGCTCGCCCTTTTCCTTACCGCCATCGTGGCACTAATCATGGGCATGGGCCTGCCTACGACAGCGGCGTACATCGTCGTGGGGACCATGGCAGCACCGGCACTGGTGCAGATGGGGCTCTTACCTCTCTCGGCGCACCTCTTTGTCTTCTATTTCGCCATTATCTCCGCTATTACCCCTCCCGTTGCCCTGGCTGCCTACGCCGCGGCGGGCATCGCCAAGGACGACCCCATGAAGATTGGCTTTACCGCTGTCAAGCTGGGGCTGGGAGCCTTTATCGTCCCTTTTTTGTTTTCCCTTAACCCCGCCCTCATCGCCAGGGGCGACCTCTGGCATATCTCCCTTTCCACCTTTACGGCTTTATGCGGCATCACCGCCCTGGCAGCAAGCTCCATCGGCTACTTCGCCAAGCCCGCCAGCAAATTGGAAAGGGTCCTGCTCCTTGCCGGCGCCCTACTGATGCTAAAGGTCGGCCTCAGCACGGACCTTATAGGACTAGCCTTTATCGCAGGGGCCTTAGTCCTGCATTTTTCCCGCAAGACAGCTCTGCCCACCCAAGTTAAAACACCGGCTTAAAGATCAGCAGCAAAGCAGGCCCGGTCGGCACTACCCGGGGGCTGCTATCCAATGCTATACCTGAAAAGAAGGAGGAAAAGCAACCATGATGGAATACCCGCTTTTAATTAAAACTATGCTCAACAGGGCCAACCAGCTTTTTCCTAAAAAAGAAATTATCTCCAGGAGCCCGGAAGGAGATTTCCGCTACACTTACGGGGATTTTTATCAAAGGGTCTGCAAACTGGCCAATGTATTGCAGCAACTAGGCATCAAACGGGGGGACAGGGTAGCCACCTTTGCCTGGAATAACCATCGTCACCTGGAACTTTATTTTGCCATTACCTGTTACGGCGCT
Organism: uncultured Bacillota bacterium; assembly: GCA_937973635.1. Taxonomy (GTDB): domain Bacteria; phylum Bacillota; class Dethiobacteria; order DTU022; family UBA8154; genus UBA8154. The sequence continues at coordinate 833 of CALJJZ010000017.1, read as the reverse complement.
GTTTTGCACCCTCTCAATGTGCGCCTTTTCTCCGATCACCTGATCTATATTGCCAACAACGCTGAAGACAAGATCATCTTCCTCGATGAGGACCTGATCCCCAAAATAGAGGAGATACAGGACAAACTTACCACCGTGGAAAAATACGTTATCCTTACGGGTAAAGACGAGCTGCCGGAGACTTCCCTTTCTCCCGTTTACTATTACGAAAAGCTGCTGGCGCAGGCTCCGGCTTCTTTCAGTTTCCCCGACCTGGATGAGTATACCATTGCGGCCATGGGCTACACTTCCGCCACCACCGGCCTGCCCAAAGGAGTGGTCTATACGCACCGCTCCACCTACCTGCACGCCCTGACCCTCTGCCTTCCCGACGCCATCGGCATCTCTGAGCGGGACGTGATTCTGCCGGTAGTTTCCATGTTCCATGTGTTTTCCTGGGGTTTCCCTTTCGCCGCCACTTTCATGGGGTCAAACCTCGTTTTCGGCGGCAGCGATTTCTCCGCCAAAAATCTCTGCTCCCTTGTAGAACAGGAAAAAGTAACGCTCATGGCCGGGGTCCCCACCATCTGGATCAATATCCTGCAATACCTGGACGGAGGAGCAAAACACGATTTGAGCAGCCTGCGCTATATCTTAAACGGCGGCGCCGCCCTCTCCAAAAACTTGGTGACCTCTTTTGCCGAGAGGTACGGTATTAACATCCTGGCCACCTACGGCATGACGGAAGCCTCCCCCGTGGTGCTCACCTGCCCCCTCAAAAGCTATATGGACAGCTGGGATGAAGAACGGAAACTCTCCGTTAAAGTCAAGCAGGGCCGGCTGCTGCCGGGGCT
>CALJJZ010000016.1 GCA_937973635.1 uncultured Bacillota bacterium | reverse complement strand
CATACCCGGCGGGCCATCGCCAAATTCGTTGCCGCCACGTTCTCTGATGCTGACGATAATCGTATTTGCTCCCATACTTTCCATGGTCGTGGTAATGGAGGCGGTAAGAGAATTTCCGATTGAGACGATAGCAATAACGGAGGCGATGCCAATCACAATGCCGATCATCGTCAGGAAAGCCCGCATTTTGTTTGCCTGCAAAGCAGTCAGGGCCAGGAGAATGTTTTCAATTAAAAGCATTCATTCCACCCCGCTTCTTTGCTGACGTCTTTTGGTTCGGTTTGTTTTTTCGTCAACAATTCTGCCATCCTTGAGCGTTATTATCCGCTGCGTCTCTGCGGCGAGTTCATGGTTATGGGTGATTAAGACAACAGTGGTTCCCCTTGTTTGATGAACCTTGTGGAAAAGATCCATCACGACCCGCCCAGTGGTTGAGTCCAGTGCACCGGTAGGCTCGTCTGCCAGGACAATGGCCGGATTATTGGCAAGGGCGCGCGAAATGGCGACACGCTGTTTTTCCCCGCCGGAAAGTTCATTCGGCAAATGATGCATCCGATCCGACATACCCACTAGTTCCAACATCTCTTTGGCTCTATGCATTCTTTGCTGCCTGTTTAGACCGGCATAAAGCATAGGCAGCTCCACATTTTTTAAGGCTGAATTTCTTGGGATCAAATTAAATGTTTGGAAGACAAAGCCGATTTTATTATTTCTGATGTCGGAAAGCTCATTATCCGACATTATTTGTATCGGCTCACCCTCCAGCAAATATTCACCGGAGGTCGGTCGGTCCAAAGCGCCGATGATATTCATCAATGTAGTTTTACCGGAACCGGAAGCGCCGACAATAGATAAAAATTCTCCTTTAAGGACGGTCATGTTGATATTTTTTAAAATCTGCAATTCGTTTGGAGTGCCGATAAACACTTTTTTCACGAGGTTACGTATGTCGATCATTTTTTCCCCCATGTTTTCCTCCCCAAGTTTACCGTAAGTAGATGGACAAGATCATCTGGATTGCCGCCGTTGTATCATCATGCCACCGCGATTCGGGCCTCCGCTCCCCCCGCTGGGATTACCCGAATTTATGCCTGCCGCGTCATTGAGGATCATCATCCCCTCAGAGAGCCCATCCCCCCATACCTCTGTATAGAAATCCGTCTCCATACCTGTGTCGACCACCAATTCTTTGATTAAGGGTTTGCTGTTCTCATTGGTGACGGCATAAATGATACTCCGGCCCTCGGCATTGACAGTGACAGCGTCATAGGGAAGCGCATAAACACCGTCCTTTTTTTCTAAAATAATCTCTAGTCGCGTGTTCATGCCTATTTTCAGGCCGGTGTCATGGTCCAAAACGGCGATTTGCGTTTCAAATTCCGCCGTACTGGAGACGATTGTATCTCCCGTGGCGCTCTTGGCGGATGTGGGCGCAATTTTAACCACCTCGCCTTGCAGGAGAACATCACCGGTAGCATCCGCTTTGATTGTTACCTTCTGGCCTTTCTGGATATGGCCTATGTCGTACTCCTTCACATAAGCAGTGATAATCAGGGTTTCCGTGTCCTCGATTATAAACAAAAGGCCGCTTCCCGGAGATCCTACCTTCGCATAGATGGCCGTGACTGTGCCGTCCAACGGGGCTTTGATCAACGAATCGGCAAGATTTTTCTCGAGCTTTTGCAGGGCGATTTGTTGGGTGTCGTTTTGATAAGCGGCCTCAGCGTTTTTCAGGTTGGCCTCGGCTATCATTAAATCCTGCTCCACTTTTATCTTCGTAGTCGCAAGAGAGGATACGGCCTTGTCATAGGTCGTTACCGCCAGCAGATAATTTGTTTCTGACTGATTCAGCTCCTGCCCGGAAATGTAACCAGAGGCAAACAAGCTTTTATTGTTTTCGAAGGTTTCTTTTTTTGTTTGAAGATCAAATTCGGCTGTCTCGAGGGTTGCTTCGGCGTTGACCAGCTCTGTGTTTAATCCATTATCATACTGCTTTTTCAAGTTTTCATAAGTAAGCTTTTTGATTTGTAAGTCAAGAAATGCGTTCTTTTGCGAGTTGTCAAGGGTGCTGCGCTGTTGAGCAATATCCAGCTCCAGCACGGCAGTATCCAGCGTGGCAAGCAAATCTCCCGCCGCTACCTTATCTCCCACACGCACATAGATCTCTGCTACGAGATAGTTCAGAGTAGAATAAACGCTTTGAGTATTACTGCTTTCAATTGTTCCTGACACACTGATGCTGTTGACCAGTTCGGTTTTGGACAAGTGAATTACGTTGGAGAGTGCAGTATTTGCGGCACCGCTGTTTCTTCTTGCAAACAAGGTAACGGATAATAACACTGCCAGTACAAGCGCTAAAGAAACAACAACAATAGCTGTCTTTTTACGATCTTTCCATGCTGCCATTAATTGTTCATCCCTCCCAAGTATTATTTATGTACACGCTATTAGATTAAACATTACGCTGTTTAAATAAAATCCAAGTAACTGCTCAGGCTAAGATATGATCTGTTATACCGCGAAGCAGGGGGACGGTTCCATCGTCTTCCCTTCGGTCCTTCGTTTCTCTACGGAGACGCTCGAACCGTCCCCGCATCTTCACTAATACAATACCCCCTGAGCAGTTACAAATCCAAAATGCGCACAGCGCTTGCATCATCAACAATAACTTTCACTTTAACAAAACAATGTGGCAAAAAAACGGCAAGAGTAAGAAATATTAAGGAAAAAAATGAAAAGGTATGGAAAACTCATCCCTGAGTTCCCATACCATCTTTTATCTTTCGACTTTCAACTTTCAATTACGGGTCAGGGTGAAGGTAAATGTGCTGCCTTTTCCCTCCCGGCTCTCCACATAAATCCGTTCACCCAGACTTTGCAGAATTTCAAAAGCGATGGCCAGTCCCAATCCAGTACCTTGGCCGACACGGGCTTTATCCGCTTTGTAAAATCTTTCAAATATATACGGCAGGTCATTTTGGGATATACCCGTGCCGGTGTCTGCCACTGAAACTTTAACGAGTTGATCGTCATACTCATCGAGACAGGCAAAGAGGGAGACACTACCATGCGGAGGCGTATATTTGATGGCATTATCCAGGAGGATAATCAGTACCTCCTCAACCAGATCGGCATTGCTGTTGATTGTCAAATCATCCGGCAGCTGTGAAAAAGAGAAGACGATTTTTTTTCCCGCTGCAAGAACGGTGTAACGCTCGGCTACACTGCCCATGAGCTCATTGATGCGGAAAACCTCAGGTTGCGTGGAAACGGCGCCTGATTGCAATCGGGAGAGCATCAGCAAGTCGTTGATTAGGCGGGAAAGGCGCAGCGTTTCGTGCAATATGTGCTCGTAATAACGTTTTTTTGTCTTTTCGTCGGGTACCATGTCGTCGAGCAGCGTTTCCGCCAGGGCCCTGAGAGCCGACACCGGGGTGTGAAATTCGTGGGAAACATTAGCCACATATTCACGACGTGTCTGCTCGAGTCGTTCCGATTCTGTGACATCACGAAACAACCCCACTGCCCCCACGATGCGGCGCAATTCATCTTCCAGCGGGTAAATGGTAACTCTTAACACCATCTGCTTCCACTGCATACTGCGTGTGATTACATGCCCTTGCTCAAGGACCGTATCAAAGTCCTCCCACAGCTCGGAACTGGAGACTAAACACATACGCTCATCTTCCCGGCTTGGGCCAAAGAGCGTACGCATTGCCGGATTAACTTGAGTGATATTTCCCTGCGCATTGAGGGCCACAATGCCTTCCGCAAGGCCATCGAAAATCTGTTTTAACCTGTTTCTTTCCACCTCTAAAACAGAAACGGTCTTGGATAATTCGGAAGATAAATAATTAAGCGAGCGCCCCAGTTCCCCAATTTCGCCTTTGTAATTTTCGTTGGCTTTGGCTGCAAGGTTGCCGTTTGCCATGCTGATGGCCACATCTTGCATCTCCTTTAAAGGATTAACAAGAAGTCGCACCACCCGGTACATGGGAATACTAATCAGTAAAAAAACGCCTATCGCACTCAACATCATGGCACGGTTGAAACCACGCAGGGTAATGAAAAATTCAGTGGGCGGCCTGGTTAAAAAAACTGCCCCGCTAATATTGTCTCCATCGCTGACAGGCTGACCCACCATGACAAAAAGATCAGATCCCCTGGTGTTGCCCCTGGAAATAACGACTTTTTCCCCGGAGAGAACCTTTTCAAGATGCTCTGCACAAACCTCTGTAAGAATTTGATGTATCTTATGAGGTGGCTGGGGTTGTAGTTGAGTCCTGAATGAGTCTTCATTGTCAAAGATGAGTTCGCCCCGGCTGTCGTACACATATGCTGCGGCATCCCAGAGGGCATCATATATAGAGAGATGCTCTTCAAACTCACTTCTGGGGATAAGCCCCTGTTGATATTTCAACACCAGATCGGCAATCGCCTCCGCACGCGGCTCCAGTCTCCAGAGTCCCATTTCTGTAATAATATTATTGGGCAAGAAGGAAAAAATGAGCATTGTAAGCACGGCAAACAGCACAACAGTTATCAGTAATAAGATAAAAATGCGGTAAAAGAAGATATTTTTTTTCATGATATACTCCCCGTTTGCCGCTTTCGGCGCAGCAAAAAAGACGGTCTTTTAATTATAAACTTCAAACTTGTAACCCACGCCATAGATACTTTTAATTGCCCACTTCATGTTTTCAGCAGACAGCTTGTGTCGAATCCGTTTAATTTGGGTATCCACGCTGCGTGTGTCGCCGAAATGATCATAACCCCACACATTTGACAAAATCTGCTCCCTGTTAAAAACCTGTCCCGGATAGGCAGCCAGGAAATAAAGAACCTCGACCTCTTTTGGCGTACAGGGGACAGAATTTCCATTAAGGCGTATCTCATAGGCAGAAATATTTATCTCGAGGCCATCATAGAAAAGTGTAGGCTTAATATCTTTGTTATTGGGCATTCTGCGGCGTAAAACAGCCTTGACACGGGCTACCACCTCACGGGGGCTAAAGGGCTTGACAATATAGTCGTCAGCACCCAGTTCAAGTCCGAGAATTCGATCTACCTCCTCACCTTTTGCCGTTAGCATAATTATTGGCACATCAGACGTTTTACGCAAGGTGCGACATACATCAATACCGTTTGTTTTGGGCATCATCAGGTCCAAAATAATTAAGTCCGGTTTAATTTGCGATTTACGCAGAGCTTCCTCTCCGTCAAAAGCAGATTCGTAGGTAAACCCGTCCGCCTTTAAATATGCACCTATCGTCTCGTGAATGATCGGCTGATCGTCACAAATAAGAATATGACCGGTTATACCCAAATAAACTCACCTCTTAAAGGAAACCTATCTCTTAGCGCTATCTGACGGTGAAAATGATGTGGCATTACAATAAATACAATCCATCTGAAAAATTAGCTATAGCAGCAACTCATTAAGCTTTTCTGCTGTATATTTCGCTACATCGGCGCTTAATCCTGCACATCTTTCAAAGGGCTCTGGATCCCCATATTTATAACCATTTTCCTCCATCCATGCGCCAAGAGAATCTACACACAAAACAGAATTGCATGCGGTTGGCTCCAAATTCAAACCGGCAGGTTGATACTGAGGGAAAGAAAATTCCTTATACCATTTCAACATTTCATCAACTAGTTTAGTCTGGGTATTCATATCGGTGAACAAACCGAAGGCAACAGCAGCGGGAATCAGTGCCCCACATAAGGAACGATGACCTGCGACCCCACCTCTGAAACTTGCAAATGCATTGGTTGGAATATGATTAACAGGATATCCGGCTTCATCTCTTAACGTTCCGAGGACCCCCTCGGCAGTAGCATATCCTCAGCCACTTTCTTTAAAAGCATTGTATGCCCTCTCTGCAGCTTTATCTGGATCAAGCTTAACATAGGGATAAGGCCACACAGGCACTAGAGGTTCCTGAGAAACACTTTCCTTGGGAGCACATCCCTGTAATAACACAGTACTCGAACCGCATAGGAGAGATGCACCAAAAACAGAGCCTGAAAGCTTAATAAATTTCCTTCTGCAAATATTGTTAGACATTTTATCCCCTCCAGAAAATGAATTGAAATTAGGACACCTTATCATCGAATAAGGTGTTTATCATATATATCTTAGCAAGCA
>CALJJZ010000015.1 GCA_937973635.1 uncultured Bacillota bacterium | reverse complement strand
GCCAAGGAGTCTGCCGCCCTGGCTTCCTCCATCTACATGGTCTGCCGCAAGCGCACTACCCGTGAGACGGCTTACTTCAACGAGATCAAGCCCCAGCTGGAAGCGCGCATCCACCAAAAGCTGGAGCAGTTCTGGAACGAGGGGATCAGCGGCAGCGACTTCTTTGTGGCCGCCATCGGCCCGGCTCTGGAAGTTTTCGGCCGCTACGAAAAAGTAGAAACCTATTCCGGCGAAGAAGTGTCGGCCAAAGACTTGATGGAGCTGATCCGGGAGACCGTCAGCGCATACGCCCTCTCCCGCATCCTGAAAAACGTCCACTTAGGCGGCATCGACCCGGAGACCCGTTTCTACCTGCTCTGGCGCTGGGCCTATAATAGCGCCAAAGTGCCCTTCGACGAGGCCCGTAAGCTGGGCAACGCCGTGGGCGTCGAGCTTTCGGAGCGCTGGGACAAGGGCTTTATCAAGAAGGAGAAAGAATTTATCCAGGTGCTGGGGCCCAAAGAGCGGGGGGCAAAGTTCCTGGAGAAGAAAGACTTAAAGAGCATGGTCGACGCCCTCCACGCCTGCCTGCTCTTCTGGGAGAAAAACCGGCGCCAGGAGCTCAAAGCGCTGTTGGAGGAGGCAGGTTTTCTGCACAACAACGCCTTCTGGCAGATGGCCCAGTCCATCTCCGAAGTGCTCCCTTCCGGGGAGAAAGAAAAGCAGATGCTCCAGGGCTTCCTCTACGGGAAGGAAAGTTACCAGAAGGGGGAAAAGGGAAAAAACGGCGGCCAGGGAGAACAGCAGCGCATTTTTTAACCGGAGAGGTGAAAACGGTATGCCGAAAGCGGAGCACCTTTTTGGGGGCCAAGGGGCGGCGGGAAAACGCCCGGTCCGGCCAAAATATCTCCTTTATCTTGGGAACAACTAAACGGAGGTGGATAGTAATGGCATTGCCGGCCTGGTGGCAGGTGGCGACCCCTCACAGGGACATCCGGGAGAAAAGGTTCAGCGAAGCCGTCTTCGCTGCCGACCTGGGCGATGTCTTAGGCGGCAAGGCTCCTGCCGAGTATATGGATCCGCGGCTCTTCTTCTCCCGCACCTACCTGACAGGGGGGCTGAAAAATTTAGTCAGAAACGTATTCTCCCGCCTGGCCGACGGCCAGGGCGACCCGGTGATCCAGTTGCAGACTCCTTTCGGCGGCGGCAAGACCCACTCCTTGCTCTGTCTCTACCACCTGGCCCGGTCTTTCGCTGCAGTAAACCACCTGGCGCCGGTTAAGGAGCTGGCTTCGGCCTACCCTGCATTTAAGGGAGCAAAGGCAGCGGCCTTCGTGGGGACGGCCGCCGATCCCGTCGGCGGGAAGACCCCCTGGGGGGAGATCGCCTACCAGCTGGGCTGCTACGAGGTAGTGAAGGAACACGACCAGCGCCGCGTGGCCCCCGGTAAGCAGCGCCTGCGGGAAGTCCTGGAGCAAAGCGGCCCGGCCCTGATCTTAATTGACGAGCTCCTCGAGTATATCGTCAAGGCAAACAGGATAGAAAAAATAGAAAAGATTACTCACGGCCAGACCCTCTCCTTCCTGCAAGAGCTCTCGGAGGCGGTGGCGGTAGCAAACAACTGCGCCCTGGTCCTGGCCCTTCCGGCCAGCATCTTGGAGCAGTACGACGAGGAAGCGGAAAAGGCCCTCTCCCAGATCCAGAAGGTCTCCGGACGGGTGGAAAGCATCTACGTCCCCGTAGAAGGGGTAGAGATCTACGAGGTCATCCGCAAGCGGCTGCTGGACGACTGCGGTGATAAAGGTGTGCACAGGCAGGTGGCAGAGGCCTATTTTAAGCTCTACCAGGAGCTGGGGAGCGATGCGCCGGGCGAAATCAGGGAGCTCTCCTACCGGGAGAAGATGGAGAAAGCCTACCCTTTCCATCCCGATCTTATCGATGTCTTATACGAGCGCTGGGGTTCCTTCCCCACCTTCCAGCGCACCAGGGGGGTGCTCCGGCTCCTCGCCCGGGTTGTAGGGGACCTGTACGAAAGAAAAGTGCCCTCCCCCCTCATCCACTCTTCCCTAGTTAATTTAGCGAGCCAGGAGCTCAGAAGAGAGTTCATCAAGCATATCGGCAACGAGTACGACAGCATCATCGCTTCAGACATTACCGGCAAGGCCAGCCGCATCGACCAGGAGATGGGCAGCGAATACGAGAGATATGGCATCGCTAAAGGGCTGGCCACCTCTGTCTTCCTCTACTCTTTCAGCGGCGGCGAGCGCAGAGGCGTGAGCCTGCCCTGGCTCAGGGTCTCCCTGCTGCGGGAAGGGATGCCTCCGACCATTGTGGGCGACGCTGTCAGCAAACTGGAGGACTCCCTCTGGTACTTGCACGCCGAGAGGCGCTTTTATAGCTTCAAGAATCAGCCCAACCTGAACAGGGTCATCGTCGACAAAGAAGAGGCTGTGGAGCGGGAACAGATTATTGAAGAGCTGCGGGGCCACCTGGAGAAGCTCTCTAAAGGCTCACCCCTCCTCTCTGTATTCCTCTGGCCCGAAAAAGGGGGGGATATCCCCGATAACAAGCGCCTGAAACTGGCGATCATAAACCCGGCGTACCGTTTCGGGCAGAAGGATCTGCCTACCCTCGCCCTGGAGCTGGCCCAAAGGGCCGGGGCCTCGCCCCGGGTTTATATGAACTCCCTTTTCTTCCTGGCGGTAGACCCCGGCTATTACATCACGCTGGAAAGGCTGCTCAGGCGGTTGTTGGCGCTGCGGGAGATCGACGCCGACCTGTCTATACACTTGACGTCCCTGGCTAAAGAGGAGCTAAAGACCAAGCTTTCCCAGGCGGCCAAGGATATGCCCTTCCAGGTGGTAAACGCCTACCGCTACGTAGGCTGGTACGGGAACGGGGAAATATACTGGCGGGATATGGGTTTGCCTGCCGCTGGTGAAACCCTTACCCTGGCCGGGCGCACCTACCAGTTCCTTAAAGACGAGGAGCGTATCCTGGCCAAGATATCGCCGAAATTACTGCTGGACAAAGCCTTTGGCAAGGACGAAAAAGAGAAGAGGGCCGCCGACTGCTACGACCTCTTTTTAAAGACGCCCGGCCTCCCCTGTCTGGAAAGCGAGGCCGTCTTCTACGGAACCCTTAGACAGGGGGCGGCCAACAGCCTTTTGGGCTTGCGCCAGGGCAAGCGGCTCTATTTCGGCGAGGCTCCTTTCGAAGTAACCGGCGAGGATATTATCTTAAGGCCTGAAGAGGCCGAGAAAGAGAAGATGTCTGAAGCAGAAAGAAAAGCCACAACTGAATTGCCCGGCGTCAGTACTGGGACGAGTACCGAAGGCGAAGGTCGGCCGCCTGCAAATGGGAGGAAAGAGGGCTCCGGTTATACTCCTGGGACGACAACCCTGCCGCCGCAGGGTGTAAGGGAGATTGAGATAAAAGCAGGTGTCCCCTGGGATAAGCTCTCCCAGATTATTGCCGGCGTCATCCTACCTCTGAAGAGTTCCGGGGCGGATCCCGATGTTACCCTGGAGATCAAAGCCCGTTCCGAGGGAGGCTTTGACCGCACCACCCTGGACAGCAAAGTGAAGGAGACGCTGCAGCAGCTGGGGGCGCAAATAGAGGTGTGGGAGGAAAAATAATCTTCTTTTTAAAATTCCTTATCGCTTTCTAATCGCGGGTCCTGCTTAAAGAGGCTTGACGCCGGTTTTGTCCTTTGCTATTATATATACAAAGTAGCGCATATATACATATGGGGGAGGCTCTGGCAGATGGCCTTGTCTAAGTTGTTTAGAAAGCCTAGCAGGAAAGAATATCTTTACATTGTTTTGGTAGCTGCGGCATACTTATCGGCACTTCTCTTTGTTTATATAAATGGCCTTTCCTTTTCCGCCCTCTTTAGGTATGGCCTGCTGCAGCCCCCGGGAATTACAGGAGAAGAAGCGCGTTTTGCCGCCATAGAAACGCCCCTTTCCTGGAATATACCCTTGGTCCTCGCTTTTATTTATCTAAAAGGTTCTGCTGTCCTGGTGGAGCTGTTCCAGTACTGGGTGATCGGCATGTTCCTGGCGGGGATCTTGGTAGCCTTTGTCCCCTGGGAGGAGGTTAAGCGGAAAATGGGGTTCGGGGGCTTAAAAGCCAGCTTGCTAGCTGCTACAGCAGGTGCGGTCATACCCATCTGCTCCTGCGGGATCGTGCCGGTGCTGGCAGGCATGGTCAAGGCCGGCATCCCTCTGGGGCCGACGATGGCCTTTCTCATTGCCGCACCCATGCTCAATATCCCTGCTGTTTTCATTACAGCTACGGTGCTGGGGGTGCCTTTGGCTATCGGCCGCATTCTAGGTACCTTTTTCATCGCCCTGACTGTGGGGATGGTTATCTCTTCCATGCAGCAGCGGCAGCGCTTTTTGCGGCGCTTTATTAAAACAGGCATTACTCCGGCCCTTCCTCCTGAGCTGCAACAGCTGGCCTTCCGCGTTGCCATGAAGCTTTCCGGGAACCCGTCCCGCAAAACGACAGAGGAGCTTGCTCCTGGCGAAGAGGAGGAGCTCATGCGCCTAGGCGAAGCGGGAGTCCTCGACCGCGATGAAGAAGGGCGCTGGTTTCTGCCCCCTGCAGCTGCCGCAGCCCATGTCGGAGGGACGGCGGCCTGTTTTGTGCTGCCGGAAGGATCGGGCCAGGAAACTTTCAGGGAAAAAGCTATTAAGGCTCTCCAGACAGGCTGGGATTTCTTTCTGCAGCTGAACTACTACCTGTTACTGGCAGTGCTCATCGCCGGGGCGATTAAGGTGCTCATCCCTACAGAGGTGGTGGTGAACCTGGTAGGCGGCCAGCGTTTGGACTCGGTGCTCCTCGCCTCTCTAGTCGCTGTCCTGGCCTATGTGTGCACCTACGTGGAGGTTCCTACAGCGCTGGCGTTAGTCCATAAAGGGATGGGAGCAGGGGCTACGCTGGCTTATTTGCTGGGAGGGCCGGGGCTTTCCTTGCCTGCTATTGTCATGCTCTCAGCTGTTTTCCGCAAAAAAATAATCGTCCTTTATGTAGCAGTAAGCTTTATCGGCTGTGTGTTAGCCGGAGTGCTGTTTAATCTCTTCAGAGGAGGAATAATTTAGAAGATGTTTGCAGAAAATGAACCCCTGCAGGTCAGTATTTTTATGTTGCCTTTAGAATACCCCTGTGGTCCGGAGTCTTCCTGCTGCGCCCCTGTTGGGCAAAGGGAGGAAGAGATCGCAGCGCTTAAAAAAACGCTGGAAGCTGAACTAGCCGCTAAGGTCCAGGTAATCAACACTGCTGACAGGAGATCTGTAGAAGAGCAGCCCGCAGGGCAGACCGTACGCCAGCTACTCGCCTCTTTCGGCGCCCAGGCCCTTCCCATCATTGCGCTGCACGGTGAAATCGTTAGTATGGGCAGCCCCAGCCCCCAAGAGGCAGTTAATGCCATTAAAGAAAAGATGAAACTGTAAAAAGGAGAGATGACGATATGCCTGTCTATGATTATGTCTGCCTGGACTGCCAGAAAAAAGCGGAAGTGCAGGCCACGCTAGTAGAAAAGGAAAAAGGTTTGCAGCCCCTCTGCCCTGCCTGTGGCAGTAGCAAGATGGTACAGTTTTTTGGCAACATGACCGTAATTAAACAGGGGTCCCCCCCGGCAGGCGGTTGCTGCGGCCCGCAGCCGGGAGGCAGCTGCTGCTGAGTGTTAACAGATGCTAATACCTCTCAATACCGTCCCATGTTGTTTTTTGACAAGCAAAAGCTTTTGCGGCCATATTTTCGCTTAAAAAAATAAGGGAGGCATCAGGGTGGAACAAAAGATCCTTCTCTATACCAAGGAAGGTTGTCCTTATGCTGCCAGGCTGGTGGAAGAGCTTAAGGGAAAAGGCGCTGATTTTGTAGAAATAAACCTTACCTTTGACCGGGAAGCCCTTGAAGAGATAAAAGCAAAATACGGGGCAGACCGGGTTCCTGTCCTGGTAGAGGGAGATAAGGTTACGGTGGGCTACCACGGGGGCCTGGGGTGAGCCATTTAGCTCTTTTTCGGCGGGTGCCGGAATAGGTAAAAAAAATAAAAAATAAAAGAAGGAGGTAAATTAAAGTGGAGAAACTAGAAAAGCTAAAAGCGGAATTTGCTGGCTGCACAGCTGAAGAAAAAATGCATTTTATCCAGGCGATTATGCCCGAAATCTGCAATATCTTCCTGGAAAACCAGGAAAAGTTTATGCAGGAAATGATGCCCGTCTGTATGCAGGCCATGAATGCTGGCAAAATGGATATGCCTAAAATGATGGGGATGTTTATGAACATGATGAAGGGAAAAGATTAACCCCATGTGGCACAGGGACGTTTTGCTTGCCCCATCTGTAGTGCCCGTTTCCCGCAATGGCTGGCCCTTTGTAACCTTGCGTTTTGTCGCATAAAACCTGCACTGTAAGGTTGAACCATAAACAGCCCCAGAAAGGCTGTTATGATAAAAAATAAGGAAGGGGAAGGGGAAGGGGGTCATAGTTGCGTCAGGATGGGTAAAGGCTCCCTTTCCCCATGAAGATTACACAGGGATTACACAGGGCCCCTCATTTTCTTGCTTTTAAAATCTTTGTTTTGCATAAGCAGATGTTGCCGGGGAGTAAGGGGTTCCCCTTCTTCATAGATTGGTCGACAGAAGTAAAGGCAATCCTCGGCCGCGCCTAATGCTTGAGGGTTAATTTCTTTTTCAAAGCGGTGGCAGTAAAAACTGCTGCTTTTCTTTTCCAACAAACCGCACTCAGTGCATGCAGGCATTTCCTTGCCTCCTTTAAACTAAACTTTTAAGCGCCCCTAACCTAACCCTCCAACTATAAACTAAAACCTCCGCCCTTTTTAAACCGAGGCTGTTAAACACAGCCCGGCTCCTGCTTTCCAGCTATTATCTCAAGGCCTTGGCCAACTCCAGCAGCACTTCCCGCTGCTCACGGTAGTTGTGGCTAAAAAGGGGTTCACAGTTTTTTAATTCCTGTTGCCCGCTGAACAACAGGGCGGCAAAGGCCAGGCAGTGTTGCTCGCCACATTTCTTGCAGTTAAGACGCGGTAACCATGAATAAAGTTGCAGCGGATGAGGGCGGCGTTTACGCCTGTAATCCGGTGCGATCTCGCTGCGTCGGGCGTAGGTATCGTTGATCAGCTCCTGCAGCCAGTCAATAACTTGCCAAGCATCGGTGGTGTTCAACGCTTTGATCATGGTTAGCTCTCTAGGATAAAGGGTAATCAGGCGAAACTCCTTGGACAAGGTCAAATTTGGGGCTTCGTGGTTGTAAATGGCAGCCTTAACAGTTGCGTTTAAATAAGGCATTACCTCTGTAATATCATCGGAAAGCTCGGCCTTAAGGCGGATTTTCTGTGGGTCGGCCAGGCAGGGAGAAACATAGGTGATCTCGACTTTCCGCAAAAACATGGGCGCTTACCTCCTGTCCACCCGCAGCAGCTGCCCGGCCAGACAGGGGAGAGGCTTTTTTACCTGGGGGGCAATTTTTTTAAGCACGAAGTGTAGAGCCTCATCGGGGTCTTTGTCGATACAAATACTTTCCAGCTTGACCAGATCTTCCTCGCTAAGCACAAAGAAGATTTTACTCATGCTCCCTTACTCCCCTCGTCAGTGTGAAATAATTTCCTTGAGCGCCACGGATAGGGCCTCTATCTCCTCTTTGGTATTAAAGTATCCCGGGCTAATCCGTACCGTCCCCCTTTGTACTGTCCCGATGCAGCGGTGGGCCTGAGGTGCACAATGCAGACCGGCGCGCACCATAATGCCGTAAGCTTCATCTAGGACGTAAGCTAGCTCTTCAGGAGCAATGTCTTCCAGGTTTATACTAAATACGCCGACGCGCTCTTCAGCATTTAACGGGCCGTATAAGGTTAAGCCCGGCACCTGGCACAGCTGCTCCAAGGCATAAGCGGTTAACGCCTTCTCATGTTCCCGGATCTGCCCCACGCCCTTTTCTAAAATAAATTCCACCGCCGCACCTAGACCGACGATCCCGGCAACATTTAAGGTGCCCGCCTCAAAGCGGTCCGGCAGATCTTCAGGCTGGTGCTCCAGCAGGGAGGCCCCGCCGGTACCGCCTTCTTTCCAGGGTTTTATCTCCAGACCAGGGGCAATATAAAGGCCGCCGGTGCCCGTGGGGCCTAAAAGGCCCTTGTGTCCGGTAAAAGCCAAAAGGTCGATCTTTAGCTCCTTGATGTCTAGGGGGAAGACCCCTGCTGTCTGGGCCGTGTCTACCAAGAGGGGCACGTGATAACGACGGCAGATCTCTCCCACCTCTTTAAGGGGCATGAGCGTCCCTGTAACGTTAGAGGCATGGGTTAAGGCGACCAGGCGCGTTCCCGGGAGTATAGTACGCTCCAATTGCTCTGGGTCCAGGGCTTTGCCCTCTGGCGAGGGGAGTACAGTAATCCGTATATTCCTTTCTTTTTCCAACACTTTTAAGGGCCGCCACATGGAATTATGTTCCAGATGAGAGGTGACCACGTGGTCTCCCTCCCGCAGAAATCCTTTTAAGGCCAAGTTCAAGGATTCTGTAACGTTGGAGGTAAAGATAATGTTAGAGACGTCCGCGATGTTAAAGAGGCGCCCCAAGAGCTTCCGGGTTTTAAAGACAAGGCCGTCAGCCTCAAGAGCACGCCGGTAGGCACCACGGCCCGCGCTGGCACCAATGTGGCGCAGGTAATGGTCGATCGCCTTATAAACGGCTTCTGGTTTCGGGTAAGTCGTGGCCGCATTGTCAAGGTAGATTGCCACTTTTTCTTTCCCCTCTCTTTGTGCAGGCATTGCCCTAAACCGCACAGCATGGCTAGAATATTTCCCCTGGTAAAGCAACTTTCCTTTTTCCTTGAAGCCAGCGTTAAAGGCGTTGAAAGCTTCTTTAGCCTTTGCTGTTAGCATTGAAGCTAAAGCAAATCACTTACTGGTGACGCTAATTCCTGTAATTGCCTCAATTAAGCTCAACTCCTTTTGCAAAAACTGTCTTCAGCTGCTTTAAGGGCTAAATTCTTTAAATCTTGATTCAGCTGCAGATAATAATGCCTTTTATTATTGATCGTCTGCATGATCTCCTTTTGCACTTCATCATCAAAATTGGCATAATAAAACACCCATTGACCCTGGCGAACATCTTTGACGAAGCCTGCTTCGCGCATCCTAGCAAGGTGCCGGGAAGCCTTTGGTTGGGAAATTGCAAGCACTGCGCATATTTCACACACGCACAACTCTTGCTCCAGCAACAACGAGAGTATCCTTAACCTGGTTTCATCAGCAATAATCTTTAAGAAACTGACCAATTTGTTCATCTCAATCCCTTTCTTGTGCAGCTAACCGGGCGATAATGGCCTCCACTTCTTCTTTTATTTTGTCCATATTGGTTTCGTCATGAAAATTTTTATTTTTCTCTATTTTAAAATCTTCGGTAAGGGCAAGTTCCTCGTACTCGTTAAACCCGGCTGCCTCTAGAGACTTGGAGGAGCACTTTACGGAGCACCCGTTTAAGGCAATGTGTTTATCGTTAGCTGCTGCCATTTTAATAATGTTTTCAATACCGAGGGGCAAACCTAACGGACAAACCATATTCACAGTTTTGTTATCCACAAAGTGCAGCGCCACCTTATTGGTCATCATCCCAACGTTGCAGGCACCTTGGCAAGGCAAAATCCCGACCTTCATTTTTCTTCCTCCTCTAATATATGCTTATATGCATAACCATATTTTACTCCTGTACTTTGATCTTGTCAAGGCAAGCGGCAGCGCGACGAGACGCCTTCGGATATTTACCCTGGGGGAATAGAATTTTTGACCCAAAAACTATCCCTTAACAGGGAAAAAGGACCTGAGTATAATTCCTTTTGTGCTTAAAAACTAAAGATGGACTTGTTAGGTGAGGCTCCTAAGTGAACAAAGGCTGCTGCCCAGAAATGTCTAGAGACGCCAATGGGTAGAACAGGCAAGATCGGATTAAGGTCTACCTAAGGCAGCTGACCGCAGGGTCTACGTTGCTTAGTGCCAAAGCCCGGAAGAGGGGTCGGACAGCGCTGCTTGTTTATGACCTGGAAAGGACAGTCAGCGCCATAAGCTGGAGTATCTTGGTAGCAGAGACGTAAGGACAGTATTGGCGCGTATAGTGTCGCCGCCTACGTGCTATGTGTATGACACTAAAATAAAATAGCATCAAGGAGGCTGCTGGTGAAATGCCCAGCAGCCTCCTTTGTGCTTATGTTTAGCCTTTAACCTTAATGAGATACATCATCGGGATATGCTTTGTTGTATGCTTCCTGGCCACCTTGTAGAATCAGCATACGCTCAGGGGCAATGCCCCGTTCTTTGAAATAATCGAAAGGCCTGGTAGCTCCGCTACCGCCGCGTGGGCAAATAATGATAATGTCCTGGTCGGTGTCTTTTACCAAATCCAAAAATGGCTCTAGCTTTGCAAAATCAGCATCTGTTTCTAAGGGACGAGCATAGGTTAGGTAAGCTTCCTTTAAATGGCCTACTATTCCCGCCGTGGCCAAAATTTTATTCAAATTGTCTTTGACCGGTAAGTCTAGCAAAAAAGCCCGCTTTCTCCCGCGATGCCCTTGGCCGCCGCCGGCACCTCGCCGCAAGCGGCACACTTGGGTAATCCTTTTAAAAAATTACAAGCGATGGCTATAAAATTAGGGTGGCTTTTTTTGACCGCAGGGAGGTATTATGGACGCTGCAGTAGAATTATTGCCATAATTCTTTAGAAACAAGGAAGCCATTTAGCTCCTAGGGAGACAAGAGGCCGTAGATGGATAAATTCTTTCTGCCAAAAAGTGATTTCCACAACTATGTCCCAGGTATCCCCGTTTATGCCGCGTTTTTGCTTATCTTTCTTCTCTTTTTTACCCTTTTCGCCCCTTTCCTAAACGGCTGTACCTCGCGACAGCAGGCGTATTCTTTGCCGGAAATTGCCGTCACCGGCGATACCAGGCTCGTTGCGCGCACAAAGGAGCGTTTCTTTGAGATATACCATGACAGCCAGTGGAATCCTCTCATCGTAAAGGGGATAAACATCGGTACTGCCCTGCCGGGAAAGCACTTTACCCAGTTCCCTATGGACAAAGATATATACCAGAGCTGGCTGGAGCAGATAGCCGACCTCAATGCCAATACTATACGCCTCTATACGCTCCTGGATCCCCTTTTTTACCAGGCTTTCCATGAACACAACCGTTCGGCGGAACTTCGGGAAGAGGTTTTGTCTTAGAACTACCGCTTTACAGCTGGGAATTCTGGGAGGAACCCCATTACAGGAGCAGGCCCAAGAAGAGTTTTTTTATAATCAAAGATTTCTTTTCCGCACCGGAGAGATTTTTTCTAGATTTTTCCCGTAGTGCAAGAAAAGTAGAAGAAAGCCTCTTCTGCCCCTTGGAGTAATGGCTTTACTGGTGCAGGAAAAAAACACCGATGCTAACGAGGAGTATGCCCATAACCTTTGTCAGCGTAACTGTTTCCTTAAAAAGCAAGACAGAAAACACAAAGACAATAATATAAGACAAACTGATGCTGGGATAAGCTTTGCTTAATTCCATGGTTGAGATTACTTTGATCCACAAGACCATACTTGTAACAAAAAAACAAAGGCCTGTTATTGTCCAAGGGTTGCGGAAAATAGTTAAAAGCGTAAAGGGAAGCGCTGACCACTTCAGGTTAACTTCGCCCATCCGCCCTGTTGCGTATTTCAGGAAAATTTGGCCCGTTGCCCCCAGGGAAATGGATATAAATAATAACACCAGACTAGGCTTCAATTTGTGTTAACCCCCTCCGTTTTAATAATAACGTACATAAGCAGAATTATTTTTAAACCTGCCTTTATGTTAAGAAAGGCGTAGTCCTCTCCCCAGCAGGCACTTTTCTTTTGGGAGCAGGCACAGCTTGAGGCTGTCCCGTATGGTGGCTGCAATCCCAAGTTTACTACGGCTTTTCTTGCGGCCGTACTGCAGCACCAGAGGGACCTCCTTTATTTTCCGGCAAAGGGTTGCCAGTTTTAACAAAATCTCAACCGTAGCCGTAAAGGTACCAGAGACCAGCAAAGAGCCATCAACTCTGTGGCAAGCATTTTTGATCAGCTCTATCTTATAAGCCCGGAAATTAATAGTATAATCCCTTACACCGGCCAGGGGAAAGATGAGACTGTAGTATTTCCTGGCGCCAAAACTTAAAAGGCGGCGGAAAAAGGGGACCCCTAGCTGCCTGCCGCCTTTGGCAAAACGGGAGGCAATGGCCATCTCTGCCCCGTCCAGGAGCGCTTCTAGCAGAGGGCCGATGAGCTCACCGGGATGGGTGGCATCGGCATCCATGGTCACGATAACCGAAGCATACATCCTGATGGCCTCATAAAAACCTGTCAAGATAGCCTGTCCCAAGCCTTTATTTTCTGTATGAGACAGGACAGTAACCCTGGAATCAGCCTTTGCCCACCCCAGGGCTTGCAGCAGTGTCCCATCGGTGCTCCCGTCATTAATGACCATGATGCGGTAATCCCACCCCGCCGGCAATGAGATGCCGCCCCCAAACATGCTGCGCAGCGCCGGGACAGACAGCTCCTCGTTATACATGGGTAAAATGATGGCAACAAGCCTCTCTGACAATATTAGCACCCCTTTGATAGGTTAGTTTACAACCCGTTTTCTGCCTTTGTTTATTTTAGACTTTCCCGGAAAAGCAAAGAGCGTTTTCAACGAAAGATGATATCCCCTAAAAACGTCCTTGAGCTGGGTAAAGGGGTTTTCTACTCTCCAGGTTTTGGCTTCCGTTAAAACCAGGATTATCCCGGCCAGCCGGAACCAGTAAACAAGATAGCGGAAAAAAGGGAGGAAAAAAACTATCCACCAAATTTTTTTTAAGTCTTCTCTGAATTCTGTGGGGCTGTTCCTGGAGTACACAAAGAGGTTGAGGGCATCCAAAAGAAAATAGCAGAAAAAAAGTACGGCTATGAAGAAAAATACGGTTTGCAAGGCATAGCCCAAAATATAAAGGAAAAAGATTAAAAATGTCCAGCTGAGCCTGGTTAAGGCCAGCGTATGATCAGTAAAGAACATACGGCCCAAGTAATCCCGTAAGCTTATGGTGGGGCCCTTACCTCCCGCCGTATGGACGGCTATCGTTTCTATCTCTCCCCTCTGCCAGCGCGCCCTTTGGGCGTATAAGGCGGCAAGGGAACGGACCGGTTCAACGTAAGCAACGGCGTCTAAAATAGCCCCCACGCGGTACTTCTTCTTGGAAAAGACTTTTTTGATCTGAAAAGTCAGGTCGGTATCTTCAGAGACGGTGCGTTCCTGGTACAAGAATGACTGCATAAGCACGTCCCGCCGGAACATAGAGAAGGCACCAGAAAGGGTAAATAGTGTGTTTTTAATGTCCTGATGACGGCGGCCAATATTAAAGGCGAGCATATACTCTATGACTTCACAGTAGTTAAGCACATCCATGAAGGTAAAACCTTTCCCTAGTTCTTTATCTACCCTGATATAACCTGTGGCGGCAGCCAGGGTGCTGTCTTCTTCAAAAGCCTGCGCTACCTTCATAAGGGCTTGCCCTTCCAACCAGGCATCGGAGTCCAAGTTGATAATATAAGTGCCCTGGGCTGAATAAACCCCCGCGTTTAGGGCGATTGATTTGCTGGGCCTATCAAGGGAGATCCAGATGGTACTAATTTCGGGGTGGGCAAAATGAAAGCGCTGAAAAACTTCAAAACTGTTGTCCTGACTGCCGTTGTTGACACAGATAACCTGGATTTTATCTTTGGGGTATTGCTGCAAATAAATTGATTCAAGACATTTAAGAAGCGTTTTCTCGGAGTTGTAAACAGGGACAACAACGGTTATAAACGGCTGATGCAGCGCGTAGCTCAGTGGCAGGCTATATTTTTCCCTTCTCCGATGGGCATAGAGGCCCCAAAAACAGTTTACTGCCGCGGAGACATCCACCAGGAGCGGGGCAAGGAGCCAGATGCCCCAGGAAAGTATAAGACGAAGGGAGATATCCCATAAAACCTCAGGCATTTTCAACCATCTCCTTGACTTTTACCAAGGTGGGACGCGTCATAAGATACCAGTAAGTTAAAGCCATAAAAATGAAAAAGATAATGCGCCCGAACAGAGTATGGGCCAGAAAGTTAAAATTTCTGCCAAAGTTATAGATAAGGGCAACAATGATCATCAAGCGCACCATGTTAAAAGAAAGCAGGGCCAGAACCCCTACCAAGGCATAAAGGACCTTTTGGGAAAGCCTGTAGGCAGGATAAAAAAGGATTAACCCTAAAAAAACGCCGATCTCTAGGAGGCCTGAGCTTTCAATATCTATGTCCAGCGTGGTCCAGCTTTCATCGGCCTTAACAAACAATAGCATTGTGCCGGGCGCTTTATCAAAAACAAAGCTGATAATATCAAAATAACGCATTAAATAGTGGAGAGCCAGTCCGGTCAGCTGCTCAATACGGTATTCCAACAGCGAACCACGGAAAAGCAGGATAAATAGGAAAGTAAAGCCCACCGCGCTCCATATGTAGTAAAAAAGCCAGATACGGTGCCGGTATAATATAAATGAACCTGCCAACCAGCACAGGGCCAGAAAAGTTATCCTTATCCTGCTTCTGACGACAACTGGAAACGGTTTCCACTGAATGTCGCCTTCCCGGGGGATGCGGTCGCCTGGAAGAACAAGAGTGGAAAAATAAAACCTGAGATGCTGGGCGGGGTAGAGATGGAGGTCGGCCATGGGAATGCTGAACTCAAAGCGGCTGCCGCCTACCATGGCACCTTCTCCCCAGGCCCCTGCGTAAGTAGAAAGGAGCTCCCCCTTTGAAGAGTACAGCTCTACAAGCACATTCCCTATATCATAAGCCGGCTCATACAATATTTGCGCAAACTTGTCAACAGCGTCATGGTAGCTGCCGTTATCGTTAAGATCCAAATTAAGCCTGCACAGGTAGCTGCATCCTTCCTCAACTGGCTTGCGCAGCTCTACCATAAAATAGAGGAGCCTTTCATTTTCATTGGTCCCCCAGGAAATCGCTTTAAGCTTCCTGTTTTTAAAAGGGCCGGCTTTAAAGTCGCCGGCGTGGTGGTAAAAAGCGCGCCCTTTCCAGTCGTCAAATTCCCCGTCCAGTTGGATTTTTGGCAGGAATAAAGACCCCGGGGGCCACAGTAATATTAGTGCCACACATATTGCCGTGATGAAAAAATAAAAAAGGCGCATAAAAGATCCTACCCCCCCTTTCTCTTGCGAAGGTAAAAAAAGCCGCAGCCCAGAAACAAAAGGGAAAGCAGGGATAGGGCTGCTCCCCAGCGGTAGATAGGCGGTCTTTCTAGATAGATTATAATTTCATGATCGCCAGCGGGGATCTTCAGCCTCAGCAGGTTTTCATAAACTTCGTAAGGCCAGAGCCTCCCGTTTAGTTTTACCTTCGTCCCTTCAAGGGCGGCGACGGGGACGACCACATCAACTTCGTTCTCTACGCTACAAGACATGACATAACCGCCCTCGCTAGCCTGGTAATCGCGCAGCGGGATCAAAGAAACAGGAGCATATCCCGCCCTTACGGCGAAAATATCTTGCAGGAGCTCCAGGGCCAACGCGTCCTTTGTTAAAAAGGCATGGTAGGGCAGGTTGCCACCCAAAAAGTAGATTTTCCTACCCTCTACCAGCCTGCTCCCGTAAACAGGTGCGCTCATGCCAAAATATGTGAATTCAAGCTCTACTTCCTCCAACCCCTGCAGTACCCAAGCTTGCCAAATCCCGGTATCCCCGAGAAAGAAAGGCTCCAACAGGTAAGCTTCGCCTTCCCGTCCCACAAGTTCCAGCTGGCCCCGCAGAGCAACCGGCTCACCGTAAACCCCCAAAAACTCCGGCTGCTTGGCCAGTACATCTTCCCGCATCCCGGTAAGCTCGACAAACACCTCTCCTCCAGAAGCGGCATAATCCAGAATGGCCTGTTCCGCTTTTGTCTTGGAGGACCATTTTGCCCCGTACAGGATAATACCGCTGTACTTTTTTAGCCTTTCGAGGTCATAACTGTCAAGATAAGTAGAAACGCCCATCTCTACACGGGGAAACAGCAAAGCTACCGTGGGAGCATGTTCACCGATGGCTAGGAATTCATCCCGCACCTCCACCAAGTAGGGTGTCTCCATAGCGGCGCGCCAGATGCTAACCCCGTCTATTGTTACGATATGACTGTACCCAGCTTTTTCCGCTTCAAGGGCAAAAGTCTGGGGGTTTTTGATTACATCGTCTTTCACAAGCAAATCGGTCGCCCCCAAAAGGACACAGGAGCGAAACAAAAAAGGATAATACTGGAATTGCAAACCCGTGTTTATGAGCATGATATTGGGGGAGGTGGCAGCCCCCTGCCAGGCCCACCCAAATACTTGTTCCCGGCCTGCTTGTTCTGCCAAAAGGTAGGAAGGAGCGGAGCCGAGCTTGCTTAAATCTATGGTTGCTACACGCCAGCCCGGGGCAGCCTGTAAAAGCTCTGCGCTCGCGATCAATTTATTAGGGGCTCGCGTAGAAGTATGGGCAAGCAGACGCACAGAGAAAAAGGAGTCAAGGAGAAATGCCGTTGCAAGGATAATAACAACAATAACAGGCCCCGCTTTGGTAAAAGAAAAGCGCAAAGGAAAGGCCCATTTTGGGGCTGGGTAAAAGGCCAGGCTGGACGCAATAATGGAGAACGCTGCAAAGCCGCTAAAGTAATACGGCCACAGCAGGTGGCTTAAAGGAAAAAGGACGTATAAAAACCGCAACGAAGGAAAAGTAAAGGCTATTAAGATTAATCCACAAAGGGCCAGGCTTTTGGCCCAGGGCGGTTTTGCCCGCCAGTTCAAGGCAATAAAAGTTAGGGCAAAAATAATGCTGATCCCCCAGTAAAAAGCCTCCCGGTTAGCAAAACGATAAAAGGGGTCTAGCGCTATCGCTGCGGGAATGAGATTTTCGGCCACATAGGCTTTTACCGCTCCAGCATTGATGCCGGTAATGCCGCCCACAAGGGCCGGCAGTAGCCACCATCCACTGGAAAGGACCCCTAGGACAATGGCTAAAAGCCCCCGCAAAAAACCACTTAGCCCGCAGCCACCCAAGAACCAAAGGAAAAAGGCGAAAAGCCCCAGGGAGATAGCAAAAATCGCTCCAAACATGGCATGGGCGAGGATAACCCCGTGCAAAAGGGCGACAAAAATAACAACACTGGGAAAAGATCTTCCCTCCTCCATTATTTTTAAAAAGAAAGCAAACAAAAGGGGTAGCAAAGCAGCAGCCAGGACGCGGGGGAGATTCCCCTCGGAGAAGGCAATCCGCACGTTATCGAGCCAAACGCTCCAGATAACGCCTCCCAGGGTTGCCGCTAAAAGCCCTAGGCGGTTGGCGAAAAAGAGCCACGCCAGGCCTCCTCCAAGAGCACAACCGAAAATAAAGTAATTTCCTGCCATAAAAATGTCAGCGCTGAATGAACGCAGCAGGGCCAAAAAATAATAAGGAAGAGGTGCCCAATAGCGAAAAGGTTGGACCCCGTTGTACCAATACTCCGTAAATTGGGGGAAATAGTTACCTTTAAGGATCTGTTCGTAAAGGAACTCTGCTTTGAACAGGTGCCCCCAAGCATCAGAACCCCAGGGATAATGAAACCCGAAGGGAGACATGATCGCCGGGTAATAAGCAAGGAAAGCGACAAGGTTAATTATCAGTGCAGCAGCGGCATAATGGTGCAAAGCGTAGCGGTAGGCAATATACTCCGGCCTTTTTGGGCCAGGCCGCTTTGCAGGGACGCTTTCCCCTTTTCCCCCAACACCCACAGCAGCGCCTAAACCTTTTTCGGTAGCCGCGGCAATTTCCCCGCGGTAAGCTAAATTTTCTACATTTTCCTTGCTGCTTCCCAGCAGGAGGTCAAAGGCATTGTTGCGTTTGCTTACTTCTATCCCCCGCAAAGGCGTCTCCCACAGACTAATACTGTCCAAGCCCAATTTTAGCTCGGCAAGCGCATCTTCCAGGCGGTTGTAAAAGTACATTGCCATATTCTCTGTCGTGGGTTGAAGAATGTTAAAAGGGCGGAGTTCATTCAGCACTTTGCCCTCATATGCTGTAAAAACAGAGTTGATACATTCTGTGAGGGTGGTAAATGGTATCGTTTCACTCTCGGAGGAGGGAATATCCACCTTTAAGCGTATCTGCCAAGAGTGACTGTGGATCGGGCCAGCTTTCTCGGCAAAGGCAACATAATGGCTGGCGTTAAGGAAGGTAAACAACTGGATGGAGTAAGCCTTGGCTTCAGCAAAGGGCTCCCCCCTGCCGGGGGAACAAACAATCTCTTCTCCCTTGCCGGAAATTCTTAAATCTTGTCCCGCTTCCTCCACCGCTGCTCGTTTATTTTGCGCTGCGGAAACCTTATTTGATCGCTGCTCCAGGGAAGAAAGCTCGTTGTTTAACCGGGCGATTTCCTCCTCTACAAGCTGCAATTCTATTTTTTTTGCAGCAACAACGGCTTCGGCTTCAGAGAGGATGCGCTGGGCCTCAGCCTGGGCATGGCCTTCCACTTCCCTTGCCGCCTTAAGGCTTTGGGCAAGGGCGGCCTGGACATGGAGAAAAGAAGAACCTCTTGCCGCAGCCAGCGCCCTTAACTCGGAAGCCTGCTGCTTGTATTCTTCTAGCTTTGTGTTTAAGCCCTGCAACTCTTCACGCAGTTTTCTTTCCTGGGCCTCATTTTCCTGGGCCTCATATCGCAGCCAAGTACTTTCTTTTCTCCTATCTTTGTTAAAGATATAAACCTTTCCTTCCTTAGGGTTGCAAGACCTTGCTCACTTGGCAACAACCCTGGGATAACAATTTTCCAGACAATGCATTAAACCCTACGTAGTGCATTGTGCATTAACCCCTATCTTGCAGCGGGGGGCGGTTCTTTAAGGCAAAGTGCTTCTTTCTTTGTTTTTATTGTCAACAAGCTTGGGATAAGAAAGAAGATCTCCGCTTAAATGCTCTGGGGCCACCGTTTCCAGAGAAAACCTGTACTTATCCAAAACCTTTTTAAATTCTTCTTTAAAGTGAGCTACCTTTTCCCTGAGGCCCACCAGTTCCTGGTTTTTTTTTCTTAGCTCGCTCTCCGTTTCTTCGATCAATCTTCTGGCGGTTTCCCGCGCTTCTTCTTCAATTTGCGTGGCCTTTTTTTGCGCTTCCAGGAAAACATCAGCAATCATATGTTCCCTGGCAACATATTCATTTATCTTCTTCTTCAGCTCGTAGACTTCTTCTTCCGCTTTTTTTAACTCTTCTTGCTTTTTTTCAACCTCAAGCTGAAGGGCTGCCAGTGTGCTCTGGTATTCGCTGCTTAGCTGCTTAAGCTCACTTTCCACCTCAGCTGGTTTAAAGCCAAAAAGAGATTTTCTGAAGCTTTTTCTCATCTTCGCGCCTCCTCTACAATATTTTGCTCGAAAGAACCTGCCGGGCTTAACTAGTTTTATGATAAATTCTATTCTATAATAATTATGAAATAATTTTACAAAAATAGACATATTTAGTCAAGCCTTGACGTTGCAATTTTTAGCCCCTTGACATAGCAAAAAAAAATTTGTTGTACTGTACTAGCAACACTAAAATACCGAAACATTTTTTCTCCATAAGATTTTTAAAGAAAATTAAGAGGTGATGGTGATGAAAGCCGGTGGTTTGGCCCTGCACCGCTTTATAACTTTAAAGGAAAACATTACCTCCCAGGAAGCGCTGCGTATATTAAAAGAAAATAATTTAGATTACGGTATATTAAAAAATGGGGAGCAGATAAAAGGATATGTTTGCAGGCAAAAGTTGGAAACATCAGAGCACTCTGTGCCAGTTAAAAAATTTTTACAGCACTTCCATGGCTTGGTCAAAGAAAATAGCTCTTTGGAGGTTTTGGAAGAAATTATAGCAAAAGGTTCAGGGGAAAAAAGCGAGTATGTTTTTTTGGTCTATGAAGAGCCTGATCGCTATACCGGTATTTTAGATTTTTCTTCTTTGTTAAAGGTTTTAAAGCACTTAAAAGAACAAACTCTAGCCCTTAACGCAGAGGTGAATATCCTCAAAAAAATAATCAATTTTTCTTCTGATGAAATATATGTTACCGATGGCCAAGGAAATACTTTAATGGTAAATAAGGCCTTTGAGGAAAATACTGGCATTAATAGGGATGAGGTTTTAGGTAAAAATGTCAGAGAATTAGAAAAAGAAGGTATTTTTAAGCCTTCTGTCACCAGAATGGTTTTGGAGCAAAAAAGGCAAGTCAGTATTTTTCAGGAATATGGCAATAAATCTAAAGTGCTAGTCACCGGGACTCCTCTTTTTAATGAAGATGGTTCTATTTGTCATGTTATCATTAATGCCCGTGATACAGCTAAATTAAATAGATTAAAAACCCAATTAGAGGAATTAGAAACTCTCAAAGAACATTATTATCAAGAACTGATCAATAAAGAAATGGACTTTTTAAAGTTTGGAAATATTATTGCTAAAAGCAATTCCATGGTGCGAGTGCTAAATTATGCCAGGAAAGTGGCTGAGGTCGATGCGCCGGTTTTATTATTGGGAGAGACAGGGGTAGGTAAAGGACTTTTAGCCCGTTTTATCCATAATAATAGTCCTCGCCAAAAAAACCTTTTTGTGACTATTAATTGCGGCGCTATCCCTGAAAACCTTTTGGAAACTGAACTGTTTGGCTATGAGAGTGGGGCTTTTACTGGCGCCGGGAGTAAAGGCAAAATAGGTAAAATTGAAATAGCCAATAAAGGCACAGTTTTTCTGGATGAAATTGGGGATCTTCCTTACAATCTACAAGTAAAACTGCTGCATCTTCTCCAAGAAAGTGCCATTACACGCGTGGGAGGCTATAAAGAAATTATCTTAGATGTCCGCTTTATCGCTGCTACAAACCGCGATCTAGCTGCCATGGTAAAAGAAGGCACTTTTAGGGGAGATCTATTTTATCGCCTCAATGTTATACCCATTGAAATACCTCCTTTAAGGAAAAGAAAAGACGATATTGTCCCTCTGGTTGAAGCCAGTCTGGAGGCTTTTAACCAGAAGTACAAGAAAAATAAAGTTTTAAGCCCTGAAACCCTGGATTATTTGCAAAACTATAACTGGCCGGGGAATATTCGCGAGCTTAAAAATATAATAGAGCGGCTTTTTATTGTAACTACTGGGGATCTCATCGGGCTACATCATCTTTTTGAGATGTTTAATGTAGACACTTTTAATAATTTTTCTGACTTGGACAACACCCTTTCTTTTCAAAGCATCAAAAAAGACTTTGAAAGGAAAATATTAGAAAAGCTTTACCGGCAACATAAGAGCACCTATAAAGTTGCGGAAATTTTAAAAGTCAACCAATCCACGGTGGCCCGGAAAATAAAAAAGTACAACATCCAGCAATAAACAAGAGGTTACCTTAGAAAACCCGGAAGCCACGTGGCTAATGCAGGGAAGGCCATAACCAGCGCCAGCCCCAGGGCCTGCATGATAACAAAAGGAATAACGGAAACATAAATATCGCCCATGGTTATGCCTTTAGGCACCACACCCTTTAAATAAAAAAGGTTAAAACCAAAAGGCGGCGTTAAATAAGCCATTTGCATATTGAGAATAAAAAGGACGCCAAACCAGATAGGATTAAAACCCAAAGCCTCCACTATGGGCGCATAGATGGGGGCTGCCAGCATTAAAATGGCGTAATCGTCCATAATCATACCTAAAAAGAAAAGGGAAAGCTGCATGCCAATTAAAATAAACCAGGGGCTTACTTCTAAGCCGGTTATTAAATTTATCAGGAGATCTCGCCCGCCAATAGCAACATAAAGGGAGTTAAAAATAGAAGCTGCTGCCACCACCCACATAATCATGCAAGTTATGGCAAGGGTGCTTTGCAAGGATTCATTCATCAACTTAGCATTTAACCTTCTATGGAGAGCAGCAGAAATAAAAGCACCAAAAGCTCCGATTCCCGCCGCCTCCGTAGGGGTGGCAATCCCCGTATAGATTACGCCAAGCACTGAGAGGACAATAAGCCCTGGGAGGAGCAGCCGCTTAAGGGCCCCGACTTTTTCTTTTAAACTAAATTTTTCTTCTGGCGGCAAGGGAGGTCCATAGTTGGGGTTTCGTGCGCTTCTTAAGCCTATATATAAAATATGCAGGGCAGCAACAATAATGCCGGGCACGATCCCGGCAAAAAAAAGATTCCCCACCGATACTTTCACGACAGAGGCATAAAGGATCATAATCACGCTGGGAGGAATGACAATCCCCAGCACTCCACCCGCAGCAACACAGCCAACAGCCAGGTGCTTGCTGTAATTGCGTTTGAGCATGGAGGGGATAGCGACTAAACCCATCGCTACCGTTGCTGCCCCGCTCACGCCTGACATGGCGGCAAAAATAGTACAAATAAATACTGTCCCTATAGCTAGCCCCCCTGGCAAAAATCCCGTCCAGCGATAGATCGCTTCATAAAGATCATCCGCTATACCTGAACGTTCCAGGACAGCAGCCATTAACAAAAATAACGGCAAAGCCAAAAGGGTAGGACTAAGCTGGTTCATTATGACCAGGGGAATATTGGCAAGGCCCTGGGGGCCCCATAAAAAAATAGTGAAAATTACTGAAACACATCCCAAAGCGAAGGCAACGGGGGTCCCTATAAGCAATAAAAAGAAAAGAGAGAGGAATAAAACCAGCGTAGTAAGTTCAATTCCCATCTTTATCCCTCCTTTTGAAAAAGATCGCGCCTAACTCATCAATAATCTGCTTGGCAGCTTGGAGCAAGATTAAAAATGCTCCTACCGGCAAAAGCATGCGCAGAGGATAAAGGGGCGGAGCAAAAACACTGCTTGATTTCTCCCTTATTAAAAAGGAAGACCAGGCCGACTCTGCTCCTTTCCATACAATAACTGCACAAAAAATTAATATGGCTAAAAATGAAAGCATATCCGCCATTGCTTTCATTTTGGCAGGAAAATGGTTATAAAGGACGTCTACGGTGATTACTTGTTTGCGAAGAATATGATAGCCGCCTCCGAGTAAAACAATCGCGCCAAAAAAATATCTGTTGGTATCCCAGGACCAAATGGTGGGCCTTCCCAAGATATATCGCGAGAGGACATGGGTTAAGATCACAAACATGAGCAAGAGCAAAAAATAACTAACAAATCTTCCAATATTTTCATTAACGGAGTCGATTATCTTTCCAATTTTTTGCATATCACCCATCTTCCTTCCTAAAATTTGCCCATGAAAATGGTTATCCCCATGGTGATATGATGACATTAAGGGAGAAGAGGGTTTTTCTCCCTTAATGTTTTTCTAGTTTCTTAGAAAATGCGGGGCTTTTTATTAAGGGGCATTAAGGTTATGCCATCTTTCTACAAGCTCTACAGCTCTTCTGGTATAATCGTCTTTTTGTGCAATTTTAGGCCATACCTTTTCCCTGGCTATCTTTCTTATTTCCCAGATAGTCTCTTCAGGTATTTCAATAATTTTATAATGCAGTTCGCCTTGTTTTTCAATTATTTTTTCCCATTCAGCTTCATAAAGCTCAAATACTTTAGGCATGTAAACCTCACGGTAAGCTTCTAAGACTATTTCTTTAAAATCATCGGGAAGGCTGCGCCACGCATTGAGATTTATCAAAATATGGCTGACATTATGATCCGAGATGCAGGGAGTCATAATATAAGGAGCAACTTCGTACCAGCTGTAACCCAAAAACCCTTCTACGCTCCATGTGGCGGCGTCAAGGGTGCCCAGTTGTAACGCTGTATAAATTTCTCCTCCCGGAACAAAGGTTGCCGAAGCTCCCAGTTCATTAAATAAGTCTGCATAAGACCCCGTAGCCCTGATGATCAGCCCTTTAAAGTCCTCAATAGTAGCTATGGGGACAGTTGAAATTATCACTGGGTAACTATGAAAGGAATGAGAACCAAGATAAAAGACATTGCCCTGTTTTTCATAAGCTTCGCGCAAAATTGCAGCTAACCCGCCGTCTTCAAATTCATAGAGGAGATCATTTAGCTTATCTAGGGTGCGAAAGCCAAGATATTGTCCAGGCAAGCCTAAATCTACATCCCCAACGGGGATCTTCCCTCTCCAATAGCCTCCCAAGGCATGGGCAGCATCTACAGCGCCCAGGGCACAGGCTTCAAGTTGCTCTTCTTCAGGGACGATGGTCCCTCCAGGGAAAGTATTTATGATTAGCCTGCCCCCGGTTTTCTCCTTCACGGCTTCGACAAAAGGTTTAAAGGCCATGTATTCCAGATCTGACTCTCCATAAGCGCTCTGAAGCCGCCAGGTAATTATTTTTGCACCATCTGCCGCTTTTCCCTCCCTGCCGCTATCACCATTTTGACCGCAACCGGCGCAAATAAAAATGAGCCCAGTTAGCATAAGCACCACAAATAAAAATGTTAACAAACGCTTCAAAGCTTTACCCCCTTCTCCATTTGGTTAAAATTCTAATACCAAATATACAGCGCCAATTGTTAAGCCTCTAAAAATGTCTTATCCCAACTAAACCCCCTTTTACTAAAATTTCCCCCTAGCTGAAGCACTGTTTCAAGCCTTTACTTTTAAATGCTGCAATATTTATGCCAAATCTTTTTAAAAACCCGCCAAAGGGGAAACGTGTTTTTACTGCCTGAAAACATCGCTTTTGCGCGCCTGAAGTTCCTTTTCTAGAATTAATTAAACTAATGCAGAAATGCATAAACGTGTCAACCCAATGCAAACATGCATTAGCCGGTTTAAAATTACCTTACTAAGAAAAGGCTCCAGAAAGATAAATTTCCCCCCACTCCAATGCAATAATGCATCATTTTGCGGCATTTCTGGGAAGTACGATGATAACACTACATTAATTATAGCTTTAAATAATTTTTTTGGCATATTAATTGCAAGTATGTTGACTGGAAGTAGAAAAGTAAAAACAGGAGGCAAAAATTATGCAAGAAGGAAATCTTTCTTTGAAGACAGGGATCCCTGGTCCCCTTTCTGCAAAATATCAGGAGATAAAAGAAAAAAACATCTCCCGTGGTGTCTCCAACCTAGTTCCTTTTTTAATTAAAGAAGGGAAAGGCGCCCTGGTAAAGGATCTCGATGACAATGTCTACATTGATTTTTCTAGCGGTATAAGCACCTTAAATCTCGGTCATTCCCACCCTGAAATCGTTGAGGTAATAAAAAAACAGGCAGAAAAATTTTCCCATACCTGCTTTTTAGTAATTATGTATGAGTCTTATATTAAACTTGCAGAACAGCTCAACAAGCTCGCTCCGGGAGATTTTCCCAAAAAGGCAGCTTTTTTTAACAGCGGCGCAGAAGCTGTGGAAAATGCAGTTAAATTTGCTCGCCGCTTTTCTAAAAAAAATGCCATTGTTTCCCTGGAATGCGGCTTTCACGGAAGAACATTATTGACTATGACCCTTACTTCAAAGGTTCGTCCCTATAAATTCGGCTATGGCCCCTTTGCCCCAGAAATTTACAAATTACCTTCCCCGTATTGCTATCGCTGCCGCTTTGGCCTGACCTACCCAGAGTGCAATCTTGCCTGTGCTTACTACCTAGAGAAATTTTTTGTTACCGAATGCCCTGCGGAAAATATTGCAGCGATTATAGTAGAGCCTGTACAAGGTGAAGGTGGTTTTATCGTCCCACCTCCCGGATATTTTAAAGTAATACGCGAAATTTGTGATAAACACAACATCCTGCTCCTTGCTGATGAGATCCAGACAGCCTTTGGGCGGACTGGCAAAATGTTCGCTCTGGAACACAGTGGGGTTGCCGCAGATTTAATTACGGTAGCTAAGTCTATAGCTGGGGGGCTGCCCTTAAGCGGCGTTATTGGCAGGGCCGAAGTAATGGACGCCCCGGATCCCGGTGAAATTGGGGGGACATATAGTGGCAACCCTATCGCCTGCGAAGCGGCCCTAAAGGTTTTAGAGATAATTGAGAGAGAAGATATTTGTACAAGATCTGTAGATGTGGGAGGGGAAATTGTTTCCCGCCTCCGCCAGATGCAAGAAAGGTATAGCTTAATCGGTGATGTAAGGGGGGTGGGAGCAATGGTTGCCATGGAACTGGTAAGGGATCCTAAGACCAAAGAGCCTGCGCCTGATGAGACAAAGATGATTGTGCAAGAATGTTATAAAAATGGGCTTATAACTCTCTCCGCCGGTATTTTTGGCAATGTAATCAGGCTTCTTGTCCCGCTGGTTATAACCGCGGAGCAGCTTGCCACGGGGCTGGATATTCTCGAAAAGGCCGTAGCTAAAGTAGGCAGCAGGGTAAGCTAAAAGATAAACTTAGGATAATAAAGTAAATTCGTGTATAATTGTTATAATTAGAAAAAATCAGGAGGTGGCATTTTGGAGATGTCAACAACAGAAAAGAGAAACACCTATGAAATAGCTAAGGAGCGCATTAAACACGGGGTGGAGCAACTGGGGTTACCTTTATCTGTCTATGAGCGGCTGAAAGCTCCCGATCGCCTGGTGGAAGCAGCCATCCCTCTTGAAATGGATGACGGCTCCCTGCAAACTTTCCTTGCCTACCGTTCTCAGCATAACAACGTCATGGGGCCCTATAAAGGAGGCATCCGCTTCCACCCCGAAGTTGATAGAGATGAAGTGGCAGCCCTCTCTATCTGGATGACTTTTAAATGTGCCGTAGTAAGGGTTCCCTTTGGTGGGGGGAAAGGCGCCGTAGCCTGTGACCCCCGTAAAATCTCCAAGCAGGAGTTGGAACGCCTCAGCCGTCAATACATTCGTGCCATGGCGCCCGTTTTAGGGCCGGAAAAAGACATCCCTGCCCCCGATGTTAATACCAACGCGCAGGTTATGGCCTGGATGGCTGATGAGTATTGCCAAATAAAGCAGTATAATGATTTTGGGGTAATAACAGGAAAGCCCCTGGACATGGGCGGTTGCGTCGGTAGGGAAACGGCAACTTCCCGCGGCGTGATACATGCTACCATAGAAGCCGCAAAGGTGATGGGAGTGCCTTTGCAAGGAGCCGCCTTTGCTGTCCAGGGGTATGGGAACGTCGGTTTTTATACGGCAAAATTTTTAGTTGAACAGGGGGCCAAGCTTGTAGCTGTTACAGACTCCACAGGTGGAGTTTTTAATCCCAAAGGCCTTGAACCTGATGCCTTGCTTGAACACAAAAGGCAAACTGGTTCTGTTAAAGACTTTTCCCGTTGTGAAGCCATCAAAGCAAAGGAAATATTTGCTGTTGACTGTGATATAATTATCCCCGCTGCCCTGGAGAACCAGATTACCCGTGAAGTAGCCCAGATAATTAAAGCAAAAATTATCGTAGAAGGTGCAAACGGACCTACTACGCCAGAAGCCGATGAAGTCCTAAAAGAAAAAAAAGTATTAGTAGTCCCCGATATTTTAGCTAACAGTGGGGGCGTCATCGTTTCTTACTTTGAATGGGTCCAAAACAATTACCGCTACTACTGGCCCGAGGAAGAGATTGAAAAACGCCTGCAGCAGAAGGTAGTAGAGGCCTTTGCTTATCTCTATGATTACCAGTGCAATCAATGCAGCAACGGGGTCACCATGCGGGAGGCAGCTTTTATGTACGCTTTGCAGCGCTTGGCTGAAGCTATGAGAGTCCGGGGCTGGATTAAATAGGTTCTTTTAATACTTTTTACCCCCCACCCATGCCCTCCTAAAAAAAGGGCATGGGGGGTTATTATATTTACCCCAAAAAACATTGCTAGGAGGCATATCCCTTTGCTATATGGAAGCTTTGGAAAGCTTTTGAGGATCAACCTTGAAGAAAAAAAGTTTTATATTGAAGAGTTAAGCGCAAGCTTATTAAATGCTGTAATAGGAGGTAAAGGCCTGGGTACGGCTTTGCTTTTGCAAGAAGTAGACCCCCAGGTCGATCCTTTTTCGCCAGGAAACAAGGTAATTCTTACAACCGGTCCAGCCTGTGATACCGACATACCTGCGGCATCTCGTTATGGGGTTTTCTCTAAATCACCTTTAACAGGTATTTATGCCGAATCTTATTCCGGAGGGCATATTGCACCTTTAATGAAGCGAACAGGGTTTGACGCTGTCATCTTAGAAAAAAGTGCAGAAAAACCTGTTTTCCTTGATATTGATGAAGAAGGTGTTACCTTCTATGATGCAGATGAACTCTGGGGGATGGAAACTTATCAAGCTGAAAAATTGATTAAAGAAAGAGCAAACAAAAAGAAGGCCCAGGCCCTTGTCATTGGTCCTGCAGGGGAAAAATTAGTAAAATTTGCCTGTATAAAAAATAATAATTGGCGCTCTGCAGGAAGAACAGGGCTAGGTGCAGTTATGGGTTCCAAAAAAGTCAAAGGCATTGTTTTCAGCGGTAGATCCAGGGCTCCCCTCGCCGATCCTAAGCTTTTAACAGCATACATCCAAAGACTAAAGGAAAAAGCTAGAAGCGACTCTGCTGTGAAGGTATATTACGAGTTTGGGACTCCAGTAATGGTAGCACTCCTTAACAATGTGAACTCCTTCCCTACCAGGTACTGGCATCGCGGCACTTTTGAAAACTGGCCTGATATAAGCGCTGAAGGCATGAAGAAAAATCTTCATGTCAAATCAAGGGCTTGTTATAAATGTTTTATGGCCTGCGGAAAGATGAGCGAAGTAATTAAAGGGCGTCATAAAGGGCTTAAAATTGAAGGGCCGGAATATGAAACAATTTACTCCTTTGGCGGCCTCTGCTGTATAAAAGAAATCGAAGAGATTATCTACCTTAATGATCTGTGCGATCGGCTGGGGATAGATACCATCAGCACAGGGAACCTCATCGCCTTGGCTATAGAAGCAGGGACGCAAGGGAAACTCAGCAGCGCCCCCCAATATGGCAATGTTGAGCAAATTGCCCAGCTCGTCAAGGATATCGGTGAAAGGCAAAATTTAGGGGATCTTCTGGCTGAAGGCATTAGGACAGCTTCCAGGGAGTTTGGTATGGAAGATGAGGCGATCCATGTAAAAGGTTTAGAGCCTGCTGGCTATGACCCGCGAATTTTAAAAGGTATGGGCTTGTCTTATGCTGTCTCCGACCGGGGAGCATGTCACTTAAGGACAACATTCTATAAAGCAGAATTAAGCGGGCTTATTCCTCCTGACAAAATCGAAGGAAAAGCTGAGCTTTTAATTGATTTTGAAGACCGTATGGCTCTCTTCGATTCCCTGATCTTTTGCCGTTTCTTCCGTGATCTGGTTCCTTGGGAGGATATTGCTACAGTAATTAAAGCTACAACAGGAATAGAATTGGAGAAAAAAGAGCTTGCCAGTCTGGCCAACAATATTATCAGTCAAGCGCGCATCTTCAATATAAAAGCAGGGATCACCAGTAAAGACGACACATTGCCCTCCAGATTTTTCAATGAACCGCTGGATGCAGAGGGGAAACAAGTTATAAAGAGAGAAGAGTTAAATTTCATGTTAAAGGAGTATTACCGCCTGAGAAATTGGGGAGAAGATGGTATCCCTCTCCAAAAATAGTTTACTGCCCAGGAGGTTAGCAGAGAAAAAGATGGCGATGCAAAGGGGCAATGGTAACAGTAAAATTAGCGCCAGCAAAGAGATGACCTTGGAGGAAGCTGTCAAGAAGTACATCCGCGACAGCTCCTCCATTACCTTCGGGGGTTTTATCGGGCGTGACTGTGTAGCGGCTGCCCATGAAATTATCCGGCAGGGCCGCAAGGACCTTGTCGTTATAGATGACAGCAAGACAGATGTGATGGATCTTTTGGTGGGGGCAGGCTGTGTAAAAAGGTGGGAAGGAGCTTACCTGGGGTACGGTGCTATCGGGTTAGCTCCCAATATTCGCCGGTCTGTAGAGCAAGGGGTTCCTGTGCATTTAGAAATTGAGGATTGGTCCAATGCCGCTGTGAGTATGCGTTTTTTAGCAGGAGCTTTAAACGTGCCCTTTATGGCTACGCGTTCCATGTTGGCTTCAGATATTCTTAGGTATAATGGAAAAATAAAAGTAATAAACGACCCTTTTGCCGGGGAGCCCGTAGCCCTAGTGCCTGCTGCCAGGCCGGAGGTGGCTATTATCCATGCCCAGCGCGCAGATGTTATGGGCAACGCCCAGATCTGGGGCTTCCTCGGCAACGATGAAAACAAGGCCCGGGCCGCCCGGCACACCATCATCACCTGTGAAGAGATTGTTTCTACTGAGGAGATTAGGAGAAACGCTAATTTAACCGTGATCCCTTATTATTGCGTCGATGCGGTGGTCCGGGTGCCCTACGGCTGCCATCCCCAGTCCTGCTACGGCTATTACGCCTACGATGTGCTCTTCTGTAGTCAATATCACCAGGCCAGCAACACCCGTGATGGTTTTTTACGATGGCTAGATGACTATATATATGGGTGTAAAAACCACTGGGATTACTGCAACAAAGTGGGGTGGCCGCGGTTGCAGCAGTTACAATATCTGGAACGCCAATTCAACCTCATTCGCATCTAGCAGCCAGGTTTTGTACAAGAAAAAAGGGGTAAGGTGGTTTTTAAAATGGAGGAACACAGCTATACACCTTCAGAGATGATGGCCATTATGACCTGCAAAGAGTTTAAGGACTGGGAGATCGCCTTTGTGGGCATCGGCATACCTTTGATTGCAGGCATACTAGCCAAGCGCTTCCATGCGCCCAATTTAAGCATAGTTTATGAATCCGGCTGCATCGGTCCTGAAAAATTTAGGATGGATTTTAATGTGGGAGATTCTTCTGCCGCTGATTATGCTTTAAGCCTTACTTCCGAGTGGCGGGTATTCGCTGACCTGCAATGCGGTTTTTATGACGTGGGGGTACTAGGCGCCGCCCAGATCGACCGCTTTGGCAACTTGAACACCACCGCCATTTTCGGAGCCAAAGATTACTATACCCCCCTGGTCCGCCTGCCTGGCAGCGGAGGAGGCAACGATATCGGCTCCTCGGCAGGGCGTGTGGTAGTTATGATGAGGCTGGAGAAGCACCGTTTTGTGGAAAAGGTGGATCACCTCACTACCCCGGGCTTTTTAGACGGGAGCCCCAGCGCGCGCCAAAAAGCAGGGCTTTTAGGCCACGGACCCTCTGCGGTGGTTACAGATAAGGCTTTATTCTACTATCATGCTGAAACAAGGGAAATGTACCTGGATACCCTTTATCCCGGGATAACGCTGGAGGAGGTTAAAGGCTCCGTAGGATGGGAACTTAAGGTAGCTGACAACTTAAAGACCGCGCCTTATCCCACAGAAGAGGAACTGCAAGCATTAAGGTCCATAGATCCTGCTAATTTGATTATGGGGGGCGCCGCCGAACGGGAAAAAATTGCCCGTGCCGGAATAGATGCTTACGTAAATTTGATCCTCAAGTGCGCCAATGGCAGATGACAGGGAGCAGGCGGCAGGGGTAGTCCCCTGCCGCCTGCTCTGCTAGAGCTGCCAGGTTAAAAGGCCCTTATTTCCCTGCGCATAAAGATAACATAAGAGACGGCAAAGACGGCCAGGGTTAGGGCAAAAAGGCCTACGAAGTGGGGCCAGATCAGGGCCAGGCTCTGTCCGAAGGGGAGGGCGCCGTGGATAGCCCCTTCCAGTTGTTCCCTTAGTACAGGCCCTAGCACCCGCTGGTAAGGGGCCAGGAGCATGCCTGACGCCTCAAAGTAAAGGGTGGTCGGAGAAAAGCGGAGCAACACTGTCTGCAGCTGCTGGTGCCGCAGCTGCTCCAGGGTTGTGGCGTCAGCTGCCAGCGGTACCAGGGCGTTGGTGAGCAACCCTGCCAGAAGAGGATAAAAAATATTGAAAAAGAGCCACAGGCCGATGCAGGCGAGGGCGGAGGTTGCCGGTTGCCGGAACAAGATGGAGCAGAGGACAGCAACGCTGAGCCAGAAAGCCACATAGACCATGGTAAGCAGCAGGTAGAAGAAGATACGCAGCACTTCTTCCGTAAGGGGAGGCACGCCGATGAGCACAAGGCCCAGTCCCCCGATCAGCAGGTAAAGGGCCGCCAGCAAGAGGGAAATTGTGAGCAGGGCGGCCAAAAATTTGCCGTTAATGAGGGCATCCCGGTGCACTGGCTGCGCCAGCACAAAGCTCAGCGTGCCCCTGTTCTGTTCGTGGTTGATGGCGTCAAAACCGAGGGCTATCCCCAGCAG
This sequence comes from uncultured Bacillota bacterium, assembly GCA_937973635.1. Classification (GTDB taxonomy): domain Bacteria; phylum Bacillota; class Dethiobacteria; order DTU022; family UBA8154; genus UBA8154. Next base: position 33,463 of record CALJJZ010000015.1, on the reverse strand, counting down.
GGGGGCTAGGAAGCCAATGAAGCTCGTAAAGGGCGGCAGCTCGTTGCCCGACGTAGTAAAAAGCCAGAGAAAAACGAAATCCAGCTCCGGCAGCGCCGCCACTGTTCCTCTGATGGTCATGGCCGCGGTATAAACTGCAGCCACACAGGTTATGCCGATGAGCAAAAACATAATATAGAAACGGAAACTAGTGAAATGATCCCCCAGCTCCTTGTGTACGATTGTCCACAGAGCACGCGAACCCGCGGCGCGGCCTGGCGCGCTGCCCCAGGGGCGCAGCACCAGGCCGCCCGCCTTTGCTTTTACTTTTCCCAGGATTTTTAGGGCTTCAGCTGCCATAAACCCTACGCCTCCTTGAAATATTTCTGGTAAATATCTTCAAGGTCATAGCCCCGCAGCCTTAGGTGCATCAAAGAAAGACCCAGCCGGTACACGGCAGCAGCAATCTCTACCCGCTTATCTTCGCTGCAGGTAAGGAGCAACTTACCCTCAACTTCCTCGCAGGCGTCTATACCGTCTAGACCTGGCAAATATTCCTGCAGCCTCCCGTTGCCTTCAAGGCACTGCACCTCAATAACAAAGGGCTGGTCAGCCATGACCTGCCGTCCCAGGGTCTCAATCGGCCCTTCGGCCACGACCCTCCCCCGGACAAAAATGGCCACCCGGTCACAGATCTGCTGCACCTGCTGCAGCAAGTGGGAGGATAATAAAACTGTCATCCCTGTTTCCTTTAAACTGGTAATTAATTCTAATAGCTCTCGCGTCCCCTTGGGGTCAATGCCTATCGTAGGCTCATCGAGGATAATCACGCTGGGGGATTTGAGCAGGCAAGAGGCCAGCCCCAGGCGCTGCCTCATTCCGTGGGAGTACTCCCCCACTTTCCGCTCCAGTGCCTCTGAAAGACCCACCTGGGCCCCCAACCGCTCCATGCGCGCCGTTGCTTCTTCTTTGCTTAGATTATTTAAAGCTGCAAGGTAAAGAAGGTTTTCTTTACCTGTCAAGTGGTCATAGAAACCCACGCGCTCGGGGAGATACCCCACCGCGCTCTTGACCTGCAGGGGCTCTCTCGTGGGGTCAAAGCCCAGGACTTCCACTCTGCCGCCTGTAGGCTCCGTCAGCCCCAGGAGCATGAGGATCGTCGTCGTCTTCCCTGCACCGTTGGGGCCCAGGAGCCCGAAGATTTCGCCCCGGCCGATTTCCAGAGAAAGGTTATGCACCGCTGTAAAATCGCCATAACGTTTGCTCAAGTTTTCCGTGACAATAACCCTTTCCTTCTCCATACTTATCGCCGCCCATAGAGCTTAAATACCACAAAAATCCCTCCCAAGGCCGCCAGGACTGCGCCCACACCGACAACGCCCCAGAGCGTCGGCGTTAGGATGGTTAGTCTGAAATCACGGCTTACGGATGTTTCGTCGGACCTAGCCCTGAAGGTAGCCACGTAATCACCGGCAATGGCTTTAGCGTCCGGCCGCAGCCGCGCCGTAACTTCCACGCTCTGCCCTGCCTGGAGCAGGTCCAGTTCTTCCGGTTCAAAAGAAACCTGCCAATTAGGAGGCAAAGTTGCCGCTAGGCTTATGTTTCTCAGGGCGGAGCTACCCCGGTTTTCCAGCAGCAGAACAAGAGGGGTCTCCTCTCCCGCCCTGGCCCTGGCGCTAAGCCTACCCGTGGGCGTAGTCAGGTTCAGCTCATAAGTTCCCGTAATTACTGCTTTCAGCTCCAGAGAAGCAGCGGCAAGGCTCCCCACCGCCCTGATGTTGATGGGATGCTCGCCTGCGGCAATCAGGCGGGGGGACTTAAGGATAAGGTCAAGCCCCTGGGTGGCCCCTGCGTCTAGGCTGATGGACGCTATCTGCTCGCTCCTGTGAGAGGGCTGGAAAACAGCAGACCAGCCTGCAGGCACATCGGCAATGAGGCTGAACATCTGTTCATGGGTACTGTCGTTGATTAGGCTGACTCTGTATTTGAACTCTGCTCCGGCCGGGCCCTGCAGCACGGGATAGTCAGTCGTAAGCCTAACTGCCGGCTCTCCTCTCTCCTTGATGCGTATGCTCACCGGTAGGAAAAACTTTCCTGTATCTGCCTCCCCTTCCAGAAGGAGACGGTAATCTCCCGGCCCAACGTCGTCCGGCACCGATACTTCCAGGTCCAAACGCTCCTGGCCATGGGCCTGGACAAAAACCTTGTGCACTTCTGAGCCCCGGCCCTTGATCAGGGCAGACCAGCCTGCCGGCGCTTCTGCCAGCGATAGGGTCACCGTTTTCCCTGCGTCCGTCTCGTTGTTTGCATTGACGAGAAAGTTGATCCTCTCTCCCGGTAGGGCTGCAATCCCCGGGAAAGGTGTAGAGAGATAAACTGGCTGGCTCTGAGCCCGGGCAAAAGCCGGCAAAAGCATAAGCAAGAAGATGAAGATACAGCAAATAAAGACGGCAGCTCCGGCCCTCCTTTTACTGTGTTTCCTCAAGGCCACAGGCATTACCTCCTTATGTTTTTTATTGTTTTTATTCCAGAAAAAACAAAAGACCCCGCACGGGGGTATAAAACTCCATCCAGCCACCAACAGGAGATAAAACTGCTTTCCAGTCAAACACAGGCTATCCCCCGGCGATACAGGAAAAAGGGCCGTATTTAACTGTCCGGCAAAGAAAGTGCTCCTGGCACTCCCTGACCGTGAGTGCTAAACCTAGCATACACCAGTCCTTTATAAGGAAGCAAGCCCCCCTATCCCCCGGGAAAGGTGCCAAGGAAAGAATAAGGCAAAATAACAAACGCAGGCATTTTTTTTTAAAAAAATTCTCGGCGTTCCTGCCTGCTGAATGTTTACCAATTCATCTGATTAAATTGATGATCGTCGCTCCGGGGGCAGCTCCGCAAAGAGCCTGCAATATTTATCTTCTGCCGCTCCCATAAGAAAACCACTCCTGCTCTAAATATAAAGTCCTTAAGCTTTAACCCTTTTAACCTCCCCCTGCCGGATCCAGCTGCAACACCAGGAAAGTAATATCGTCCTTACCCCGTAGAGAGCCGCCATTAAAGCGGCGGAAATCTTCCACCACCGCCTGAGCCACCAGGTGGGCCGGCAGGTGGGCATTCCTAAAAAAGACCTCCTGCACCCTCCTACCGTAATAAGTCCCCCCTTTACCCTGCTCCGCAAGACCGTCGGTAGCACAAAAAAGGGTAGCACCTGGATCTAGGGCTATGCTTTTCTCCTCCAGGAGTAGTACTTCCAGGGGCAAAAAAGAGGTCATAAACATGCCCCTGCTCCTGAGTTCCAGCTTCTCCCCACTGCCCAGCAGTACCAGGAGGGGCTCCTGGAAGCCGGCACCGCAATAGCTAAGTGTAAGGCTGCTCAAGTCCAGCACGGCCAAAAAGATGCAGATATATAAGTCTTCAGGGTAGTTTTCCTCACAGAAGTGCTCAGCCAGGTGGCGCAGGACAGCGGCAGGGGCGATCTTTTCTGGCTGGAGAGAAGAGACGTAGCTCTTGACCGTGTGTTTGACAAAGACGCTGAGCATGGCGCCGTCTAAGCCGTGGCCGGAGACGTCGGAAAGGTAGAAGGCGAGTTTGCCGCCGACGGGGAGCACGTCGTAAAAATCGCCGCCCAGCACCTCTGCCGGCTGATAATGGGCAGCAAAAGAAAGCCCCGGAATCACAGGAAAAGACTTCGGTAGGATGCGTTCGTGGACCTGGCGGGCTTTGTTGACCTCTTCGCCCAGCCGGCGGTAGAGCTCCTCTAGTTCTAAAGTGTAGTCGGCAAGCTTTCGTTCCACCTCCTTACGCCCCCTAATATCCCTGATAATTGCTGAAGTCCAGATTTTTCCCTGTATCACCATGGGCGAAACGGCGATCTCTATGGGCAGCTCCTGCCCGTTTTTGTGCTTGGCCGTTAGCTCCAGGACCCTGCCGATGGCCTTACCCTGTCCCGTCTCTTTAAACTGCGTAAAAACCTCTATATAGTCCCGCCGGTGCCTTTCGGGCAAAAGTAGGCAATGCGCGTCCTTGCCTATCGCCTCGTCGGCGCTATAGCCGAACATCTTCTCTGCGGCAGGGCTAAAATAGACGATAGCCCCAGCAGCGTCAATGACAAGGATTGCGTCAAGGGCCAGCTCACTGATGGCGCGGAAACGCTCTTCGCTTACCGCCAGTTTTTCTTCGTTAAGCAGGTGCTTTTCCTGGTCCAGGAATAAAAGGCCGAGCAGCACCGTAGCCAAGGGATAAAAAAGGAGGATCGGCCCCGCCAGATGGCTAATGATCGTCTCAGGGGAGAGCTCTGGTATTTTAAAAAACAGCAACAGCATGGTCAGGTTGACCAGGAGCCCGAAGACAAAAAGGGGCAGGGGAGAAAGCAACCCCGGGTAACGGTGTCGCAGATAATAAAAAAGCACGCCAAAGGCCGTAGACTGGAAGATGACGCTCAGCCCCACCCACATCCCCGGGCCGCCGAGCTGGAGCCTATAGAGGGCGCAAAAAGCTGCAGCAATGACGGCGGTAAGGGGCCCGCCAAGGAGCCCGGCCAGGCTGAGGATGATGGAGCGCCCGTCGAAGATGACACCGGGCATAAGCACGATGGCCGTGGCCATGCCCAGGACACCAACTGTACCAAAGAGCAGCCCCGAAAGGAAATGGGAGGCCAGGGTCCCTCGCTGCCAGCGGCGGATGACCTGCGTATGGACGACGCTTAAGGAGATTAAAAGGGAGATATTCTGGATGAAAGAGATAAACAAAAGTGCCCTTCCTTTCGTTCAGGCAAAAGGCTGCTGCTCAGCCCGGGGGTAGGTATCAGTCCTTACCAGCAACATGGCCGTGTTGCCTTTTACGTTATAGGTCAGGTCACATAAAAGACGCACCATAGCTATGCCACGGCCCCGCTCCTCGCTGCCTACCATCTCCAGGGGGCGCTCCAGACGGGCGCTCCAGTTGAAACCCTCTCCCTCGTCCCGGACAGAAGCGTAAAGGTAGCCGTCTCCTGACACCAGCTCCACAAAGACGGCCTTACCTGGGTCGAAACAGTTGCCGTGCTCTATGGCATTGGCCACCAGCTCGTGCAGACTTCCCAGGAAGGTCTGGGCGGCCAGGCTGTCCTCTATAATAATGGCTTCGGCCTGCTGCCGCAGGCGGTTAAGCTCATGGAAATCGCTCTTTAATTTTAGGAACCGTTTTTGCGTTCCCAGGCGGTCGACCTGCAGGACGAGGAAAGTAATGTCGTCTTTGCCCTGCAGGGAACCGCCGTTGAAATGGCGGAAATCTTCATTTACGGCGGCAGCGATAAGACCGGGCGGCAAAGCCGCATGGGCATAGAAAACCTGAGCCAGCCTCTCTCTGTAGTAGTCACCGGAGACGCTCTGTTCCGTGAGGCCGTCTGTATGAAAAAAAAGCGTTGTCCCCGGGGTTAGAGGTAGCGACACTTCATTATAGGTGAGGAGGTCGAGGGGGAGGTAGGAAGTGACAAAGAGGCCCCGCGTAACCAGGCTTTTTTTCTCCCCGTTGCCCAGCAGCGCTAGGGGTGCTTCCTGGAAGCCAGCCCCACAGCAGCTCAGCTCCCCTCCCTTAAGATCCAGCACTACCAGGAAGATGCAGAGATACAGTTCTTCCGGGAAGTTCTCCTCTCTAAATTCTGCGGCCAGGTGGCGCAGTATTTTGCTCGGGGCAAGGTGGGAAGCAGGGGTAAGATGAACATAGTTCTTGACCGTATGCCTGACAAACATACTGAGCATGGCACCGTCGAGGCCGTGGCCGGAGACATCGGAAAGGTAAAAGACTACCTTCCCTTCTTTTTCCAGTATATCGTAGAAGTCGCCGCCGAGCTTGCGGGCCGGCTGGTAATGGGCGGCAAAAGAAAGCCCTCGCAAGGCGGGCAGAGCTTGGGGCATGATCCGCTCGTGAACACGCAGGGCCTTTTCCAGCTCTTCGTCCAATTGGCGGTAGAGCCCCTCCAGTTCCTCTATATATTCAGCCAGCAGCTGCTCGGCCTCTCTCCTGGCCGTACTGGCGAAGAGCTGAGCGACGAGGGAGGCCGCCGTGCTAGCAAAGGCTTCTTCGTCGGGGTGCCACCTGCGCACGCTGCCTGTATGCTCCAGGCTTACTACACCGACCAGCTCGCCGTCCATGATAACCCCCGCGTCCAGCAAAGAGGTGATCCCCAGGGGAATAAGGTAGCTTGCAGCCAGCTCCCTGGTGCGCGGGTCTGCCTGGGCGTCTTCCGCATAGATCCTGCTTTCAAAGCTGAGGGCGGCAAAGTAGCGGGGAAAGGCAGCTGTCTGCAACGTCCCGCCGTCGGTGTGCCTGCCTTTGCTTGCCTCGTAGAGGGAGAGGCACTTTAGCTCTTTTTTGTCCTTGGAAAGGAGCCAGATACTGGCCCGCTCCACAGCGGTGGCCGCTGACAGCTCCCTGGTGATGCGCTGCAGCGCTTCCACCACCCGGCCGCTGACCACAGCTTCGTCAAGAACTAGCCTAGTAACGGCGTCCAGCTGCCGCCTGGCCCTCTCCTCGCTCTCCTGCAGCTCTTTTTCCGCCCGCCGGCGCGCGGTAACGTCTTCGCAGATCTGCAGGATTTTCCCGTTGTCCATACGCACAGTGCGGAAGAATATCTCCTTTACACTTTTATCCCCACAGGTCACCTGCAGCACGCGGGGAACGACCACTTCCCGGCTGTTCTGCTCCATGTCTTTTGCCCACAACCGGAGGATCTCTTGCCGGTAAAGAGGGTCTGGGTAGGCCAGCTCAAACCAACGCTCTTTGGTGGAAAGCTGGGCAAGGGTGTAGCCAAAAACCTCCGTAAACACGGGGTTAATGTACTCATAGCGCCCCTGCTCATCGATAAGGGCAAGGGGCAGGGGAAAAAAATCGGCAATATACTTAAACCTCTCCTTGGCGGTTGTCAAAACACATCGCTCCCGTCCATGGCTACTCCTTTAGGCTTAAGCAGAACGCTTAATTGAGGTCGACCTCTTCAATGCTGATCACGCTGTAGAGGTTGAGCATAGCAAAGAGGTGCTTGAGGTAGGGGGCAGCCACGTTGATGAATTTTATTTCCCCGCCCCGGTCCTGAAGCTTTTTATGATACAAGAGCAGGGGCCCCAGGCAGGCTTTGTGCAGCCGCTCTGTTTCAGCGAAATTTACCTGGACGAGCTTGGTCCCGTCTTCGTAAAGGCCATGCAGGACCTTTTTCAGCGCTGTGGCGTCTTCTGCTTCGACTTTCCTGGCCAGATGAAGAAAGGCGGTCTGTGCGTCAATTTTTTCTGTCCTCATGCGCCTACCCCTTTAGATCGCCTGGATGCTAATCACCCGCTGCAGGTCGATCATATTAAAAAGGTGCTTAATATACTCGTTTTTCACGTTGACCAGCCTGATCTCCCCGCCCCGTTCCTTTAACTTTTTCTGGAAAAGGACGAGGCTGCCCAGGCCCGCGCTGTCGATCATCTCCAGGTGGGTGCAGTCCACATTAATCACATTGCAGCCCTCTTCAAAGAGGGCATGCAGCGCTTTTTTAAATTCCGGAACGTTGAGCAAGTCCACAACCTCCGGTAAAATAATCTTCCCGCAATCGGCCTGGTGTTCATAATGCATCTTCCTCTTCGACTCCTTTGCCTTTTAAAATAAATAAAAGCATCGCTATCGCCATAGCAGAGCCCTGCTTAAGAAAAATTACTTTATACTTCCACAATATTCAATCACATTCCTGCTGGCGTAAAAGGGAGGCAGTAAAAAATGAGGGTCCAGAGGACCCCTTTTTTACCACACACCCAAATCGTCTTTTTGCTTATTCTACAGCCTGGAACTCGCTTTTCTCCGCGCCGCAGATGGGGCAAAGCCAGCTTTCGGGGAGGTCTTCAAAAGCCGTCCCCGGAGGTACCCCGTTGTCAGGATCTCCCTTGGCTGGATCATAAACATAATCGCACAATTCGCAAGCATAACTTTTCATCCCGTTTGCTCCTTCCATAAATTTGCTATTTTAAGATAATTTCTATATGGCTTTAACAAATCCTGCTGGAGAAAGATAAACTTTTAAAATATACCAGTCCCTTTACCTCTAATCTCCAGTATAATCTTGCGCCGGGGTGAAAAAATAGTAAAGCCAAAATATATTTAAACAAAGGATAAAGGAGGGAACAAGGTGAACCTCAACCAGCAAGAATTGCAAAATTTAAGGCACCTCATCGGGTCCCATGAAACATGTGCCAACAAGCTGGACCACTATGCCCAGCAGTGCTCCGACCCCCAGTTGAAGCAGATGTTCCAGCAGTCTGCCCAGTCAGCGCGGCAAACCAAAAATAAACTACTCTCATTTTTGAGCTAAAGGAGCGTGAAAAGTCATGCAGCATACTATGCAGGACAAAGATATGGTCAACGACACCCTCTCCATGGTTAACTCCAGCCTTACCACTTATGCCATGTGCATTACTCAGAGCTCGGATCAAAATTTAAGACAAACCCTGCAGCAGATCAGGAACGCTGATGAACAATTCCAGTACCAGCTCTACCAGGCTGCCGAACAAAAAGGCTTCTATAAACCTGCCCAGCAGGCAAGCCAGCAGGACATCCAGCAGGTAAGGTCCATCTTTACGGCCACGGCCCACGTCTAAAAACATGTTAGGGAGAGAAAACACGACACGCCCGCTTCTGTGCGGGCGTGTTTTTCCCCTTGGCCACCTAAAATGAATGCAGCCCTTCAGGCTTTCTCCAACCTGACGGGGCAGACTTTGGTATTAGGCGTGGTGCCCATGGGGTCAATAAAATCGGCAGAGGTCAAAAGGTTCACCGCACCCTTATGGATCGGCTTAAAAACGACCCCCGGCAGGATAGCTTTACTTACTTTTGCCCTGCTCAGCAAACTGCCGCGGCGGGAAACAAGCCTGACCATGTCACCGCTTTTAAGCTGCAAGGCAGCAGCATCCTCCTCGTTAATCTCCACAAAGTCTTTTCCGCCTAGGGCCTCTATCCCCTCCACTTTAGCGGTCATATTGTAATGGAAATGGGGCAGGAGCCGCCCTGTGGTCATTACTAGGGGGTACTCTTCGTCTGGCAGCTCCGGAGATAGCTCGTACTCAAGGGGCCAAAATTCTCCCTTTTCCACCCGTAGGAATCTGTCCACGTGTAAAACAGGGGTCCCTCCGTGTTCCTGTCCGTAGCAGGGCCAGCGTAGCTCTTCTTTTTCCAGGCGCCCATAGCTGATGCCGCCGTAGAGAGGCACCACGGAGGCGATCTCTTCCATGATCTGGGCCGGGTCTTGGTAAGCAAATTTATCGCCGTAGCCCATACGTCCTGCCAGCTCGCAGATAATACGCCAATCGGGCCAAGCCAGGCCAGGTGGAGTCACAGCCCGGCGTATCCGTTGCACCCTGCGGTCAGTAGCCGTAAAAGTCCCGTCTTTTTCCGCAAAGCTGGCAGCAGGCAACACCACATGGGCCAGTTTGGCCGTCTCCGTTAAAAAGATATCCTGGACCACGACGAATTCCGCTGCCTCCAGGTTTTGCCTTACGCCATGGGATCCGGCCACACTGTTTACAAGGTCGGTCCCGATGATATACCAGGCCTTTATCTTTTGCGGTAGGTCCCACATTTCAGGACCGCCCCAACCCCTGGCCCGGGGGTTAAACTGTTTGACCGTAGATAGGCCCGGCGTTTCCGGCAGCTCACAGCCCCAGGCCGCTTCAAACTTTTCCTTGCTGGAAGCAAACTTGCCAAAACGGGGATAGAGCTCATAGCCGGGACAGAGCTGGTAGCCCGGGTACCAGGCCGGGGTAGCGCCCATGTCGGTGGCACCCTGCACGTTATTGTGCCCCCGGAGCGGCGCCACGCCGGCCCCCGCTTTGCCGTAATTGCCCGTCATCATGGCCAGGTGGGCCAAGGCCCATACATTTTTATGGCCGTGGGAATGCTGCGTGATGCCCATGGACCAGAAGATGAGGGCCGGCTTGGAAGTGGCATAAAGGCGGGCCGCCTCCCGGATCCGCTCCGCCGGGACACCGCTTACGGCTTCGGCCTCTGCCAGGCTGAATTTTTCCAGGGAAGCCTTAAAAGTGTCGAAATTAAGGGTGCGCTCGGCAATAAAGGCCTCGTCCAGGAGCTTCTCCTCCAGGATTGTTTTGGCTATACCCAGGAGCAAGGCCAGATCTGTGCCCGGCCTAAGGGGCAGGCGCAGGTGGGGCAGGCGGCAAAGGGGGATCTCACGGGGATTGGCAATAATCAGCTTAGCCCCACTGCGCACCGCTTGGCGGATCTCCAGGCCAATGATGGGGTGTGCTTCTGTAGGGTTGCAGCCTGTGACAAAAAGGCACGCCGCCTCCTTGATCTGCCAGACCGGCACTGTCATGCCCGCACTACCCGTAACGGGCAGGAGGCCCCTTACCGTATTGGCATGGCAGAGGTGGGCTACATTGGCGATATTGTTGGTCTTAAGAACCACCCGGGCGAACTTGCTGGTGAGGTAGATCTCTTCGTTGGTAGTCTTGGCGCTGGCAAAGACGCCGACCTCTTCCCCTCGGTAGCGGCCCAGCTTAGCGGTCACAAGCTCCAGCGCCTCCTCCCAGCTTGCTTCCTCCAGGCGCCCTTTTCTTTTGATCAGGGGCGTTTTCAAGCGCTCCTGGCTATGGACAAAAGTCCAGCCAAAACGCCCCTTGACGCAGAGTCTGCCCCTGTTGGTCGTATGTCCGGGGTTGCCCCGGACGCTGACGATCCTATCGCCCCGTACGCCCAGGAAAAGGCCGCAGCCAGTGCCACAAAAAGGGCAGATTGTCTCCACCTCCCGGCTCGGCCGGGCAAACCCCCGGGGCAAAAGGGCGCCTACAGGACAGCGGATCACACATTCCCCGCAGGCCTCACAGTTGGATTCCTGCAGAGGCCTAGCGCCAAAAGTGCCGATCTTTGTAGCATAACCTCTGGAGATAAAATCAATGGCCTCCGCTCCCTGGATCTCCCTGCATGTGCGCACGCAGATGCCGCAGAGGACACATTTACTTTCGTCTTTGGTGATAAAAGGATGGGAGCTGTCCACCAGTTTGCGTTCGGCAGGTTGCAAAGAGGCAAGCCTCTTTTCGTCAACTCCTACAAAACGGCAGATTTCTTGCAGCTTGCAGTCGTTGTTTTTGCCGCAGCTAAGGCACGTCCGCTCATGTTCGGCCACCATGAGCTCCACCGCCAGGCGCCGGATTTTTTCCACCTCCAGGGTCGCCGTCTGCACGACCATCCCCTCGGCAACGGCGGTAGAACAAGAAACAAGGAGCTGGCCTTCTACCTCCACGAGGCAGAGACGGCAAATGCCTGCCGGTCTTAACTCGGGGTGAGAGCAGAGGTGGGGAATATAAATATTATTTGCGAGGGCGGCCTGCAAGATGGTTGTCCCTTCCTCGGCCATAACATCCAGCTGGTCAATGGTTAAATTTACCTGTGTCAATACGCCGGACCTCCTTTTTCCCTGAAGTAGTGCTAGGTGCAGATTACGGCATCATGACGGCCGCTGCAGGTGGCCAGACAACTGCCGCAGCTAAGGCATTTTGCCCGGTCAATGACGTGGGCCTTTTTTTTGGTGCCGCTGATCGCCCCCACCGGGCAGACAACGAGACAACGGGAACAGCCGGTGCATTTTTGCCCGTCGATGCTGTAAGTGACCAGCTCCCTGCAGACACGGGCCGGGCATTTCTTCTCCAGGATATGGGCCTCATACTCGTCTCTGAAATAGCGCAGCGTAGTAAGAACAGGGTTGGGGACAGTTCTGCCCAGCCCGCAGAGAGAACCGCGGGAAACCATCTCCCCCAGCTCAAAAAGCAGCTCAAGGTCTGCGTAGCGGCCTTTACCCGCCGTAATCCTATTCAGGATCTCAAACATCTGCCGCGTTCCCAGGCGGCAGGGGACGCATTGCCCGCACAGTTCCTTCAAGCAGAACGAGAGGAAAAAACGTGCTGTATCCACCATGCAGGTGCTCTCATCCATGACCACCATGCCGCCAGAACCCATAATTGAACCAGCCGTTCTAAGTGTATCAAAATCCACCGTCGTCTCCAGCAGTTCCGCCGGCAGGCAGCCTCCTGAAGGCCCGCCTGTCTGCACCGCCTTAAAAGCTTTCCCTGCGGCGATGCCGCCCCCCAGGTCAAAGATGACCTCCCGCAGGGAGACGCCCATAGGGACCTCCACCAGCCCGCAATTTTTTACCTTGCCGGAGAGAGAAAACACGGCCGTGCCTTTACTCCCTTGCGTCCCCCACGCCGCAAACTTTCCGGCGCCATGCTTGATAATCCAGGGTACGGCTGCCAGCGTTTTGACGTTATTAATTAACGTAGGCTGCCCGTTGAGTCCCGCCACCACCGGGTAAGGGGGCCGCATATAGGGCATCCCCCTTCTACCGCTAAGGGATTGGAGCAGGGCCGTTTCTTCGCCGCAGACAAAGGCTCCTGCACCTTGGAAGATCTCTACCCCAAAGGAAAAGTTGCTGCCGAGGATACGGAGGCCCACAAAGCCGTGCTGCCTGGCCTGCTCTAGGGCGGTGCGCAGCCTTTTGATCGCCAGGGGGTACTCAGCACGCACATAGATATATCCCTGGCAAGCTCCCACCGCATAACCGGCCAGTAACAACCCCTCGAGGACGGCGTGGGGATCCCCTTCCAGCAGGGAACGGTCCTGAAAAGAGCCGGGATCCCCCTCGTCCCCGTTGCAAACCACGTATTTCATCGTCGCCGGAGATTGGTAGCAAAGCCTCCATTTGTTGCCGGTGGCAAAACCGCCTCCGCCGAGCCCGCGCAAGCCCGACCTTTCTATCTCCTCAATTACCTCCAGGGGAGCCAACTCCTGCACGGCCCTGGTCAGGGCCTGGTAGCCGCCCGCCTGCAGGTAATCGTCGATCCTCTCCGGGTCAATACTGCCGCAATGGCGCAAGATCAGGCGCTGCTGCCCTTTAAAAAAAGGTATTTCGTCCCTATAAGGAATTACCTGACCGCTTTGGGGATCGACATAAAAGAGGTGGACGGGCGGGCGGCGCCCTGGCAACAAGGACTGGACAATGGCCGGTACATCTTCTTCCCGTACGCTGGCAAAGAGGAGGCCCTCCGGTTCTATTACCACAACGGGGTCGATCTGACTGAAGCCGTGACAACCCGGCTGTTTGAGCTCAACCTCCGTCTCCAGACCATATCTGGCTAGCTCCTCCTGCAGCGCCGCATAAACCCGCTCCGACCCTGCCGCCTTACAGCACGTCCCCTGGCTCACAAGGATGGTCTTTTTGGGCATCCTGCCTTCCCTCCTCCTTCTTCACTTTCTGTACCGCCCTTTGCACCTTTTGCGGCGTCAAGCGCCCCAGCACCTTTTCACCATTAATCACTATACACGGAGCCAGGGCACAGCAACCGACACAGGCAACGGCCTCCAGGCTGAATTCCAGGTCCGCCGTGGTCTCCCCCTCCTTGATGCCCAGCTCCCGTTCCAGCGTCTCCTGTATTTTTTCAGCACCCCGCACATGGCATGCCGTCCCCCGGCAGACGGTGATATGTCTCCTGCCGGCAGGCTTTAACCTGAACTGGCTGTAAAAGGATACGGCACTGTAAACCCTGCTCTCGGGCACATGGATAAAGCGGGCGACTTCCAGCATGGCCTCCTGGGGCAGGTAGCCGAGCTCTTCCTGGACCCGCTGTAAAAGGGGGAGAAGCTCGTTTTCCGTCCCTTTGAAAGACGAGAATACTGCGTTCACTTTGCTTTGTATGGCTGTTTCTGTTTCTGCCATAGGTTTTACCGACCTCCTTCCGGGTTCTTGGAAGCTGTACTCAACAAAAAATCCAACACCGGCGATCTTACAGCTCGCCTGGTGTTGGATTTCAGCTTAACCGATATCTTTACCCTTTAATTGACTTCCAACAGGCCATGTTTTTTAGATTTCTTTTTCCATGACAAAGACAAAGATACGTTCTCCCGTACGGGTGCTTAAATCAGTATGCAGGCTGACAACTTTGGTAGAAGTAATACGATAAATCATTTCTTCCAGCTCAGAACGCCTCTGCTCAACCAATTGTTGCCGCAATTTTTTGATCAGAATCATCCCTTCGCTGTTGTTTGCCAGGTGCTTTTCTGCCTGGGAGAGGATACCTTTTAAGTTCACGATTACCATGTTCCGCAGGATATCCGTCCTCGCCTCAGTAGGCCCCCGTCCCATGTATTCCTTTTCCCACTGGACCATGGCCTTGGTGATCTCGTCTTCCATCTGTCCCCTGGAAAAGGCCTCGTTATTTCCTTTGCTCCCTTTTAGCTTGTTATTTGGCTTCATTAAGAGTAATCATATAGCAAAGAACAATAAAGATCAATACCTTTTTAATCCAGAAACTCAAGCACGTCACTTATGTTGATTTCAAGCATTTTTAGGCTCGCCAGGATACGGTCGCAGTTGCGATCGACACATTGCATGCCCCCTGAAAGCTCCATGATGCGCTCCACTTTTTCCCTTACTTCACTGATCAAAGTGCCCAGCGTTTTAAGATCAATTTCTGCCGTTTTCATCCTGGGTCTCCTTTCTGTCAAGAAAATTAAAACACGCCACAGATCGAAACAACGATCTGCCGCAGGCGTTTACCGCTCTACAGGTTGGGCAAGAACAGGGCAATCTGCGGGAAAAAGACCAAAAGGGCAATACAGACAATGGCCGCGCCGATAAACGGCCAGACACCGCTAAAGATTACTTCCAGAGGCACATTTTTGGCCACACCCTTAATCACATAAACGTTGATCCCCACAGGAGGCGTAATCACCCCTACAGCGCAGACCATTACAATAATCACGCCGAACCAAATTGGGTCGTAGCCCAGGGTGCCCGTCACTACCGGGAAAAAAATGGGGATGGTCAAAAGGATGAGGGGGATCATCTCAATGAATGTGCCTAGGACAAAATAGACAAACAAAATAACAAAGAAGATCAAAACAGGCGGCAGGACCAGCTCTCCGATATAGCTGGCGAGGACAAAGGGGATACGACTTACCGCCATAAACCGGGTGAAGATAATGGCGCCGCCCACCAGAAACATGATCATGGCGGCAGTGCGGGTGGTATCGGCCAGAGCCTGGTTGAAGCCGCGCCAGGTCATCTTCCTGGAAAGGAGCGTAACCAGAAGGACGCCCGCCGCCCCCACGCCCCCTGCCTCCGTAGGCGTAAACCAACCCAGGAAGAGGCCGCCCGTGGAGATGATAAAAACGATCATGACCTCGATTAGGCCTCCTCGCAGGGAACCTATTACCTCTTTAAAGCTAGCGCGCCGCTCCGAGGGCGGCCCCAGGGCCGGGTTGCGTTTGGCGATAATATAGATCGTAAGCATGTACAGCACAGTCAGCAAGATCCCCGGGAAAATGCCAGCCAGAAAGAGGCGCCCGATGGACTGTTCCGCGGCCACACCGTAGATCACAAAAATAGTGCTGGGCGGTATAAGGATACCAATAGCCCCGCCTGCGGCTATGCTGGCGGTGGCCAGAGAGTCTCCATATTTATATTTCTGCATTTCGGGGATAGCGATGGAACCGATGGTGGCCGTGGTAGCGGTGCTGGAACCGCAGACAGCGCCAAAAATGGCACAGGCCACCTCGCTGCTCATAGCCAGGCCGCCGCTTAAATGCCCCACCGCTTTATACGAAAAATCGTACAGCCTTGCCCCCAGGCCGGCGTAGTAGGCAAAGAAGCCCATGAGCACAAACATGGGAATAACACTTAAGGAGTAGGAGGCAAAGGTGCTGTACAGCTCGGCGGAGATAACGCGGAAAGCGGCATTGAGGCCCACTACGTAAGCAAAACCACTAAAGCCCACGACACCCATGGCCAGGGCGATGGGCATCTTTAAGACCATTAAAATGAGAAAAATAAAGATGCCGAGGAAACCGGCAGCAGCAGCGCTCAACTCTTCACCGCCTTCCCAATATTTTCTAAGATCTCCAGCACAAGCACCAGGGCATAGCAGAAGAAGCCAAAAGCAATCACCAGCACAAAGGGATAGTAGGGCAAGCTGAGGGTTAGCGACTGTTGCCCTGTGATAATTGTCCGCTGGGCGTAAATGACGATGCGCCAGCAGGCCAGGACGAGGAAGACGAGGGACAAGGATTTCACAAAGACTTCCAGCACGGCCTGTGTTCTAGGCCGCAGCCTATCGGTGAAAAAACCTACCGCCACGTGGCCGCCCTGGACAGCGCAGTATGCCAGGCAAAGGCCGATGGCCATGGCCGTGAGGAACTCCACACCCTCTACGGTTCCCCTCACCGGAGAAGCGAAAAGGCGGCGACTTGCGACATTGGCTACGACCAAGAGCATCAACAAAAAGATGACCACCCTTCCCAAACGGTCAAGGTTGAGAGAAAAGGCTTCGATAAATTTCCTAAATTTTTCCAACCCAGGGTCACCTCCGGCAAGGATAATACCCGGGCAATGCCCAGGCAAGCAGCAAAGGGTTGGCACATGGGGCAGCTGCTCCATGTGCCAATCAGCTGCCAAATTTAAGGGCGCTTATTTGCTGTATTTATTAGTCAACTCGACGGCCATATCCACTATTTCCCTTCCGGGCAAGCCTTTTGCCGTCAGCTCGTCGGCATATTTGTCCAGGATAGGCTTAATCCTGTCTGTCCACCTCTGTTGTTCCGCGGCGTCCATGTAGGTGATAATGGGGTCTTTGCCCTTTACTTCAGCAGTAAACTTCAGGGCCCGCTGTCCTAAATCGTCAAAGAGGCCCGCCATCATCTCATTGTAGTACTTGTCTGTTACCTCGGTAAAGATCTTCTGCAAGTCGGCATCCATAGAATCCCAAGCGTCCTTGTTCATAACAAAGAAGAAAAGCTGGTTGTAGAGCATGGGCGTAGCTAGGATATAGTCGGCCGTCACTTCACCAAGCCTGAAACCCTGCAGAGCCTCCAGGGGGCAGATACCCGCTTCCATGATGCCCCGGTCCAGGGCTTCGTACCACTCGGGCATGGGCAGAATTACCTCCGTGGCTCCCAGGGCCCTGATAGCTTCAGCACGCGGCCCGGCGGTGCCCCCGATCTGCATGCCCTGGATATCCTCCAGGGATTTGATGAGCTTCTTTGACATTAAGTATCCTTCGCCGGCGGCAAAGGTGAAAAGGTGGTAGACATCGTGGAGCTCTGCCGGGTCAAATTTGGCGATGCCTTCCATCACGGCCAGGCTGCTGCCCTTGGCGGTGGTAACATTTAAACCTGGCAGCAAGAAGGCTTCGATAAAGGGGAAGCGTCCCCGCGTGTAGGCATATACGCCCATGCCCAGATCGGCCACGCCTTGCACTACGCCTTCGTAAGTTTCAGGGCCGCTCAACAAGGTCCCGCCGGGGTAGGAAACGATCTTGATCCTGCCACCGCTTTTTTCAAACAGCTCCGCTGCCCATGGCTGAGCAAACTCCACTTCGTGGGGATGCCCTGCCGGCCACATGTGGGCCAGGCTAAACTCAAAAGTTTTACCGGGAGCGGGCGCTGGCGCGGCCGGGGTTGACGGCGCGGCCGGAGTCTTAGGTGCAGTTTGTCCCCCGCAACCGCTGAAGATGCTAGCAACCAGCATTAGAGTAACAAACACAACCACAGGTAACAAGGCTTTCTTTTTGCTTTTCATTTTTTAAAATCTCCCCTCATGTATAATTTTTTTCTGGAAATACTACAACGCTTTGCGTCTCTCCTCCTTAAGCCTCACCCCTTTATAGATTAGTCTGTATTTCCTATATTTCGGCAAATATTCTAACAATCGTTTGTTTTATATAATATTCAACCTATTCCCTTTTGTCAAGCAACGATCTTCTCGCCAAAAAACCTGGCGGCGGTATCCTCTTTTTAAAAGTGGCTTATGTTTTATGTCACTGTACCAACATTCAATAAAAAATACTGCTTTTCCTCTTCTTCGTTTATTTTAATTTATACCATAAATTTATGTCATAAAGCTATTTGCAATTTTTATGCCAAATTTGACCTGTCTTGTCCACGGCCTTAATTGTGGCCTTAATTGCCGCCCTGGATGGAGGTTGGCTCTAGCCTACAACGGCAGTCTGTATCATTTTTGCTTAAAACAGGAGCAATTTTAGGGCTTAAAGTAACAGTGTGGGCACCCCTGGACAAAACGGAAGCGGCGCCATGTTTAGTTGCATCAAGGGGTTTGCTTCAGCCGAGAGAGATGCTCTCTGAAACGTTGGTGTTCGGCAAGATAAGAGATGAGGCAGCCGGCAGCCAACCCCCAGAAGGCGGAGCCGATATTAAAAACAGTTATATTGGAAACTGTTACCAGGAAGGAAAGGGCTGCCCCCATGATAAAGTCGCCCTGGAAAGCGCTCTGGAAGGAATCCATGAGCACTTTCAACAGGGCCAGGCCGCCCAGCAGGGCAATGAGGTTGACGGGGATCAATAGGGCCAGGCCGATAGTCAGGGGCGCAAAAAGGGCCGTCAACACCATTAAACAACCCAAGTAAAAGCTGCCGGCATACCTGGCTTTTTTTTCTCCGGCCGTGTTCAACAAAGCGTTGACCGGCCCCGTTATGCAGGCGGGCACGCTGCCCAGCAGCCCCATGGCCACGGAACCCAGGCCGCAGGCCAGGGTCATGACGTTTACAGGGGGATCATAGCCTTCCCTCCTTAAAATGCCGATCCCCTGGGGGTGATGGATACCGATTACGGAGACGGTAAGGGGCAGCACCAGTTCCAGCAGCACCCCGGCGTTGAATACGGGCAGGTAAAGAAACGGCCGGGTCAGGGAAACAGAGAGGGCAGCCGTGGAAAAATCGCCGCGCCAGGCGGAGAGGAGAACCCCCGCTACCGCCGCCAGTAAAACGGGAGGCACGGCCTGCACCGACAGTACCCCGGAAGTTACCAGCAAAAAGGCGGCCACCGTCACCGTGGCCAGCAGGGGGTCAAGGGTAAAAGTCGTTACCAATTTAAGGCAAAAGGGGAGAAAGAGCCCGGCAACCATGCCCATGACAATGGGGATGGGGATCAAATCCATGGCCTTGCGCGTCAGCCCCGTAAGGCCGAGCAGGGTAATGAGCAGACCTGTAACCAGGTAAGCGCCTACAACCTGGGGAAAGGAAAGGTGCGTTAAAGAGGTCCCCATAATGGCCGCTGCAGGTAGGGACCAGGCTACAGCAAAGGGCTGACGGTAGAGCAACGAGAGGACGATGGTAATGATCCCACCGACACCGTACCCCGCAAAAAACCAGGAGATAATCTCTCTCTGGGGTAGCCCCCCTGCCTGGGCTGCGCTGAGCAGGATGGCTACAGGACCGGTATGCATAAACAAAAAAGAGATAAAAGTGTTGCTAAGGATATGGCGCTCCGTATGGGCAGGCAGCCCTTTAAAGGCGGCGCCCAAATCACCAGGTTTTTCAAACAACCATCTCTACCCCTTTCCCTGCCTAGATTATAGCTCAAGCACAAAGATCCCGCATATTTTTTTTGGCATTTCCTTGGAAAATTCCTGCAGTATTGATATGATGATAATAATAGTGCTGTTAGACCACGCCAAAAAAGGGGAGGGTTAAATATGACCGTAGAAGTAAGGGCCTTCGGCAAGCTATATTTTCTCTTTAAGGAAAGGGGCTGGGATCTCCCCAAAGCGGTGGAGCTCACCCGCCCCCTGACGGCAGACCAGCTGCGGGAAGAGCTGCGCATACCCGCCGCAGACGTAGAAGTCGTCTTCGTCAACGGCCTGGTCCGCCCCCTCTCCACCACCCTCTGGGACGGAGACAGGGTCGCTTTCGTACCACCGGGCATCCCCACCATCCACCGCTTCCTCATGGGCTTTTACGATGCCAGAGAAAAATAAAGGGAGCAGACAACGGTGCCCCATCCCACCGCAGCTGCTCCCTGCAGGGATTATATCCATCCATAATAACAAGCTCTTATTACTGGCAACCGTGCCGGCCGCAGGCATTTAACGGTGTGAGTTCGACCAGGTCGCCTTTGTGGTAGGCCTCTAGAAGATCCTTTACCGTTCCAGCTCTGCCCTGATAGACTTTGATCCCGCCCTGGTTCAGCAGCATAAGAGCCCGGGCGCCCATACCACCGCAGACAACAGCATCTACTTTAAACCCCGCTATCGCCCTCAGGGGCTGACAGGCCCCGTGGCTGTGGTGCAGGTGCATATTCTTCACCACCTGCGTTTCCTGTGAAGCAGTATGATAGAGCGTGAAATAAGGTGCGCTGCCAAAATGTTCCGAAACCTGTGCCCTCAGCCCTTCGGGACCCATTGCAGGTATGCATAGATGCGTCTCCATGGTATTTACCTCCCCAACAAATAATGAATTTATGTTCATTATAACCGTGTTTTGGACTTATGTCAAGAAGACAAAAATCTTTTAAAAGTCGCCTTTAAGCGTCTTTAATTAAGGGGTAGGATGACAGAGAACGTGCTGCCTTCTCCCGGGGTGCTCTCTACTTTTACCTCCCCCTGATGTAGGTGCACCAGCTCCCGCACAATGGCCAGGCCCAGGCCCTTGCCCCTGTTTGCCCTGTTGCGGGCCTTGTCCACTTTGTAAAACCTCTCCCAGATATAGGGGAGCTCTTCGGGCGGAATGCCCGGGCCGTTGTCCCTGACCTTAAAAACCAGCCTGGATCTTGCCCTGAGATCATCAGTGTCCGCCTGGCCCCCTTCATTTGCAGTATTTTCCTTATCCGGTTCCAGGAGGCACTCCAGCTTAACCCGTCCTCCGGCAGGGGTATGGGCAATGGCGTTCTCCAGAAGGTTCACCAGGACCTGGTAGAGGCGGTCCTGGTCACCTTTAATCGCCGGCAGCTCCGCTCCCGGTTCATATTCCAGGTTGATGCCTTGCTCCCGTGCCCGGGGCAAAACTGTATCCAGGGCCCTTTCCGCCAGCAGACGCGGCATTACCTCCTCCCGGCGCAGCTGGATATAGCCGCTCTCAATACTGGCAAGCTCCAGGAGGTCGTTTACCAGGCGGTTTAAATGGAGGGTGTTGCCGAGGATAACCTGGAGATACTTTCCCCGCTCTTCCTCCTTGATAAACCCCTCCAGCATGGCATCCACAAACCCCTGGATGGAGGTTAGGGGTGCACGGAATTCGTGGGAGACGTTGGCCACAAGGTTCTGGCGCAGAGCCTGCAGGCGCTTTTGTTCCTGGACCGTTTTTTCCACTTCTTCCACGGCCTGGTTGAAGGCTGCCGCCAGCTGCCCCATCTCTCCCGTATCGTGGGGCACCTGGATACGGCTGCGAAAATTGCCGCGGGCCATCTCGTAAGCTGCCCGGGTCATGGCCTGCAGAGGGCGGGAGATCTTTCTAGAGAGGGAAAAAGCCAGCAGACCGGCTACCAGGGAAGCAAAGAAAAAGGAGTAAAGGACCAGGCGGCTGAGGCGCGCCACGGTAGCCCGGAGTGAACTCAAAGGGGCGCTGACCGTCACAGCGCCGATAATCTCGGGCTCTCCGGGATCAGCCTGAAAAAATTCGCCGCTTTTTTCTTCCCCTTCACCTTTATAGATGGGCATGGCCACGAGCAGCCTCTGGGAGGCGGGACCGTACACCTTCTTGGAGAGGTTGTCTCCCTGCAGGACGTAATCGATCTCCCCC
Source organism: uncultured Bacillota bacterium (assembly GCA_937973635.1). Lineage (GTDB taxonomy): Bacteria > Bacillota > Dethiobacteria > DTU022 > UBA8154 > UBA8154. The sequence continues at coordinate 11,945 of CALJJZ010000015.1, read as the reverse complement.
GCTTCCAGGTCCACACCGGGATCGCTGTCCGCCCCCGGGGGCATGGCACTGACAATCTCTTTTTTTCCACTATCGAGGACACGGATCTTGACCCCTAGGGAAAGGGCCAGCGTCCTGGCCATCTTAATCACTTCTTCATGGTTGCCTTTTTGAAACTCCAGGGCCAGCATCTCCGCGATCTTTTCTCCCTGCTCCGTAAGCTCCCATTCATGAACGCTTAAAAAATACTTTTCTACAAGGTAAGAAAAAAAGAAACCTACAGAGAGCAGGGTAATCAGAATAACGATAAGATGAGCGGCCAGCAGCCTGCCAAAAAAGCCCGGGGGGCGCCACTTAAACATCTTTTTGTTTCACCTCGAATTTATAGCCCACTCCCCACACCGTCTGGATATAGGTGCTGTGCGGGTCTGCCAGGGCAATCTTCTGCCTGATCCTTTTCACATGCTCATCGACCGTGCGCGTGCTGCCCGGATAATTATAGTCCCAAACTTTCTCCAGGAGCTGTTCCCGCCTCAAGGTACGTCCCGCCTGGCGGGCCAGCAAAAGCAGCAGTTCAAATTCTTTCGGTGTCAGTAAAACCTGCTGTGTCCCCACGTTTACCTGGTAGCTCTGGGGCAGCAGTTCCAGCCGGCCAAACTGTAAAATCTCCACCGGCTGGTTATAGTCCACGCTGCGGCGCAAAAGGGCGTTTACCCTGGCCAGAAATTCCCGGGGCCGGAAGGGCTTAGTGATATAGTCGTCGGCGCCTGCCTCCAGGCCGCGCACCTTGTCTGCCTCTTCACCTTTGGCCGTCAGCATGATCATGGGCGTGCTGCGCGTCTGCGGGTGCTGCCGCAAACGGCGGCAAACTTCCCAGCCGTCCACCTTGGGCAGCATCAGATCCAGGACAATAAGGTGGTAATGTTTCTGCATGGCCAGATCCAGCCCTTCCTGCCCGTCATGGGCCAGGTCCACCTCAAAAGCCTCCGCCCGCAGCACAATACGCACCAGTTCGCCGATATCATTGTCGTCTTCCACCACAAGGGCCTGGCGTGCGCTCTGCAAGGGATCACCCCTTTCCGCTGTCTTGCCCTCTATATTCTAACTTTGCCCTCTATATTCTAACACAAAAAGGGGATAACCTCTGGCAGATAATGGCATTTTGCAGCATAGGGCATGACTTTTTCAGGGTTGAGGTTAGAGCTGACGCCGCAGGCCTGTGATCCCGGGATAGGTGCGGGAGGTGAGAGCAGAAAAAAGATAGGCACCGCAGCCGGCCGCTCCCCGGACCAGCGGCTGGAGCAGCTCCGTCTGCAGCGCAAGGAAGATTAAATCAACCAGGTCATAGATGGTAAAAGTACTGTGGCGGCGCCACCAGGCCGTCAGGATAACGGCGGCGGAAAGCATGAGAGCAAAGGCAAGGGCCGCTGCGGCAGAGAGCTTGCCCGTAAAGCCCAACAGGTAAAGGGGCAAGAAAAAGGCGGCATAATGAAAGACAAAAATAAAGAGGGCATCGCTGCCTACCTGCTGCAGACAGCGGAAAATTTTAGTTTTCTGGACAGGGCTCAGACGGAAAATTCCCAGCAAAAAGATACTGCTCCCTGTGCCCAGGAGCAAAAAGGGCAGGGGCGCGCCCTGGCGCTGCAGGGCCGTCTGCCACAGCCCCGGCAGCACGGCCGTAAGGCCCAAAAAGATACCTATAGCTGTAAAGATAAAAGTGGTATGCCGGTGCCGAAGATAGGTGGCAAGATAAAACCCGGTGGCATTGAGGGCGAAAATGGCAAAAAGGGGAAACTGGTCTGCCAGCAGCCTGTGCCAAAAAAGGGGAAGGCAAAGCTCCCGGCAAAGGAGGTGCAGGCCCAGCGCCAGGACAATGAGCCCGGGCAAAAAGAGGCGCAACGCTCGCCGGGATTGCAGGGGTGGCAGGGAAAGCAAAAGCCAGACAAGGATCAACAAGGTAACAGCCTGGGCCTGCAGCACACCCCAGACCAGGGACATACAAACGCCGATAAAAAAAAGCTTGCCCAAACGGGCGGTAAAACGCTGGCGTAAAAGCAGCAGATCAAGATTTTTGCGCAAGCCGCCCTGCATGGAAAGGTAGAGGGAGAGGCCCGCAGCCAGATAGAACATGGGCGTGGCCAGGTCACCCGGAGTAAGCAATCCGCCCAGGGGGAGCAGGGTCGCAGGATTACCGATGTAGACCCAGCGCAGGCCGTGGCTGAAAACCATGAGCAAAACAGCCAGACCCCTTAAAGCATCGATCTCCCCCTGGCGCGAGTTACAGTTTGTTTTTTCTGCAGCCATAAACGACACATCTCTTTACACTGGCCTCCGGCTCCTTTCCTAGCATAACAGCGAATTGCAACGCCCCTATAAACTTTTGGTAAATAAATTGTCAACACTTCATTGAAGCAGGAAAAAGGGGGCAGAAGGCAGGAAAGATAAAAAAAAGCCACAGTTATAGCAGTTATAGCAGATAATCCAAAAAAAGGACTAGGCCGCCGGGATCTGGACGTGTCCCCCTGAAGCTGACTTCAACCCTTTCCTTAAACAGCGGGCCACTGACAGCCATGGTGTGGTATTCTCCCTTTTCGCCGCAGGGAGAGATCCCCCCGGCCATGAGCTCGCGTATAAATTCCCGCCCCAGGATCGTGCCCAGCCATTTCTTCGCCAGCAGGTCGGCGCGCAGAGCCACAATCAGCAGCTCCGCGCCCGCCGCCAACAGCGTCTCCAGCACTTCCTCCTCTGCCATGCCCCAGAGGGGAAGGTAAGGCGTTACCCCCGCCCTGGCGCAGGCCTCTTCCACCCACTGGCGGTGTGCAGGGAGATTAATATCGCCAAAAACACCGCCAGTGAGCCCTTTTTCTCTGAGGGCCGTTACAGCCCGGTGGAAGCCTGCGGCGTAGCTCTCCCAAGTCACAGGCTCGGCCAGGTGAGGCAGGCCGAGGGCCCGGGCCTGTTTTTGCAAAAGGGGCAGGGGCAAGCCGTGGGACATACTGCAGTCCTGCTCTCCATTGATATAGGTCAGGAGGTAGGCCGGCTCCAGTCCCGCCGCTCTGGCTTTGAGCAGGGAAAGGTAGCTGTCTTTGCCGCCGCTCCAGGAAATAAATACCTTTTTTTGCTGCATTTTTTACACCCCGGGAACGTTTTTTTCTACTTTGCCTTTCCGCCCCTCTCCTGCAGCCGACCAAGGAAAGCAAGGAGCTCTTTTATCTCCGTAAAAACTTTCGCCCCCTTTTCCTGAAGACGGGCATAAAGAAGCTGGGCTTTGCCCTCGCAGTAATCCCTGGCGGCCACAGGCGTCTCTTCGAGCAAAGCCACGAGCCTGTCCGGGCACAGGGTTTCTTCAACCGCCTCCAGGTTGCGCAGGTTTCCCGGCCCAAAGGGAACAGGGGGAACAAGCACAACGTCGGCCTCCCTGATTAGTTCAAGGTGCCGGGTATGGTAAACGTCGGTTACCGGGGAAAAAGGCGGCAGGGTAATAACCTTAAGGTTGTGGTATCCGGCAAAGCGGTGGCCGCTGTCCTCTTGCGTAAGGGGGCCGATGGAAGGGCGAAATCCGGCCTGCAAAAGGGCGTCAAGGAGGGGTACGGCTTCTTCCCCGCCGCCGATGACATGAACCGTTATACCTGCCGGGGCACGGCCCTCGCCGGTGCTGCTGCCGTTTCCTTTCATCACTGTAAGCTGCAGTTTGCCGTGAAGGGGATTGCGCTGCACCACCGCTTCCATACCGTAGGCAGTGCGGATATTTTGCGGCGTCAATACCTCCTCGGGCCGCCCCAGGGCGAGGATTTTGCCTTCATTTAAAAGGATAAAGGTGTCGAAAAACTGGGCGGCCAGATTAAGGTCGTGAATGGCCGCAATAATGGTGACGTTCTTCTCCCGGTTAAGGGTGTGGGCCAGTTCCAGGAATTCCACCTGATAGTTCAAATCCAGGTTGGCCGTGGGCTCGTCCAGCAGCAGCACCTCCGGTTCCTGGGCCAGGGCGCGGGCAATAACGACCCTCTGCCGCTCCCCGCCGCTGAGGTTGACGGCGGAGCGGGAAGCAAGGTGGGCAATGCCCGTCAGCTGCATGGCCGCGGCAATGATCTCCCGGTCTTTGCGCCCTTCCTGCTGGAAACGCTGCAGGTGCGGATAACGCCCCATAGCCACCACTTCTTCCACGGAGAAATCAAAATCAATGGCCGTATCCTGGGGCACAACGGCAATGGAGCGGGATATTTCCCCCAGGGGAACCTTCTGCAGGTCCCTGCCGTCCAGGTAAAGGACACCTTGCTTCGGCTTAAGCAGGCGGCTGATCGTACGTAGCAGGCTGGACTTGCCGGCGCCGTTGGGACCGATTAAAGCCACGCGGGAACCCTTTTCCAGGGCAAAAGTAACCCCCTCCAGGGCAGCATAAGCACCGTAGGCAACTGTAAGATCCATTACCTTCAGCTTTACCCCAACAGCAATTTCCTCCTAAAATTCAAGTAGTCAGAATTCTGTCTTTTAAAAATACCTTATCTTCTTGCGCTGGCGCAGCAGATAAAGGAAAAAGGGCGCCCCCAGCAGGGCCGTGATAATACCCACGGGGAGCTCTGCCGGCGCAATCACCGTGCGGGCCAGCGTATCGGCGCCAATGAGCATGATCGCCCCGGTCAGGGCCGAGGCGGGCAGGAGAAAGCGGTGTTCCGGCCCGGCCAGCAGGCGCACGATGTGGGGAACCACAAGGCCGACAAAACCGATGATGCCGCTGGTGGAGACGGCGGCAGAAACCAGCAGGGAAGCGGCAACAAGAAAAATCTTTTTTAATCTTTCCGGGTCGATGCCCAGGGTATGGGCCGTATCTTCGCCCAGGAGCAGGGCATTTAGCTCCCGGTAAAAGAAATAAATGGTTCCGCAGCCAAGGAGCACATAGGGGAGCATAACCCTGAGGTAGCCCCAGCGCGCCCCGCCAAGCCCTCCCATCATCCAGAAAACAACCTGGTGCATCCTTTCCCCGGAAAAAAAGATCAGCAAAGAAACCAGAGCCGAGAGGAAGGCGCTTACGGCAATGCCGGCCAGGAGCAGCGTCATAATGGGCACTGAATTTCCCTGGCGGGAAAGCTGGTAAACCAGCCCTATGCTCAGCAGCCCCCCGGCAAAAGCAAGGAGAGGCACGGCACCGAAACCGCCAAAACCCAGGGCCAGGCCGGAGACAATGGCCACAGTGGCGCCCAGGGCCGCCCCCGAGGAAACACCGATGATATAAGGGTCGGCCAGGGGGTTGCGGAACAGCCCCTGCAGCGTGGCGCCGGCCACAGCCAAAGAAGCGCCCACCAGTGCCGCCTGCAGGACGCGGGGCAGGCGGATGTTGAGGATAATGTCCCTGCTCGTGGCAGAAATGGCTACATCGGGGGGCACACTGCCCGTCAGCCGCTCCAGCAGGATATAAAATATTTCGCGCCTGTTCAGGGAGACAGCGCCCAGGCCCAGGGAATAAACGACGGCAAAAAATAACAGAAGCAGCAAGGCCAGCAAAAAGAGCCTCCTCTGCCAGCCATGGGCCATGATTATCTCCCGCCTGGACGCCTGTCCCCTGCTCATAGCCTGCTTCACCTCCCGGGGTAGAGGATCAGCGCCAGCTCCTCCACTGCTTCCACCACGCGGGGACCAGGACGGGAAAATTTGTCCGGGCTTACGCCCACTACCTGTCCCTCTTTTATGGCCCTGATAGACTCCCAGCCGGGACGGCTCAGGATCTCCTTGGCCAGAAACCCTTCCGTTCCGTGGTAATTGGGGAAGATGATTACTTCGGGATCCCGGTCCACCACGGCCTCGGCACTTACTTTGGGATAGGGCATCTCCACGTCGGCAAAAATATTCTCACCCCCGGCGCTTTCGATAATTTCATGGATCACGCTGTTGCGCCCCACGCTCATGAGGGGATCGGCATATACTTCGTAATAGACCCTTTTCTTTGCGGGCAGGTTTGCCAGCCGATCTTTAACCGCCTGGAGGCGTGTTTGCAGCTGCGCGACCAGCTGCTGCGCCTTCTCCTCCACCTGCGCCGCCCTGCCCAGGAGTTCGAGGGCGGCATAGATCTCTTCTATGCTGGAGGGGTTAAGGACAAGGACAGGGATTCCCAGTTCCTCCAGGCGCGCCAGCTTTTCTTCATGAAAATGTCCGGCCACTACCAGGTCAGGCCGTAGGGCTACAATCTGCTCCAAGTTTGGCTCGGCAAAAGTCCCTGCTTTGGCTATGGCCAGGGCAGCCTCAGGGTAATTGCAATATTCACTGACGCCCACAACCCGTTCCCCCAGGCCAAGGGCAAAAAGCATCTCCGTATTGCTGGGCGCCAGGGAAACGAGGCGTTCCGGTCTGCCTGCAAGCACCACCTCCCGCCCCAGATCGTCGGTCAGCAAAAGGGGCCAGGGCTCTTCTTCCTGCGCCGCACCCCGGGCATCCTGAAGTTCTTTCCCCGCCACGCAGCCGCCTACGGCCGGCAGAAGGAGCAACAGCAGCAACAACAGGAGCAGCGGGGTTTTATTTTTATCGTTTCTGCACATTTTAACCCTCCTAAAGATAATACCCTCTTAAAACAACGACCCCACCTTTTTCCAAGGCAGGGTTTTTGCCACAAGAAACGCTGCAGCAACACCTCCCCTCCGAAGGTATATACGCAAATCAGCCGGCAAAGGGCTGGTTTCCTGGCTTGCGGGTCATCCTCCCCCTGCCCCTTCCCACCTGGCACTCAACAATACTTGTAAATAACTGCTCAAGTTGTGCTAAGTGCCGGGCAGTGGCCATGGCAGGGCTCGTCTCCGCTTACAGTAGCGGGGGCTGCAGGGGCTTTGAACCCCTTTCCCATTTAACGTAGGCGACCCTTTTCCGCTTAATTTTTTAATGTAAAATTTTTAACTTTGCTTGATGCTGTGTATAAATCTTAACACAAAGAGCCGGTTTGGGCAATCTTTCTAGCCCAAAATTCTGGAGGCGATGACGATCCTCTGGATCTGGTTGCTGCCTTCAAAGATCTGCATAATCTTGGCGTCCCGCATATATTTTTCCACCAGGTAGTCCCGCGTATAGCCGTAGCCGCCGAATATTTGCACCGCATCGGTGGTCACCTGCATGGCCACATCGCTGGCAAATACTTTGGCAAAGGCCGCTTTCTCCGTAAAAGGAGTCCCTTTCTGGTAAAACTTGTCTTTAAGCCAGGAAGCCTGATAAACAAGGAGCCTGGCCGCTTCGATCTGTGTGGCCATATCTGCCAGCATAAACTGGATGGCCTGGTTTTTGCAGATGGGCCGGCCAAACTGGACGCGGGTTTTGGAGTAGGCGAGGGCTGCTTCATACGCCGCCTGGGCGATACCCAGAGAGATGGCGCCTACGCTGGGCCTGGCCAGGTCAAGGGTTTTCATGGCCAGCCTGAGGCCCTCCCCTTCTTTGCCGATGAGGTTTTCCTGGGGCACTTTTACATCTTCAAAGAATAATTCCGCCGTATCGGAGCAGCGCAGCCCCATTTTCTTCTCTTTTTTCCCCACGATTACCCCCGGCATGCTTGATTCCAGCATAAAGACGGAGGGTTTTTTGGCGCCGCTGCCGTCAATAACATGGGCAAAGACAGTATGGTATGCGGCGTAGCTGGCATTGGTGATAAAGCACTTGGAACCGTTGAGGATATAGTGCTTGCCGTCTCTGCGAGCTGTTGTGGCGATGGCAGCGGCATCTGAGCCAGCATTGGGTTCGGTGAGAGCAAAGCTAACCAGTTTTCCCCCCTTTGTAATGGACGGAAGGAAGCGCTCCTTTTGTTCTTTCGTCCCCCCGATCAGCAGGGGATAGAGGGCCAGGGAGTTCCCGTTGGCGCTGGAGGTCACCACCACCCCGGCGCAGCCCCGGGCCAGCTGTTCAATAATCAGGGAGTAGGAGAGGCTGTCAATGCCCGGTCCGCCGTATTCCTCCGGTACGGCCAGATCATGGAGCCCCAGGGCATGGAGTTTCTTTAAAATCTCCCAGGGGAACTCCTCCTTTTCGTCCAGTTCCCGGGCAAAGGGGGTAATCTCTTTGTCCGCAAATTCACGGGCCATTTTCTGGTAGGCCAACTGCTCCTCCGTTAAGTAAAAATGCAACTTGGACAACCTCCTTAAAGCATGTTCATGATTAAGTATGTATGTTCATGCTTGAGAATAAAGCAATATTTATGCCAACATGCCTGCAGGAGCTCCAGGTGGCGGCATGGCCTCGGCCTTAAACAGTTCCCTGCAGGATTAAGTATCTAAATATTATACAATTATGTAAAGAAGGAAAACACTATTCCCCTCATGATAGATAGAAAAATATAAACCGGGAGCAGGTGCGCGCTCCCGGTTTAGCAGACCTCTTCTGCCCCGCCCGCTGCCTGCAGAGCAGAGCAGGGCAAGGGGGCCGGCGTTTACCGATCAGACCTTTTCCTTCTCTTTCTTTTCTTTTAAAGCCCGGAGCACTTTTTCCGGGGTAATGGGCAGTTCCGTAAACCTCACGCCGATGGCATCGTAGATGGCGTTCACAATGGCGGGGATGGTGGGCTGCACGGGGCCTTCGCCCGACTCCTTGACGCCAAAGGGAGCCGTGGGGTCGTAGCTCTCCACAATGGTGGTATCTATTTCGGGCAGCTCCATGGCCGTAGGCACCTTGTAATCATGGAGCGAAGGGTTGAGCATGCGCCCGTCGGCATCCAGTTTCATCTCCTCGTAGAGGGCCTGCCCCAGGGCAAACATAATCGAGCCTTCCACCTGTCCGTCCACGCTCATGGGGTTGACCGGCTGGCCGCAGTCCCCCGCTTCCGTTACCTTATGAGCGCGGATTTTACCCGTCTCCAGGTCCACGTCCACTTCCCAGATCTGGCAGCTAAAGCCAAAGGTAGGCGAGTGGCCGATATTGGCCCCCTGCACCCGCACGCCCCGCGTTAAGTCAATTCCTTTGAGGCGCGGCGGCGAGAAGTGGCCGATGCCCGTAAGAGTCCCTACAGTGTTTGTATATACGTCTACGACCTTTTCCCATTCGATGGTCTTCCTGGGCTCAAAGATGGAAGTAAAGCGGCGGTCCTTGATCTCCAGCTGGTCGGCGCGGCAGCCTACCATACCGGCAGCGACTTCTTTCAGTTTTTGGTTTATCTCCTCTGCCGCTTCCAGGATGGCAGCACCGGTAGCATAGGTCAGGCGGCTGGCGAAGCTTCCCAGATCGAAAGTGCCCAGCTCCGTGTCGCCAGAGACGACATGCACGTCTTCATAATGGACGCCGAGGGCTTCTGCCGCCATCTGGGCCATCACCGTATTGCAGCCCTGTCCGATATCGGCGGCGGCGCAGTGCACGGTCACGCCCCCTTCCGTGTCCACGCGGATGAGCACGGTGGTATGGGGCTTATAGGCCTGGTAGAGAGTGTAAGCCGTACCAGAAATGTAGTAGCCGCCAGCCAGGCCGATACCTTTGCCGAAGGGCAGTTTGCCGTGTTTTTCCAGGTAGCCGGATTTTTCCACGGCTGTCTGCAGGCATTTTTTGTATTCCGCATGGGGGACGTGCAGGTTGCTGACGCTGCGGTAGCCCGATTCAATGGCGTTCTTCATCTTTAACTCGTAAGGGCTGATGCCGATCATCTCCGCCATCTCGTCCAGCAGGCATTCCATGGCAAAGCGCGGCTGCACGCCGCCCAGGCCACGCATAGCGCCACAAGTAGGCTTGTTTGTAAAGACCCTGCGCACACGGGCGCGGGCGTTGGGCACTTTATAGGGCAGGTGGATCATGGAAGCAGTATAGAACATGACCACCATGCCCCAGCCCGCATAGGCGCCGCCGTCCAAGGTGTTTTCAAAGTCCACTGCCTGGATATAACCGTCTTTGTCCAGACCGATCTTCATCTTCATATAACAGGGATGGCGGCCTTTGTTCGTGGCAAAAACCTCGCTGCGCTCAAAGGTCACGCGCACCGGTCTGCCGATCTTGCGTGAAAGGAGGGCAGCACAAAAGTCGGCGGAGCTGGCCTCTCCTTTGCCACCAAAACCACCGCCCACGGCGGGGACGGTAACCCGGATCTTGCTCATGGGCATCTCCAGCACAATGGAGAGCTGGCGGTGCAGGTAATGGGGCACCTGGGTGCTGGACCACAGCTGCAGCTTGCCGCTCTGCACATCGTAACTGGCAAGGGCGGCATGGGGCTCCAAAAAGGCATGGTTGACGTAAGAGGTGCGGAATTCCTTCTCCAGGACATAAGTACACTCTGCAAAGGCCTTATCCGGATCGCCAAAGACCTGCTCGGCCTGGTGCAGGATATTGTCAGGCTTATCTTCGTGGATGCGCACTTCACCGGCCCGCCGCATGGACTCAAAGGGGTCCAGCAGCACAGGCAGAGGTTCATATTCTACCTCGATCAGCTCCAGGGCCGCCTCCGCCGTCTCTTCGTCAAGGGCGGCCACGGCGGCTACGCCTTCGCCCCAGAAGCGCACCTTGCCGACAGCCAGGGCCACTTCGTTGGCCGTCTGAGGGACAATGCCCCACTTATTGGGGGCCTCTTCTCCCGTAATTACGGCCAGCACCCCGGGCAGGGCCAGGGCTTTGCTGTAATCGATCTTTTTAATCAAGGCATGGGCATAGGGACTGCGTTTGATCCGGCCATAAGCCATCCCTGGCAGCACCATATCGCCCGTGTAGATAGCCTCGCCTTTGACTTTGGCCGGCCCGTCAACGCGGGGCACACTCCTACCAACCTGGGTGAATTTCCTGTTGTTCATTTACTTCACCCCTCCTGTGGAGATTTCCTTGGCTGCAGCATCGATTGCTTCCACAATTTTCTTGTAACCGGTGCAGCGGCAGATATTGCCGGCAATGGCCCTTTTGATCTGGAGCTCGGTGGGCCGGGGGTTCCTGTCTAAAAGGGCTTTGGCCGTAAGGATCATGCCCGGCGTACAAAAACCGCACTGTACAGCGCCATGGTCGAGGAAAGCCTGTTGGAGGGGATGCAGGTTGCCCTGGGCATCGGCAAGGCCTTCGATGGTGGTGATTTTTTTGCCCTGGCAGGCGATGGCCAGGGTGATGCAAGAGAGGACGGGCACACCGTCGATGAGCACGGTACAGGCGCCGCAGTCCCCCTGGCCGCAGCCTTTCTTCGTCCCCGTGAGGCCGACTTTGTTCCTGATTACGTCCACGAGCAGGTCCCTGGGGTTTACAGGCACCTCATAGAGGCGGTTGTTTATCTCCAGTTGAATCAGCTGTTTTTTCATGGGTTACACCTCCTGCGCGGCGTCAAACGCTTCCTGCAGCAACCTGCGCGCCAGTACCGCCACCATTTCCCGCCGGTATTCCGCCGAGGCGCGGATATCGGAGATGGGCCTGGCTTCGCCCGCTGCTGCCGCCGCTGCCTTTTCTGTCCATGTACGGTCAAATTCCCGCCCTACCAGCAGGGCCGGCACTTCCTGTGAAACCAGCGGCCTGGGCGAAACGGAACCCATGACCAGTTTCAGGTCTTTAATAGTGCGCCCGTCATCTGCCAGTACCAGGTTGACGGCCATATTTACGGCGTCAATTTCCATGGCGTCGCGCAGGCCGATATAGGCATAGCGGCTGGCAGAACGGAGCGCCGGTTCGGGCAGGATAAATCCTGTGAGCAGCTCGCCCGGGACCAGGGCGGTCTGGCGGTTGCCCAGAATAAACTCCTCCAGGGGCATTTGCCGCTCCCCTGCGGCGCTTTTTAAGACAACACTGGCCCCCAGCGCCACCAGCGGCGTCGGCGTCTCCGCCGCCGGGGAAGCATGGCAGCTATTGCCTCCCAGTGTGGCCATGCTCCTGACCTGGACTGAGCCCAGTTCACCCGCCGCCTGGTGCAAAGCATAGTACTTTTCCCTGATCATTGCAGAATGCTCAATTGCACAGATTTTTGTGGCCGCCCCGATCACAGCGCCCTTACCCGGTTCGTAGGAGATTCCCTGAAACTCTATTACCCCGTTTATGTCGATCAGAGATTCCGGTTTAATCAA
>CALJJZ010000014.1 GCA_937973635.1 uncultured Bacillota bacterium | reverse complement strand
CCTTTCTTTATAGAAAGAGGCTTTTCCAATTGGTATGTCCAGTGGCAGGCACGCTTAAAACGTCAGCCGGAGCCCTGGGAAGCGGTAAAGGCCTTGATGAACGCGCATAACCCGGCCGTCATTCCAAGGAACCATAAAGTTGAAGAAGCCCTGGACGCTGCCGTTGAACAAAACGACTTGAGTGTGATGGAGAGCCTTTTAGCCGTTTTAAAACATCCCTATGAAGAACAGACAATAGATTCGTCCTACACCTTGCCACCAGGCCCAGGTGGAGTACCTTATAGAACATTCTGCGGGACGTAATTTGGCAGGGACTTTTCAGGCGCCGGGTTTTCTGCGGAACTGCCTTCTGAATTCTGAATCGGCAATTTAAAAATAAACGTGGTTCCCACGCCTTCCTTGCTTTCAAAATAAATACTGCCGCCATGGAGTTCCACAAGATATTTGGTCAGAGCAAGGCCCAGGCCTGTACCTTCGTATTGCCGTGCCACGTCATTATCCACCTGATAAAACTCGGTAAACATCTCAGTGAACTTCTCCTCAGGGATGCCAATCCCGGTATCCTCTATCTCACACGTCAGGCACTTGCCTTCATCCACCGAGTACAGCCTGACTTGAACCTTTCCTTGCGGCTTATTAAACTTAATGGCATTACTGATTAAATTAAAAAAGATTTGCCTTAACCTTGCCGGATCCGCTTCGACTCCGGTTAATCCGGGCTGGATGGATAAATTAATTTCGACCTGTTTTACCTCGGCCTGGACGTTTAAAACGCTTAATAATTCCTCAAACAGGGGCTCAAATTCCACATAAGCAAAACTGAGGCTAATCTTACCGGCCTCAATCTTGGCGATATCCAGAATATCGTTGACCATGTTCAGCAGGTGCCGTCCGCTTAATGCAATGGCCGTAGCGTACTTTTCATGCTTTTCAGGTGTATCTGCCAGTCCTTTCAGCATCATCTCGGAATACCCGATAACGGCATTCAACGGCGTCCGAAGCTCATGGCTCATTTTGGCCAGGAACTCGCTTTTCTTCTGGTTCGCGATTTCCGCAGCCTGTTTGGCCTCTTCCAACTGGATTTCCAATTCCTTCCGCGCGTGGATATCCGTCCTGACGCCCGCCGTGCGAAGGGGTTTTCCACTCGCGTCCCGAACGGTTTTTCCCCGTGCCAGAAAATAATAATATTCCCCTGATGAATGCCTTAGACGATATTCGATTTCGTAGGGCTCACCCAGCTCAAGGTGCCGCTGAATAATCTCCAGGCTTTTAGCCTTGTCATCCGGATGGATTAATCCAAAAAAAACATCCCGGGTGATGGATGTATCATACGGAATGCCAAGCTGATCATAGCAGCGCTTGTTCCAGTAAATGGTATTAGTCAAATGATCCCAGTCCCAAATCCCGTCGCTGGATCCTTCAATGACCAGTTCATAGCGTTCCTCGCTTTTGCGTAACGCCTCTAATGCCCGCTGACGCTCACCCGTGGCCTGGGCACCCAGTAACAATAATGCTAGGCCAAAAATCGCGCTAGCGCCAATCAATAAATCGCTTAACTGAAAGAATCCTACCAAGGGAACCTCATTCAGACCGGAAGTGACTTCTCCACTAGTGTGGGTATAACTGGCGGCGGCCATCCCGGTGTAATGCATCCCTGAAATGGCGAACCCCATCACGATGGCGCTTAAAACCTTTTGGTAAAACCAGACGTCCGGCTTGTCCCGCTTAAGATTAAAGGCCAGCCACAGCGCTGCGGCTGAAGCCCCTACCGCAATCACCCCGGACAAGGTAAACAGCGCCGGATTATAATTAATCGCCGCCGGCATCTCCATTGAGGCCATGCCGGTATAATGCATAGTTAAAATGGCCAGGCCCATGGCGGTGCTGCCTGTCGCCAGGTGAATGCGGCTAATGGTTTGGCGGTTCATAATAGTAAAGGCAATACCCGACCCCACAGTGGCGGCAAAGATAGACAAGGCACTGAGCGTAATGTTGTAGCGAACGGCCATGGGCATAATCAGTGCCAACATGCCCACAAAATGCATGGACCAGATGGCGAGTCCCATTGTGAGCGCACCGCCTACGAACCAGAACTTGCGACGCCGGCCCGCTGCAGACTTCATTCTTCCGGCAAAGTCCAATGCAATGTACGATCCGATAATCGCAATGATGATCGAAAGCGCTATCAGCTGATAATCCCAATAGGTTTGCATCGCTTGACGAATCAAATCCTCTGAACCAGACCTAAGTATTACACATTATAATGCCCCACGCCCCGTATGTTTATATGCTATTTATAAAATAAGGGTAGATTAGACGCTTACAAATCTACGCCTGGAAAAAGAAATATGGGGATATGAGTGTCTCAGAAGCCAGGCGACTTCGAGAATTAGAGCGAGAGAATGCCCGACTCAAGAAGTTATTGGCCGAAAGGAGCCTGGAGTTGGACTTGCTTCAGGATGCGCTAAAAAAGATTTAAGCCCGCTGAGGCGTCGTCAGTTAAGACAACGACTGTTTGAGACACAACGCTTGTCTCAGCGTCGTTGTTGTGCCTTGGCGGGCTTAAGCAGAAACAGTCAAACGCCCAAGCGAGATATGGAGACCGAGGCTTTACGCAAACGGATTCTGGAGCTGGCCTCAAAATACAATCGGTTTGGTTACCGCCGTATTCACGGCATTTTAACTCGGCAGGAGGGATGGCAGGTGAATGAGAAACGGATCCACCGTCTGTGGTAGCAGGAGGGCCTGCAAGTGAAAAAGCGAAAACGTCGAAGATCAAAAAGGCAAGAGATGCTGGTGTTGATTCCTCAACAAGCCAAATCTCCCAACCATGTTTGGACGGTAGACTTTGTACACGACACCTTGGCCAGTGGCCGGAGTATCCGTCTGTTGTCAGTCGTGGATGAGTTTACCCGTGAGTGCCTGGCCATTCGAGTAGAATATGCCCTCAAGGCAGAGGATGTTCGGATGACGTTGGAGACGCTGTTCAAGGATTACGGTCGGCCTTTATATCTCAGAAGCGATAATGGCTCGGAGTTCATTGCCAACAGTCTGCAAAGCTGGTTGAAACAACAGGGAACACTGCCATTGTTTATTGACCCGGGGAGCCCTTGGCAAAACGGCAAATGTGAAAGCTTTAATGGGCGGTTCCGAGACGAGTGTCTGAATGCTGAGTGGTGGGGGCGCTTACGAGAAGCTCAAAATGTCATTGAGATGTGGCGAGAGCATTACAATACCCAACGTCCACACAGTGCCCTCAATTACTGGACACCTCACCAATTCGCCGCCGCTTGGTATTCTACCGAATACCAAGCCTCTCTAACACAATGAGGCAAAAACTAAGCTGACTGTGATATGATGCCTTTCTCTAGTTTTGATTGGATCAATTTTTGGGGGGCGGTCACTTCAAATATTGATTAGCATTTTTGCGCAAGTGGATTGGGTAATTGGCCTAGGGCCAGGAGCGGGGGAAGAAGGCTGCTGCATCATTTCCTATGGGCACACCCTACAAGTTGCCTGGTGGAAAGTCAGACAATGGCATATTAAAGACCCTATTTAGAGACATGCATACATAAGGACAGCACATCCTCTTATTAGTATATGAATACTTATTAAAAATGCAAATTTTTAATAAACTGACAGAAATTGAGTATCCTACAATAAATTACAGGAAGCATTAATTCGGTCTGAGAATAGCAT
>CALJJZ010000013.1 GCA_937973635.1 uncultured Bacillota bacterium | reverse complement strand
CATTTGAACCAGTGGTGATATAAAAAGGGCGGCTAGGCCGGTGCTGGTGACCACCAGGCCCGCGATCCTTCCCTTTTGCTCGGCCGGGAACCATTTCATTGCTGCCGGAGTGGTGGAGGCAAAGCAGCAAGCCAGCCCCATCCCCAGCATTGTTCCCCATAACAATGCGGCGCTAAAAGGTTTATCTAAAGAGAGTGCACAAAAAATAAAAGCGCCTCCGGCAAAAAAGCTCCCCACTATAATCACCGGGCGGGGCCCGAAATAGTCCTGTGCTCTGCCTGCAGAAACCATACAAAAGGCATAACAAAACAGAAAAAGAGAGTAAGGCAACGCAGACTGGGCATGGCTCCAGCCTTTTTGCTGCACAAGTCCCGTGGCAAAAATACTCCAGGTATAATTTATACCTACCAGAAAATTTATGCCCGCCCCGGCCAGGGCCACCTTCCAACCACGGTATAAGGGCATCGTTCTTCCTCTGCTTGCATAAAGTTATACATCTATACCCTATTTTCTATGTGCAGAGGAAGCCCTTTATACCTGTTTTACAGCCCCCGGTTCCAAAATCTATGCCTCTATTACTTGTTGGTTATATCCCTGTGGTATTCTTGTAAGGACTTTAAGGCAAATTGTTTTGTACTATATTCTTTAAAAGCGGCGATGCCTTTTGCGCTTGCCAGTGCCGCTGCCATGGTGGTAATATAAGGCACTTTTTTCCTGATTGCTGTCTTACGGATATAGGAGTCGTCATGTTGACTGCGTTTGCCCGAAGGCGTATTAATTACCAGGCTGATTTCGTCATTCATGAGGCCATCAACGATATTGGGCCGGCCTTCGTACAACTTTTTGATTGGTTTACAAGAAATTCCATGGTTAATAAGGTACTGGTATGTTCCTGCTGTAGCAATTATGTTAAAGCCCAGCTTGCTGAATTCTTGTGCTGTTTCCAGAGCGGCCGGTTTGTCTTGATCAATTACACTGATCAGCACGGTTCCAGAGATAGGCAGGGGGGACTGGGTAGCTTCCTGTGCTTTAAAATAAGCCAACCCAAATGAATCGGCCATACCCAATACTTCGCCGGTGGAACGCATTTCCGGGCCCAGCAGGGGATCTACTTCCGGAAACATGTTAAAAGGAACAACAGCCTCTTTTACGCCAAAATGGGGTATATTTTTAGGGGCAAGATTTTTAACAGGCGATTTTTTACCGGTTAATTCCGCCAGCATAATCTCTGTAGCCAGGCGGGCCATGGAAATATTACAGACTTTGGAGACAAGGGGAACGGTGCGGGAAGCCCTGGGATTGGCTTCCAGAACATATACTTTGTCTTCATAGATGGCATATTGGATATTCATCAGGCCAACGACATGCATTTCTCTGGCAATTTTTTTTGTATACTCTATAATCGTTTTTATGTGTTTTTCTGGTATGCTGATTGGCGGAATGACACAGGCTGAATCCCCTGAATGAATACCAGCCAGCTCAATGTGTTCCATGACTGTGGGCACGTATGCGTCCGTGCCGTCGGCGATGGCGTCTGCTTCTGCTTCAATGGCATTGCTTAAAAATTTGTCAATAAGAATTGGCCGTTCCGGAGTTACCCAGACGGCTGCCGTTACATAGTGGCGCAGCATTTCTTCGTCATAGACGACTTCCATGCCGCGACCGCCTAAAACGTAAGAGGGACGGACTATGAGGGGATAGCCAATACGTTCGGCGATGGCCAGCGCTTCTTCTACGTTGATGGCCATGCCTGCTTCGGGCATGGGAATATCCAGCTTTTCCATAATTTGGCGGAAACGATCCCGGTCTTCGGCCAGGTCTATGGTTTCGGGAGAAGTACCGAAAATCTTAACCCCGGCTTTGGCCAGTTCAGCGGCGATATTCAGGGGAGTTTGCCCGCCGAACTGGACAATAACTCCTTCCGGCTTTTCTTTTTCGTAGATGCTGAGTACGTCCTCTACGGTCAGAGGTTCAAAGTAAAGCTTATCGGAAGTGTCATAATCGGTGGAAACAGTTTCAGGGTTACAGTTAACCATAACTGTCTCAAAACCCAGATCGCGCAGGGCAAAGGCGGCATGGACGCAGCAGTAGTCAAATTCGATCCCCTGGCCGACCCGGTTGGGACCTCCGCCCAGCACCATAACTTTTTGCCTGTTGCTGACGGTTGTACGATCGGGAGCGTTGTAGGTGGAATAATAGTAAGCGGCATTTTCCACGCCGCTGACGGGGACAGGTTCCCACGCTTCCACCACCCCCAGGGCGATCCTGCGCCGGCGAATTTCTTCCTCCGGCAGCCGCAGGAGCATAGACAGGTAACGGTCGGCAAAGCCGTCTTTTTTGGCTTTTATCAGCAGTTCGTCGGGCAGGTTGCCGCCTTTATATTTTAAAATCTCTTCTTCCAGCTGGACCAATTCTTTCATCTGTTCAATAAACCATGGCTTGATATGGGTGAGGCGGTGCAGCTGCTCTACGCTTACCCCTTTGCGCAGGGCTTCGTACATAATAAACTGCCGCTCGCTTGACGGTTCCGCCAGGAGGGCCAGCAGCTCTTCCAGGGAGCATTGGTTAAAATTGGCGGCAAAACCCAGACCATAGCGGCCGTTTTCAAGGGAACGGATGGCTTTAAGAAAAGCTTCTTTATAGGTCTTACCAATGCTCATTACTTCACCTACGGCGCGCATCTGGGTGCCGAGTTTATCCTGGGAGCCGGGGAACTTTTCAAAAGCCCAGCGAGGAAATTTTACGACTACGTAATCACCGGAGGGAGTATATTTGTCCAGGGTGCCGTTACGCCAGTATGGTATCTCATCAAGGGTCAAACCGGCGGCCAGCATGGCGGAAATCAGCGCGATGGGAAAACCTGTAGCTTTGGAGGCCAAAGCAGAGGAGCGGGAGGTGCGGGGATTAATCTCAATGATAACCACACGGCCTGTTTTAGGGTCATGGGCAAATTGTACATTGGTTCCACCTATTACTTCAATTGCCTCTACAATGGCGTAGGCGTATTTTTGCAGACGCTGCTGCAGCTCTGCACTAATGGTGAGCATGGGGGCTGTACAAAACGAATCGCCCGTGTGCACGCCCATGGCGTCCACGTTTTCAATGAAACAGACGGTCAGGATCTGGTTTTTGGCGTCGCGCACAATTTCCAGTTCAAGTTCTTCCCAGCCGAGCACCGATTCTTCCACAAGAATCTGGCCTACCATACTGGCGGCAATGCCGCGGTTGGCAATGATTTTAAGTTCTTCTACATTATAAGCGAGGCCGCCGCCTGTGCCGCCCATGGTGTATGCGGGCCGGATGACCACCGGGTAACCTAGTTCCTGGGCGATCTTTTCCGCTTCAGCTACGCTATATGCTGCTTCGCTGCGCGGCATTTCTATCCCTAGGCGTTTCATTGTTTCTTTGAAAGCGATGCGATCCTCGCCACGCTCAATGGCATCTACCTGTATGCCAATTACTTTGACGCCATATTTTTCAAGAATACCGTCTTTTGCCAGTTCTGAACACAAGTTTAGTGCTGATTGACCGCCCAGGTTGGGCAAAAGGGCGTCGGGACGTTCTTTGGCAATAATGGCGGAGAGGCTTTTTACATTTAGCGGTTCAATGTAGGTTATATCGGCAATCTCCGGATCCGTCATAATTGTTGCCGGGTTGGAATTGACCAGAATTATTTTGTACCCCAGTTTACGCAGGGCTTTACAAGCCTGTGTGCCTGAGTAATCGAATTCGCATGCTTGTCCAATAATAATCGGTCCGGAACCGATAATCAAAATGCTGTTTATATCTGTCCGTTTTGGCATAATAATCTCTCCCATCGCATTGCTTCTGAATTAAATAGGGGCAAAGTTCCGAGAAAACATTATACCAAATAATCATCTGTTTGGGAGGGGAAGAGCGGTTATTTTTTGGTCTTTTCCCAAATGAACATGCATAGATTAAAGGGGAAGGCACGTTGGAAAAATGCCAAATTAAAAAACAAAAATAAAGGGAAAAGGAATACCAGCCGATGAAAAAAGATTATCTCGGGTCGCTGCTTTCATGTCTGCTGCTCTCCGCAGGTCTTTTTTCTTTGCCACCCCTTGGCCTTAAAAATCTGGCAGGCGTTTTTGTGACTTTATGGACACTACTGGGCGTTCTTGTGGCTTATGCTTTTATGCGCAGTTTGTATGGGCGGCCCTAATCATGGCAACAACATCCTCTGCCAGCTTCTTTACCCGGAGGTAAAAGACAACTGTTTCGGCCAGGATAATGGCCTCTACTTGCAACTGGTATTTCTTTTTTCCATTTTCCACGATACGGTTATGCAAAAGGTTATAGGCAAGGGGGTAGGGCAGGGCTAACAACTCCTGTCCAATTAATTCTTTGGCCAGGTCGTAGATCGTTTTACGCAGAGAAGGCTCAATAAAAACCTCCTCTTCGTTGATGATCTTTATGCTTACTTCTTTTACCTGTGCCGGCAACAGTTTTTCGTGCTGTTCCTGAATCTTTTTTAACCTCTCTGTAGCTTCATAGAGCTCCACTTTTAAGCTTTCTTTTTCCCAGTAATAATCATCGATTTTTTTGCCCTGCAGGTAATACATCAACGAGCTCCCCAAGAGTATGCCCATTAACAGAATGGCTACATTACGTATCATTTTTAAGTGCCTCCGCTAAAATATTTTAAAAGCAGCAAACCAAGGTGGGCTCCGCCAAAGGCACCCATAATCAGAAGCAGTTGTTTAATGATTTCTGCCGGTTGGCCGCTTAAAAAACCCAGTTCAATTGCTTTTAAAGCGGGGAAAGTGCCCCCCAAGGCAGTAACCAGGGCCCAGATTTTCAGTTTCTCTGCAAGTTCCAGTAAAGTATAAAATGGCGGTTGGTTGTTGAAGGCAAAACCGGCTAGGCCCCCCAGGGTGCTGCCGCCGAGAATTACGCCGAGGGCAATAAAAAAAGTAGTGACAAGCATCGGTAACAGGCCGCTAAAAATCTGCTCCAGCCCCCTTTACCGGGTTAAGGTTTATTTATTAATATATAATAGGAGAGCGGGAATAATAGACATCTTTTTAACTTAAAGCGAGGACATTTTTTTATAGGATAAAGGGTTTTAACGGAAAAAAGTCGAAAATATTCCTGACTTTAAAAAAGACCCTAACTGGAGGAAAGCCCTTGTTTGTCCACTTACATGTGCACACGGAATACAGCCTTTTAGATGGTGCAGCCCGAGTAAACAAAATTATAGAAAAAGCTGTTGCCCTTGGAATGCCGGCTGTTGCCATAACCGATCATGGCGTGATGTTTGGTGTAATCGAGTTTTATAAAGCAGCCCGACAGAAGGGGATTAAGCCGCTGATTGGCTGCGAGGTGTATGTGGCGCCGCGTGGGCGTTTTAACAAAGAGGCCAAACTGGATGATCATCCCTATCACCTCATCCTGTTGGCCCGTAACATGCAGGGCTATCGTAACTTGACCAAACTGGTCACCCTTGCCTATATGGAAGGGTTTTATTATAAGCCCCGTGTGGACAAGGAGCTCCTTGAGGCTTACAGTGAAGGCCTGATTGCCCTCAGTGCCTGCCTTGCCGGGGAAATACCCGAACTCCTTTTGCGCGGAGAAGATGAAAAGGCCCTTGATACTGCCCTTTGGTACCAGCGGGTTTTTGGCGAAGGATGCTTTTACCTGGAACTACAGAATCAGGGGCTGCCTGAACAGGTCGAACTCAACCGTAAATTGCAGGTGCTCAGTGAGCGGACAGGTATTCCCCTTGTTGTCACAAATGATGTCCATTACCTGGAACAGGATGATGCAGATGCCCACGATGTGCTTCTCTGTATCCAGACACAGAGGACGGTGGATGACCCAAATCGCTTAAAATTTGGCGGCAACGGGTTTTATTTAAAGAGCGAAGAGGAGATGAGGCAGGCTTTTGCCGATTTCCCGGTTTCGGTACTTGAAAATACCTTAAAAATTGCCGCTGCCTGTGAATTGGAATTTGATTTCAATAAAATACACCTGCCGCCCTATCATCTTCCTGCTCCTTACACCAGTGCTGAAGCGTACCTGAGGGCTCTCTGTTATGAAGGTTTGGAAAAAAGGTATCCTCTCCGGGAACCACGGCACGTGGAACGACTGGAATATGAGTTAAATGTAATTAACCAGATGGGTTTTGCCGGTTATTTTCTGGTCGTCTGGGACTTTGTTTTTTTTGCACGGAAGCAGGGTATTCCTGTGGGACCGGGACGGGGTTCGGCTGCAGGCAGCCTTGTAGCCTATGTCCTGGGTATAACCAATATAGATCCCTTGCGTTACGGCTTGCTTTTTGAACGGTTTTTAAACCCCGAGCGCGTTTCTTTGCCCGATATCGATATTGATTTTTGCTATGAACGCCGCGATGAAGTAATCCGTTATGTGGTGGAAAAGTACGGTGAGGACCGGGTAGCCCAGATTATCACCTTTGGGACTATGGCGGCCCGGCTGGCTGTACGTGATGCGGGACGGGCTCTCGGTTTTAATTATGGCGAAGTGGACCGCATTGCTAAGATGATTCCCCATGAACTGAATATGACCATTGACAGGGCCCTGGAATTAAACAAAGAATTGTGTGAGCTTTATCACAGCGATCAGCGCTATCGCCACCTGCTGGAAACTTCCCGCAGGATTGAAGGGCTTTCCCGCCACTCTTCCACCCATGCGGCCGGGGTGGTGATTGCAGGAGAACCGCTGATGGAGCATGTGCCGCTGCTCCGGACCAGTGACGGCATGGTTGTAACCCAATATTCCATGACTCTGTTGGAAGAATTGGGCCTCCTTAAAATGGATTTTCTTGGCCTGCGCACTCTTACCATCATGGAGGAGGCCGTGCGGCAGGTTAACCGGCAGCGCGATCCGGATAAAAAGCTGTCTCTGGATACCATACCCCTTGACGATCCCCGTACCTTTGAGCTTCTTTCCCAGGGGGAAACTGCCGGTGTTTTCCAGCTGGAAAGCAGCGGCATGCGTTCCGTACTAAAGGAGCTCAAACCCACATGCTTCGAAGATATTATCGCTGTTGTGGCCCTTTACAGGCCTGGCCCCATGGAGCAGATACCTGTTTTTATTGAAAGTAAACATGGATTAAGACCGATCAAGTATCCCCATGCCGATCTGGAGCCGGTGCTGAAAGAAACTTATGGTGTCATCGTTTATCAAGAGCAAATTATGGAAGTAGCAGCCCGCATGGCCGGTTTTTCCCTGGGACAGGCCGATTTGTTAAGAAGGGCGATTGGAAAGAAGAAAAAAGAAATACTGGACGAACAACGGGTCATTTTTGTCGATGGGGTGGAGAGCAAAGGATACGGCCGCAAGCTGGGGGAAGAGCTTTACGACCTTATTGTCAAATTTGCTTCCTATGGTTTTAATAAATCTCATGCTGCCGCCTATGCCCTGATCGCCTATCAAACTGCCTATCTCAAAGCCAACTACCCTGTGGAATTTATGGCTGCTCTGCTTACGGGGGTAATGTCCAGCAGCGAAAAGGTCTCTCTTTATATTGCCGATTGCCGGCGCCAGGGGATCAAGGTTTTGCCCCCCGATGTAAACGAGAGCGAATTAAAGTTTACAGTAGTAGGGGAAAAGCGGATCCGTTTTGGCCTGGAAGCAATAAAAAATGTAGGACGGGCCGCTATTGAAGGAATTATTGAAACAAGGCAAAGGGAGGGGCGCTTTACCAGCCTGCATGACTTCTGTCATAAAGTAAGGGGATGTAACCGCAAAGTTGTGGAAAGTTTAATTAAAAGTGGGGCTTTTGACTCCCTTGGTGCTTTTCGCTCCCAGTATTTGCGTATCCTGGACGAAGCACTGGCTTACGGCCACCAGATGGAAAAGGAAAGGCAAAATGGGCAGATCTCTGTTTTTACTTTCCTGGATGAAGCAGTTGATCTCCACGGCGGGGGTGCCGACCGGCTCCCTCTAATTCCTGAATTTTCAGCCAAAGAAAAACTGTCTTTAGAGAAAGAGATGGTAGGACTATATATTTCAGGGCATCCTCTGGATCAGTACAGCCTTATTATGGATAACTTACAGGGAGTGATCCCTGTGGGTGAGCTCTCTGAAGTGGGCGACCGCCGTCCTGTTGCAGTGGCGGGAATGATCGGTTCTCTGCGCCGGATTTATACCAAGAAGGGACAACCAATGTGTTTTCTGCAGCTGGAAGATTTAACGGGAGAAGTTGAAGTAATTATTTTCAGTGATCTTTTTGAAAAATATCAAAATGAACTTCAGGAGGATCGGGTGATTATTTTACATGGCCAGACCGATTATAAAGAAGAAGAATCTGTAAAAATTATTGCCCGTGAGATCACTTTCCTGCCTCGGGAGCCCCGTCAATATTGTATTCGGATAGATGAAGATATCCCTTTGCGCGAGCTTGTTAATCTGCGGGAATTACTCCAGGCATATCAGGGCACAGTCCCTGTTTATCTCCATTTGTTTCCCAGCGGTAAACTTGTTTTGGCCGGTCAGAAGTACTGGGTGGCGGAAAGTGAAGCGCTTTGCCGGGAGATAGAGGAGTTGCTGGGACCGGGCAGTGTACAGGTAAGCGCAGCTGGTGAAGTCATTGCTTGAGAATTTGGCATGAAAATGAAAGAAAGGGCAAATACTGATGATTAAATATGAAAAAGGATGGGTGAAAAGATGCAAAAAGTAGCTGTTTTAACCAGCGGGGGTGATGCCCCGGGCATGAACGCCGCTGTACGGGCAGTGGTGCGAAAGAGTATTTTTCACGGTTTGAACATTTTTGGCATTAAGCGGGGGTTTCACGGGCTTATAAACAAAGAATTTATGCCCATGCAGCTTGGCTCTGTTGCCGACAGCATACACAGGGGCGGGACGATCCTGCTGACAGCCCGTTCGCCTGAATTTTTGACACAGGAGGGACAGGCCAGAGCTATAAACTTTTTGCGGGAGATGGAGATAGACGGCCTGGTTGTAATTGGCGGCGACGGCTCTTTCCGCGGAGCCCAGGTGCTCCACGAGGCCGGGATTATGACTGTGGGGGTGCCGGCAACCATAGACAACGACCTGGCCTTTACCGATTATTGTATCGGTTTTGATACGGCGGTAAATACAGTTACCGATGCCATTAACAGGTTACGTGATACAGCAACATCCCATGAACGTATTTACGTAATCGAAGTAATGGGTCGGGACAGCGGACTTATTGCCCTCCATGCCGGTCTAGCTGGCGGCGCCGAATCCATCATTATTCCGGAAGTGCCTTTTGACCTTACAGAGGTCTGCAGCCGCTTACAACGGGGTGTTAATAGA
>CALJJZ010000012.1 GCA_937973635.1 uncultured Bacillota bacterium | reverse complement strand
ATTAGTTATATATCTCGTGCTATCACAAGATATCACGCAATTACGTCAAAAAGCAAAATCACCCCGCTTGGGGGTGAAAAAAACTATCCACCTCGCATAAAGCTACTTGGATAGTGAGTTTCCGACTTTATGAAAAATCTCATTTAATCTGGAGGTGATAAAAGATTAACAAGGAGCTGTTGGTCAATAATAAAATCAGGGCCAGGGAAGTCCGGGTGATCGGGACCGATGGGGAACAGCTGGGAATTTTACCCCTGGATGAGGCCTTGCGTTTGGCCCAGGAAAAGAACCTGGACCTTGTTAACGTAGCCCCTCAGGCCAAACCACCTGTATGCCGGATTATGGATTTTGGGCGCTACAAATATGAACAAAGTAAAAGGGATAAAGAAGCACGCAAAAAACAAAAAATAGTATCTATCAAAGAAGTTAAAATGCGGCCCGGCATTGAGGAACACGATTTTCAGGTAAAAGCGCGTAACGCTATGCGTTTTTTGCAAAGCGGCGATAAGGTTAAGGTTACCATCGTTTTCCGCGGCAGGCAGATCACACATCCTGAGCTGGGAAAAAAGCAATGCCTGAAAATGGCTGCTGAACTGAAAGAGGTGGCCATCGTAGAAAGGGAACCGCGGATGGAAGGTAGGAATATGGTCATGTTCCTGGCCCCCCGTTAAATAGCAGAGGAGGATTATCAGTATGCCGAAAATGAAGACCCACCGTGGCGCGGCCAAGCGCTTTAAAAAAACTAAAACAGGGAAAATTAAGCGCTTTCGTGCTTTTCACAGCCATATCCTGGAAAAAAAGACTCCCCGCCGCAAGCGGCGTTTACGCAGCGCCACACTGATCAGCAAAAGCGACCAAAAACGTGTAGCAAAATTATTGCCTTATTAATCTTTTAGGGGGGTTAAAATAATGCCCAGAGTCAAAAATAGTTTTAAAACAAGACAACGAAGAAAGAAAATCCTTAAACTTGCAAAGGGATATTTTGGTTCAAAAAGTAAGTTGTTCCGCGTGGCCAATCAACAGGTGATGAAGTCCCTTCTTTATGCTTACCGTGATCGTCGTGCACGCAAGCGCGATTTTCGTCGGCTTTGGATTGCTCGCATTAATGCCGCAGCCCGTAATAACGGACTTTCTTATAGCCGTTTCCTCTTTGGCCTAAAAAAAGCAGGGGTACTGGTAAACCGTAAAATGCTTGCCGATCTTGCTGTGAATGACCCTGCTGCTTTTCGCCGCCTGGTTGACGTGGCCCAGGAGAAGATTGTATAAGGGCTATAGTTGTGCATGCAATTACGAACTGACCTTCAATTATTGGTGTTGAAGGTCTTTTTTTTCTCTTTGGGCATGATAGCAATCGGGATCTTCTTTAAGCTTGATTTTAGATCTAATCTTTGTTATGACTGTTATTGAATTCCCTTTCCTGAATACTGTGAGCAGTGAGGTAGAAGGAAAAAGAATAGATGAAACGCAAATCATTTGCCATTATTGGTGCCGGCAGATTTGGTTCCAGTATAGCTGTAACTCTTTCAGAGATGGGCCATGATGTTCTCGTTTTGGATCTGGACGAAAAAAGAATCCAGGATCTTGCGGATAAAGTGACTCATGCCATGCAAGCAGACGCTACAAATGAACACAATATCAAGGCACTGGGTGTGGCCAATTTTGATGCAGTAATTGTAGCCATTGGCGTGGAAATGCAGGCAAGTATCCTAACCTGCCTTATGATGAAGGAATTGGGAGCGAAATATATCCTGGCCAAAGCGCGTACTGCCCAACACGGCAAGGTCCTCGAACGTATCGGCGTAGACCGCGTTGTTTTTCCCGAACGAGACATGGGTGTGCGGCTCGCCAGGCAGTTGACGGATAAGCATGTGTTGGATTGTATTGATTTATCTCCTGAATACTCAGTGGAGGAGCTGGTAGCACCGGATTTTTTAACGGGTAAGTCATTACAGGATTTAGACCTCAGGAGCCGTTATGGTATTAACCTGATTGCCATTAAGTCCGGTGATAACGTCAATATCTCCCCCCTGGCCGGGGATATGATCCAGAAGAATGATCTGCTGGTTGTTGTCGGAAAGAATAAAGACTTGGAAAGGCTGCTCCGCTAATACCACCATTTGTCCAGCGAGGTGTATGATGGGTCAGTTTCTTCCTTCACAACAAAAAATAATTAAGGAGTACAGACGCCTAGGGAATAGCCGTTACAGGAAAAAGAGCGGCAAGGTAATTCTGGAGGGGGCTCATCTCTTGCGTGAAGCTTTAAGGGCAGGGGTAGAGTGCGAAACAGTCCTTTTCACTCCCACTTTTGCCGTTGATCCTTCCCACAGAGCATTGCTGGCGCAACTTAGAGAAACGTGCTGTTTGCAGTTAAGCGAAAAAGAATTTAATGATTTGGCACAGACAGATTCGCCCCAGGGTGTAGGGGTTATTGCCCGTATTCCTGCATTAATGAATAAAAGTATTTTTGAGAAACCTGATTTGTTTTTTCTATTGCTGGATCGGATACAGGACCCAGGCAATCTGGGAACAATTATTCGCTGTGCGGCTGCAGCGGCAGTTGACGGGGTTATTTTACTTCCGGGGACGGCTGATCCTACTAATCCCAAGGCATTAAGGGCTGCGATGGGCGGAAATTTTTATCTTCCTGTAATCCATGCGGCAGCTATACCTGAATGGCAGGACATTTTGGCCAAGCGGAAAGTCTGCATTATCGCGGCTGATCCGGGAGGCCAAATTCCTTATTACAAACTAAAATTTGACGCTCCTACAGCCCTGATAATTGGCAATGAAAGTAAGGGTATAAGCAGCTCCCTTTTAGAAATAGCCCACGTGCGGGCGTATATCCCCATGGTCGGACCTATAAAATCCCTTAATGCTGCCATGGCAGCAACAATTTTTATTTATGAAAGACTGCGCCAGTGTAGCAATAACAATGCCAAATAACAAGTCAATTGATTGTTTTTTCAAAATCGGTATGCTATAATATTGCTGGTTCCTGAAAAATTTTAGGAGAGGGGTCATGAAATGTTGACCGCTGAATTTTTCTGGAAGCTATTTGAAAGCACAGGGTCGGTAGCAGCTTACTTGTTGTATAAACGGTTACTTTCGCTATAAACATCATAAACATCCAAATTTAATATTAACAATATGATGAAAGGGAAAAGTAGATTGGCAAAGTTAGTTAGTCAGAGAGGAATGGCCACCGGCTGAAAGCCTTCCTTAAAGCTGATCGAAGTTCGCCCTGGAGTTGGCGGTTGAACAGTTGTACAGGGGCAAACGCAGTAGGCCGTATTCGGGTAGCGCCGTTATCGTACATAAGGGAACCCTGAAGGGGTTAATTTGGGTGGTACCGCGGAAAACTTTCGTCCCGTAAAAGGACGGAAGTTTTTTAGTTTAACTTAAATGGGTCAGAACAGGTTCAGTATTTATGGAGAAAGGGTGTTATAATTGAGGGAAGAACTGGAAAAGCTGAAAAATGAGTTAAGTAATAAGATTGGGGCAAGTAGGGACTTGGAGGATCTAGAAAAAATCCGTGTACAGTTTTTGGGTAAAAAAGGGGCCATCACTTTGCTAATGCGTAGCATGAACGAACTGCCGGCTTCGGAAAAACCTCTTCTGGGAAAGCTCCTCAACGAGCTTAAACAGGCTGCCAGCAGGGAGTTGGACGAAAGGAAGCTTGAACTGCAGGAACAACTGCGCCAAAAACAACAGGAGGCCGAACGTATTGACATTACTCTGCCTGGCAGATCTATTTTAACAGGACGCCGGCATCCCATTACGCTGGTAATGGAGGAAATTGAAGATATTTTTGCCTGTATGGGCTTTCAAATAAGTGAAGGGCCGGATATTGAACTGGATTATTATAATTTTGAAGCACTTAACTTCCCGGTAGATCATCCTACCAGGGATATGCAGGATTCTTTTTATATCAATAAAGATGTATTGCTGCGCACCCATACTTCCCCGGTGCAAGTACGTACCATGGAAAAGATGGCACCGACGCTGCCGGTGCGCATTATCGCACCGGGTAAGGTTTACCGCAGGGACGATGATATTACCCATTCTCCTATGTTCCACCAGGTAGAAGGGCTGGTAGTGGACCATGGTATTTCCCTTGCTGACCTCAAGGGCACCCTGTTGTTATTTGCGCGGGAGATGTTTGGCCCGGAGCGTCAAATACGCCTGCGTCCGAGCTTTTTCCCTTTTACAGAGCCCAGCGCAGAAGTAGACATCTCTTGTATGTTTTGCCATGGCCTGGGGTGCCGTACCTGCAGTGATTCGGGGTGGTTGGAGATTCTCGGGGCGGGGATGGTTCACCCTAATGTTTTACAAATTTGCGGTTATGACCCTGAACTGGTCAGCGGCTTTGCCTTTGGCATGGGGGTAGAACGCATCGCCATGCTTAAATACGGCATCGATGATATAAGGCTTTTTTATACGAATGACCTGCGTATGCTGCGTCCGTAACCATTGACAGTTGAGAAATGACTGTTGGCAGAGGAATGTTGACGTTTATGTATTTTATTCAGGTTATCTTTTCATCTTTTAGATAAATTTCTGGCTCCTGACTATTGCTATCTTAGGAGGTTGGCCAATGAAAGTTCCTTATAACTGGTTGCGTGAATATGTGGATATTCCTTTAACTCCGGAAGAGCTGGCAGAGCGCCTTACGATGGCAGGTATAGAAGTGGGGTCAGTTAGCACCTTTGCCCCCCTAACTCATCTTTTGGTAGCAGGGCGCATTGAAAAGCTCTGGCCCCATCCCTATGCTCCCAATTTGCAATTGGTTAAAGTTTTTTGCGGAGACGCTTATTATGATGTTGTTTGCGGAGCCAGAAATATAAAGCCGGGGGATATGGTCCCCCTGGCTCTGCCCGGTGCTGTTTTGCCGGGGGGAGAGGAGATCAGAAAGGCAGAAATTAAAGGGGTTGTATCTGCGGGTATGCTTTGTTCTGCTGGGGAAATGGGTTTGGAGGTAACACGGGAGGAAGAAGAGGACGGAATTCTTATCCTTGAGCCTGATGCCAGACCTGGCAATAAACTAATTGATTTCCTCTTTATTAATGAACCGGTTTTGGAACTTGAATTAACCCCCAACAGGGGTGATTGTCTGAGTATGTTGGGCGTAGCACGTGAGGTAGCTGCCATTACGGGCAACGTTGTGCGTGTGCCACAAATATCATTTGAAGAGAAGGGGCGGCCTATCCAGGAACTGGTTCTTGTAGAGCTGCACGAACCGGAGCTTTGCCCCCGTTATACGGCCCGCATGATGGAAGGCTTTAAGATAGCTCCTTCTCCGCTTAATATGCAATTAAAGTTGCTGGCAGCAGGCGTAAGGGCTATTTATAATCTGGTAGATGTAACTAACTATGTGATGTGGGAGACAGGCTTTCCCATGCATGCTTTTGACTATGACTGTATTGAGGGGAAAAAAATTATTGTCAGACGTGCAATGCCAGGTGAAACCTTGGTGACCCTTGACGGAGTAAAGAGAGTTTTGGATGAGGAAATGTTGGTAATTGCCGATGCGTACAGGCCCGTCGGTATGGCCGGGGTAATGGGCGGCGAGAACACGGAAATATCGGCATCTACAAAACGTCTCTTTCTTGAAGCTGCCTGTTTCAACCCTGCTAATAACCGGCGTACGGCCCGTAAGCTTAATCTATTCTCTGAGGCTTCGCAGCGCTATGAAAAAGGGGTTGATCCGGAGATGGCTATTTATGCCCAGAACCGGGCGGTTTCCCTGATGCAACAAACTGCCGGCGGAGAGATCTGCCGGGGGGTGCTGGATTTGTATCCGCGGCGCCAGGTGCAACCAGAATTAAGATTACGGCCTGCGAGGGTAAAGGAGATATTGGGTTATAAGGTAATAAAAGAAGATATGGAGCAGATACTGAGCAGGTTGGGTATGCAAGTACAAGTTTCCCATGATGAGAATTTATCTGTGCAAGTGCCTTCTTTCCGCCCTGACATCAAGGCTGAGATTGATTTAATTGAGGAAATTGCCCGGATTAAAGGTTATGGACAGGTTCCTTCAACCTTGCCCCAGGGGGTTTTGACTTCGGGTAGGTTATCAATCCAGCGTCGGGTTGTGCGGCAGGTTAAAGATATGCTTACTGCTTGCGGACTTCAGGAGGTTATTACCTTTTCTTTTATGAATCCTCGTTACTTTGATGATCTGGCATTGCTTCCACAAGATGAATACCGCCTGGCAGTAAAGTTACAAAATCCTCTTACGGAAGAACAGGCCGTTATGCGAACCACCTTGTTGGCAAACCTTTTGCGGACAATGCATTATAATTTTAACAGACAGGTGGAAGATCAATTTTTATTTGAGTTGGGTAAAGTCTATTATCCTGAAGCCAGAGGAGAGGAGCACGATAAAAGGCTGCCATGGGAACCGTTGACCCTTGCCCTAGCATTAAGTGGTAAAATAGGGCAGGGTTGGCAGGAGCCCCCACGGGAAGTAGATTTTTATTCCTTAAAGGGCATACTGGAAGCTTTGTTAAAAGGACTGGGCATAAACAATTGTCTCTGGAAAAAAAATAGCAAAGCTTTTTTACATCCTCACCAGTCGGCAGGGCTTTTCCTGGACGGCAGGGAAATAGGTTATATGGGTGCTTTGAGCGCCTCGGTCCAGGAAAATTTTTTGCTAAGACAAAAAGTATATGTGGCGGAATTAAACATGGAAGACCTGTTTGCACTGGCGGATTTAACTCCCCGGTACCGCTCGTTACCTCGTTATCCTGCAGTATACCGTGATCTGGCTCTGATTGTACCCATGGATACGGCAGCTGCTTTACTTATGGAGGAGATTAAAAAAGAAGCTGGAACGTTGCTGGAGGAGCTAAACCTTTTTGACGTTTATAAAGGCAACCAGATTCCTGCAGGCCATGTTAGTCTTGCTTTGGCTCTGACTTTCCGGCATCCAGACAGAACACTGAAAGATGAAGAAATAGATGAACTTATGAGGCATATCGAAATGCATCTGGGAGAAAGATTCGCTGCTGTCCTACGAAAAGTTTAAGCAGGATAATAATTTTCTGTGGCGAAGTAAAGGTATGTAGAGGGGGGATCCCAGTGCAATGTTTGTTGCAGCGTAACTGGCACTTAATGGTAAGGAAGGAAGTAAATGCTGTATTAATAGAGGTAATTTATTGTGGAACAGACGGGGAATATTGCGCGCGTCTATGGTTACAGCCCCAGACGTTTCTGGTTTCTCGTGCTCAATGGGAAGTTAAACGTACGTTTGAGGGAGCCTGCGATAAGGTAACAGATCTTCCCGGCCTGTGCGGAGTAGAACTTTATTTTAACAGCGGCACGGTGCTACGGGAAGCTTTGTCGCCCCTTCCTGAAGGCTATGCTTTATCTCTTTTTGCCGATGCCGTGCGTGCTGCTATTCAGGCAGAGACTTTTCTTTTTCAGGAAAGGGGCTACAGCTCAACTGCTGAGTATGATCAATACTGGAATACTAATTACCTTAATGCTTGTCGTTATTACAGCCATCTGGATCGGGTCAGGACGGCGTGGTATGAGCATGTGGGAATAGATCACCGTTCCGGGAATATTTTTAATCGCATAAAAAGTCACTTTCTTTATGGTACAGGAGACGGTTACCGCTTAAACGGCCACCTCAACGATTCATTTCACGGTGTTTCTACTGATTTGGAACTGGCAGCAGATGGTGCAACAATACTAAGGGCTGGAGCTACTTTACTGCGTGTTCCCGATACTGTTTGTCTTGAATCTGCCCAATTTTTACGGAAGCTTGAAGGCAGATTGTTAAATGGTATGGGAAAGAAAGAAATTATTCAACTCCTCGGCGGCGGCGAGGGTTGTGTTCATATTTATGATACAGTGTACGACAGCATGGAAACCATGAAGATTTACAGACAAATGCAAGGGAACAGACAGAGACAAGGAAACGGATGATTAATCTATGAATTGGCTGGATTACGTTTTGGTCTTTTTCCTGGTTTATTATATGTATAACGGTTTTAAACAGGGTCTCATCAAGCAAGTTGTAGGCCTGGGCGCGTTTTTTATTGCTTTTTTTTGTGCTCTGCGCTGGAACAATATTGTCCGCTTGTACGTGGGGAAGTACTTAAAACTGGATGAGATCTTTGTTTTCCTGGAGCAAGAAAGTGCTGCCTCTTTGTGGTTAATTAATATTATGATCAATATTATTTCTTTCTTGATGGTTATGTTACTTATACTGTTAGTTTTCTCTTTAATTATACAGAAATTAAGTTTTATAAATAAGGTACCCTTTGTCGGTCCTTTGAATGCTCTTAGCGGAGCCTTTGTGGGCACAATCAAAGGTTGTGTGTTTGTGTTTCTGACTATTGCTATCCTGTCGTTGTTGGATACAGATTTCTGGAATAATACAATGCAATCCTCAGCTGTTGTGGATCTTTCTCGTTATTACCTGGGTTTATTTTTCTATTTTGTCAGCGAAGCGGTGTCAAACAGCCTGACAAAAATTGTTTAAGTTATTGCAGGGCAAACTATGGATTATAAACCGCTGGACAAAGAATTTTATAATACAGACACACTGACCTTGGCCAGGATGTTGTTAGGCAATATTATCGTAAACCATACGCCTCAAGGTTTTACCGCCGGTATGATTGTAGAAACTGAAGCCTATCTGCAGAATGATCCTGCCTGCCATGCTTTCCGGGGAAAAACAAAAAGAAATGCGGTAATGTTTGGCCCTGCGGGCCATGCTTATGTTTATTTTGTCTATGGCAATCATTATTGTTTTAATATTGTAGGCAACAAGGAGGGCATAGGAGAGGCCGTGCTTATACGAGCCCTTGAACCCCTTGATGGCCTGGAATTAATGTTTAGACGTCGCCGCAAAGCCGACAAAATTACCGATCTTACTAATGGGCCGGGCAAACTGGCCGAAGCTATGGCTATTGGCAGAGAGCATAACGGCCTTCCCTTGATAGAAGGCTCCCTCTTTGTTGCCCGTGGTTGGAGTTTCCCTTCTTCCGCTATTGTTTGTGCGCCGCGCATTGGCATAAAAAAGGCTACGGAAAAAGAGTGGAGGTATTATCTTCAAGGAAATCCATTTGTCTCGAAAACTTATCATACACGGGGTGGCTAAAGAGAAAGATGGAAAAAGCCATGCGCCTCCTCGAATTTTCCAAAATACTTGAGCAGCTCCAGGCTTTTACTTTGTCTGTGCCAGGGAGAGAGAAAGCAGCTGCCCTTTATCCTTTATTTGAGCTGGAAAAAGTAAAGGAATTGCAAAAGCAAACGGCAGAAGCAGTCACCATAATATCTCAGGACCTATTTGATCTTAATTCTGTCCCTGATCTGGAAAAAACTTTGCAACACCTGACCAAAGGGGGGGGGTTAACAGCAACTGAGTTTGTATCCATGCGTAGTTTTTTAGTGATTACGGAAACATTAAAAAAGAATTTTTTAAAAAACGACCGCCATAAAGAAAAAACGCCCTTCCTTTACGACTTGATTGGACGCTTTTTATCTTTCCCCCATATTATTTCACGTATAAATAGATGTTTTGACCAGCACGGCGAATTTCGTGAAGACGCCTCTCCCCTCTTATTGTCCTTGCGGCAGGAAGAACAAAGCTTACAGGATAAAATTCGGAAGGCTCTGGAATCATATTGCCGCAATCCTGACTATCAGAAATACCTCCAAGAAAACATCATCACGGTACGACAAAACCGCTATGTTCTTCCTGTCAAGCAGCAGTTTGGCAGGCAAATACCGGGCATTGTACATGACCGTTCTGCCAGCGGGCAAACTCTCTTTATTGAGCCTTTCCCCCTTACGGAACTAAATAACCGCCTCTTGACCGTACGATCGGGGATAGAGAAAGAAAAGGAAAGAATACTGCGGGAGCTAAGCTCGCTGGTCCGCAAGGATGTGGAGGGAATTTCCTTTAATTATGAGCTTTACGGAGAGCTTGACCTGATCCTGGCGCGGGGCAAACTGAGCATTTTACATGAAGGCAATGCGCCACAACTAAATGAAGAAGGAAGAATTTATATAAGGGGCGGCAGACATCCTTTGCTGGCCAGGAAAGAAGCGGTTCCTGTTGATTTTTACCTGGGGGAAGGTTTTAATACTTTAGTTATTACCGGTCCCAATACGGGAGGAAAAACTGTAACGCTTAAAATGGTTGGGCTGTTTGTTCTCATGGCTCAGTGCGGTTTACATCTACCGGCTCGCCCTGGAAGCGAGATCTCCATCTTTGATCATCTTTGGGCCGATATTGGTGATGAGCAGAACATCAGTCAGTCCCTAAGCACTTTTTCCGGACACATGCGCAATATTATTGAGATAATCCAAAACGCCTCTGCCCGTTCTCTTGTACTCCTTGATGAACTTGGCGCAGGCACCGATCCTTCGGAAGGGTCGGCGTTGGCCATGGCTGTGTTAGATGAATTGCACCGGCGCGGTGTCAGGACGGTAGCAACTACCCATATCAACGAGCTGAAAGTATTTGCCCATTTATGTGTAGGTATGGAAAATGCCTCTATGGAGTTTGATGCAGAAACGCTACAACCTACATTTAGATTGCTGATCGGGGTGCCGGGTCAAAGTAATGCTTTAAATGTAGCCAACAGACTGGGCATGCCCTTAAATGTACTGGAAAAAGCCACTTCGTATTTGAACAGAGATTCGCTTAAATTGGATGAAGCCGTATCAGATCTTTTAACTGAAAAACAGAAACTTGCCAGGGAAACCCAAAAAGTTGGGGAAATAAAAGAGGAGCTCGCCTTTCGCCTTGATAAGCTCACGGAACAGCTTAATGCACTGGAGGAGCGTAAGAGAGAAATTCTGGGGCAGGCGCGGGAGGAAGCAAGGGAAATGCTTCGCTCTACCAGAGAAAAAGCAAACGAGATCGTTAAAAAGTTACACCTTGCACAGAGGGAAGAAGGCATAACAAAAGGCCTTGCCATGGCTGAAGAGGCACGCAGACAGGTTCAAGAAACCTTATCCGGCATAGGGAGCGGGCCCCTGTCCCGGAGAAGCAATAGCAATCAGGATATAAAAAGTGTCAGCCTTGCACAAATCAGGGAAGGGCAAACGGTCTATGTCCGTAGTATGGACGCATTTGGTGAAATTAAACGGATCGTATCTGCTGAAGAGATCCAGGTAGGTATAGGTACTTTCAAAGTATGGACTTCGCTTAATGATCTCGGCCAAGATGTAAAAGGAGTAAGGTTGGATAAGGCCGCCAGCGGGAAAAGAGAAAAGAGCACAGAGCAGGTGCTTATGTGGGAAAAGACTGCGGACGTACTTCCCCACATTGATCTGAGGGGTTTTACTCTGGACGAAGCGATCCTTAAAATGGAGAAGCAATTGGATGATTCCATCCTGGCTGGGCTGAAGCAAATATTAATCATACACGGAAAGGGGAGTGGCCGCCTGCGCCGGGGTTTGGAGCAATACCTGGAACAAAAGCGCATAGTGAAAAGTTTCCGTCCAGGTGCAGAAGGGGAAGGTGGCAGCGGCGTCACAGTTGTCCAGTTGGATAATTAAAAGATAAAGTCAAAAAAATAATATTTGATACATCTTTTTCTGCCGGCTGCAGCTGGTAAATTCATATTATCTTTCCGGCTCATAGGCATCTTCGTTGATATCAGCCGGATGGTCTGGCGTAATTGCATTTCTTGTTTCTCTGTCATAGCCACGTTCAGCTTCTTCTGCTTCCTGGTACCGTTCGTCCAGGGGAGGAATGGCTATAGCCCGTTCGGCAGGAAGGGATCTTACGCCTGCATGGGTTACAGCTACTATTTTGTATATATAAACCAGGTCATTTTCAATGTTTTCATCGACAAATTGGTTAACAGTCCCGGGCAATTTTTGTAAGAATATCTGCTCATCGCTATGAAGAACTTGCCTGTAAACAAGATATTCCATAATATTATCCTGCCATTCCCACCAGAGATTAACGCGCCGTGGGTTCTCCAGAAGGTAAAGGTTAAGTCCCGTTGGTGATGGTGCGGCTTCGGTATGCAGATTGCACACTTCTTGTGGGGCTGCTAGTTCAACATCAAGGGGAACTCTACCTGGTGTCCCCCGCCAACGGTTATCGGTGGCTTCATATTCTGGCCGTAACAGAAACTTGCCCCTGATTATCTCGTAAGACGGGCAGTATTGGCCCGGCAGAAGCCTGCTGGCACTACATATTTCCAGCTCAATATGCAACCCACAGCTATCCTGGGGGACAAGGGCGGTAGGGAAGATTTCACTGACAATACTATCTGGCGGGCAGTGTGTTCCTGGCCTCAGTCCGGATTTATTGCAGATATTGATAGGGCCGCTGATCCCTGGAGGTCTGGTAAAATCAAGGGGCTCTCTGCTCTCCAGGATTTGGGTCAATATATCGTTCATAAAGGGAATGGTTGTACTGCTACCTCCGCTGATTCTGCCAAGAACAGGCAGATCATGCCCCAACCAAAGGGAAACAACAAGGTCCGGGGTATAGGCAACTAAGTAAGCGTCACGGTTGTCACTGGTAGTACCCGTTTTTGCGGCTACAGGGCGTCCAACACGCAAACGTGATGCAGTGCCGCGTCGCACGACATCTTTAAGCATATCTGTGACCAGGTAAGCTGTCTGGGGGGAAAGAATGGCCTGAGGCTCTTTACGGTATTCATAGATCACCTGGCCATGCCGATCTTCTATCTTTCTTATAGTGTGCAGTTTTACTTTTATACCCTGGTTGGCGAGGACAGCATAAGCTTGAGCCATATCGAAAGCAGTAACACCATGAGTCAGGCCTCCTAATGTTGTGGCCAGATTATAATCATCTCTATGGATGGTGCTTAATCCCATACGTTTGGCATACTCCAGTCCAATAGATGGGGTTAATTGCTCAAAGGCCTTTACTGCAGGTACGTTAAGGGAGCGCACCAGAGCTTCTCGCACAGTAACCAATCCGCGAAAAACTCGGTCGAAATTTTCCGGAGCCCAATCTCCGCGCACGAATGGTGAGTCATCAATAATCGAACCGGGCGTAAGCAGGTTTTCCTCCAATGCCGGCGCATAAGTAGATATTGGTTTTATCGCCGAACCTGGTTGCCGGGCGCTTAAATAGCGGAGTGTTTGGTTCTCCTGGTTATAATCACGTCCTCCAACAAGAGCCAGCACTTCTCCTGAAACGGGATCTGCAACCACAGCAGCCCCCTGGGGTTGAAAAATGCCTTCATCTGACAGCACTTCTTCCGGGTAAGTAGAATAGTCTTTTTGTGCCAACAGTTCTTTCATTTTTTGCATATCTACGCGCAGATTCTGCGGATAGTGACTTTCATCACTTATTACCGATTGAGTAATTTCCTGAATCTCTGTGTCAAGGGTGGTGTAAACTTTAAGACCCCGGTTATAGATGGCCTCGTATGCTTCTTCCCGAGTATCAAACTGGGGGAGACTCAAAAGTGTTTCAATCAACTCCCGGTGCAGGACATAATCAATAAAATAAGGATAGGGGTATTCCCGGGAGGGTGGAGGAGCGAGAATTATTTCCTGTTCTTTAGCTTCCCGTAGCTGCCGGTGTGAAATATAGCCAAGCTCATACATTTTTTGTAAGACAAGCCCCTGTCGCTGTATAGCAGCATCTTTATTAATATAAGGAGAATAGTAATTCGGTGCCCTGGGTATGCCGGCCAGCAGAGCTGCTTCAGCAATGGTAAGCTCGCCTGTGCTTTTCTGAAAATACATATTTGCAGCTACCTCGATGCCGTGTGCCCCGTGAGCGAAAGGTATCTGGTTTAAATATAGCTCTAAGATTTCGTCCTTGGAATAGCTTCTTTCCATCTTAATTGCCAGGTAGGCTTCCTGTACCTTGCGCTCGTAGGTTTTTTCTGGAGTAAGGAAGGCCGTTTTGATTAATTGCTGGGTAATGGTGCTGCCTCCCTGTTCGATACGGTTTCTGTTTCTCAGGTTAACGACGAAGGCTCTGGCTATGCCTATGGGATCTATTCCTATATGGTCGTAAAAACGTTCGTCCTCAATGGCAATAAACGCCCTTTGTACATGCAGGGGTATTTCCTCCAGAGGAATCTGGATGCGGTTTTGATCATAATAAAGGGCCGCCAATTCGTTACCTTTGCGGTCATATATATACGAGGTAACCGGAGGAGTGAGTTTGCCGGGGTTAAATTCGGGAACATCCTGTATATAAGCGTATAACAATGTCATTCCGCCTACCCCTAACAGCAACAACAACAAAAAAAACAAAATAAAAATAATCTTTAACCCTTGCATTGACCCCTTTAACCATACACGCCAGGCAGGATTCTTTTTTCTTGCCGGTTTATTTGTAGTTCTCCTGGCAATATTATTACTATTACCGGTGCCGGGGCGGCCTTTTCCTTTTTTGTGATGATAATTATTATTATTAAAGTCTTTTATTTTCCCAGGCACAGAAGCCACTCCTCTGGATATGAAACTTTAATGGTCAATATTATAACATAAGTGAGTGCGATTAGAAATCTGATAGATTGATGTTAAAGCTGTATTCACTAAAATGACGTAAGTTTAGCCTTTAGGTTCATAACCCGTACATGATAAATATAGGCATATAAATTATTATGGAACTACAGACAGGCATCAACTATGCCTTGCCCACGACCTTTGAATCATGTATAATTTGCGTGTTAAACTGTTTGACTAATTTTCCACTTCATTCAGTACATTAAATTAAGGAGTGTCCCCTTATGCATATTCTTGATGATCTGCGTTTCCGTGGATTACTATACCAGGTTACTGAAGAAGAAGAGCTGGTAAAAAGGCTGGACGAAGGTTCCATTTCGCTTTACATAGGTTTTGATCCAACTGCTGATAGTTTACATGTTGGAAGCCTGTTGCCGATTCTGGGCTTGCGCCGCTTTCAGTTGGCCGGGCACAAGCCTATCCCCCTTGTGGGAGGCGGGACTGGTTTAATAGGCGATCCCAGCGGTAAAACCACGGAAAGATCTTTAAATCCTGTGGAAGTAATTGATGCATGGACTCAGAAGATCAGGTTGCAGCTGGAACAGTTCCTCGACTTCGACACGAAGGTTAACCCGGCAAGAATGGTTAACAATTATCAGTGGTTGGGCAATGTCGGACTTATAAACTTTTTACGCGATATTGGCAAGCACTTTACTGTTAGTTACATGTTGGGAAAAGATGCGGTCAAGACTCGCCTGGAATCTGGTATCTCCTTTACGGAATTCAGCTATATGATCCTTCAGTCTTACGATTTCTTGCAACTGTACGAAAATTATCATTGTGAAATGCAGGCAGGGGGAAGCGACCAGTGGGGCAATATAGTCTCCGGTATAGACTTGATTCGTAAGGTTTGTGGCGGCAAAGCATACGGCCTGACATTTCCTCTGGTTACCAAAGCAGATGGCACGAAATTTGGTAAAACAGAAGGTGGGACAATCTGGCTGGATGCAGAAAAAACATCCCCTTATCAGTTTTACCAGTTTTGGATAAACTCTGATGACGCAGATGTTGTTAAGTACATTAAATATTTTACTTTCTTGTCCCATGGGGAAATTATGGATCTGGAAGAAGAAGTAAGTAAGCGCCCTGAAAAAAGGACTGCGCAACGTGTCCTCGCCAGTGAAGTGACTGATTTGGTCCATGGTAAAGAGGCTAGGATGAAAGCAGAAAAAATTTCACACGCTCTTTTTTATGGTAATATTAAAGATCTTGCAGAAGACGAGATGGAACAGGCGCTTAGGGACGTCCCTTCGGCGGAAGTAAGAGATAAGCGAGAGCTGGATGTATTGGAACTGTTAATCCTTTGCGGCGCTTCTTCATCAAAGAGGCAGGCCAGGGAGGATATCCGCAGTGGTGCAATTTATATCAATGACCAGAATGTTAACGACCAGCAAAAAGTTCTATCCCCGGAAGACAGGCTATTTGGAAAATATTTGGTTGTACGCCGCGGCAAAAAGAAGTATTTTCTTATAAAATGGTTTTAGCTTCGTAAACATTAACGGATCAGTTTTTTCAGTTTTTAAAAGAAATGTTTATATTAAGCCTGCCTCTTGCATATATATCAGGAGGGAGGCTTTTGTATGTACATCCGCCATAAAAAAACCCGGCAATATCGCTTCATAGAAAAAGGGGCAGTCACGTTTATTATTCTCTGCTTTATAATCTTATTATTATTTGAAAGTTTTATGCTTATGGACCGGCGTCTGCGCCCGGCATTAATCTCGCTGGCAGAGGTAAAAGCAGATATGATTGCCACAGATGCCATCAACCGTGCTATTATGGAAAAAATCGCACGGGGCATCTTTTATCAAGACCTTATTGCCATCAAGCAAGACGAACAAGGCAAAATTATTATGGCACAGCTGAATACGATGGAGATCAATCGGTTAATGGCGGAGACAACCATGGCTATACAAGGGGCTTTGCTGGAAATTGGTGAGCGGGAGATGAAAATTCCACTGGGAGAAGTGCTGAACATATACTTTCTTGCTACATACGGTCCACGTATTCCTGTCCGCCTTATACCCATAGGACGGGTGAATACAGTTCTGCTTGATTCTTTTGACGCAGCCGGTATTAACCAGGTACGTCACCGTATATACCTGGATGTACTTACAGAGGTTCGCATGCTTATCCCCTTCACCGGAGTAGAGATAGAAGTACATACCAGCATCCCTCTGGCTGATACTATTTATCCTGGTGAGGTCCCGGAAAGCGTAATAAATTTGAATATAGGTGCGCAGAGTTTGCAAAGAATATTAGAAATGTCTCCCCATTAATTTTATTTAGAACAAATGCCTATCTCTGTTTTTCGACATTTTAATATGCTTTTGAGTTTAAAAAAAAACTTATAGTCAATACTAAAGAAGGCGCATTAATGAGATAGTAACAGTATCAATGAAATAATTATGTTTAACTCCCGAAAAAAGGATTTAAAGGTACTTAAAACATATTGTAAGTTCGGCAAGGGGGTGCTATAGTATTAAATTG
>CALJJZ010000011.1 GCA_937973635.1 uncultured Bacillota bacterium | reverse complement strand
CCGGGGCGGAGGCTCCCCGCATTGCCACGGTCAATGCCCAGAATGTGAATATCCGCCCCGGCCCGGGGACGCAATATGAGCCGCCGCTGACCAGGGTGGACAAAGGGACTCGCTTGACGGTGCTGGCGCAGGAGGGCGACTGGTTCCAGGTGGAGCTTCCCCAGGGAGGGAAAGGCTGGATCGCCGGCTGGCTGGTCGTGATCCAGAGAGATCCTTCTTACAGCGACACAGTGCTGCGGGAGTTTGCCCTGCCCCCCGGTGCTACCCGCGCGGCCCTGGTGATGAAAGATACGGTTAATGTCCGCTCCGGCCCGGGCGTGGACCATGAAATCGTAGGCAGATTAAGCCTGGGGCAGCAGGTGGCCATTCTGAACGAGCACCACGGCTGGTTTGAAGTCTGCCTGCCCGAAGGGGGCAGCGGCTGGCTGGCCGGCCGGCTGGTAGCCGTGCGGTATGATGTAGGCAAACAGAGCCCTGCTGCGGACAGCAGCCGTGTAGCTGCTTTGCTCAGCCGTTGGAGCCCGGGAGGGGAGCAGGACCCTGGCGGCGAGCTGTCGGTCATAAACGGTATAGAGGTGGAGCGCAGCGGTCAGGGAGTCCTTTTAAAAATAAGCGCCTCCAAGCTGCTGGGGATGCCGGCTTCATTCCGCCTGGAGAATCCTTCCCGCCTTGTCTTTGATTTCTCCGCCAGCCTGGCGGAGGCAGGCGCACCGGCCGCCCTTGAGGTAGGTTACGGCCCCGTTGCCCGGGTGCGCCTGGGACGTTTTAACGAGGGAACGGTAAGGGTGGTGGCCGATCTGCAGGGGCCGGCTTCCTATGCCCTGACCCGGGACCTTACAGGAGGCCAGACGGTTACGATCCAGATCCAGCCTGTGGACCCCCACGGCAAAATCATTGTCGTGGATCCCGGTCACGGG
Source organism: uncultured Bacillota bacterium (assembly GCA_937973635.1). GTDB lineage: Bacteria > Bacillota > Dethiobacteria > DTU022 > UBA8154 > UBA8154. The sequence continues at coordinate 18,806 of CALJJZ010000011.1, read as the reverse complement.
GCTTTCCATGATTGGGGCGGCTCAGACCCAGGGGCAATCGGGACCACGGGGTTGAAAGAGCGGGACGTGGTGCGCAATATTTCCCTGGAGCTAGGCCATATCCTCCTCAATGAAGGTTATACGGTAATCTATACTCGCCAGGGTGATACTTCCCTGACCCTGGAAGAACGGGCGGCGGTGGCGAGTATCTCCGGCGCCGAGCTGCTGGTGAGCATCCATGCCAACGCTTCCACCAACCGTGCCACCTCCGGCACCATGACTTTTTACCACCTTGAAGCGGGCAGGCCGCTGGCCGGGTATATTCAGGCCGAGTTGCTCCACCGCCTTAAGCGTGAAGACAAGGGCGTGCGGCAGGCCAATTTTGTGGTGCTGCGCAGCTGCCCCATCCCGGCTGCCCTCGTGGAAGTGGCCTATATCTCCAACCCGGAGGAAGAAAGGCTGCTAGCCGACCCGACCTTCCAGCGGCGGGCGGCCGAGGCCATTGCCCTGGGTATCAAACGCTACCTGAGTAGCCGCTAAAACCGCTTAAAAAATTAAGAAAATGCAAAGTCCTGGAAAGTTGCGGCAGGACGTTACTGTTGGCCCGTGACCCGCTTCCCTTCTGCCAGCCCGGCCAGCCGCGGGTTGCGGATTAACAGGTCGCCGGGCTCAAGGCCCGCTTCGATAATAACCTTTTCCTCGGCCTCCAGGCCTTTTTCTATCTGCCTGATCCGGGCCCGACCCTGCACCGCCACCCAGACGGCATCTGCCCCGTTTTCCTTGAAGACGGCCGTGCGAGGGACGGCCAGTTTCCCTTCTTCCCGGTGGACGACAAATTTTACATCCACTTCATAACCGGGGCGCAGTACTTCTGTGTTCCCTGACAGCGTTAGCGTGACTTTTACCCGCTGCTCCACGAGTCCGAGGGCGGAGATGGTTTCTACGGCTGCGGGGGCAACGGCGTAAACTTCCCCCGTAAAGTGATGCTCTTGTATACTGCCGCGGTAGGTGACAGTTACGGGCAGCCCCGGTTTCACTTCTTCCATGTCGCTGGAAAGCAAAAATGCTTCCACCCGGTAATTTCCCGGCTGAAAGAGGGTAAGCAGGGGGACTCCGGGGGGCAGGACAGCCCCTTCCCTGACGAAGATTTCTCTGATTACACCGTCAAAGGGTGCCAGGACGGCAGCCTGGCCGAGCTGGTGCTCTAGCAGCGCTTTTTGTGCTTGCAGCGCTTCCCGCAGGCCGGCAAATTGTTCCCGCGTGCCGGGCGGAGGCGTAAGCTGATCCAAGAGCAGTTCCAGGGCCAGCCTTTGCCTGGCCAGCAGGTTTTCCGCTTCCAGCAGGGCATTTTCCCCTGCCTCCAGTTCTTTACGGCTGACAGCTCCAGCCCTGTGCAGCTCCAGCAGGCGTAGGTAATCAGCCTGGACCCTTTCCACCAGTATTTCCGCCTGCCTAATGGCCAGGCGTTGCTGTTCGGCATGGGCCGGGGAAGGGCGCCTAAGAGCGATGCTCTCCTGTCCCTGTGTGCTTAAAAGCTGCCCCTCCAGCTGGGCCAGGTGAAACTCCATTTCCTTTGTGTCCATGGTTAGCAGCAGGTCGCCGGCACGCACCTCTGCCCCCTGCTGCGTATGCAGGGCCAAGATTTTCCCCCCGTACAGGCTGTAAAGGTCTCGCTCTACGGCGCTAACCACCGTGCCCGCTTCCGTAAAGCCTTTCTCTACAACCTGGGGCTGCAGCTCCAACAGGGGTACGGCGAGGGGCTGCAGCTGTATAAAAAGTGCCGAAACAACCACGGACAGGACAAATAAGGACCATAATATCCACTTCACCTTTTGCTTCACCAATAAACCCTCCTTACTGAAAATTCTAATCCCGCTCCTTTAACACCTCTACCAGGGAGAGCCCCCCGATGCGCCGGGCAATGGTCCACTGGGCTACCAGGACAGAAAAGACGGTGCCCAGCAGGGCCACAATAAACAGGCCGGCCTCTGTGCGTACGGGGATGGAAAAAAGGTCGGTGGCAAAGGCCCGGGACATGGCGTGCATGAGGACGAGGGTAAAGGGGATGCCTGCCAGCATGCCCAAGATGCTGCTTAACCACTGTTCAAAGGTAAGGACCTGCAGCACTTCGCCCGAGGTCATGCCCATTACCTTGAGGGAAGCGAGCTCCCTTTTCCTCTCTGAGAGGGAAACAATGCTGGTATTGTAGATGATGGCAAAGGCGATGATAAAACCAAAAACGGCAAAGACATACTGCATATAGCCAAAAGAGGCCATTAGCTCGTCGAAGGTATCCAGGAGGGCACCGCTTTCCTCCATAACGGCGACGGGTTTGGCTTCGCGGTAGCGTTCCCGTAAAGCAGGGATCGCTTCATCCTCCAGGGAGAGCAAGGCGGCGGTGGCCAGGGAGCCCAGGCCCAGCAGTTTGTTGAGGGCCTCGATCTCCATGTACCCATTGCTTCCCAGGTACTGGGGGACGATCCCCACCACCTCCACTTTGAGCGTATCCCTGGCCCAGTAACTTTCCAGCAATAGCTCTGCTCCTACCCTTGTTCCCAGCTCGTCGGCCAGGCGCTGTGCCAGCACGATCCCTTCCCGGGGCGGGGCTACCCTCTCCCCCTTATCCGTTAGTATATTGTAGAGAAAGGCGTCATGGGGCAGCCCCAGGATGACGGAGTCTTTCTCCAGCCAGCGGTACTTCAGCGTAGCCGGGACCTCTAGCATAGGCTCCAGGCGCTTTACCCCCGGGAAACGCCCCAGCTCCCGTTCTACCCCTTGGAGGGAAAGGGGGCGGGCAAAGTTTACCTGCAGGTTGTGTGTCTGCACCAGGGCAAACTGCTCGAAGACGAGGATCTCCGCAACGGTACGGAAGTACCAGGTTGTGGCGATCATGCTGAAGGCAAACATGATGCCGATCGTGGTAAGAATGCTGCGCTGCTTGTTGCGAAAGAGGTTGCGCGTGGCCATTTTCCCTTGGACTGTCAGCAGGTTCCAGTAAAACTGCCAGTTTTCCAGCCCTGTGTGGTGTCCCGGCGGCGGGGCTGCAGGGCGCATCGCCTCTGCGGGCTGGAGCTTTAAAGCAGCGCGGCAACCGAAATAACCGGCCAGGGCACTGAAGATGAAGGCAAGGATCATCCCCAGCCCCACGTATTTATAAGAGATCTGGCTGCTCAGGCCGGGCAGCTGGAAGAAGATGGCGTACATCTCCGTAAAGGGAAAGGAAAGCCAGATTCCCAGGGACCCACCCAGCAGGCCGCCACAAAAACCAAGCCAGAGGGCATAAGAGAGGTAATGGAGGACCAGCTCCCCGTTGGTATAGCCAAAAGCTTTCAGGGTGCCGATCTGACCCCGCTGCTGTTCCACCATGCGTTTTAGGAGGATATAGAGGATGGCGCCGGCGATACCGAGGAAAAGGAGGGGCATGGCCGTAGCGCTGCCTTCGAGCTGCTGCAGCTCCATGCTCAAAATCAGGTGGCTGGCCTGGTTCTCGCGGGGGAAGATGCTGAGCAAACCGTAGCTTTCCAGGCGCGGTTTCAGCCGTTCTTCCACATCACTGTACCCGTATCCCGGCTGCAGCAAGAAGACCAGGTCATTCACCTGGTCCCCTTCCTGGAAAAGCGTCTTCATCACGGCAAAGGGCAGGTAGGCGATGCCGAAGGTCTCAGGCATGGGATAGAGTTCCCGGCCCGTGCGCATGGCATAAACAAATTCTGGGCTTTGGGCTGTTCCCACAATGGTGAAGGAGAGGGCACGGCCTTCTACGAGGAGGGGGAGCTGCTCCCCTAGGGCCAGCCCCTGAGCCTCGAAAAAACTGGGGCTGACCCAGATTTCTCTGGTGTTCTGGTTTAAAGGGGAGCCTTCCATGAGCAGGGGGGTGTTAATGGGGTTGGCCTTATCCCCGGGCAGGGAGACGAGGCGCAGGTATACATTTTTTTCCTGCTCCGGATATAAGACACGCACATCTTTAACCAGGCGCCCCTCAATCTCGGCGATTCCCTCTATGGCGGCAAGGCGGCTTACCTGAGCTTCGGGCATGCCCCTGATACGGGCAAAGCCGTCGGCAAAACGGGCTTCCCTGTAAAAATTGTCCTTTGCCTCGTAAAGGTTATCCATGACGATGGATATAGAAGTATAGAGCATCAGGCCGATGGTGATAATCACCAGGCAGGCGGAGTAAGCCAGTTTATTTTCCATAAGGTCACGGAGCATCTTGCGTTTCAGCACTTACCAGGACACCTCTTCGGGGGCGATGGGTTTCTCCACGCTGTAAACTTTCGCTAGCAGGCCGTCTTTCATCTGGAAAACACGGTCGGCCATCTGGGCAATCCCCGCATTATGGGTGATGACCATGACCGTTTTGCCGTACCCCTGCTGGAATTTTTTAAGCAACTTGAGCACCTGGATGCCCGTAGCAAAATCCAGGGCGCCGGTGGGTTCGTCGCAGAGCAGGATCTCTGGGTTTTTCACGATGGAACGGGCCACGGCCACACGCTGCTGCTCGCCGCCTGAAAGCTGGGAGGGGAAATGCCCTGCCCTGTCCTCCAGCCCCACTTCTGCCAGGATGGCGTAAGGATCCAGGGGGTGGGCAGCGATCTCCGCAGCGAGCTGCACGTTTTCCAAGACCGTGAGGTTGGGCATGAGGTTGTAAAACTGAAAAATAAAACCAACCGCATGGCGGCGGTAAGCGGTTAATTTCTTTTCATTGGCCAGGTGCAGGGGTTCCTGCAGGTAATAAAGCTCTCCCGCGCTGGCCTGATCCATACCGCCGATCATGTTGAGCATGGTGCTTTTGCCTGAGCCGCTGGGGCCCAGCACTACAACAAACTCGCCCTCGTAGATCTGAAAATCCACGCCGCGTAAGGCCTCCACCTTCACCTCGCCCATCTGGTACCACTTAGCCAGGCCTTTCCCTTCCAGGATAACTTTCATCAAGGGCCTCCATCTTTTAAGCTTTTTTAACCTTTTTACCGTCTCCCTACTAGCGGGGCCTAATTCTTTCTTTCCCTTATTTATCTTAGGCCCTTTATGCTTTATAATAAAAAAACAAATTTATTATAGCAATTTTAAAAGGATATTTAAACAAAAACCTGATCTGGAGGCGTAGCTAAGTGACAAACAATTTTCCAGCGATTAAGCCCGAGGAGATGGAAAAATATTCAGCGGCCGCAACTCTCTCCGATATGGAGATTTTTATCTTTCCCGAGCTCCTTTACAGCCTGGTTCTGGCCAATATCCTCTCTCCCGTTATCTGGGAGTGGAAAGAGGACGCCTGGTTTAAAGAGATGCCTAAACTTACCCCTTACCGCAAAATATTACGCCTGAAGCAGTTTATCATGGATAATTATGATTTCAACCTGGACCTGGAAACCTGGGGCCTTACCAGCAAACAGAAGGAACTGGCCCGTTTCAGCCCTTATATGTCTGCCCAGGAGATCAGCCGCAGTAACGCCCTCTTTGGTTACGAAGGGGACAGGTATTATTTTACTTCCGGGATCCGCCAGAATTTCGGCCTGGACAAATACAGCGACGATGTCATCCCTTACTGGAAGACGGAGACGGTGGAAGCGATGGACGCTTTTAAATACAAAGAGGGTTTTAGCCGGGGTGCCGGTGAGTGCGTCTCCCTCTCTACCCTTTATGTCGCTGCCCTCTTTATTGTCTGTGATCTGCCCCTGGAGAAGATCTACCTTATGGCTACGCCTCTTCATTCGCAAAACTTTGTGGATGTCAATGACGGTCTAATCACCAACAACCGGCGCATTGTCACCAGGAATATGTGGTTTAACGGGACGGAACTGACGGCCCGGGCGCAGCGTGCCCTGCGCCACGAGCAGGTAACCATTGTTGCCCACAATACGGGTTATGTGCACCTAGTTTATCCCCGGGCTACCATGGACAAAAAAGCTTACGAGAAATTCAGCGACAAGTTGCAGCGTTTCCTGACCACGGAACTGAACACGGAGATCCTGTACAATTTCCTGCGGCAGGAAAGCCGCCTGCAGTCCTGTTTTCAGTTTGAGCATTGCTTTAACGGGAGAAAACGCTACATTGCCGCCGAAAAAGCCTATGCCTATGAGCACACAAGCTCCTTCAGGATGAATGACAGCACGCGAGAGAAACTTTTCGCTGAAATTGACGAGTACGAGTTTGCTGCAAAACCGCTGGCAGGCAGGATTTGCCTCCCCGAAATTGAAGCTTACTTGCAGAGGCATAAAGTGGATTTTCAGGATAAAAGCAGCTTGGAGGGGCTGATAGGGGGGCTTTCCTGTGCCCACGCCAAGAAAGACGAGATCCTGGAGGCCCTATATAATTTTTGCCATTTAACCCCAAGGCTGCCGGGAAAGGAGAAAGAATTTGTGCCTGGCGATGCCCTTAAAATTGCTAGCGGGCAAAGCCGGGAAGAGATTATGGCTTACCTGCAGTCCGTGAGGGGGGAAAATAAGACGGTGGACCTGGCTTTTTATGCTTACAGGGATTTCAGCAGGACGGACTGGCGGCCGTTTATCAAGGCCGCCCTGGAGCGCAATCCCGTCTCCCTTGCCGGCTGTTCCAGGCTTACGGAAGATGAAGTCCTGACTCTGCTGGAAAGCATGCCCGACCAGTCTATCTACGGGGAAAAGGAGCTGCGCGTGGCCCAGCCCGATGAAGTCTGGAACTACGGCCGCGGCGACGGCCTGGAAAAAGCCATCTTTTATGCAAATATCCTTAAAAACCGTAAAGGGGAGTTGCCCTTTGAGCTAACCCTTAAAAACGGCCGGGCCACACTGATATGGCCGGAAAGGACCCTGGTTTGGCCCTCTCGCAAAGAGGGGGAGGGCTCCGTTACCTTTTGAAAGAGCAAGAGGCCGCCCGGACCAGCTTTAACCCCTCGTCCATGCCCTGTGCTCCCAGCAGGACCAGAGTAGAGCCGGAGACGGTGACTTTAAGGGCCTGGGTCACGGCCTCTTCCAGGTCGGCAAAATGGCGGGGAGAAACACCGCCAGCCCGGGCGCCCCGCCAAAAAGCTTCCTGCTCCTCGGGCAGCACCTTATTCCCGGCGTCAACATAGTTAACGCTGGAGGTGGAGAAAAAATGCCTGATTTTTAACCTGTTGACCCAGTGGGCCAGGGTCCGCCCGTTATCTGCATTGACCCTGGTTCCCCGCCTGCCTCTGATGGCGTAAACGACCACCAGGGCGGAGCTGTCAAAACCTAGCTCCTCTATGGTAGTAAAAACGGCATTGATGCTGCCGGGACTCATGGCCGTATCATCCAGCACCTGAAAATCGCCAAAACGGTGCAGCTGCAGGCGGCGCTCTACGCCCCGAAACCCGGCCAGCCCCTCTTGGACTTTTTCTGCTCCTATCCCTGCCAGGAGGGCTGCCGCGGCCGCGGCGGCGCCATTGAAAACATTGTGCCGGCCCAAAAGGGGGAGCTGCAGCGGCCAGACCCCGGTTGAGAGGGAGGGGTATTTAAGGGAGAGGGCCGGATTTTGCAGTGTCAGGCGAAAAGTGCTTCCTCTTTTGCTCAAGACGGTATTTCCCATACGCAAATCGCACCCCGCATGGCTGCCTAGAAGAAGACGATCCACATTTTGCGCCGGGGCCTCCCTCCTGCTCCAGTAAGGATCGTCGCCGTTAAGCAGGAGAAAACCTCCCGGCTCCACCAGGGAGGCCAGTTTCCATTTGGCGGCGGCGTAATCTTGAAGGTTTTTATGAAAATCCAGGTGGTTGGCGGAGATATTGGTAAACACCGCTCCCCGGAAATTTAACGCTTCGACCCGTTTCTGGGCCAGACCGTGGGACGATACCTCCATGGCAGCATGGCTGACCCCGCTGTCCACCATAAGGCGCAGCAGCTCCTGCAATTCCAGGGCATCGGGAGTGGTGAGACGTGCCGGCCGGCTTTGCCCGTTATAGCTGATCTGCACTGTGCCGATCAGCCCGGTGTTGTAGCCGGCGGTTTTACATATTTCCTGCAGCATGGAGGTAACGGTGGTTTTGCCGGATGTTCCTGTCACGCCCAGGAGGACCAGCTCCCGGGAAGGATGGCGGAAGAGGCCGGCGGCAAGGCGGGCCAGGGCAAGCCGGCTATCCCGCACCTGTATCCAGGCCACAGTTTGGGCGGTGGAGGAGGGCGGTCCCTTTTCCGCTATTATGGCTATGGCCCCTTTACGCAGTGCTTCAAGGATATAATCATGCCCGTCCTTTTCCTCGCCTTTTAAGGCGACAAAAAGGTAGCCCGGTTTAACCCTGCGCGAGTCCTGGCTGATGCCGTAAACGGGCGTCTGCTCCTGCAGGCCGTGGGTGGCAAGGATCTCCATCTCCTGCAGGAGCTCAGCCAGCTTTAACGCCGGTCTGTCCATAACAAGCAAAACTTTTTCCACCCCTTTGACGTCTTTATCTTGATGTCTAGGTTTTACACGTTTACAGGTCTAGTTTTACAAAAAAGTTTCTGTTTATAAGATGAAAAGATTGCCTGAAATAAAAATAAAATCATGCTATAATTAAAATTAAATTGTGCCGGTTGGCAGATACTCTTCTTTTGCCAGATTCCAGATTAAAGTATGGTAAAAACCGCTATAATTTTTTAACGCTGAAAGGAAGTCTGTACCATGTTTAAATTATGGCGGGGGTTTTTAAGCATAACCCTTTGTGCAATTATATTGGTTCTTTCTCTCTTTCCGCTTCCCGCTGCTGCTGCGGGAGGGATCAGGGTATTTATGGACGGACAGGAAATAGGCTTTGAAGTCCCGCCCTTTGTTGAAGCCGGGCGCACCCTTGTGCCTCTGCGGGCGATTATGGAAGGGCTGGGTGCCTTTGTGGCGTGGGATGGAAACGGGGGGCGGATCAAGGTTACAGATGGCAACCTTACCCTTACCCTGCAGAAAGGCAGCAACCTCGCCCTTATTGATGGCCGGCCCGTTTCCCTGGAGGTGCCGCTCCGGATCGTCCAGGGTCGTACCTTTGTGCCGCTGCGTTTTCTAAGTGAAAATCTTGGTTACAGTGTTGTCTGGGTAGGGGAGAGCAAAACCGTTTATCTCTATCCCGCTACGGCAACCCCGGCAGTCCAGCCAGTTACGGGAGCCCCGGCAGTTCCCGCAGCCGGGACAACGGGGGAAAATATTTACGGGATTAGCCTGGGTGACAGCGCCGGCCGGGTAAGGTCCTTGCTGGGGGAACCGCAGCGGGTGGACAGGAGCACCTATGGTATCGACTGGTGGATCTACAACGCAGACCTGCTCAATTACCTGCAGGTTGGTGTCAGACAGGGGATTGTCACCGCCCTTTATACCTGCGGCCTAGAGTGGAGTTTCGCCGGCATCTCCCCTGGTGATCCCTGGAGCCGGCTGGCGCAGCAATTTAAACTGGAGAACAACCTGCAGCTGACCTATGACGGGGCTATTTTCACCATCAGGCAGACAGACAGGGACCTGAGGGAAAATCCGCTGGTCATGGTTAACGATGCGGCGGCTATTTTTTACTGTGATCTGCATGAAGGAGACAAAGTGGTGGCTGTCTTCCTGGCCCAGAAAGAAACGCTGCTCAAAAGGGGCGGCTTTTCTTACAGCTACCGTTATGATCCCCGGCGACCCCCCGACCTGACGGTGCCTTTCCTCAGCGCGGCGCAAAGAAGAGAAGCAGCCATGGGTGCGGCGCTGCAGCTGCTGGATCTGGCCAACAGTATGCGCCTGCGACGGGGGCTGCCGCTCCTTGCCTGGCACCCGCAGGCCGCTGCCGTGGCGCGGGAACACAGCCAGGAGATGTATACCTTTGGGTATTTTGCCCATGAATCTCCCCTCAGCGGGAAAAATCCCTTCGACCGCCTGCGGGCGGCGGGCATTGTTTTCCTATCCGCCGGGGAGAATATTGCTTACGGTCAGCCCGAGGCCTTCTGCGCCCATGCAGGCTTGATGAATAGCCTGGGCCATCGGCAAAATATCTTAAATGAAGGTTTTACCCATTTGGGAGCGGGAGTGGTGGATGTATACTATACCCAGAAGTTTCTTACACCGCACAGCAGCCGCCAGACAGTAGTTTTAAATCAGGTAAATTAAATTAAATTAAACTTAAATTCAGCAATTTGGGTATATACGTTCCCGGGTATTTACAGGCTGCTAAGGGGGTTGTCATACACAAAAAGAGCCGCTGGAGTTTTTCAGGGTGATATTATCCCAGAATAAACACAAGAGCCGCTCAGGTTCCTTGACATTGACTGGGCGGTGTGTTAAACTAATCGGTGCTAAGCTGGTTTGCGACCGTAGAGCAAAGTTATTGCCGGTAACACGGTGGGTGTAGCTCAGCTGGTTAGAGCGCCAGGTTGTGGCCCTGGAGGCCGTGGGTTCGAGTCCCATCACTCACCCCATAAAACCAAATAAAGTATGTCTATGCTGGGGTGTAGCCAAGCGGTAAGGCACGGGTCTTTGGAACCCGCATCCGAAGGTTCGAATCCTTCCGCCCCAGCCATTTTTATTTATATTACCCTTTACCCCGCTTATCTTTTCGCCTTAAAAAACAAATAACCCCTTTGAAGAAAGGGGTCATGCATCATATTTATTTACGCTGGTGCGGGCGAAGGGATTTGAACCCCCACGGGTTTCCCCACAGGATCCTAAGTCCTGCGCGTCTGCCAGTTCCGCCACGCCCGCCTGCTAGCCTTATTATAACGTATGCTTAATTACTGCGTCAACTCACAGCAGCTGAAGGTCCTGAAGGACTGAAAGCTGAGCGAAGCTAATCTCAACAGGGCGGTGAAAAAATGTCCCTTTTTGCCATCAGCGATCTGCACCTTTCCCTGAATGGAGAAAAGCCCATGCATATTTTCGGTGACCACTGGGAAGGACATCATCTCAAGCTGAAAGAGCAGTGGGAGCAAGTTGTGGCGGCGGAGGATGCGGTGATCATCGGCGGGGATATTTCTTGGGCTCTAAAGCTGGAAGAAGCAGGGGAAGACCTTCATTTTCTCCATGCCCTGCCGGGGCACAAAGTTTTATTTAAAGGGAACCACGACTACTGGTGGCAGAGCTATGCCCAGGTAAAAAAAGCCCTGCCCCCCAGCATCAGCGCAGTACAGCATAACTATTATGCTTACACAAAAGATCTGGCCGTCTGCGGCACGCGTGGCTGGAACGTCCCTGGCATGGCCAATTTTACCGAGCACGATGAAAAAATTTACCAGCGTGAGCTGATCCGCCTGGAGTTGTCGCTGGGGCTGGCCGTTAAAGACGGCTTTACCCGGATTGTCGCCGTACTCCATTACCCGCCCTTTGGACCGGGGCTGGAAGACAGCGGTTTTGTGGCCCTTCTGCATAAGTACAACGTCAAGATTTGCCTCTACGGCCACCTGCACGGCGAGGACCATCGCCGCGCCTTCAGCGGTGAACGGGACGGCATCACCTACCACTTCACCTCCAGCGACTACCTGGGCTTCCGCCCCCTCCTCATCTGGGGGTCAGACCCCCCTGTAAAAATTTCCAGCCAAGGAGAGTAGGGAACATGCCCAGAAAACCAAGAGTCTGGTACCCCGGAGCAGTTTACCACATTATTTGTCGAGGCAATCGACAGCAGGAGATTTTTAGAGATGAAAAAGACAGGCATGTTTATCTGGCAATTTTAAAAGAGTGCCGGGAAAAGCTCCCTTTTTTTCTCTATGCCTATTGTTTGATGAGCAACCACCTGCACCTGCAACTGGAAACAATAGAAGAAGAAATTGGGAAAATTATGAAGATGTTAAATATGCAATATACAATATATTTCAACAGAAAATATAAACTTTCCGGCCATCTCTTCCAGGGGCGCTATCATTCTGAACTTATCCTTACCGATGCCCATAACATGCAAACCAGCAGATATATACATTTAAACCCTGTTAGGGCAGGTCTGGTTGAGGACCCGCTTAATTATCCTTGGAGCAGTTATCCTGTCTACGCCGGAAAAAGGGACAGTGCCATGGTTACAAGGGACAAAATTCTCGGCTATTTTCAAAACGATAGCCAGGAGTACTGCAACTATGTTAAGGGGGTCTGACCCCCATGTAAAAATTACCAGTCGGGGTCGGGGCCGGTGATTTTACCGGGGTTAAGGATGTTTAAAGGATCGAAGACGGCCTTAATTCCCTGCAGGATCATTAGCTCTGCTGCTTCCAGGACGTAGGGGAGGTATTGCTTGCGCTTGTGCCCGATGCCGTGTTCCCCGCTTAAGGTGCCGCCCAGTTGCCGCGCCAGGGGGTAAAGTTTCTGCAGCACGGCCTGTACCGCTGCCTGCCATGTTTCTGTGCTCCAGTGTTCTCCTTTTTTTAGCAGGTGGATATGCAGGTTGCCGTCACCCAAGTGACCAAAACATAGATAGTCTAGGTCCTGCTCCTTGCACAGCTCCTCACAGGCGGCCAGCAGGGCGGGGATATTGGAGGGCGGTACGACGATGTCCTCGGCGGCGTTTTCCCCGTAGTAGGCTTTAAGGGCTTCTCCAGCACAGGCGCGCAGTTTCCAGAATTTTTCCCGCGTCGCCGGCGTGTTGGCCACGTAAACGTCCAGTGCCCCCTCTTCCAGGCATTTGTCTGCCAGCAGGTTGTAGCTCCTTTCCACCTCTGCCTCTGAACCGTCCACTTCTATAAGCAGGTAACTGCCTGCCTGTTCCAACTGGGGCACCTTTTCCCCGCGGAAGCGGCAGCACATTTCCATGCTTTTTCGATCCAGCAGTTCAATGGCAGAGGGGATGATCCCCGTGCCGATCATCATGCGCGGCGCAGCTTTTACGGCGCCGGCCACGTCGGGGAAGGGCGCCAGTAATACGGCGGAAGCGGGGGGCAGGGGCAATACGCGCAGGGTAATGCGCGTAAAAATCCCCAGGGTCCCCTCCGAGCCTACGAGGAGGTGGAGGAGATCGTAGCCGGTCACGTCCTTGAGGCGTTTGCCGCCCAGTTCCAGGATCTCTCCGCTGGGCAGGACCACCTCCAGGCCGTGCACGTAGCGGCTGGTGACGCCGTACTTGATGGCCCGGGCTCCCCCGGCGTTTTCCGCTACGTTTCCGCCGATGAAGCAGCTTTCCAGGCTTAAAGGGTACCCGGCATAAAAGAGCCCTTCCTCTGCCAGCCTGCGGTTGAGGTCATTGGTGACTACACCCGGTTCTACCACGACCATGAGGTTTTCCCGGTCGATCTCCAGAATGCTGTTCATCCGTTCCAGGGAAAGGACGATGCCGCCGAAAATGGGGACAGCTCCTCCGGAAAGGCCGCTGCCCGCACCGCGCGGTGTGACGGGGATATATTCCCGCGCGGCCAGCTGCATGATGCGGGAAACCTCTTCCGTGGTACGGGGCTTGACCACTACTTCGGGCAGCTGGGCATAGCCCTGTTCAAAGGTTTCGTCGTGGCTGTACGGGAACAGTTTTTCCCTGTCAGCATAGAGCACGTGCCTGGCCCCGGTGATTTTTTCCAGTTCTTTGACCAGCGCAGGTGTTACTTTTTGGTATTTCACTTCTTTATGGCCTCCTCCCGGCATGGTGTTGATAAGGTTGTTTCTCTCAGGGGTATTTTAGCTTTGCTTTAACTATATACTGGAAAGTGCTATAATGGTAGGGGTTTAAAAAAAAATGAAAAACTAAGGAGGAGTATCTTTTTGTACAAACTGCTCGTGGCTAAAAGGACCCCCCTTAGTCTGCTGCTGGTCTTATTTTTATTTTTTCCTTTACTGGGCGGCTGCAGCGCGGCGCCAACCGAGGAACTGGTTGCCCGGGTCAACGGCAGGGAGGTCACGCGCCAGGATTTAAATAATTTTATGGGTATGGTATATCTGTATATGCCGGACCTGCAAGAGCTTTCCCGGCAAAGAGAGCAGGCGGCCCTGTTGGAAGAGGAGATCCTCTGGCTGTTGATTGAATATCTTGTCCTGGAGCAAGAGACGGAAAGGCTTTCCCTGAAGGTGGACGAAGCCGAGCTGGCAGAGCATTTCCGCCAGTTGCGTGAAGATCTGATCCTGCTGATCTATCAGACGGAAGAGAATTATCTCGCCCGTCTGCAGGAGCTGCAGCTTACGGAGGAGCACCTGCTGGCTATTCCCCGCAGCGCCATGCTCCGGGAGCTTCTTTACGGGCATGTAACGGCTGAAATTACCGAGGCCGATGCCCTTGCTTATGTCCAAGAAAACCCTTATATCCTGGAACAGGAAGCGAGCATTTATGTTTATCGTATCCTGGTTGACAATTTGCAGGAAGCCCGGGAGGTGCGCGATCTGCTGGAGAAGGGAGCGGACTTTGTGGAGACAGGGGAAAAGTATTCGCTGGAGGGTTATGTGGAGCTGGGCTATGTGAAAGCTTCGGATAGGCTTGACCCTGTATTTATGGAAAGCGCTTTTAACCTGGAGCCGGGCGAGATCAGCGAGCTGGTGCAAACGGCCGAGGGATACTATATTATCATGGTTACAGAAAAAAATGAGGCGGCGACCCTTTCCTTTGAACAGGTTAAAGAAGAGGTCATCTACGTGGTTAAAGATGCGTACTACGAGGCCTACTTTCACCGGCTGTTGCGTGAAAGCGATATTGAAACGTTTAAGGAGAAAAATAAGTAAAAGATGCTGCCTGTGTTCTTGGTGGAGAAAGGAGTTAAATGAATAAAACCCTCCCTTCAGATTAATAATAAGGTAAAGTTTACGAATTATTTTAGAAGCAAAAAGGGAGGGAAAAGGGTGAAAGCAACAGGAATAGTTCGCAGAATTGACGACCTGGGACGGGTGGTTATCCCCAAAGAGATCCGGCGTACCTTGAGGATCAGGGAAGGAGACCCGCTGGAAATATTTGTAGATCGCGAGGGCGAGGTCATCCTGAAAAAATATTCGCCGATCGGGGAACTGGGAGATTTTGCCCAGGAATATGCCGATTCATTGCATGAGGTAATGCAACATATCGCTTGTATTGCTGATAGAGACACGATTATTGCCGTATCCGGGGCACCCAAAAAAGAATTTCTCAACCGCCCCCTTAGCCTTGCCGTGGAGAAAGTCATGGAATCACGCAAAAGTATTATCATCAATGATACCCTGCACCATGAGTATTACCAGGGCGCGGATGAGGAGACGCTTTCCAAGTTTACAGCGGAGGCCATAGCTCCGATTATTAGCGAAGGTGACCCCATTGGCGCCGTGATCGTGGGGACACGTAATAAAGATGTAAAAATGGGGGATCTGGAGATCAAATTGGTGGAAACTGCAGCAGGTTTCCTGGCCAAGCAGATGGAGCAGTGAACAATTAATTAATTGTTTTTAACGTGGTTAATAGAAAAATCAGGCAGGGGAAAGCCACAAGTTCTGCAGCGCAGAGAGGTCGTATATAGAGATATAGAGGAAAGCATATATTTGTGCTAAAGCAAAAAAAGTAGTAACAAAATTGTTACTGCTTTTTTGTCATGGTATAATAAGGCAGGTTTTTTAGGCGGAGGCAGGGGGAGAGGAGAGTTTGTCCAGAGCCCATTCCTTTGTCAAAGGGGCGTTAATCCTGGGGGCTGCCGGTATCGGCGTGCGCTTGCTGGGTGCTGTCCTGCGCGTGGCCCTGGCGGCAATTATCGGAGATGAAGGCATCGGCCTGTACCAGATGGCCTATCCCATTTATACTACGATGCTGGCCATCTCCACGGCAGGACTGCCCATAGCCGTCTCCAAGCTGGTTGCAGAAAATATGGCGCTCAAGGATTACCGTGGCGCCTACCAGGTTTTTAAACTGGCCTTCTACGTCCTTGCCATTCTGGGTGCTTTTTTTTCGTTGCTGCTTTTTTACGGCGCCGGTGGGATTATCAATGCCCTGGAGCTTGACCACCGGGCTTATTACCCCCTGGTGAGTATCTCTCCCGCCATCTTTTTAACGTCGGTAATGTCTGCTTTCCGCGGCTTTTTTCAGGGGCAGCAGGAGATGCGCCCCACGGCCTATTCCCAGATTTTGGAGCAGGTTGCCCGTGTGCTGGTGGTGCTAGTTCTTGTATTTCTGCTTATTCCCCGGGGGCTGGAATTTGCCGCTGCCGGTGCGACTTTTGGCGCCGTGGCCGGTGCCTTTGCTGGGTTACTTTTTTTGCTCCTGGTTTTCTGGCGCAAACGGGACAGCATCAGCCTGGGGATGAAGGGGCAAACAACTCTGCATGATTTTCAAACGCTAACGGTTCTTTATCGTCTGGCCGCCTTTTCCATACCCATAACTCTGGGCAGCCTGGTGCTCCCTTTAATCAACATGCTGGACCTGGCCGTGGTGCCGCTGAGGCTTTATGCCGCCGGTTACAGCAAAGAAACAGCCACGGCCCTCTATGGACAGTTGACGGGTATGGCGAATACGCTGATCCAGTTTCCCCTCATCCTGACTGTGGCCCTGGCCATGAGTATGGTGCCGGCTATTTCCGAGGCCCAGGCCCTTAAAAACCATTCCCTGATCCAGGGGAGGACGGAGCTGGCTATGCGCCTGACACTTTTTTTTGGCCTCCCCGCCGCGCTGGGCCTTTTTGTGCTGGCGGAGCCCGCCACCCTGGTCCTCTTTGATAACCTGTCTGCTGCTTTTCCCCTGCGCATCCTCTCTTTTGGTATTATCTTCCTTTCCTTTTATACGACTACTTCGGGTATTCTGCAGGGTCTGGGCTATACGTTTATCCCCGTATATAATATGTTCTTTGGCGCCCTGGTCAAGGTGCTGCTGAGCTGGTACCTTACGGCCATACCGGAGCTGCATATTGGTGGTGCTGCCGTCTCTACGCTGGCCGGTTTTTCCCTCTCTTCTTATTTAAATATGCACAAGGTGGGCAAACTGACGGGCTGGCGTTTCCCCTTTGTGGATCTGCTTTTTAAACCCCTTCTGGCCGCCCTGACTATGGCCTGGGGGGCGGGGCTTATTTACGGCTTTTGTACCGGACTGCTGGAAGGCTTCTTCTCCCTGCGCCTGGCCCAGGCCGGCAGCCTGCTGCTGGCTATCCTGGCAGGTGTCTGTATTTATACGCTTGTCCTTTTCTTGCTGGGAGGCGTAAGGGAGACGGATTTACGCGCCCTGCCGCGTATCGGCCCCCTCCTGCTGCGCTGGGCCAGGCGTCTGAGCTTGTTAAATAACAGAAGCAGGAGCTAGCCAAGCCTGGAGAGGGCTTCTTTAAAAGAGAGGATTATTTTTAAAATTTAAAGCAGGAGCTTGCGCAAATGAAAGAGTTATATCTGGTGGGGCTGGGACGGGGCGGTTTTGCCGCTTTGGAGCCGGTCCTGAAACGGGAGCAATTACAGCAGGTGCGCTGTTTTGTCTGCAGCGCTGCACCGCCGTATTTTGAAGAATTTTTTACCGCAACAAAGGGGCGGCGCCTGGTCAGCCTGGAGCAAGAGGCCGGGAAGAGCCGTAGCTCTAAGGATAATTTTTCCTTTACGCAGGAGAGGCTTTCCCATGTCCAGGTGATCTCCCGGCTGCTCGAGCAGGAGCAGCGTCTGGCCCTGCTCCTGCCGGGGCGACCCTGGCCGGGAGATACTTTGCTGCGGCTGCTGCGCCGTAGCCCGGAACTGCGTGAAACCGCCTTTTTCCCCCTGCCCGGTGAGGATCTGCTCCTCCCCCTTTTGGAGACTATAGCGGCCGCACCACCGCCTACAGGAGAAGAGCCTTATTATGGCCAGGGACGGGAAGAGAGGCTGCCTTTTTGCCGGGGCCTAACCGTATTTGATGCCCTCTGCGGCGAGCAGCTGCAGGAACCGGGGTGCGGGGAGCTGCTCATCTCCCAAGTGTACAACCACGGCCTCCTTGCGGAAATTGCCGCACGCCTCGGCCATCTTTTCTCTGCCGGCCACCGCGCCGCCCTTTGGCAGTTCAACCGGCGGGGAGAGCCGATCCTGCTGGGCACCTGGACGCTGCAGGAGCTCTGCGGCCTGAGCGGTCTGCCGTTGCATGCCTGGAGTTTCCTGTACCTTCCCCCCTTTGACCGCTTTTCCCTGGGCCATATGACGGAGATGATGGCCCGACTTCGTGCTCCCGGAGGCTGTCCCTGGGACAGGCAGCAGGATCACCGCTCTCTCAGGCCTTACCTGCTGGAAGAAAGTCACGAGGTTCTGGAGGCCATAAACAGCGGTGATATGCAGAGCCTCTGCGAAGAATTGGGGGATCTGTTGCTGCAGATCGTCTTCCATAGCGAGCTGGCCCGGGAAAGGGGTGACTTTACCCTCTGGGATGTCATTGACGGTATTACGCGCAAGATCTTCAGGCGTCATCCCCATGTTTTCCAGCAGGAAAAGCTGGCTGATGCCCGGGCAGTAAGCCGCCGCTGGCAGGAGATTAAGCTCCAGGAGAAAGCTGAAGGAGGGCTAAAGGATGATCCCTTTGCCCTTCCTCCCGGCCTCCCCGCCCTTATGCGCGCGCAAAAGATACAGAAACGGGCGGCAGCAGCAGGCTTTGACTGGCCTGCGGTCGAAGGGGCCCTGGAAAAAGTAGAGGAAGAGCTGAGGGAGCTAAAAGCGGCCCGGAATACTGTGGCAAAGGGAAAGGTGGAAGAAGAACTGGGAGATCTGCTTTTTGCCCTGGTAAACGTGGCCCGCTTTTTGCAAGTGGATGCAGAGCAGGCTTTGCTGGCAGCCATAGCAAAGTTTGCACGTCGTTTCCATTATATTACAGAAAAAGTTAAAGCTACAGGGAAAGAGATTACTTCTTTTTCCCTGGAAGAGCTGGATCTTTTCTGGGAGGAAGCAAAATTACAGGAAAAAGGAAAATAATGAAGATATTTTTAAGAAAAGGCAGGAATTTATTTATATTTTGGCGAATTAAGATTAGCGAATTTTTTCTAATTTTATGCTTTAAATTTAAGGGGGATGTATGCAGGTGAACAAAGCTGAACTAATCGGCAGTGTGGCAGAAAAGGCGGGTG
>CALJJZ010000010.1 GCA_937973635.1 uncultured Bacillota bacterium | reverse complement strand
TGCTCATACAGGATCCCCTCCACCTCCAGGGGGGAGATCCAGATGCCTCCCGCTTTGAGCATCTCGTCGGCCCGGCCCTTGAACCAGTAAAAGCCGTCTTCATCCTGATAGAACTTGTCGCCTGTATTAAACCATTCCCCGCAGATATTTTTTTTGCTTTGCTCGTGTTTGTTCCAGTAAAAGGGGGTGGTGCCGTCGTTCTTCAGCCAGAGGGTCCCCGTTTCCCCCCTGGCCACCTCTTTGCCTTCCTCGTCCAGGAGCCTGGCTTCGGAGCCAGGCAGGACGAGGCCGCAGCTGCCGGGTTTCAGTTTGCCTGGCAAGGTGGCCATATAGGCTGAGCCCACATCTGTGGAGCCGAGCTGTTCGAGGATCTCTAGACTGAAAAGTTCTTTCCAGCGGTCGAAAATGGCCCGGGGCAGGGCTTCTCCCGAAGAGATGCAGATCCTCAGGGAGGAAAGATCGTACTTTGCCACGGCATTTTCCATGTGGTTTAACATGCTCAGGTAAGCGGTGGGGACGCCGTAAAAGATGGTGGGCCTGTTTTTGGTGATCACGGCAAAGAGTATCTCTGGTTTTGGCAGTTCCGGCTCCAGGACGACCGTAGCCCCGCAGTAAAAGGGGATGGTGAGGGAGTTGTTGTTGCCGTAGGAAAAATACATTTTGGAGAGGGAAAAAAATATGTCTTCCTCGCCCAGGCCCAGGGCCTCGCAGTATGGGGGCAGGAGGTAAAGGAGGTCGTGGTGCAGGTGAACTACCCCTTTAGGCCTGCCCGTAGTGCCGGAGCTGTAAAGCCAGAAGGCCATATCGTCCCGGGAGGTGGGAGTTATCTCCAGGGAAGGCGACGCCTTTGCTATTACGGCGTTAAAATCCAGCTGGCCCTCTTCGGCCTGGCCCACGACCAGAAAGTGCTTCAGGGATTTAAGTTCCTGGCGCACGGCGTTAAATTTGGGGGCGAGCTCTGCACTGGTGATCAACACTTTGGCCCGGCTGTCGTTCAGGTAGTAGCTGTAATCCTGGGGCGTGCCCATGGTGCTTACAGGGACGGGGACAGCCCCCAAGCGCATGGCGCCGAAGTAACTAAAGATCCCTTCCGGTGAATCGGGCAGGCAGATCATCACCCTGTTTTCCTGTTCTACTCCCAGTTCCCGCAGGACGTTGCCCACGCGGTTGGCGGCGGCGGCGATTTCGCCGTAGGTAATTTTTTTTTCTCTGCAGATTACGGCGGTCTTTGCGCCGCGCCCCGCCTCCAGGTGCCGGTCCAGCAGGTATGCTCCCAAATTAAATATTTCCGGTATGCTTGGCGGCTGTGCCATGCTCTTTACCTCCATCTTTAGAAACGGCTTTCTCTAAATATTCTTGCTCTTCTGCGGGATTCCTGCCAGGTGATGGCGCTTTACCCCTATTTAGTGCTATAATTACTTCAAGCAAAGGGCGAGGGGCCAAAAGGGCAGGTGGAGAACCATCCATGAGAGAGCTAAACGAGAAAACAGCAAAAATAGACCTTAAAGTCCTCGACCAGATCATTAAAGATACGGTCAAACACCTGGAGGACGGCAAGCGGCAGATCACGGACTTTGCCGCTACGGGCCGCGCGGAGCTGAAAGAGCTGCGCGCCAGCCTGAAAAACGTGCAAAAAGAAACGTTGCTGCTTATTGAACAGGTTGACCGCCTGGAAAAAGAGGAGAAAGAGGCTCGCCTGCGCCTGATGGAGGTAAGCCGGGACTTTGAAAGGTACACGGAAGAGGATATAAAAGAGGCCTATAACCACGCCAGGGAGATCCAGATCCAGCTGGGGCGCCTGCGGGGCCAGGAGGCCCAGATGCGGATCATGCGCGATCAGATGGAGCTCTCCGTGCGGCGCCTTACGGACTATGTGGAACGGGCAGAAAACCTGGTTTCCACGGTGGGGATCGCCCTGAATTTCCTGGTGAGCAACTTAAAAGGTATCGGGCTTAAACTGGAAGAGATGCAGCAGCGGCAGCTTCTGGGGCTGCGTATTATCAGGGCGCAGGAGGAGGAGCGGAAAAGGGTGGCCCGGGAGATCCACGATGGGCCCGCCCAGTCCATGGCCAACCTGGTCCTGCGGGCAGAAATTTGTGAAAAGATGATGGAGAGGCGCCCTGAAGATCTGCGCATGGAGCTGCTCTCCCTCAAGGAGATGGTTAAAGACAGCCTGCAGGATGTCCGCAAGATTATCTTTGAACTCCGCCCCATGGTCCTGGACGACCTAGGCATTATCCCCGCCCTGAACAGGTATATTGCCGAATTTGAAAAGGAAAGCAACCTCTCCGTGGAATTCATCACCACTGGCAACAACCAGGCCCGCCTGAGCAGCACCCTGGAGATCGCCGTCTTCCGGATTGTCCAGGAGGCCCTCAGCAATGTTAAAAAACATGCCCGGGCCAATCTGGTCATCGTCCACGTGGAGCAGATGGAAAGCCAGATCAACCTGCGGGTCAAGGACGATGGCCAGGGGTTTGACCTTGCTCAGGTGATGGAGGGCAACAAGGGGGACAGCTTCGGCCTGCTGGGGATGCGCGAGCGGGTGGAGCTGCTGGAGGGGGAGCTGAAAATAGTCACCGGGCCGCAGCAGGGAACGGATATATTTGTGAAGATCCCCATTAAAGAGGCCCACGGGGGGGTGAAATAATGGCGCAGGAGATCCGTGTGCTGCTGGTTGACGACCATACGCTGATCAGGGACGGCCTGAAGAAGATCCTGGCCCTAGAGCCGGGCATTACCGTGGTGGGCGATGCAGCCGACGGCCGGGAGGCGGTCTGCCTGGCTGCCGAGCTCCAGCCCGATGTTATCCTTATGGACATCAATATGCCCGGGATGAACGGCATTGAGGCGGCCCGGCGCATCAAGGAGGCGCAACCCCGCACGGCCATCATTGCCCTCACCATCCATGATGACGTGGAGTATGTCAGCGAGCTGGTGAGCGCCGGTATTTCCGGTTACCTCTTGAAGGACGTGAGCGCTGATGCCCTGGTGGAGGGTATTATGAAGGTCTGTGCCGGGGACTGTGTTTTTCATCCTGCTGTTACCCGCAAAATGATGGGGGAGTTCCGCCGTTTGGCCGCCGCTGAGGCGGGAAAGCTCCCCCCGCTGACGGCCCGGGAACGGGAAGTGCTGGAGCGGGTGAGCAGGGGCGAGAGCAACCGTGAGATTGCCCGCGTGCTTTTTATCAGCGAAAAAACCGTTAAAAACCACCTCACCAGCATCTTCCGCAAAATCGGTGTGGAAGACCGCACCCAGGCCGTCCTCTACGCCCTCAAAAACAGGCTCGTCCGCTTCTAGGGGCGGCTTTACTTCCTTTACTTTCACTTTACTTGATCCTCTGCACTTTATCTTTATCTTTATCTTCCTTTTGATCATCTTTTTCCTCTTCCCTTCCCCTTTTTGCTCCCCGTCCCTGCCAACGTTTTCACTTTTCTCTGTAGTGGGGCCTTAAAACAGGACTAAAGTCCCGGAAAAATTGTGACCATTGCTCGATTCACGTCCCTTTCTTTGGCAGCTATAATCAGGGCACCAGGAAAAAAAGGGGAGGTGCACCAAATGAAAAATTTGGTCAAAAGGTTGATGCGGGAGGAAGAAGGGCAGGGCATGGCGGAATACGGGTTGATTCTGGCGCTTATCGCAGTGGTTGTCATCGGGGCGTTGACCCTGCTGGGGGAACAGTTAAACGAAGTGTTTGGCCGTATTACCGGGGGGCTTGGGGCTGCTGGAAACTAATGCGCAGGCGGCTAAAGAGGATTTCTGCCGGCCCCGCCCTTATCCGGGGCGGGGCCGACCCTGCCAGGGGGCGGCAAAGGCCCCGGCAGAGCCGGCATAAGGAGGAGGGAGGCAGAGTGGACCGTCTTTGGCAGCGGCACGGGCGGGACGAAGGGGGCCAGTCCCTGGTGGAGATGGCCCTGGCGCTGCCCCTGCTGCTACTTATCATCCTGGGCATTGTCCAGTTTGGTTTTGTCTTCAGCGGTCAGATCGCCCTCAGCAGCGCGGCCCGGGAGGGGGCTCGCCTGGCGGCGGTGGGTGCCGCCGATTCCCTGGTCCAGGCCCGTGTGGAGGAGATACTGAGCGCATCGCCCCTGTTCAACGACGTGCAGGTAAGCATCGAACCTGCGGGAGCGAGGGTCCCGGGCGGCCAGGTAAGGGTGCAGGTCCAGGCCAAGGCCCCCCTGATTATGCCCCTGCCCGTGGCGTTGGTGGGCGATGTTTTCAGCCTTTCCGCCACAGCGGTAATGCGCGTGGAGCAGACGTAAAGCAAAGGCAAAAAAGGCCATAAGCTAAGCAGAGATTAAAAGAAAAGGTAAGGGGGTTTCCGGGGTATGTTTCTCCGGGGGCTAAAGCTGGTTAAACCGTTATTTAAAGCATTTAAAGGGCTGGCTGACGAGGGGGGCAGCATCCTCGCCGTTATCTCCCTAGGGTTGGCCGCGCTACTGGGATTTTCCGCCCTGGTCATGGATTACGGCGCCGTAGCCCTGGAGAGGCGCCGCCTCGTTACGGCAGCGGATGCCGCCGCCCTGGCCGGGGTCCAGGAATTGATCGCCGGTGCAGCTTTCCCGGCCCTTGCAGAGGCGGCGGCCGTAAACTATGCGGCGGCCAACGGTGTGGCTCCCGCCCTGGTCATGGTTGATGTTTTCCCCGAGCGGAGAGAAATAGCCGTGCAGGTACAAAACGACGTGGCTTTTACCTTTGCCCGCATCTTTGGCAGGTCGGGAGCAATGGTGGAAGCCCGGGCCAGGGCCATCGCCGGCCCGGCCGGCGGCGTGGTCGGTATTGTCCCCTTTTCCCTTGTAGAGCAGGAGCTCTTTTTTGGCGTTCCCTACGAGCTAAAATATGCCGACTGGGAGGATTCGGGCCTGGGGGCGGGCAGTTTCGGCGCCCTGGCCCTGGGGGGGAAGGGGGCCAGCAATTACCGTAAAAATATCAGAAACGGGTATAACGGCCTTATTTCCGTGGGCGATATCCTGGACCCGGAACAGGGCAATATGTCCGGCCCCACCGCCCAGGGGATTAATGACCTTATTAACTCAAACTGCGGCTGCACCCTGCATAACTTCCAGCCCGGCTGCCCCCTGCTCATCTATATTCCCATTATCCGTTTTCTGGGAAACAAAAAGGTGGAGGTGGTAAGTTTTGCCGCCTTTTTTATCGATAAGGACAAACCGCCCAAACCAGGCAACAACAATGTGGTCACGGGCGCCTTTGTGCAGACCCTGGTGGGCGGCATGGTGAATCAAAATGTTGACCCGTACGGTGTTTACGCCATAAACCTGGTGGAATAACGGCCGGAGCAGATCGGGAAGGGAGGAGCAGCAATGCGGCAGAAAGGTTATTTTATCCTGGCCCTTGTATTCGCCCTGCTGGCTGCGGGAGCAGTCTATCTCTATCTTCTGCAGCTGGAGCAGCAGGTTAAACAGGACCTGGATTACGCCAGCATAGCGGTGGTAAAGGAACATATTCCCGCCCACACGCGGATAACTGTAGATATGTTGGCCACCAGGGATGTCCCCGTCAGCCAGGTGCGCAGCGACGCGCTGCAGCGCCGGGAGGATGTTGCCGGCGCCATGGCCCGGGTGCCTTTATATCCGGGGGAACCCCTGATCAGGGACAAACTGGTTTTCCCCGGCGAGACCCACGGCGGCCTGACTTACCTCATAGCGCCGGGGAAGAGGGCTATGGCCGTGGCTGTGAATGAGGTCATTGCTGTGGGCTATATGCTGCAGCCCGGGCACCGGGTGGATGTGGTGGCCGTGCTGGAGAAAAAAGGGACAGAGGAAAATATTCCCTATGCCACTATCTTTGTGCAGGACCTGCTGGTTCTGGCAGTAGGGCAGAGCCTTACGCCCGTGGTGCCAAAAGGCCAGCCGGCCCTTACCGTTACCCTGGAGGTCTCCCCAGAGGAGGGGCAAAAGCTGGCCCTGGCCGCGGAGCGGGGCAGTATCCGCCTGCTTTTGCGGGGGGCCGGTGACGAAGGCAGACCTGAGCCTGCACCGTTTAAACTGCACGATTTTGCCGTCCGCCTTGATACGGTAAATGAGGACGTACCGGCAGCGGCAGGATTATTAACGGCAGCCGCGGAGAGTTTAGATTGAATTGAAGATTAAATTGTTGCCTTAAAGCCGATTTTTCCCTGCGGGAGGTGGGTTCAGGTGACGCCAAAAACAGAGACGGCAGCAAAGATTAGAGTGCTCATCGTTGACGATGTCCAACAAACACGCACGGACATCAGGCGGCTCCTTTATTTTGAGGAAGACATGGAGGTTTGCGGCGAAGCGGCAAACGGCCGGGAGGCCCTGGATTGCCTTGACCGCTGCCTGCCTGACGTGGTGCTGATGGATATCAATATGCCTGTCCTGGACGGGATCTCTGCCACAGAAGCCCTTGTCCGTTCCCATCCCCATATTTCTGTGGTGATCATCTCCATCCAGGGGGAACAGGAATACCTACGCAAAGCCATGCTCGCTGGGGCGCGGGATTATCTGGTCAAACCCTTAAGCAGCGAGGAGATGGCTTCCACAATCCGCCAGGTTTACCATATAGCCCGGGAACGGAACCAGAGCAGGCCGCCCTTTGCCGCTCCCCTGCAGCAGGAAGGGGAGAGCCGTGCCAGAGCCGCTTACAGGGTGATCACCTTCTTCAGCGGCAAAGGAGGCAGCGGCAAGACTTTCCTCGCCGGCAACCTGGCCGTAGCCCTGGCCAAAGAAGGGCTAAAAGTGGCTCTCCTGGACCTTGATCTGCAGTTTGGCGATGTGGCGGTCATGCTTAACCTGAGCGGCACGCGTACCATCGCCGATCTGGCGGCAGAGGGGGAGCAGTTTGACACAGCAAGGCTGAAGGAACATCTTATACATCACCTTTCGGGCGTCTCTGTCCTGGCTGCCCCCGCCTCGCCTCCTGAGGCGGAAAAGGTCGGGCTTGAACAGGTGGAGCAGGTTCTCGGCAGCTTAAAAGAAGCATACGACTGTGTGCTCATTGATACCCCCGCTTCTTTCAGCGACCTGACGCTCCTGGCCCTGGAGCGGTCGGACCTGATCCTTTTGCCGGTATGCCGGGATATAGCCACCATTAAAAACGCCCGTGCCGGGCTGGAGGTGCTGAACTCCCTGGGGCTGGGGGAAAAGGTGCAGGTGATCCTGAACCAGGCCAGCCTCGATCCGGGCATAGAGCTGGCGGAACTGGAGCAGGGCCTGGGCTGCCGTATTGCCCACAGGGTGGCCTTTGACGAAAAGGCGGTCCTTGCTTCCATTAATCGGGGCGTGCCCCTGGTGATGGAACAGGCCAACCATGAAATAGCCCGGGAACTCTGCCAGCTTGCCCGTAAAGTATGCCATGGTTTCAGGGAGAAGGAAGAAAGTCCCGCCCGCAAAATGTCCCTGGGTAAGCTCTTTAGCCTGAGTTTCGGCTAATTTTTGGGCAAAGGAGGGAACAGCCCTGTCGTTGTTGGAACGCCTGCAGAGAGTACAGCTGGAAAAACCGGGGAGCGGCACCGAGGGGAGAAAGGCGGCTTTACCGTCCCGCGGCATAGCCCCTGTGTCCCATAAAGACCCCCATGCCCGCCTTAAAGCCAGTATCCACCGTAAATTAATTGCCCGGGTGGAGAACCTTAAAGGGGATTTGCCGGAGGAGCAGATCGCTCGCTATGCCGGTGAGATCCTTGACGGGGAGGTGGAATTCCTCCCCAGCGCCGAACGGGAGAAGATCTTAAAGGAGGTTGTGGCCGAAGCTGTTGGTTTTGGTCCTATCCATGCCCTGCTCCTGGACGGGGAGATTACGGAGATCATGGTCAACGGGCCGAACCAGGTCTACGTGGAGCGGGGCGGGAAGCTGGAAAAAACGGAGATCGTCTTTCGCGATGATGCCCATGTCCAGCATATTATAGAAAAGATCGTGGCGCCCCTGGGCCGGCGTATCGATGAAAGCATGCCCATGGTTGATGCCCGCCTTCCCGATGGTTCCCGGGTCAATGCCATCATTCCGCCCCTTTCCCTGGTGGGCCCGTCCCTTACGATCAGGAAATTTTCCCGGGAGCCCTACACCATTAACGACCTGATCTCCTTTGGCTCCCTGACGCCGGAGATGGCGGCCTTCCTGGAAGCGGCCGTACAGGCCCGCCTCAATATTGTTGTTTCCGGCGGCACCGGCTCCGGCAAGACGACAACCCTTAATGTCCTTTCTTCCTTTATTCCCGCGGGGGAGCGCATTGTTACCATTGAAGATGCGGCGGAGATACGCCTTCACCAGGAGCACGTTATTACGCTGGAGGCCCGGCCGCCCAATATCGAGGGTAAAGGGGCCGTTACCATCCGGGACCTGGTGCGCAACTCCCTGCGCATGCGTCCTGACCGCATCGTGGTGGGGGAGGTGCGCGGCGGGGAAGCCCTGGATATGCTCCAGGCCATGAATACGGGCCATGACGGCTCCCTGACCACGGCCCATGCCAATACGCCCCGGGACCTGCTGGCGCGCTTGGAGACGATGGTGATGATGGCCGGGATGGAGCTGCCGGCCCGGGCAATCCGGGAGCAGATCGCCTCCGCCCTTGACCTTATTATCCAGCAAACCCGCCTGCGGGACGGCCGCCGTGTCATTACCCATATTACGGAAGTGCAGGGGATGGAGGGGGAGGTCATTGTCCTGCAGGATATTTTCTGCTTCAAGCAGGAGGGAATCCATGCAGACGGCAGGGTTGACGGGCATTTTAAGGCCACGGGGATCCGGCCCCGCTTTATGCCCAGACTGGAAGCTCATGCCCTGCACCTGGGCCCGGAAATTTTCAGCCTCCAGGGCCTGGAAAGGAGGCGCTACTGATGGGCTACCATCTCCTTGTCCCCCTGCTGGCCTTTATGGCCGTGTTCATGTTTTGCGGTGCCTTTGTTGCTGCGGGTAAGGCGAAAAAGGCTGTTCTCAGCGACCGCCTCAAAAAATATACAAGGCCTGCAGGGGCTGCTTTGGAGGCGCCTCTGGCCGACGAAAAAAACCGGGAAGCGGGCTCTTCTGTCTGGCGCGGGGCCCTGCGTGCCCTGAGCCGCACCCTTACGCCCAGCAACTGGCGCCGCAGGGCACAGCGGGAGCTGGCTCAGGCCGGCCTTTCTTTGCATCCCGAGGAGTATGTGGCTTTACATTTTGTCCTCATTGTTGCCTTTACCCTGGCTGCCTTTACTTTAAAAGGGAGCCCCTTTTTGGCAACGGCTGCGGCCGTGACGGCGGCTCTGCTGCCCCCCCTCTATGTGAAAAGCGCCAGGGCCAAAAGGGTGGTGCAGTTTAATAACCAGCTGGGCGACGGGTTGACGCTTATGGCAAACTCCCTGCGGGCCGGGCTAAGTTTTATGCAGGCTGCCGCTACTTTAAGCAAAGAGATGCCGCCCCCCCTGGCGGTGGAGTTTGGCCGGCTGCTGCGGGAAATAAAGCTTGGCGTGACCACCGAGGAAAGCCTGCAAAATATGCTGGAGCGGGTGGACAGCAGGGACCTGGAGCTGCTGGTAACGGCGATCCAAATCCAGCGGCAGGTAGGGGGCAACCTGGCGGAAATACTGGATAATATCGGAGAGACGATCCGCGAGCGCATCAGGCTGAAAAACGAAGTAAAAACGTTGACCGCCCAGGGGAGGATTTCGGGGCTGATCATCGGCATTTTACCCCTGTTGATCATTGCGGCGGTTTCCCTGATTAACCCCGGCTATATGCTCACGCTGCTCACGCATCCCGTCGGCCCCTTTTTGCTGCTTTTTGCCCTTTGCTCCGAGCTGGTGGGGCTTGCGCTCATCCGCCGCATCGTCTCCATCGATTATTAGAAGGGTCTGGAAAGGAAAGGGGGAGATCCTATGCTCTATCCTGCTGTCTTATGCATCTTTCTCTTTGCCCTTTTTCTCGGCCTCTCTCTCCTGGGAAAAGGCGGGGCGGAAAAAATCAACGTCATGCAGCGCCTCGGGCGCGCGGCCGTCTCCGCAGAAGGGGCAGAGGAGGAGGAAGAAGGCTTGAAAGGGTCTTTCAGCGCCCGGGTCCTGCCCCCCCTTTTTAACGGTTTTTTTGCCCTGCTGGCCGGGCTGCTGCCGGGAGAGATCTCCGCTAAAAGGGAAAAAAAGCTGAAACAGGCGGGGTTTGGGGGCGAAGCCGCTGCCGGGGCCTTTTTCGCGGCTAAGTTGTTGCTGGGGACTGTGCCGGTCCTCCTGGCCCGTCTTTTCTTACCCCTGGGGGTGCCGGCGTTGCTGCTTCTTTTTCTATTGGGCTGGAGCCTGCCGGAGTTGTACCTGGCGGGGTGCCGGCGCCGCAGAGAGGAAGAGATAGAAAGGACCCTGCCGGACACCTTGGACCTTTTAACGGTGAGCGTGGAGGCGGGCCTGGGTTTTGACAGCGCCATGCTCAAAGTGGCAGAAAAAGGCAGGGGGATCCTGGCCGACGAGTTCCGCCGTGTAGTTAAAGAAAACAAGATGGGCAAAAGCCGCCGTGATTCCCTGCGTGACCTGGCCGCCAGACTGGGCAACGAGAACGTCAGCTCCTTTGTCGGCTCCATGATCCAGGCGGAGCAGCTGGGGGTCAGCTTTGCCAACGTGCTGCGGCTTCAGGCCGAGCAGGTACGCAAGCGGCGCAAGCAGCGCGTGGAGGAAGCGGCGCTGAAAGCGCCGGTAAAGATGCTTTTGCCCCTGGTTTTGTTTATCTTCCCCACGATCTTTATTGTGCTGCTCGGCCCTGCCGTGCTGCAGATTATGGCTATTTTTCAGTAAATTCCTGTTTTAAGGAGGATGAAACCGCCGTGCCGGCCTTTTTGCCCGACCTGGTCCTTCTGGTCGTGCTGCTCATCTGTTTCTATACCGATTTAAAACAAAGGAAGATCTATAATAAGGTTTTGTTCCCTGCCATGCTGGCGGGCCTTTTGCTCAGCTACCATGCCCACGGCCCGGCCGGGCTGTTGTCGGCGGCCCAAGGCTTTCTGCTTGGCGCGGCGCTGCTGCTTTTGCCCTTCGCTGCCGGAGGGCTGGGCGCAGGGGACCTGAAACTCCTGGCTGTAATCGGCCTCTTTAAAGGCGCGGCCTTTGTCTTCCAAGTGTTCCTGGCGGCGGCGCTGCTGGGCGGCGTCCTGGCCGTGCTGTTGCTGTTATGGCGGGGCAGGCTGTACGGTGTGCTTAAAAATGTGCTGCAGGGCCTTTATCTCCTGCTGGTCAGCGGCTTCAGGATCAACCCTTTTCCCTCCCTGGCCGGGGGAGAAGGGGAGATCTCTCTTCCCTATGCCCCCGTGCTTGTGCTGGGTACGTTTTTGGTCTTTTTCCTGTCCTGAAGGTATGTTCTTTTTAAAACAGATGTGGAACGCGGGAGTCTGTATGCAGGAAAGGGAGGTGGGCCCGCCTTGAAAGGTGCCGCCCTTTTGCAGGTTGTTAATGACGATACGGGCATGGTCCTGGCCACGGAAGCGGTGCTGGCTAGTACTTTTAGCCGGCGCCTGCGGGGGTTGCTGGGAAGAGGGGAACTGGTAAAGGGGCGGGACGGGCTGCTCCTTTGGCCCTGCTCCGCCGTACATACTTTTGGCCTGGGCTATAGCCTGGACCTGCTCTTTTTAAACAGCTCCGGCGAGGTGCTGGTTACTGTACCGGCACTGCCGCCATGGCGTTTTAGCCCCATCGTCAGAGGGGCGGATTATGTGCTGGAGCTACCCGAGGGGATGATCGGGGAGACTTATACCTGCTGTGGGCACCGCCTCATCTTCACGCTGCTGTCCAAACTCGCTTGAGCGGAAGGATATAAGCGGTAAAAGTAAAAGCCGGAGAAGCTTTTAGAAAAAGGCTCTCCGGCTTTCGTTGTTTTACTTGATTATTCTTGTTCACCGCTGAGGAAGCGGAGTTTTTC
Organism: uncultured Bacillota bacterium; assembly: GCA_937973635.1. Lineage (GTDB taxonomy): Bacteria > Bacillota > Dethiobacteria > DTU022 > UBA8154 > UBA8154. Next base: position 18,956 of record CALJJZ010000010.1, on the reverse strand, counting down.
CCACTCCTGGTCCACATACTCCTGGATCAGGGGCAGGGCTTCAGCATACTTTTTCTCTTTTAACAGGTGGGCAAAGCGCCCTTGGGTTTTGAGGTATTCTTCTACCGGCTTTTTATCCCGCACCTTGACGGTAATATGCCACTTGCCGTCTTCCACCTCATAAAGGGGCCAGATGCATGTCTGCACGGCCAGTTTGGCCACCTCCACCGTCTGCTCCATGGGGTAACGCCAGCCCCGGTGGCAGGGGGAGAGCACGTTAATAAAAGACGGCCCGTCCACGGCAAAGGCTTTTTCCGCCTTTCTTACCAGGTCCCGCCAGTGGCTGATGGAGGCCTGGGCCACATAGGGGATATTATGGGCGGCGGCAATGGCGGTCATATCTTTGCGGTTCTGGGTTTTGCCAAAGCTGTTTTCCCCATAGGGGCTGGTCGTCGTCCAGGTGCCCAGGACTGTGGCGCCGGAACGCTGTATCCCCGTGTTCATATAAGCCTCGTTGTTATAACAGACGTAAACCATCCTGTGGCCCCGCTCCAGGGCACCGGAAAGGGCCTGAAAACCTATATCGTAGGTCCCGCCGTCGCCGCCGAAGACGACAAAACGGAAATCTTCTTTAATTTTGCCCTGGCGCTGCAGGGACTTAAAGGCCGCTTCCACGCCACTCATGGTGGAGGCGGCGTTTTCAAAGGCACAGTGAATATAGGAACAATTCCAGGAAGTGTACGGGTAGATGGTCGTGGAGACCTCCAGGCAGCCTGTAGGGTTGGCTACTACCAGGTGCACGCCGTCGGGGGCACCCATGAGGACCTGCCGTACGGCGATGGAGGCGCCGCAGCCGGCACAAAGGCGGTGCCCGCCCGTTAAAATCTCTGGTTTTTTGCTCATTTCCCTGATACTTGTGGCCATATCGGTCACCTCCTATTCCTTTAATCCCAGGTAGTTAACCCGCTGTTTGACCTGCCCGCTTTGGGCGATCCATGCCAGCTCGTTACAGGCTTTGTTCACAAGGTCCACAGAGAGGTCGCGGCCTCCCAGGCCATAGATATAGTTAACCATAATCGGTTTTTCTGCTGTTTCATAAAGGGCGGAGCGCAGCTCAATAAAGACGGGCCCGCCCATGTTCCCGGCAAAGGTATCGGAACGGTCGAAAACGGCCACCGCTTTTTTGCCGGCCAGGGCTGCTACCAGCTCGGCCGCGGGGAACGGCCGGAAAACGCGCAGCTTGATCATGCCGATGGGCATACCGTTGTCCCGCAGGCATTCGACTTCGCTGCGGATGGTGCCTGCGGCCGAGCCCAGGGCCACAATTACGAACTCTGCGTCCTCCAGGCCGACGCTTTCAAAGAGGCCATAGGGCCGCCCAGAGATGGCGCCAAACTCCCGCCCCACTTCCCGGATGACCTCCAGGGCACGGCGCATGGCTTCTTCCTGCTGGCGCTTGAATTCAAAGTAATAACCGTACAGCCCGTCAAAGGCCCCGTAGGTGACGGGCCGGGCGGCGTCAAGGAGAGAAACGTCGGGCTTGTAAGTGCCCACAAATTGCTTTGCCGTGGCATCGTCCAGCAGTTCCATGCGGTCCACGGCATGGGAGATAATAAAACCGTCCAGAAGCACCATTACGGGCAGGAGCACGTCTTTGTGTTCGGCGATACGCACGGCCTGGAGTGTATTGTCATAGGCCTCCTGGGCGTTTTCGGAAAAGAGCTGGATCCAGCCCGAATCCCGCGCACCCATGCTGTCGCCATGGTCGCAGTGGATATTGATGGGCGCGGAGAGAGCCCTGTTTACGTTGGGCATGATGATGGGCAGCCGCAGCCCCGAGGCGATATAGAGCAGCTCCCACATCAGCGCCAGCCCTTGGGAGGCGGTGGCGGTCATTACCCGCGCTCCGGCGGCGGCGGCGCCGATGGCTGCACTCATGGCGCTATGCTCGCTTTCCACGGGCACATAATGCGTATGCACCTGCCCATCGGCCACCATCTGGGCAAAAGTTTCCACGATGGCTGTTTGCGGCGTAATGGGGTAGGCGGCCACCACGTCGGGGTTGATCTGGCGCATAGCCTCGGCCACGGCATCGGTGCCCACAACGGCCACAGTTTTTTGCAGTTTGTTTTTGCTCATGACCATTTTAGGCCCCACCTTCCTTTATTTCGTCTCTGCGGCGCGCTTCTGCTTCGTCCACCATGGTGATGGCGTCGCGGGGGCATTCATAGGCGCAGATGCCGCAACCTTTGCAAAAATCATAATCAAAAGAAGCGATTTTTTCGTCCTTTGTCTTAATGGCGCTGTCCGGGCAGAACATAAAGCAGAGCAGGCACTGGGTGCATTTTCCCTTGTCCCAGAGCGGCCGTGCCGAACGCCAGCCTCCGGTTTTAAATTGCTTTGCGGTGCCCGGCTCCTGGATTACCGCACCCCGCGGGTGCTTGCGCCAGTCCCAGTTTTTAATATCTGTAATATCCAGGGTGTTTTTGCTCATTCCTCTTTTACCTCCTTAAAGGCACGCTGCAGGGCGCGGATATTGCTTTCCACTACTTTGCCGGAAAATTTCTTGCCAAAAGATTCTTTAAGGAAAGCAATAGCCTCTTCCTCGCTGAGGAGCTCCGTTACTTTAAGCAGCGCGCCGAGGACGGGAATATTGGGCATAAAGCGTCCCAGCTCGTCAATGGAGATATGGGTGGCATCCACAGTATAAATCTTCCTGCCTTTTAGACCAAGCTTTTTACGGAGCTCTGCTGGGCTGGCGTCTGTATTCACGATCAGAATCCCGTCCATGGCCAAGCCTGCCGTAACATCCACCACGTCAAGGAGGGTTGGGTCTACGACCACAACCATGCGGGGGTTTGTAATACCGCAATAGGTGGAGATCCTGTTGGTGCTGAGGCGGTTGAAGCACTGGATCGGCGCCCCCATGCGCTCGGGGCCATATTCGGGGAAAGCTTGGAAAAACATGTTTTTGGTGAGGGACATTTCGGCCAGGGTTTTGGCAGCTGTTACTGCTCCTTGGCCGCCGCGGGCGTGCCAGCGGATCTCTGCCAGGCCGTTTTCGACGAATTCACACGTATTGTTGCCCAAAGCCTGCACCTCCTGTTTTCTTGCTTTGTTTAATTAGGAGAAAATAGCTGTGTGTTTGTAGATATTATGGGATAAAATTTATTCTCCGCGGAGAAAGAGAAAAAAACAATTTAAAAAATATTATAGCACAGTTCTATGATATTGGCTATAGTTTGATCGTACATATTTTCAGGGTTTTCCCAGGAAAATGAAATTTTATTTAGGGTAATTACCCAATCCCTGGAAGACCATAAGCCGCCTGGTTTTTTGTTCGGGGCGCGGGGCAGAGGCGGGGCGGAACATTTGTTGACAGGGACGGGAGAGGTTGTTAAACTTGAATGGTGTAATTGCTGTAAGGAAACAATTCATGATTGGCCACCTGTAATCATACTATGTTCTGGGAGCTTGAACTGTGATTTGGAGGTTTTTTAAATGACGGCGGTAATCTTAACCGGTTTGCTGATTTTCCTGGCCAGGATTGTCGATGTCTCCCTGGGGACGCTGCGCATCCTTTTTCTCATGCGCGGCCGCAGCTTGAATGCCGCTTGCGTGGGTTTTTTTGAATCCGGCCTCTATGTCCTTGCCCTCACCCAGGTAATGACGCGCCTGGACCAGCCCATTAACATGGTTTTTTTCGCTGCTGGCTTTGGGGCGGGCAATTATGTGGGCAGCTTGATCGAGGAGCGCATTGCTGTTGGTTTTGTCAATGTGCAGGTAATCTCCCTGGACTGTTTTGCCAGTATGGAGGTGCGCTTGCGTGAGGAGGGCTTTGGCGTTACCACGGTGGAGGGGTGCGGCCGCGACGGGACGCACCAGATCCTCTATGTCCTGGTCAAAAGGCGCGACCTTTCCCGCCTGATGCGCTGTATTCACGAAGTGGACACAAAGGCCTTTGTCTCTGTTATGGATGCGCGTAAAATTATCGGTGGGTATTTTGCAAGAAAAAAATCAAAGTAAAAAAACTGCGCGCAGTAAAAAGCGGCGGGGGAAGGGGTGCTCCGGGCTTTGGAGAGGTATAAGGGTGTGGCTTTGTTTGATTCGGGGGTAGGAGGGCTGACTGTGGCCGGGGAGATCATGAGACAGCTCCCCTTTGAACCCCTGGTTTACTTTGGCGATACGGCCAATATGCCTTATGGCCCCCGGCCGGCCTGGCAGGTAAGGAGCTTTGTTTACCGCATCATTGATTTTTTGCTTACCCAGCAGATTAAAATGATTATTGTGGCCTGTAATGCGGCTACGGCGGCGGGATTGGAATATTACCGGGAAAGGGTAAAGCTGCCCCTTCTGGGGGTTATTGAGCCGGGAGTAAGGGCGGCCCTGGCCCAGACCCGCAACGGCAGGGTAGGGGTAATCGGCACCAGCGGCACCATTCAAAGCGGTGCGTACCAACAGGTTTTCCAGAGGCTAGCCCCCCACATTACCCTCTTTAGCCAGGCCTGCCCTTTGTTTGTGCTCATTGTGGAAAACGAGCTGACCCGGAGCCCGGAAGTGTACGGCATAGCGGAGGAGTATCTCAGCCCCCTGAAGCAGGCAGGTGTGGATACGCTGATTCTGGGCTGCACCCATTATCCTCTGCTGGTGGAGGTAATCGGCGCGGTCATGGGGCCCGAAGTGAAGCTCATCAGCTCGGCAGCGGAAACGGCCAGAGAGGCGCGGCGTATTCTTACAGAGATGGATCTGCTGCACCCCGGCGGGGATGCTTTGCTGCACCGTTTTTATGTCAGCGGTCCCGCCAAAAAATTCAGCGCGGCCGCCGTTAAGCTGCTGGAAAAAGAGGTAAAGGCTTTTCAGGTGATCCTGGACAACGAAGCGCCGCTTTTAGTCTGATTTAGTCTGGGCAAAGGGATCGCCGGCAATCAAGGTGACAAAATAAAAAAGTTAGCGCTATGCGGCCCCGGGGCCGCATTTCCTGTTCATAAATATATCCTCTCCCCTATACATATAGATAGTAAAGCATAAAGTAAGCCATTAAAGGAGGGAAGAGGAATGGTTGCCATGACTAAGAAAGCAGAGGGTAAAAAATCTCTTTCTTATTTGCTGCTGTTCTTTTGTTTGAGCGTGGTCCTGCTGCTGACGGCAAGCGGCTGCCTGCAGGATTACCTGCCGCAGCTTTTAAGGGAAAAGGAGGACGGAAGCATGGCCGCGGGGGAGAAGGATGAAGCAACGGAGCCCCGCCGGCAGGGAAGTGTACCCGTGCAGGAAGAGCTGCCGCCCGGCGTCCTGCGTTACCAGGTTTATTTTTTGGAAGCGGAGCACCATTACCTCCTGCCTGTCACCGTGCTCCAGCCCTGGACCGAGGGGGTGGCCCGGGCCGCCCTGGAGAAATTAATCCAGGGACCCACGCCCGCGGAAGAGATACGTTTCGGCCTCAGCTCGCCCCTGCCTCCCCAGACCTCCATCCTGGGCATCAATATCCGCGGCGGGCTCTGCCGGGTCGATTTCAGCCGCACTTTTCTTGATTATGATCCGGGGATGGAGCGGGAAGTGCTGGCAAGCGTTATCCATACCCTGCTGCAGTTTAATACGGTTAATGAAGTGGAAATTGTGGTGGAGGGAAGCCCCGTAGAGGTTTTCCCCGGCGGGACTCCCGGGCGGGGGACCTTTGACCGGCAGCACGGCCTGAACTTGGAAATTGCCCCCGATGTAAAAACACTGGAGACAGCACAGCAGCTGCGCCTTTACTTTTGCACACTGCGCGGCGCAAACAGCGTCTTTTATGTGCCGGTCACGCGCGTTGTCACCGCAAAGGAGGATCTGGTGCAGGCCGCCCTTGAAGAACTGTTAAAGGGGCCGCGCCCCGGCAGCAACCTCTTCAGCGATCTGCCTGCGGGAGTAAAAATGCGTAACTATAACCTTAAAGGCGGGATCCTGGAGGTGGATCTCTCTCGGGAACTGCTCCAGTACCGGGGCGGGCGCAGCGGCGAGGAAAACGTTATCAACCAGCTGGTGCTGACGCTGACGGAGCTGCCGGGCGTGGAACGCGTGCAGATACTGGTGGAGGGGGAGACCCCGCTGTTGCCCTACGGCATGCCCCTGCAAGGTCCCCTTGCCCCTCCCCTGTTCTATAACCAGCTAAAATAAGGAAGCCGGGTTAGCGCACAGGTTTTTCTGAGTAGTAACCTTAGTAGTAATGTGGTCCTTCCTGTACCAAGGTGCCGGCCCAGCGATCGCCGTAACGCTGCCCCCTGGGGTCGTTGTTCATGGCCAGAAGCTCAATGACGTAGATAAAGAGGCCGAAAAGGTGTGCAAGGATCCAGCCGCATAAAGGAATTACATGAAAAATAGCGGGGAAGGCAAAAATAATATTGCGGCGGATCGATGCTGTGTAATTTAGCTGCTGGCCCCCGAGGGTGGTTACCTGCAGGTTGAGCAGCCTTTTGCCGATACTGCCCCTCTCTGTCAGGCCGTCGCGCAGGAGCATATAGAGGAAAGAGATAAGGCCGCTGATTACGGGCAGGGGCACCAGGGAAAAGAGGGTGGCTATGACCAGGTCGATAAGAAAAGCGAAGATGCGGCGGATAATCATCTGCTTGCTCCTTCCCGCGGGCCGTTCCCCGCTTGGTTTTTTTTATTTTATACCCCTTCGAAAAATTCTACAACTACGGGCATGATACCTGCAAAAACAACAAAAAATGCGTTAAAATAAAAAAAATGGTCTGTTAAGAGAGGGATAGCTGAATGCGCTTGGACGGACGAAAAAACGACGCCTTGCGGCAGGTGCGCTTTACCCGGGGTTACCTGGATTATGCCGAAGGCTCTGTTTTGCTGGAGATGGGGCGGACCATTATCCTTTGTGCCGCCACCGTGGAAGAAAATACGGCTCCCTGGATGCGGGGCGAGCAGCGGGGCTGGGTTACCGCCGAGTACTCCCTTTTGCCCCGTTCCACGCACAGGCGCAGTCCCCGTGAAGCTGTCAGCGGCAGGATAAGCGGCCGTACCAGCGAGATCCAGCGCTTGATCGGCCGTTCCCTGCGCGCCGTGGTGGACCTGCAGGCCCTGGGCGAGCGGACGATCCGCCTGGATTGCGACGTGCTGCAGGCCGACGGGGGAACACGTACCGCCGCCATCACCGGCGCTTATCTTGCCCTTGCCGATGCCGTCGGCCGTTTACGGCAGGAAGGAAAGCTCGGCGTAAATCCCTTAAAGGATTGGCTGGCGGCGGTAAGCGTGGGGCTGGTAAAGGGCCTGCCCCTCTTAGACCTTACCTTTGCCGAGGACAGCGAAGCCGAAGTGGATCTGAATGTGGTTATGACCGGCAGCGGCCATTTGGTGGAAGTCCAGGGCACGGCGGAGAAAAAACCCTTCAGCCGCGAACAGCTGAACGCGCTGCTGGACCTGGCTGCCCGGGGTATCGGCGAGCTGATTGCCGGGCAAAAAAAAGCGCTGGGAGCGTCCGGGGTGGCAGACGCGCGGCCCGGGGGGATGAAGCGGCTGATCTTGGCCACGCACAACCTGGGCAAGGTCAAGGAACTAAAAGAGATCCTGGAGGGCCTGCCCCTGCAGATCCTTTCCTTGGCTGACTATCCCCAGTTTCCCCCTGTGGTCGAAACGGGAAGCACCTTTAAAGAAAACGCCGTGCTCAAGGCGGAGGAGACCTGCCGCCGGAGCGGGGAGATGGCCCTGGCCGACGATTCAGGCCTGGAGGTGGACTGCCTGGGGGGGCGCCCGGGGGTGTACTCGGCGCGCTTTGCCGGGGAAGGGGCTGCTGACGAGGAGAACAATGCCAAATTGCTGGAACTGATGAAAGATGTTCCGCCGGAGCAGCGGGGCGCGCGCTTTACCTGTGTCCTGGCCCTGGCCCGGCCGGGCCAGCCCACGCTTACGGTGGAGGGGAGCTGCCGGGGCAGTATCGCTCCTGCGCCTCGGGGCGACGGGGGCTTCGGCTACGACCCCCTTTTTATCCCGGAAGGCGAAAGGGAGACCTTTGCGCAGTTGGAGAGGGAAAGGAAAAACCTGCTCAGCCACCGCGGCCGCGCTCTGCGTAAGCTCCGCCAGGCCCTCGAGGAGTTAACGCTAAAGGACTAACGGGTGCCCCCGGGCGTGCCGTTGCGTCCCTGAGGTGTTGTCTTCCTGAGGGGGCAGTTGCAATTTAAGCGGCAGCATGTTAAAATTTTGCTACGCCGGGGTGTGGCGCAGCTTGGTAGCGCGCCTGGTTTGGGACCAGGAGGTCGCAGGTTCAAATCCTGTCGCCCCGACCAACACAAAAGCACAGTTTTAGGGTATGCGTGAGGCTTCGGCCCCACGTTTTTTTTGGCGACAAAAAGCGTTATCTTCTTTCATAGTTGGAGCTGCGGAACATTTGGATCGGGATTAGCATGATAGGCAAGGCAATATTATAAAAATTGGCCGGCTCCGATGTTGTTGAGTTTACGTCCAAAGGTTATAGGGCTATAATAATTCTGAGGCAGGTAATTATTGCAGGGAGAAGTATCGCTAGGCAGCAAGGGCGGTTGCTTATATTGAAAGGGACGGGGTATCAGGAACATATGTAGCCATGGGGCCGGAGATACCTGGAGCTTATACACCCTATTTTTAAAAAGGAGATGAAAGGGATGGCAAACGATCCTTTCAAACAGACAAATTGAAGCTGTAAGGCTGATCCTGCTGGGACAGCAGAGCAAGGTGTAAGATGCCCAAGGTGTAAAGGCCCGGCAGAAGCGGTTAAGGCTGGAACTGTTAAGCACCTCGTGCTTGCAGATCTTGCGGCAAAGGTAAACGAAGGGGCTTATTATATCTGTTTAAGTGAAGGATGTTATCTTGTTTATTTTGATTTGGCCGGAGACGTATTCTTTTGGCGGGATCAGATCAAACTCCCCGTCTGGTATAAAAAAGATGCTGACCCCAAATATATTTGTTATTGCAACCAGGTTACAGAACAGCAGATAATTGATGCCGTCTTAAAAGGCGGAGCCAAAAACATTAAAGACGTTGCCAGGCTTACGGGGGCGATGAGAGAAAATAATTGTGAGCTCAACAACCCCCTGGGCAGGTGTTGTTTGCCTGTAATTCAATCGGTAATTGATCGAGCAATCTCCGCCCATAAACATGGGGCCTAGTTGACGTAATTAACAGAAAATTGCTATACTGGCAGCATAAAACTATTGCTGCCTGGTCTTTGCAGGCCAATATAAAAAAGGGAGCATCTGCCATGTTTCTGCGAAAACTGATTATTAACGGTTTTAAATCTTATGCCCGGGAAGCCGTCGTGGACTTCAAACCCGGCATTGCCGTCATTATTGGTAACAACGGGGTGGGTAAGTCTAACATCCTGGATGCCATTGCCTGGGCTCTGGGGGAGAAAGATCTTGGTCGCCTGCGCAGCGGCAGCGCTGAAGGGCTTTTTTTTGAAGGCACAGCAAAACATGCGCCGGCACAAACGGCCAAGGTCGAACTCCACTTACAATGCAGGGGCCAGGAAGAAGCTCCTATGGTGGTCCTCTCCCGGCAGCGGCACAGGCAGGGCGGGGATACCTATTTCGTCGATGGAGCTCCGGTGCAGGAACAGGATTACCAGCATAAACTCGCTGCCCTCTCCATGGGCGATACAGTGAAAACGCTGGTCAGGCAAGAGGAGATCAATAAATTTATGCACATGAGCGGTAAAGAGCGATATGCCTACCTGCTAGATCTGCTGGGCGTCCCAGAGATAACCGAAGCACTGCTGGCCACAATTAACTACAATTTCAAATATTTTTTCCAGCTCCTTATACCTGAAGGTGACGCGACTCTGTCTTACTCGAAAGATAACGGACCTGTGCTGAATATCTGTGCTGCCTTTAAAGGTAAAGGCATGAGGGAGGCCGTCCAGCTCTCTGGTGGTGAAAAAACCGTTTGCTCATTATCCTTGATTTTATCTATCTTCGAGATGCTGCAGAGCCCATTTTACCTCTTGGACGAGGTGGAGCCCTCCTTGGACTGGACTAACCACCACCAGATGCAGGCCCTTTTAAAAATACTGGCAGCCAAGCGCCAGCTCATCATGATCACCCACTTGCGCAGCACGATCGAACTGGCGGATACAGTCCACGGCATACGGACCGGCAGAGACGGCACCTCTTTTGTAAAATTCTATTTTGAGATGGATGATCGTTTGCTCAAAGCTTATAGTTGTTTTTGCTAAGCGGGCAATTATCTGCCGGGGGAGATATTGCTTCTCGCCAGCGGCAGGAATTAAAAATATATTTAAAGAATATCTGCAACTGTTGGATAGATATTAGGGAGAGATAAAAACAGATGGAGATGGTGGAGATGGTGAAGCTTAAAATTAATGCATTGGTGGCGTTGCTGTTGGTCGCTTCCTTACTCGCCGGCTGCACCACAGGGGGTGGACCTGCTGCCACCAACAGGGAGGCAGTGGCAGAAGAACTGGCACAGCGCGACGAGCTAATCGGCCGGCTGACTGCGGAGAAGGAAGGGCTGCAAAAAGAGGTGCTGGAGCTTAAGGCGGAGCTTGAGGCTTTAGCACAGACAAGCGCAGCCCCAAGCCCCGGCCCCGGCAGCTCTCTGCTCCTGACGGCGCTGCAGGCTGTGGAGCTGCTCCGGGATCAGGATATGAACGGCCTTGCCGCGTATGTTGACCCCGTCAAAGGAGTGCGCTTTTCCCCTTACGGCTACGTCAATCTGCAAAGTGACCTGTTTTTCAGTGCCCAGGCCGTGGCGTCCCTGCCCGCAAGCAGCCAGGTATATACGTGGGGCGCTTTTGATGGGACGGGCGACCCCATCGACTACAATTTCAACGACTACTACGGGCGCTTCATCTATGACCAGGACTTTGCCAGCCCCCACCTCATCGGCAACAACACGATCATCGGCACGGGCAACACCCTTATTAACTTGAATCAGGTCTATCCGAACGGCTCCTTTGTAGAGTTCCATTTTACCGGCTTTGATCCCCAGTACGCGGGCATGGACTGGCGCAGCCTGCGCCTGGTTTTTGAACAAACAAACGGGATCTGGTACCTGGTGGGTATTGTCCACGATGAATGGACTATTTAGGAGGTGCTGCTTTTCCTGTCAGCCTCTAGACAACGGATACAGGATAATTAGTGTAACGGCAACTAAAAAAGGGCACCTAGCACAGGTGCCCCTTTCTCCTGTCCGTTAATTTGTCCCTTTGCATCTATGGGGGCTGCGGGTAAAAATCCCCTTGTTTTTGAGCTCTTTAAAGAGCTCAAAATCTTCGGCCGCAATTTTGTAGTGGTTGCCTGCCGGCTCGGCCTCGAGCTCGCCGGTTTTTATGTAAGAGAGGACCGTCTCTTCTTTGACCCCCAGGATTTCAGCGGCTTCAGCCGGAGTGAGGAATTTCTTTTCCATTTTTAGCCACCTCCTTATCTTTTTTAAGACTTTGCCCAAGAGAAGGCAGGGATTAGCTTAGCGAAAGTGAGAAGACTGCTACCCTGTAGTTATTAATTATATAGTATGGGGAATTGCCTTACAAGAATTATAAGCTAATAAACTTTGTCTTTATGCTTCGTCGCCTATCGTTTAAGGAGAAGCTAGAGAGATAAGACCTGAGCTTTCAAAGAGCGGGGGTGAAGGCATGGGGCTGCTCTTTGCGGCCATAGCTCCCTTTTATGACCTGTTATTTGCCGCTGTACAAAAGCACCAGCAGGAGGTTATCCTGGCCAACTTAGAGTTAGGGGAAGGGGAAAAGGTGCTGGACATTGGCGGCGGCACGGGAAAGCTGGCCTATGCCCTTTTCTGCCGCGGTGCCCGGGTGTCCTTATTGGACCAGTCTGCCGCCATGCTCAAGCAGGCCGCAAAGCGGCTGCCCCGGGAGCAGGTCTTCCGGGGCGAGGCCACGGCCCTTCCTTTTAAGGATAATTATTTTGACTCGGTGCTCATGGTTGATACTCTGCACCACCTTCCCGCGCGGCGGAAAGCTTTGGGGGAGGCCTGGCGGGTATTAAAGGAAGACGGTAACCTTTATATCCTGGATTTTGACGGCAGCTTCCCCTTAATCCGTTTTTTAGGGCTGGTGGAAAAATTTTTGGGTGAACCAGGGAAATTTTTTGCCCCGGCAGAGCTTGAAGAAATGCTGCGCAAAACCGGCTATACCCGGATTTATGGTTTAAAGCCTTCCCGCTATGAGCTGCTGGTGAAGGCAAGTAAGCCGGCCTGCCCGCCGTGAATTGAGGCCACCCTCCTGCCAGCCCAAAAAAAGGTGACAGGAGCACCGGCTCCTGTCACCCTCTCCCCTGCGCCCTGGATGCTTTGTTACTGGAGGTCGAAACGGTCGGCGTTCATTACTTTGTGCCATGCTTTGATAAAGTCTGCGGCAAATTTCTGAGCGGCATCGTCGCTGGTATACACCTCTGCGATGGCTCGCAGCTCTGAATTTGCCCCGAAGATCAGGTCCACGCGAGTGGCCGTCCATTTACGCTCGCCGGTTTTACGGTCTTTCCCCTCGTAGATGTCAGGGTCTGCAGAGGTCGCCTCCCACGTGGTGCCCATATCCAGCAGCTGGGCAAAGAAGTCGTTGGTCAGGCTGCCGGGGTTTTTTGTCAAGACGCCGTGCCGTGACTTTTGGTAATTGGCGTCCAGTACCCGCATGCCGCCTACCAGGACGGTCATCTCAGGAGCTGTAAGCCCCAGCAGCTGTGCCCGATCTACGAGCAGCTCCTCGGGAGTAACGGCAAATTTAGCCTGGACATAATTGCGGAAACCGTCTGCCTTCGGCGCCAGCACGGCGAAGGAGTCTATGTCTGTCTGCTCCTGGGAGGCATCGGTGCGGCCCGGGCTGAAGGGGACAGGGAGGTTAAAGCCAGCATTCCGAGCTGCCTGCTCCACGGCGGCACAGCCGGCCAGGAAGATAAGGTCGGCTAGGGAGACCTTCTTGCGGCCGGGCTGGGCGCTGTTGAATTCCTGTTGTATTTTTCCCAGGACCTGCAGCACCTTTTCTAGCTGGGCGGGTTGGTTGACTTCCCAATTTTTTTGGGGCAGCAGGCGCAGGCGGGCGCCGTTGCCTCCGCCACGTTTGTCGGAGCCGCGGAAGGTCGAGGCCGCTGACCACGCCGTATAGACCAGCTCGCTAACGGAGAGCCCGCTGGCGAGGATCTTGGCTTTAAGGGCGGCCTGATCTCCTTCGTCGATGAGCTCATGGTCCAGCGGGGGCAACGGGTCCTGCCAGATAAAATCTTCTTCCGGGACTTCCGGGCCGAGGTAGCGCGAGTGCGGGCCCATATCACGGTGGGTCAGCTTAAACCAGGCGCGGGCGAAGGCAACGGCGATCTCCTGAAGGTTCTACAGATAACGCTTGGCGATGGGCCGGTAGAGGGGATCTAGGCGCAGGACCAGGTCCGCCGTGGTCATGATGGGCGGGTATTTTTCTCTGGGTTATGGCCGTCTGTGACCAGGTCATCGGCGTCGGGGTTGACCGCTTCCCACTGAAAGGCGCCGGCCGGGCTTTTGACGAGGTTCCACTCATATTTAAAGAGGAGTTTCAGGTACTTGTTGTCCCATTTGGTGGGGGTGGAGGTCCAGGCTCCGTTGATGCCGCTGGTGGTAGTGTCGCTACCTTTACCGCTGCCTTTGCTGATCTTCCAGCCGAGGCCCTGCTGTTCGATGGGGGCGGCTTCGGGTTCGGGGCCCACAAATTCAGGGCTGACGGCGCCGTGGCAGCGGCCGAAGGTATGCCCCCCGGCGATGAGGGCCACAGTCTCCTCGTCGTTCATACCCATACGGGCAAAGGTCTCGCGCACGTCCTTGGCGGAGGCGAGGACATTGGGCATGCCGCCGGGCCCTTCGGGGTTGACGTAGATCAGGCCCATCTGCACCGCAGCCAGGGGGTTTTCCAGCTCCCCTTCCGCTAAGTGGCGGGCATCGCCGAGCCATTCTTCTTCAGCGCCCCAGTAGACGTCTTCTTCTGGCTCCCAGATGTCTTCCCGGCCGCCGCCAAACCCTATGGTCTTAAAGCCCATTGATTCCAGGGCCACATTGCCGGCCAGGATCATCAGGTCGGCCCAGGAGATCTTTTTGCCGTATTTTTTCTTGATCGGCCAGAGCAGGCGGCGCGCCTTGTCTAAGTTGGCATTGTCCGGCCAGCTGTTGAGGGGTGCAAACCTCTGGCTGCCCGAAACAGCACCTCCTCGCCCGTCGCCTTTGCGGTAGGTACCGGCGCTGTGCTAGGCCATCCTGATCATCAGCCCTCCATAGTGGCCGTAATCTGCCGGCCACCACTCCTGGGAGTCGGTCATGAGGGCGTGGAGGTCTTTTTTACCGCCTCCAGGTCCAATTTTTTAAATTCTTCCTTATAGTTAAATTCTTCTCCCCACGGGTTCCGCGCAGGGGGGTTCTGGTGCAGCATTTTAAGATTTAACTGGTTGGGCCACCAGTCACGGTTTGTGAGGCCGCGGCCGGCGGTCCTGTTTTTCGACGCCCCTGTTACTGGGCAATTTCCTTCCCCATGCATAATTTAAAGTAAACCTCCTTAAAAATTTATTATTAAAAAAAAGTAAAGATCTTAAGGCGATGAAAGCGATAGTTATTACTGGTTAATTATTTATATTTCTTCATAAACACAGAAAAACCCTCTAGGGTTTTCCCATATTTTAAAACAATGTTAAATTAATTTCAAAAAAAGCTGGACCAGAGTAGGGTCAAAGCGGGTGCCGGCGTGGTTTTTGATCTCCTCCAGGGCCGCTTCTTTGCTTAAAGCCTTGCGGTACGGCCGGTCTTCGGTTAGGGCAATGTAGGTGCTGGCCAAGGCCAGGATGCGGCAGAGCAGAGGGATTGCTTCTCCCTTTAGCCCTAAGGGGTAGCCGCTACCGTCCCACCACTCTTGCTGCTTTAGGATCAGGTCCGCTAGCTCGGCCAGGTCCGGGGAGGAGAGGGCGATGCGATGTCCCTTTTCCGGGTGCTGCCTGATGGCTTCCATTTCTTCAGGGGTAAGGGCCTCTGTTTTGATGATGATATACTCAGGCACGGCAATTAAGCCCAGTTTGTGCACCTGGGCCAGCAACACCAGGTCGATGAGGTGCGTTGCCGGCAGCTGCAGTTTTTCCCCCAGCTCCAGGCAGAGCCCTGCCACCTTCTGGGCTTGCTCCAGGGCTTTTTCGTCCCGCTGGTGCAGGGCGTTCAGGAGGATATCCACAGCCAGGCTGCGGGTTAACTCCCTGCGTGCCAGCTTGTCTTTATACATGCGGTCATCAGCTTTTTTATATATCTCCTCCAGGGAGGTTTGGGGTTCTTCTGCTGTGGCCAGGCCAAGGGAGATGCTAAGGGGCAGCTCCGGGTTGGCAAAATTGTGCTGCTCCAGCTGGGCGCGGATGCGCTGGAGGATCAGGTTGCCCGTAGGCCTGTCGGTGCGCGGCAGCAATACGGCAAATTCGTCTCCGCCGATGCGGGCTAGGATATCGGAGCTGCGCAGGGATTTCTGCAAAACTGCAGCACAGGCTATAATTAACCTGTCCCCTTGGGCATGCCCCAGTGTGTCGTTAATGAGCTTCAGGCCGTCCAAGTCGGCGGAGATAATGGTGATGGGGTATTCCCGGCTGCCGGTGAGCCGTTTCATTTCTTCGTCGAAAAAAGAGCGGTTATAAAGGCCTGTCAGCCCGTCATGCAGGCTGAGAAATTCCAGCCTTTCCTCATTGCGCTTCCGTTCGGTGATATCGTTGGCAAAGAAGAGCACAGCGGGGCTGTTTTCCCAGTCAATGGCCACGCCGCTTACCTCTAGCCATTTTGTGGCACCGCCTATGGTAATAAGGCGCACAGTAAACTGGGTTTGCCCCCCGCCTTGCCGTGTTGCTTGCTCCTTTAGCTCTGCTGTTTGCCGGTCGTCGGGATGAATAAAGTCAAAAAGGGACCGGCTAAGGGCTTCCTCCGCGGGCAAGCCCAGGATCTCCAGCCCCCTGGGGTTAAAGTATTTTGCCTTTCCGTCCTGGAAGACGATGATAGCTTCCGTGGCGTTTTCCACCAGCAGGCGGTAGCGTTCTTCAGAGAGGCGCAGGGCCTTTTCTATTTCTTTGCGCTGCGTAATATCCTGGCTAGAGCCTACAATATGGTGCACCTTGCCGTGGCGTAAAACGGGCGTCAGGGTCGTAAACCAGGTCCTTTCCCCCGCCGGCAGCTTAAGGGTTTCTTCATAGGAAAGGGGTGCTGCCTGCTCTACACATTTCTGGTAGTTTTTGGAAACGACTTCGCCGAGCTCGGCGCCCAGGAGCTCTTTTGGGGTTTTCCCCTGGAGCGCTTCCAGGGTAATGCCTGTTTTTTCTTGGTGGGAGCGGTTGTTCCGGAGGAAGCGGAATTCTCCCGGCCCTGTGACTTCAAGGAGGAAGAGGGCGTCCTGCGTCCCGTTAAAGACGATCTCGTATTCTTCCGCCAGCTGCCTAAAGGCCTGCTTTGTCTGCTGGAAAACAGGTTTTAGCGCCCTGGCGGCGAAGGCGGTACGGGACAGGATAAAACAGAGCAACCCCAGGGCCAGCCCCAGGGCTGCCAGGAGCAAAAGCTGGTACTCTTTAACGGTACTTGCCCGGGAGCTGCTGCTGGCGGTGGCGTGGGGCTCTAAAATAGCAGCTGCTTTGGTCCAGGAATTTTCTTGGCCTGCAGCGCTGGAGGGGGTTTTTATGTACAGGTAGAAGAGCGTGCTAAGAAGCAGCGCCGCAAGGAGTATGGCTGCCGTCAACTGCAGCAAACGGTACCGTGACAGAGGGTCCGGGGCTTTATTTTTTAATCCTGCTGCCTCCAGGGTGGGTGCCTCCTTATTGCATTGTCCAGGGACAGCGTGCCCCCTTACTGTAACTACAAGGCAATAACAACATAATTATATATTATTATTAGGATCTAGCAATAATTAAATGGGAAAAAATATCCACTTTGCCTAGCTGCCGACACTAAAAATGCCGTTTTAAAAGATTTAAGGCCAAGGGGAAAGGAAATACAGGCAGCGGGGGCGAAATTAGATACGTTAAGTTTCCATATGTGCAGGCAAAGGATATGGCCGGGAGTGATGGGATGCGGGAAATAGATGTGTCGCTGCTTACTGACGCCGTGGCGGAGCTCTGTGGGGAGGCCAACTGCCGCCTCGGGGATGACCTTCTGGCCGCCCTGGGAAAAGGCCTGGCGGAAGAGGTCTCTCCGGCGGGGCGGGAAGTATTGGCACAGCTCCTGGAAAACGCCCGTATTGCCGCAGCGGAGGGGCTGCCCGTCTGCCAGGATACGGGGACAGCCGTCTTGTTTGTGGAGCTGGGCCAAGAGGTGCGCCTGGTGGGCGGCGACTTTAACGAGGCGCTGCAGGCGGGGGTGCGCCGCGGTTACAAAGAGGCTTACCTGCGCCATTCCATTGTCCTGGATCCCCTGCAGCGGGTCAACAGCGGCGATAATACCCCTGCCGTCATCCACCTGCAGCTCGTCCCCGGCGACCGGGTAAAGATAACCCTTCTCCCCAAGGGCGGCGGCAGCGAAAATATGAGCGCTTTAAAGATGCTTACGCCCTCCCAGGGCCGGCAGGGCCTGATAGATTTTGTCGTGGAAACCGTAAGCAGGGCGGGCCCCGACCCCTGCCCGCCGCTGGTAGTGGGGGTCGGCTTTGGCGGCAATTTTGAATATGTGGCCTACCTGGCCAAAAAAGCGCTGCTCCGCCCCTTGGGCCGTCCCCACGCAAACCCGGACTACGCCGCCCTGGAAAAGGAGATACTGGAGCAGATTAATAAAACAGGCATCGGCCCGCAGGGCTTTGGCGGCAGGCTTACCGCCCTGGCGGTGCATATGGAAGTTTGGCCCTGTCACCTTGCCAGCATGCCGGCGGCGGTAAATATCGGCTGCCATGCCTGCCGGCATGGGCAGCGGATCATTTGATAGCGGATTATTTAATAAAGGGAGAGGCGCGGGAGACTGCCATGGCGCAGATAAAAAAGATTACCCCTCCGTTGGACGATGCACAGGTTATGGCGTTAAAGGCCGGAGACAGGGTCCTTCTCTCCGGCGTGATCTACACTGCCCGGGACGCCGCCCATAAAAAAATGGCGGAGCTGCTGGCGGCAGGCGCGCCCCTGCCCCTTGACCTGAAGGGGCAAGTCATCTATTATATGGGTCCCACTCCGGCCGGGCCCGGTCGAGTCATCGGCTCCGCGGGCCCCACCACCAGCGGCCGCATGGACCCATATACCCCTGCCCTTTTAGCTTGCGGCCTTAAGGCGGTAATGGGCAAAGGTCAGCGCAGCGCTGCGGTGATCCGGGCCTTGCAGGAGTATAAGGCCGTATACCTGGCTGCCACCGGCGGTGCCGGCGCTCTGCTGTCCCGGAGGATCAGGGCGGCGGAAGTGGTGGCCTACGGTGAGCTGGGGCCTGAAGCGATTTACCGTCTGGTGGTGGAGGATTTTCCGGCCCTGGTCATTAACGACGCCTATGGCCATGACCTTTACGTCGAAGGCCGCCGCCGCTATGCCCTCATTGATTAGCGCCGGGCGGAAAACGAAGGACCTGTCTCTGCCAGGGGCGAAACGCGGCCGCCCGCCGGGAGACCAACCGGGAGGCTGAAGGAGACCAAATCAAAAAAGGAGTTGAAAATTCCCTTGGATAAAGACGAGTTGTTAAAAAAAGCGCAAAAACCTGCTGCCGACGCCATGGAGCTGCACCCTTTCTACCGGGGCAAGCTGGAAGTCTGCCTCAAGTCAGCCGTGCGCGACTATAATGATTTTGCCATCTGGTACACACCGGGCGTCGCTGCACCCTGTAAAGCCATCCACGCTGACAGAAACGAAGTTTACCGCCATACCAACAAAGGCAACTTTGTCGCCGTTGTCTCCGACGGTACCCGCGTCCTGGGCCTGGGCGACATCGGCCCCGAAGCCGCCCTGCCCGTCATGGAGGGCAAAGCCCTCCTCTTCAAGTACCTGGGCGGCGTCGACGCTTTTCCCATCTGCGTGGATACCAAAGACCCCGATGAGCTGATCCATTTCGTCAAGCTGCTC
>CALJJZ010000009.1 GCA_937973635.1 uncultured Bacillota bacterium | reverse complement strand
AAATAGGTCTTTAAGACGGTCACGCACATCCCGGTAGAGCGGCCCCTTAGTCGCCCATCAGTGGAGCAATGGACAACCATACGTAACTTGGCCAGAGAAGGATACGGCAAGAAGGCTATCGCTAGAATGCTAAATATTTCCCGTAATACTGTTCGCAAAGCCTTAGATAACGCTCAAAAACCTCAGTACATCCGCAGGGTGGAAGGTGAGAAAAAGATAGCCCCGTATGTGGATGAAGTGTCAAAGTATTCCCGTCCGGAGCCCCCTTCTACCAGGGGCTCAAGGAACGCCTTAGCGTAAATGCCGCCTACCATACTCAAAAGATTCTCTTTCTCAGGGACTACTACGACGATACGGTTATTGAAGAAGCCCTTCAAAAAGCCTTGATCTTCAAAGCCTTTTCCCATGAAGTTGTAAGCAATATCTTAAAGCCCTATCCGTTTAAGCAAACGCATACTTCTGGATCATGATATGTGCTACTGCCGAAAGTGAAGCCAGACTGCCCGGCAGTACTGGAGCGCCCGAAGCGCTGCTGTTGGCTTAAGCGAAACTGTTCCTCAAGCCAGGTCAGTTTGGCTGTCAGTTCAGCGTTTTGCTGCTCCGCAAATCTGTAGCGCTGCAGGCGAGGTAGACCTGATCGATGCTGACTTCGTTCAGCATAATGTTAACAGCGTGCGGACCACCTGGGTAAGCAGGGCTGGATCAAAACCGGTTTTTACTTGAATGCAGGCTTCGCCTACTCTGATCAGTAAGGCGTTGTGCATGGATGCGTATTCGCGCACTTCTACGGGGAGCCACTGGTCTGGTTGTATTAAAGAGACATCATTATTGGCCTTAAATTTGCGAAGCCAGTACCACAAACGTCCAGGGTTGATATCATTGGCTGCACACCATTCTTTGACGCTCTGACTGCTGGCTCGATATTGATTAATCCGATTCTCCCATTCTTTTTGCTGCTCGAGTTTCGTCATAATAAAGAAATCCTCCTCAAATTCATATTCTGAGGAAGATTATCTTACATTCTCAGAGTTTGTTCCAGGTGGGGAAAGTTTGACGCTTACGACGATACGCTTTTATTATCTGCCCTGCTGTTTAAAGAATTCTACCAAACAGGCCCAACCTCCTGCCCCGGCTGCTGCACGATTTTCCAGTAATAATATAATGTTGTTTGGCCAAGGCAGGTGCTGTATCATGATGCAGCAACGCTAAATTTTAGCTAATATTCAAAAAGTTAGCCGTCTTTATCCTGTCCTGGTTGTGATATAATCTTTGCAAAAAGTTGTTGTGAGGATGATGAACGGGCATGGAAAAGGGCGCACGAAGTCAACTGGAAGAGCTGCAAAACCGTTTACGGGAACTGGAGGCAGTTTTTGAACATTGTTTTGACGGGATCAGCATCATTGACAGGCAGGGCAGGATCCTCCGTTCCAACCCGGCCATGCAGAGGCTACTGCAATTGCCAGCGGAAAAGTACGTGGGTAAATATGTGGCTGACCTGGTGAAAGACAGGGTCTTTGATGTGAGCATCTCAGAACAAGTTCTTGCCACAGGCAAACCGGTAACTATGCTCCAGGAGATCAGCACGGGGACAAAATGCCTGACGGTAGGGGTTCCCGTATTCGGTGACGACGGCACGGTAGAGATGGTAGTGATCAGCAGCCACGATGTAACGGAGCTTTATTCCCTCAAAGAAAGACTGAGGCAATCCCAGAAGCTAGTCGAAGGCTTTCAGGTTCAGCTTACAGATATGCGCTGGTTACAGATGCAAAACGAAGACATTGTGGTCCGGAGCAAAAAAATGCTTTCCCTGCTGGATCTGGCCAAACGCCTGGCCAATGTTGACACCACCGTGCTCATCCAGGGAGAGTCGGGCGTGGGCAAGGAAGTGGTGGCCAGGCTGCTGCACCGGGCCAACCCGCACCGCGCGGACAAGGCCTTTATCACCGTAAACTGCGGGGCCATCCCCCGGGACCTGCTGGAAGCGGAACTGTTCGGCTACGAATACGGCGCCTTTACAGGGGCAGCGCGGGAAGGAAGAGCGGGTCTTTTTGAACTGGCAGATGGGGGCAGTATTTTTCTTGACGAAATCGGGGAGATGCCCTCTGACCTGCAGGTAAAGCTGTTGCGTGTGCTGCAGGAAAGGGAGTTTACCAAAATCGGCTCTTCCCAGGTGAAGAAAGTGGATATCCGCGTTATTGCCGCCAGCAATAAAAACTTGTTAGAACTGGTGGAACAGGGTTTATTTCGTAAAGACCTCTATTACCGCTTGAATGTGGTCCCCCTGGAGGTACCTCCCCTGCGGGAAAGGAAAGAAGATATTCTAGCCCTGGCCAAGCACTATGTGCAGCGATTTAACCGCAAGTACGGTTTTGAGAAGATCCTGTCTGCGGAGCTGATCGATGTCATGGAGCATTACTCCTGGCCCGGCAACGTGCGGGAGCTGGTAAACATTGTGGAGAGAATGGTTGTTACCAATACGGGTAATATTTTGCAGGCCACAGCTTTCCCCGTGGAGCTTGCCCCCCGCAAAATTTACGGCGGCAACGTCGGTACTTGTCTGCCTGCGGTGGGTGACAACCTGGAAGAAGTACTTGCAGCAACGGAGCGGCTTTTAATTATTAATGCCTTGAAAAACAGTGCCACAACTACTGCTGCTGCCAAACGCCTTGGTATCAGCAGGGCCACATTGAACCGAAAAATGGGCAAGTTTGGCATCAAAAGGTCTGATGCTGTCTCATAAGTGAGACATATAATCGAACGTGAGACACTTTGTATCACTATTGATCCATGCAGGCGCAAACCTGCCGTTCCATCCGTCCTGGAAATACTGTTAAATCAGTCTTTCTGTTTTGGCATATTTATTGCAAGGACACAAGAGCAGAAACAGTTTTTTCACTATTAAGACTAAGTAAGACTAAGCCCTTTGGGAATTATCCAGAGATGGGATATTTTGACTCATCCCCCCGATACTTCCGCGAGGGTACAAAAAATTAAAGGAGGGTATCATTTTGGGTAAAGAGTCGTATAAGAAGACGGAAAAATGGTGGCTGGCTCTTGTGGTAGTGTTCTACCTGCTTTATAACCTGCCCGGTATCCCGGCGTTTGGCGACGCGGTGGGGGCCCTGTGGCACGGCGCCCTGACCTTGATTCCCCTTTGGATCATTATTTATGGGGGACTTTTCAGGTTGAACAGCCAGCGCAAGCTAAAGGCTGCCGCAGAAGAATCGGTGAATGTTAATGCGTCCGGAAAGGAGGGACTCTAAATGTTATCAGGCACTTCTGTTTGGACTGTATTTATCGTTTACAGTATACTGGTTGCGGCTGTGGGGATTTATGCCTGGCGTAACCAGGAGATTAAGACTAGTCAGAACTATTATACAGGCAGAGGTTCAATTGGCACTCTCGTGCTGATCATGACCTATATTGCCTCCCTGATGAGTACCTGGGTCTTCTTTGCCGGTCCTGGCGGCTACTACCGGGGCGGCTTTGTGTTCTACCTGTCAGAGCTTAGCTATATACCCCTCTTTCCTGTTGTGGCCTATTTTGTGATGAACAAGGTCTGGCTGTTAAACAGCAGACGCAATTATGTTACACCTGCCGATGTCTATGATGATCGTTTTCGTAGCCCGATCCTGCGTATTATACTGGCCATTATTTTTCTGGTGGCTTCCCTGCCCTACGTGGCTTCCGTGCTCGTGGCCGGCGGCCGTGCTGCGGAAGTGGCCTCGGGCGGCACCATCTCCTATCACACTGTCATCGTGGTCATGACCCTAACCATGCTTGTTTACGTGGTGCTGGGGGGTATGCGCTCCGTGGCCTGGACTGACACGCTGCAGGGCTGGCTCTTTATTGTCCTGCTCTGGGTTATTGCCTTTGGTACTCTCTCCGTTGGTTTTGGCGGTTCCATTACTGCAGCGGTGAACAATGTTTGGACAAATACAAACGCCTGGTTTTCCTATCCCGGCCCCGATTACTGGGTACCTTATGAGGCGCGCCTCGGCTATCCCCTGGCCTGTGCCATTGGTTGGACTATCATGCTGCCCCACGTCTTTGTGCGGGCCGCCTACACAGGTCAGAGCCTGGTTACACAGCGTAAACTCATGGCCTACGTCCCTGTTTTACAGACGTTGGTCTGGACAGGGACAATGGTGATCGGTCTGCTGGGTATTGCCCTGGTGCCGGGTTTGGGCACGGAGCAGACGGAACTAATAATCCCCTTCCTTATTGAAGCAATTATCAGTCCCTATGGTATGGGCCTGGCTTCCTTCCTCATGATCAGCTTTTTCGTGGGCGCTGTGGCCGTAGGTATGTCCACCGCCAACTCGTTCCTGCTGGTGGCCGGCTCCATTGTTTCCGAAGACTTTCTGGATAAAACCTTTAACCTGAAACTTTCTTACGATAAGAAAATGCTGGTAGCTAGGATAGTTATCCTTTTTCTCGGGATCGGCAGCATGTTCCTGGCTTTTAAGCCACCTGAATTAATCTGGACATTGATCATGTTCGCCATTGCCATCGTTATGCCCCTTTTCCCCGTGCTGGTGGCGGCCCTCTACTGGCGGCGTGCCACGGCTACGGCTGCAGCAATAGCCTCACTGGTAGGGGCGATTACCGTCCTGCTCACCTATTTCGCCTGGGGTGTGGGCTGGATGTGGTACGGCACCTTTGGTATGCTGGTATCGGCCGTGCTGGTAGTAGTTGTCAGTTATCTCACTCCCCCCACGGATAAGCGCGTCCTGGACGAGTTTTACGGTGCCCTCAAAGAGGCGGAAAATAAATATTACGAGAATTAATAAAAGGAGCAAGCAGATGTCCATCTTAAATGAACTGGCAAAAAGCATTGAAGAGGGTAAGTTGCAGGAAATAAAAGAGCAGGTCAGCCATGCACTGGCAGAAGGCCTTAGCGCGGAGGAGATCCTGGAAAAGGGCCTGATGCAGGGCATGGACGTAGTGGGCAAGCGCTTTGCCGCTGAAGATATGTTTATTCCCGAGGTTATGCTTTCCGCCCGCACCATGCACGAGGCTCTGTTGGTACTCCGTCCCCTTCTAGAACAGGGTGATCAAAACGTGAAAATGAAGGGGAAGGTGCTGCTGGGGACAGTGGAAGGAGATATTCATGATATCGGCAAGAGCCTGGTAGAGATGATGTTTGTGGCCAATGGCTTTGAAGTGGTGGATATTGGAGAGAATATCTCGCCACAGGCATTTGTCGATGCCATCAAGGAGCATAAGCCTGATGTGGTAGGTCTTTCCGCCCTGCTTACCACAACCATGCCGGCCATGGCCAGGACGGTGGAGGCGATTAGTGCTGCCGGCCTACGGGATGACGGCCGCCTCAAAGTTATTGTTGGCGGGGCGCCGGTGACGGAAGAGTTTGCCCGGGAAATCAATGCTGATTATTACGGTGAAAACGCCCTCGACGGGGTGGAGGTTGTTAAGCAGGCGCTGGCCGGCTAAGCCAGTTCCCTTTAAAATGTAGTGCAGGAGGTTTACGCATGACATATATGACGCCAAAATTTGTCTTTTCTCCCGCTGAACAGGCCGTGTTAAAGGAAAAACTTTTTACCCTGCTGGAGCAGAAAGGCGTGCGCATGGACCATGCGGCGGTTGTGGAGATCCTGGCCGGGGCGGGGGCCAACGTTGATGGGGCCACAAAGATGGTCCGTTTCCCCCGAAAACTGTTGGAGGACCTGATCGGCAAGATACCCAAACAAGTGCTGCTGGCGGCCCGTGATCCCAGGTTTGACCTGGAGATCCCCCGCGCGGATGGAGGTTTTTATGTGCGCACGGGAACAGGGGCTCCCGGCTTCCTCGATCCGGAAGACGGAGAGTACCACCGTACCCGCATCCGGGACGTGGCAACCTGGGCCAAACTGGTGGGATCTCTCGACCATATAAATTTTTGCGCTTTCCCCTCCCCTGTGGATGTGCCGGGGAAAACAGCCGACATCCATGCTCTGCGGGAAATGCTCACTTACTGTCCCAAGCATATCTGGATCCAGCCTTACAGCGGCGAAAGTATCCCCTATCTTTTCCAGCTGGCCGAACTGGCCGCCGGTGGGGCGGCAGAACTGGGCAAGCGCCCCCTTGTCAGTTTCATTACCTGTTCCCTGACGCCCCTCGATTATAAGTACATGGACCTGGAGGTTATCGTGCAGGCCTGCCGCCGGGGAGTTCCCATCCATGCCTGCAGCCTGCCCAGTGCAGGCGGCACGGCACCGGTGACCATGGCGGGCACGGTGCTGTTGGCTGCGGCGGAGGTAATGGTGCTGCTGGCCGTGGCCCAGGCTATACAACCGGGGACCCCGGGCATCGCCACCCCCCTCATTTTCAGTATGGATATGCTAACGGGGCGCAGCCTGCAGAGTAGTACGGAGGCGATTCAGGGGGCGGCGGCTGCAGTAAACTTTATTAAAACAAGTTTCGACATCCCCGTGCATACGTACGGCTACGGCGCCGATTCACCGGATATTGATGGGCAGGCCCAGAGCGAGCGTTCCCTGCTGTCGCTGATGGTAGCCCTGGCGGGAAGCGATATTCTCGGCGGCGCGGGCCAGGTGGAGGTGGCTACGGCGATCAGTCCCCTGCAGTTAATCGTGGATAATGACCTGGCGGGGATGGTGCAGCAACTGCGGGCCGGGCTTAGCCTCAGCGATGAAACCCTGGCCTGGAACGATCTTTTAAACCTGCAACCGGGCGGACACTTCCTGAACAACGACCATACACTGATGCACTGCCGCAGCGCTTTTAAAGGGCGCACGTTTGTCCGCCAGTCACGTGAGACCTGGCTGAAGAAGGGCCAGGTGGACTTTTTAGCCAAAGCCAAAGATATTTACGACGAAATCATGGCCGGGGAGCATGCCGGCCTTATCTCACAGGAAGTTGGGCAGGAGATGGCTGGGCTGGTACAAACAGCGGATCGGCAGCTCGGCGTCTAAACTGGTTGCCTGTAATCTGCAGTTACCAAAGAGCAAAGAGCAAGGAGCAAGGAGCTAAAGACATGTTAATTATCGGTGAGTTGATTAATGCTACGCGTAAAAGGGTTAAAGAAGCAATCCTCAATAAAGATGGGGTTTTTTTGCAAGAACTGGCCTGTCGCCAGGCGGAGGCAGGGGCCAGCTATATCGATGTGAATGTGGCAACAGGCGTGGGCAGAAAACAAAACGAAGCCGAGGATATGGACTGGGCGGTAAAACAGCTGAAAGCTGCCTGTAATAAGCCACTGTCCATTGATACTACAAATCTGGAGGTCCTGGAGGCAGGTTTGCGTGCCCACGGCCCGGGAGCACTGGTTAACTCCGTCAGCGCGGAGCAAGGAAACCTTTACCCCTTCCTAGAGCTTGCCCGGGACTATAAATGTACCGTCATTGCCCTGCCTATACAGGATGCGGGCATTCCCCGGGATGAAAACGCCCGGGCGGAGGTTGCGGCAAAAATAATCGAGGCTGCCGGGAAAACAAACTTTCCCGTAGAAAAGTTATACTTTGACCCCCTGGTCATGCCCCTGGGCGTAGACGACCACAGCGCCTCTGTTACCCTGGAGACGTTGCGCCTGTTTAAAGAAAAGTTGCATGTTAACACAGTTGTCGGCCTGACCAATATCTCTCACGGCCTGCCGGAGCGGACCCTTTTAAATAGGACCTTTTTAACCATGGCCATGGCCAAGGGCCTTGATGCCGTGATCGTCAACCCCCTGGACAAGAGGGTAATGAGTTCCTTGTTGTCCGGGGAGGCTTTAAAGGGGAACGACCCCTTCTGTGGCAACTACATTAAGGCTTTCCGCCGCGGCTCCCTGATCCCTTAAATAAAGGCAGGAAAACCGCAATATACGAGCGGAAGAAACCGCACCCTTCCCTCCTCAGGGTGCGGTTTCTTCCCTTTTATTATAGTTGATAATTCGTGTTATGATAGGCGGGCCAAAGCCTGGAGAGGGTGGGACAGACGCTGCAGGACAACTTTAATGAGATGGAAGCCATTCTCAGGCAGGTTGAGGCAAAGCAGGAGCTGCCGCCCACCGATGACATAAATCTATTATTTTATTTTATTTGGGAAGTTGCTTTTACGACTATTATGAGCTGGTGGAGGCGTGTTTGCTGATCGTGGCGAGGGTAGTGGACCGCTGGGTACCCAGCAGCCTGGATTGGCACGAGCGACTGGTCAGGCAGCTGCAAGATCTCGTACCGGAAAAAAGACCTCCTGTTTTGTTGCACGCCACCGTCTCACTGTTGGACAATTACCTTTATTTCCACCTGAATTTTCACCGCCTCTGCGCCAGCCTCTCCTTTAGCGGGGTGGAAAAAATGGCTGCCAACCTGGAAGAGCTTCATCGCAGCCTGGCCAAAGACCTGAACTCTTTCACCCGCTTCCTGGAGATGCACCACGCATCACTGGGACGGTTCTTATGTTCGGAAAAATATTTACTAGCAACCTCTAGGGAAACCTCTGCCTAAAACTGAGAAAACCTCTCTCGCCCTGTAATATTTCCTGCCAGGTGGAAAGGTTTTTATTCTGCTCACTGCAGATATGATTACAAAACAAGCTGATACCCAAAACTTTGCGTAGAAGATGTAGAAGATGAGGGTCAAGTCCAAATTTGTCTGCAAAAAGTTAGGCCTGGAGCTTAGGCGGCGCTATGGTCCTTTTCCTTATTCTGGGAATCTGCTTCAGTAGCTTCCGTAATAAGACCCAACTTTTTACGTAGCTCTAAAATTAATTTTTGTTC
>CALJJZ010000008.1 GCA_937973635.1 uncultured Bacillota bacterium | reverse complement strand
TGGTTGAGCGTGCTTTTGCCTGGTTGGGCTGGTTCAAGCGTTTGGAGATACGATTAGAAAACTATGTGAGCCGTTACAAAGCCTTCTGGCAACTCGCTTGCATTCGCATCCTGCTCAAATACTTACCGGACTAGTTCTAATTTATCAAATATTGTATTCTTTCTTTTTAACCTTTGAGCAAATATTATTTTTTTTCTTCCTTTACATCTACCTCTCAATGTAGCCTGCCACGAATTCAAAATATGGTTATGTGCAGCACGCCAGTTTTCAATAATTTCCATGTCGGTCTCAGAAATATTACCGAGACGAACGTTATTTCCTGCATTTGTGACAGCTTTTTTTGAATATTTAGGTATAATGTCCCGCGACATGACTCTCACAAAGGGCTAATTATTAGTTTGCCCCGGGCCAGACTCGAACTGGCACCGACATTGCTGCCGAACGGATTCTGAGTTCGCTGCCGAGGCAAATATTATATTACCAGAAAAGTTCGTTTTACACTATTTTATGTCACTTTTGGCCTGGATTTACGTCACAATAAATAAACAGGTACGCTCCGAGCTTATTTGGAACATCTCTCATAGCAAATGCTCAACAGATACATGATGAATATTTTTGACAGGAAATGCTCTTATCCAGAATGAGTGAGTCTGTTTTGGCTATTACTGTATATCAACTTGCCCCAGCCTGCAGTTTCTGGTAGGTCTTCAGGCTCAGGAACAGGTTTAAAGAAAGCATTCCAACAGCAATAAACGGTAATACCGGCATTAACGGGAAAAAGGGGTTCTTCCGGCTCAGGGTCCATTCCAGGTTCTCCTGAATTTCTTGTTTATCTTTTCTCATCATGTCTTCCAATCTTATTTTATGCAGGCACCAGGGCCTTGGACGGTTCACGCTCCCAATGGCGGTGTTCGGAAAGGGCCTGAATGAACCTCTCCGTAAACTCTGCGATACTATCCGGCTGTAGGGCAGTTACGACGCCTTTGTCCGAAACTATCTGATTCGAATCGGCAAGATGGATATCCTGAATACTGGACTCCCGAACCAGGTTGACGCCCTCGGAAAGCGCGGCAATAGGCTTGCAATGCTTAAAGGCTTCATTAATAAAGTGCAACGCATCGCCCTGCTTTTTCATCGCCTCAATACTCAGGTGTCCACCGGGAATAATAATGGCGTCGAACATAATGGACGCGGTGGCCACATGGGGTTTATCCACTTCGATTTCCTGGCCATCCATGCTTTTTTTCGTTCCTAATAGCATGGAGACGATTTGGGCTTGTGCGCCGGCCTGTTTCAGCGCCTGCTCAATCTGCACCAGCTGTGCATGGTTGTATCCGTCATCAACCAGGATGGCGACCTTGCGGCCTTTGGCGCTCTTCACCGTATTGGTCATGCTAAGCGCCGGCGAACTCTTGGTGATGGGAGAGGGGCTGATGCCACTAGGCGCCGGGACACCGATACCCATGGCCACCTGTTCGGCCAGAACGCTGTCAACTTGCGCGAAGAGTTCCACCATGCGCTTGCGGATGTTCTTGTTGTCCACTTTACCCAGTTCGAAATGCGCAGCCTCCACCAGATGCTTTTTCTCCGGCTGGCTCAGGCTGTTCCAAAAGAGCTTGGCTTGGCTGAAGTGATCTCGAAAGCTTTCACTGCGATTTCGGATCTTGTGGCCGTCGACCCGTTCGGTGTAATGCACATAGCCCCCCTCTTCCGCCGGGGCTGGTTTCGGAAAGCCGTCGTCCAAGGAATTTGGGAAATAGTTTACCTTGCCTTTATTAATGGTTTGCCTGTGGTACGCCCGGCGCTGGTTATTATGCACCGGCACCACCGGGCGGTTGATGGGAATTTCAGTAAAATTCGGTCCGCCTAAACGGATTAGTTGCGTATCGAGATACGAAAACAGGCGTCCTTGCAGCAACGGGTCATTAGTTACATCGATGCCGCGTACCACGTTGCCGGGATGGAACGCAACCTGCTCGGTCTCGGCAAAGAAGTTATCCGGATTTCGGTTCAAGGTCATCTTGCCGATGATTTTCACCGGTACATCCTCTTCCGGCCAGATTTTGGTCACATCCAGCACATCGAAATCGAACTTGAACTCGTCGGCTTCATCAATCATCTGCACGCCAAGCTCAAACTCAAAGGGCTGGCCCATCTCTATGGATTCCCATAAATCTCGACGCAGGAAGTCGGGATCTTTGCCAGCGATCTTCTGGGCTTCATCCCAAACCAGGGAATGCATGCCTTTTTTGGGCTTCCAGTGGAATTTGACAAACCGTGCCTGCCCCTGGGCGTTTATAAAGCGGAAAGTATTGACGCCAAAGCCTTCCATCATGCTGTAACTTCTCGGAATGGCGCGATCCGAAAGCACCCACAAAACCATGTGCATGGATTCGGGCATCAACGAAATAAAATCCCAAAAGGTGTCATGTGCTGCGGATGCCTGGGGCATATGGTTATCCGGATCGGGCTTGATGGCGTGCACTAAATCCGGGAATTTGATGGCATCCTGAATAAAAAAGATAGGGATGTTGTTGCCGACTAGATCGTAATTTCCTTCATCCGTGTAAAACTTTGTGGCAAAGCCACGCACATCCCGCACGGTGTCAGCAGAGCCTTTGTTTCCGACCACTTGTGAGAAACGGACAAAAACAGGGGTTTTCTTGCCTTTTTCGCTCAGAAAGCTTGCCATTGTATATTCAGTCATCGACTCATAGCATTCGAAGTAACCATGTACCCCAGAGCCTCGTGCATGAACAATCCGCTCAGGAATAGGCTCATGATCAAAGTGAGTCAACTTTTCCCTGAAGTGGAAATCTTCCATCAATGTGGGGCCGCGCTCGCCAGCTTTCAATGAATCATCGGTATGACTTACCTTAACCCCTTGAGCGGTTGTCAGAAACTCACCTTCGGAGGACTCACGAAAGTTTTCCAATTGTTCGTCTTTACTGTGCGCGTCGACCTGTTTTGGTTTATTTTTGTCTTTTCCTTCCATAAGGCTCCCCCTTTTCGATAAGAATACAACGCATTCTGCTGAGTTTGTCGCCTTTTAGATAGCCAACTGCTAACTCATCTCAAAACTTGAGTGAGTAGGTTATCGGAACTCGATAGACTTGTCAATCTGATAACTGGGTAAAAGTGGAGATTGCTGGGATAGCCATACTTCACGCAATACTTCACCTCTACCAGACAACTGGTGAATTGAATGGCTTTGAGAAGGCTTACTATCATGTTAGCTTCAGTGCATTGCTTTTGCTTGGATTGTATAAGGCTGTTGTTATAGCCAAATGGGGCCATAAGGAGATGAAGTGAGGATAGATAGAGGAAAGGATAAGCGAGTATAGAAGTTTTAATCGTTGTGCGAATTAATATTTGCCATTAGGCAGCCTGATGAATCAAAGAGACATGTAAGAGGCGTCTGAGCTTATGCTTAGCACCTGGTGGGGCCACAGCGAATGGCCTGATTAGGCACCATTTCGCTAACACCAAGCGGGGCTGAAGTTAGAGTGCCGGAAGTAACCGTACATTTCGGATGATAAACTGACTATGGGGTAAGGCTGGTAGCCGAGAGCGATTAATGGCGAACTCCTGTTCCGGGACATCATATTGTATGTGATGAAGCAGGAAACTACAGCCTGCTTCATCAATTCAAGGGTAATCCATTCCCCGGGACACCGATGCGTCTGGTAATGATCTCCACCTCCTTGCGGAATAAAGTTAAAAAAGGCTTTTGTCCCAACGCAGGAAGCGTTCCGCACGAAAAGCTTCCATGGTTTGTCTTTGAAGAGTCGATGTCTTTTCCGCAATCCTTTCAGCACAAAAGCGTATGGAAAAACAAATAGAGGAATCTACTGCCACACTGGTTACAAGTTAAAAACGCAAATCATTCCCTGCATATTAAAGCTCCTGAAAATACCCGAAACCTCTCTCGAGCAAAGACGTGTAGGAGAGCATCATTGCTGTGTATATTATGGCGACATGGGTATACCCCTGAGGAAAGTTCCCGGTCATCTCGCCGGTATCCGGTTCAATATGCTCGGAGAAGAGGCCAAGATAGTTGCCGTGAGCCAGCATTTTTTCAAAGTAATTACGGGCTTTCTCAATTTGCCCAGAGAGAATCCAGTTATCGATCAGCCAGAAAGTGCAGACCAAGAAAGCATTTTTCGGCCTGCCGAAGTCATCCTCGTGCGTGTAGCGGAATATAAAGCCATTTTTGCCCAGTTTTTCCTCTGTTACCTTAACGGTGGAAAGCATTCGTTCATCCTTGGCGCTAATAAAACCGAGGATCGGCAGTAGCAGGGTCGTTGCGTCGAGATGCTCTGAACCGTATGCCTGGGTGAATGCTTTCAATTCCGGATTCCATGCTTTCTCCAGTATTTCTTCCTTCATTAGCATCGCGGTTTCACTCCATTGGACGGATTGATCCTTCCTGTCTGTCAGTTCTGCGATACGAGCAGCCCGATCCAAAGTGACCCAGCACATGGCTTTGGAGAACGTAAAATGATCCAGATTGTTGTTAAATTCCCAAGGGCCGCTGTCCTTTTGGCCGAAGCGTTTCTCCGCCATCTCGACCAGCCTGAGGACAATCCGCCAAATCTTCTCGGTATCAATATGAACAAAACGCCGGTCGGTGAAAAACTCATGTAAAGCCAGCATCATTTCCCCATACACATCGTCCTGGTAGTGCTCGGTGGCATTGTTGCCAATTCGAACCGGTAGACTGTCCCGAAAGCCCGACCAATGGTCCAGATAGTATTCTCTCGACACTTCATCACCGTGAACGGTAAATAGGGGTTTGATGTAGTCGTCCTCTCGTAAGAGGACCTCCTCGAGAAAGCTAATGTATCGCTCTTTTTCCCGAAACAATGATAATTCGAACAGGACGCTGACAGAGAATAGCGCATCGCGAATCCAACAATAGCGGTAATCCCAATTTCGGTTTGAGCCCGACTCTTCAGGAAGGCTGGTAGTGGGGGCGGCAATAATGGCGCCTGTCTTTTCGTAGACCAACAGCTTCAAGGTCAGTGCTGATCGGATGACGGCATCCTGATAACATGCAGGAAGATGGCACTGCTTGATCCAGTCCCGCCAGTACCGAATGGTTTCATCTCGGGCTTTTGTCACCACATCCTTTAACACTTCCTTCAGCGCCACGGGCTTGTCTTGGCTAATTACAAAATAAAGCGGCTCTGACAAGGGTACCGGCTTTTGTAACATTACATATTCTGTATCCAAGCTGCTGTTCAGGTAAATACGTTGTCCAATGCCTTCCGTCCTCAGCAAGCCTTCGTTAGAAAGTACTGGTTTTGCGTCACTCCTTCCGTAATCCAGCCGGGGCTCATAGCGTACAGTCACTGCAGGATGACCCTCCAAGGGTTCGATAATCCGTATGATGGAATAAGTCTCATAATCCGTTCCATCAATCAGGTTCTGGTCGCGTGGCATGAAATCAGTTACTTTAAATTTGCCCTGTTTGGTCTTGAAAACTGTCTCCAAAACGTTGGTATTTCTCAGGTAGTATTGCTCTGTCTTACAGGGCTCCACAGGCTCGATACTGAAAAAGCCGCCATTCGATTCATCCAGAATTCGGCCAAAGATGGAAGGGCTGTCAAAATCAGGCAGGCAACACCAGTCAATACTGCCCTTGCTGGAAATCAGAGCAGCTGTTTTCCCATTGCCGATAATGCCGTAATCCATTCTTTGGGTAGCTCCATCAGCCTCTAATCAAATCGAAAAGGTAATATGCTGCAAAACTCAGGAAAAACAGCCCCGCAGTCAGCATCAATGCCGTAATAGTTTTTGAAGGCTTCAGATCATCGGGAAGATGGTTATGATTAAGATGCAAGATACTGCCAACAATGAGGGGGATATGGACGGCCTCTATTATCCCGGCAAGACGAAGCAGGCTCATTGGTTCAGGAATGAGCCAGAATAGGATGGCAGGGATGACGCCCATCAATCCCAACAGATAGAGGTATCTATAAAACCGGAATGACTGCCATCGCCCCTTCCACTCAAGTTGCTTGGCAATGAGAGTGGTTCCCTGGCTCAACATCCGTCCCCAGCCGTCCAAGTTGGCGATAATAGTACTCCAGAATGCAAAGAAGGCAGCCCCGATCATCAACCAGCGACCCGGCGCTCCCCACATTTTTTCCAGCATCTGGCTCAACACTTCCGTCACTTTTTCTCCCTCCGGAACCAGCCCTTCAGGTTTCAACAGCTCGGTGCCAAGGATGAGCAGGGCGACCAGCAATATTAATACCAGCCCGGCCGCAATAAAGGTAGATAGAGTCATAATGCCTAGCCAGTCTCTCAGACGTTTCCGTTGCTCATTGTCGGCCTGGCTGATGTCGAAAGGCCGAGATGCTTCATTATTTTCTGGATGAATAGAAGCAGCGCCGTAGCCCCGCTCGGAAAGCCAGTAGGAGTACCACAGCATGCCTGCCGCACCGGACATTATGAATCCCAGCCAGGGCAGTATCTCGGAGTAATCCACATCGCCCGGCAAACGGGGTGTAAGCCCTGCTAGCAGGGTGCCAAGTCCAGAGAAGACGATAGAAGCGGCAATAATCAGCGCCGTAATAATAATCAGGGACATGACGATGGAAGCCCACTCCACGGCCTTGTAATTGCCCCAAAGCACCAACCCCAGTGATACTGCCAACGCCGCTATGGCCCAGACCTGGAAGTTACCGGGCAGAGCGAGGATAATCGCCGTTCCCGTAGCGCCTGCCATTCCTGCTATCGTCGCGGCGGCTACAAATATCTGAGGAAGTATGATAAACCAGATCAGCCAGTTTGACGGACCCGGCATTTTATGCATACCAGGCAGGACGGAATCCCCAGACACGACTGCGTAACGGCCAATTTCTCGAACGACTAGGGCTTTAAGCACAATGGCAATGACCATTGCCCAGAGTAGGCTATAGCCATACAATGAAGCAATACGAGGAGTAAATAGCAGTTCACCCGTGGCAATAGCTGAAATCATCCAGACAATACCGGGACCAATCCACTTTAATCGCTGGATACCTGTCGGAGCCTTCGCAATTTCAAGAACGGTCACACTCCCTCCCCACTTCTGCCCAATTGAGGCAATACGTTCTCACCAAACTGCTCGATAAAAAACTCTTGCTCGCGGTTCACGTTATGCAATACCAGGGTATCAAACCCCATGTCTCTGTCGGCGCACAACCACTCTATATGACGTTGCGGATCGGCGGAGATGCGAACCATTTCTCTGATGTCTTCGGGGCGCACATATTTTGCCATCATCTCAAGCTTCTCAGGCGTACTCAGATCCGTCAGGACCTGGCTGTCGAATACATTCACTCGCCATTCCCTGAGCGCTCCCTGCAGAGCTTTTTCTTCATCCTGGGCTATGGAAAGCTGGACTTTCAGAATCATGGGCTTGCCTTCTCCGCCCCCTTCCCAAAACGCCTGAACGATACTTTTCAGCTTTTCTCTGGGTTGGGAGATGGTGATCAGACCATCTGCCCATTTACCAGCCCAGTAGGCTGTTTTTGCCGTGATTGCAGCACCAATGATCTTGGGCGGCTTTTCAGGGCGGGTATATAGGGTTGCCTCTTCTATGGTGACTAGACCCCGATGGTTTACCGTTTCACCCGACCAGAGCGCGCGGATAATTTCCACACATTCCTTCAGTCGGGCATTTCGTTCGGATTTGTGTGGCCATCTATCGCCTGTGATTTTTTCATTCAAAGCTTGACCACTGCCCATGGCAAGCCAGAACCGATCCGGATACATCTCTGCAAGTGTTGCTGCTGCCTGGGCGATAATGGCGGGATGATAGCGCTGACCTGGCGCATTGACCACTCCCATGGAGAGCGATGTCCCCTCCAGCGCTGCCCCGAGCCAGCTCCATGCAAAGCCGCTTTGTCCTTGTTCCCGGCTCCACGGGTGGAAATGATCGGATGACATGCCCCCAGTGAATCCGGCCTGTTCCGCCATCTTTAGGTAACGTAGCAAGCTGCTAGGTGCAAATTGTTCATGTGAGGCATGATATGCGAATTCGGGCACCATCACCCTCCTTTTTTAATCCATATTATTGTGGGATTAAACCAAAAATGCCCCGAGATATATATTCGACGAGTGTTTAGTCCCACAGCTGTTCCACCAGAACATGCATCAACGTTGCATGGGGGCCGCTTTACTACACTGCGTAGGCCATCGTCGTAATCAGTGCATTTTCCGATTGCCGGCTATCCAGCCGGGTATGCTGAACGACAACAGGCACATTGGATGTGATGACACTGGCGTAATTCTCGCCCTTGGGAACAGGCTCGGGGTTGTCCAGATTGTTGAATCTGATATGCCGGGTCCGTCTTGCCGGGACGGTAAGCCTGTAAGGTCCTGATGGTTCCCGATCTTCAAAAAAGATCCAGATTTCCACTTTTGCATCCTGATCGGAAGTGTTCAATATACATGCCGTCTCATGGCTAGTCATTTCGGGCCCAGGTCCAGTGCTTTCCTTGGGGATAAAGCCTTCCGCGATAGCCCAGACTGTTTTCCCAATGGCTTTCGTACTCATGTATTCTTTTCCTTTCTCCTTAATACTAAAGCAACAGACAATTTTTCTTTCTCCTGCCGCGGTTGCCTGTAAAGCTGTACCGCCTAGCCTTATAGCTTTATCTTTCTTTCAAAGGGGTTCAACCAGGCAATTAACGGTAAGAGTAAAGATACCTCTGTCCATTTGTCTATTGGATAACCTGATATTTCTCCTAACTTCCTGTACACATCCGATGCAAAACGGCCGTCGATATCTGCACTTTCCGCTGGAAGCGGCGACGTACAGTGCGTTATCACTGTGTGAAAAAACCACACTCTGATTCGCCGCCGCTTGGTATTCTACCGAATACCAAGCCTCTCTAACACAATCGGGCAACAATTAAGCTGACTGTGATATGATGCCTTTCTTTAGTTTTGATTGGATCAATTTTTGGGGGGCGGTCACATCGCTCTAAATTTAGAAAATGGGAAGCGTTTAGACACAAAAAGACAAATAGTGGTGTTAAAGCAGAGGACAGCACATCAAAATTTAAGGGTAAGCTTGCACAAACGTAAAAATATCACTCTTGAGAGAGCGAAGATTGTTAAATTTCAAAAGGTCCTGAGAGTGAGAATTTTTTGTTATATCGAGATGTCTTTCAATCTGTGTTAGAAAACTATCAATGCTTTCCCAAAAGTTCTTAGAACTCATCCGGTAATTTTCTGATAAGATGCTGTGGTTGTGATTGAGAGTTGGAGGCGAATAGGGATGGGTTGGAAGAATTTATCAGACACAGAGTGGGCGTTAATCGAGCCTCATCTTCCCAAACAAAAGCGAG
>CALJJZ010000007.1 GCA_937973635.1 uncultured Bacillota bacterium | reverse complement strand
CTTCCAGGATCCACCGGGGAGAGATTCCCTTGAGGATCACCGCGGCGCCGCCTACGATCAGACTGCCAAACCAGTGCATCTTGGCGCCTGTATGGTAAAGGGGAGGGATGAGGATAAAGTTGTCGTCTTTGGTCTGGAAATGGTGCCTGTTTTCCGTAATGCAGGCATTTTCCATGTTCCTGTGGGTAAGCAGGATGGGTTTCGGCTGTCCCGTCGTGCCTGAGGTAAAGTAGAGCCCGCAGGGGTCCTCCAGGCTGATCTGCACAGAGGGGGGTCCGCCGGTGCCCCCGCCAGGAGCGCCGCATACTCTTCGGCAAAGGGCGGGGCGGCTGCACCTACGCAGAATATTTTTCTACGCCGGGCAGCGTCTCCCTGATGCCGGAGAGACGTTCCCCAAATTCTTCACCAAAGACGAAAACCCGGGGTTCGGCAACATGGGTGCAGTACTGGATGTCGGCGGCGGTAAAGCGGAAATTGAGGGGGACCACCCATGCCCCGCTACGGACAATACCAAAGTAAACCACGAGCCACTCCAGGGAATTGTGCATAAGCTGCATGACCCGGTCGCCTTTTTTTACGCCCATCTCCTGCAGCACCCGGGCAAACATATTGGCACGCTTGTCAAATTCCTGCCAGGTAATGCTGATCCTTTTGTCTTCCTGAGGGGACCTCTCCACCAGCGCCGTATCATGGGGAAACATCCTGGCGTTCCTGGCCAGCATCTCCCCGATATGTATTTGGATGGAGCCTATTTTTACCTCCTTAGGTTTTAGTAAAGGTGCCTTTTAAAAAATATTATGACATAATAAAGCCAATTTTAGCAAGCAATATCTGAATATTTTGATTAAGCAGCCAAAGTGCATATTTTTCCCCCAACACAATTGACATTTATAGGGCGCCATTTTATAATCAAGTTGAAAACAGGGAATTAAGACACTTCAGCTTAAATATTTTCTTTTAGATCAGGCGGGCGTTTTTCGCCGGCAGTCGGGCCTTTTGGGCAGCAGGTTTAACGCACCTGTGGGACTAACCAACGAAGTCTCACAGGTGTTATTGCTTTTTCTGATTGTTACTTTTTCCGTTACTTTTTCCCGGGAGGAGGATTTACAGGCCGGTGAAAACCATTGACTACCAAAAGGGTGAGCTGGTAACGCTGTATTGTCTGGTGGGCAATCTGCTGCTCAGTATTTTAAAAGGCCTGGTGGGGTACTTCAGCGGCAGCAAGGCCATGCTGGCCGACGCATTTCACTCGGGCTCCGACGTCCTGGCCACTTCTGTGGTTTATGTCTGCATTAAAATTGCCAAAAAGCCCGCCGACGATTGCCACATGTACGGCCACGGCAAGATCGAGCCCCTGGCCGCTGCCCTGGTGGGGCTGATGATGGCCTTTACCGCCGGGCTGATCGTCAGAAGCATTATCCAAGCGCTGCTGGCGCAGGAGTTTGTCACACCTTCGCTCTTGGCTCTTTTTGTCGCCATTGTCTCTATCGCCGTCAAGGAGTATATGTTCAGGGTTACCCACCTTGCCGGCCAGGCGCTTAACAGCGAGGCCATTAAGGCCAACGCCTGGGACCACCGGGCAGACGCCTACTCGTCCATAGGCACCTTTGTGGGTATTCTAGGCAGCATCATGGGGGCGCACCTGCAGCTAGGCTGGTTAAAATATGCTGACCCCCTGGCAGGGATTATCATCGCCCTGCTGATTGCAAAAATGGCCGCCCAGATCCTGATCCAAGCGGCGCGGGGGCTGATGGACGCCTCCCCGGAACAGGAGAAGGTGGAAGAGATCAAGGCCATCACCGAGGAGATTGATGGGGTGCAGGCCGTCTCCTGGATTAAAGGGAGATACCTGGGACAGCAGATCATGGTCGATATGGCCGTGGAGGTAAACGCTGAGATGACCGTAGAAGAAGGGCACAACATTGCCACTTCCATCAAACAACAGGTCATGGACACGGTAAAAGAGGTGGGTGACGTGCTTGTGCACGTCAACCCCTACAGGTTCACCCCCTGAGCATGTTTTTTTTTGCTGCTTACTGCTCCCAGAGCTTTACAAAGGTAAAACTATTGACATCTACAAGGCCGCGGTCGGTTATTTTTAGTTCGGGGATCACAGGCAAGGAAAGGAAAGAAAGGGCCATGAAAGGGTGAGGCAAAGTACAGCCCACTCTCCGGGCAGCCTCGCCGAGCAGTTCATATCCTCGGGCTACAGTAGCTGCCCCTGCCCCGGACATGAGGCCGCCCACCGGTAGGGGTAGCAGTGCCAGCACCTCGCCCTGGGCAGAGGATACGGCCATCCCCCCTCCCTCCGCTGCCACAGCGCGGGCAGCCGCTTCCATAGCCGCTGCCGCTGAGCCCAGGACGAGCAGGTTATGGCTGTCGTGGGCTACCGTAGAGGCAAGGGCACCCTGCAGCGGGCCAAAGCCCCGAACCAAGCCCACAGCTATGTTGCCATTTTTGCCGTGGCGTTCTACTACGGCGATACGAGCAAGATCCTTGGCCCTGTTTACTTCCTCCACCGTTAACAATTCTTTCCCCGTCAGCAGCTGCCCCTCGTTAATAGTTATCACCCTGGCCCGGGCACTAGCTGAAGGAGGCGGCGGCAGTACCAGCCTGCCTTCGAGAGGAGGTAGGTAAACGCTGTTTAGGAGTGCCTCCGCCGGCCTGGAGACAGCCAGACCGAACAGCATCTCTCCTCCGCGGGCAACGAGCCGGCCCCTTTTGAATACCAGTTCCGCTCCAAAGTTTTCCAGGTTATCCACTGCCACCATGTCCGCCAGGTAAGAAGGGGCCACAGCGCCCCTCCTTTTAAGGCCATAATGGCGGGCCGTATTGATAGTGGCCATGCGCACTGCGTGCAGGGGTGCAGCCCCGGCAGCCACGGCGCGGCGCAGAATCCGGGCAATGCCCTCTCCCGCCAGCAGTTCCCCCGCATGGCAATCATCGCTGCAAAAGGCCATAAAAGGCCATGTATCCTCGTGTAAAAGGGGTAAAAGGGCCGCCAGGTTCTTTGCCGCCGAACTTTCACGCACCAGTATGGTCATGCCCAGGCGCAGTTTTTCCCTGGCCTCCTGCAGCGTGGAGCACTCGTGGTCTGTAGTAATGCCCGCAGCGGCATAAGCATTTAACCCGGGACCGGAGAGCAGCGGGGCATGGCCGTCCACTTGCCGCCCGGCAGCAAGGGCTGTACTGATTTTCTCCAGTAAATCTATTTCTCCCGCTAGCACGCCGGAATAGTTCATTACCTCTGCCAAGGCCGGGGAGGCAGGTAAAAGTTTAAAGGCCTGCGCCACTTCCGCCCGGCCGAAGCTAGCCCCGGAGGTCTCCAGTGGCGAAGCGGGAATGCAGGAGGGCACAGTGTAGAAGAAATCGAGGGGTAGCCCACGAGACGCTTCCATCATATAGCGCAGCCCTTTCAGGCCGGCCACGTTGACGATCTCGTGGGGATCAGCCACAACAGCGGTGGTGCCGTGGGGCAGCGCCGCCGCCGCAAAGGCAGGCGGCGTAAGCATGGAACTTTCGATATGGACATGGGCGTCGATGAAACCGGGGAGGAGAAAGAGCCCTGCCAGGTCGATCACCTCTGCCGCCCTGGTGTATTCCCCTAGGCCAGCGATAATGCCGTTTTTCACGGCCACATTTACCTTAACGATTTCGCCGCTGAAAACATTGACAACTTGCGCCCGCTGCAGCAAAAGGTCTGGCGGGGCAGTACCGTTGGCCACAGCGATAATCTCCCTTAACTGCTCTGCTGTCTGTTCTCGTTCCAGGATTCTCACCTCCGTTTTAGCAGCATTATATCATGGTTTTGCAATATTATGAATATAAGCCAGATATCTTGTAAGGCGGAGATAAATAGGGTATGATAAGGCTACAGTCCTTATTTTACGGGCAGGAAGGATTTATTCCCATATTATAAATAACCAAGGGGTGAGGGAGTTGAGTAAAGCCTTTAAAATCCTGGTAGCGGTGGATACCTCGGAGCATTCCCAAAAAATCGTCAGGGATGCCTTGCGCATTGCTGTACCTCTCAAGGCTGAGGTTACAGTCCTGACGGTAGAAGACTGGAGCGCCGTGGACCGCAGCGTGGGCAAAGGAGCCGCGGAGGCGGCGGAAATTGCGGCGGCGGCGTTCCGCGCCGAAGGGCTAGAAGTGGATACGGTTATTGAAAAGGGGACAAAACGCCCCGCTGATGTGATCTGCGAGATGGCCCACGAGGGCGATTTTGACCTCGTAATTCTGGGGAGCCGCGGCCTGCGCGGTATCCAGGAGATGTTCCTGGGCAGCGTAAGCCACCGCGTAGCCCACCTTATTGATAAGAACATCATGATTGTCAAGTAACAATTATCAAGCAACAAGTAATGCAAGATACCCGTAAACCAAAAAAAAGATGCGGCAGGGGAAAGTTTCTCCTGCCGCATCTTTTTCAGGCAATGACAAATTCCGCGCCAACGTGCAAAGGGCAAAAGCGTTCCCCGAGGGCCCTGCGGAGCTCCACTTGCGCCTGAAATCCGGTACAGTGCCCAGCCGCCACCAGGGCGGGAGCAAAAGCATTTATGGCCTCCACTGTGCACCTGATCCGCTCCTCCGGCGCGCCGTGCAGGTGCAGCCCCCCGATGACGGCGTGGAGCTTCTCCTCGGGAAAAAGCCCCAGGGCATGGGTGACAATATTGACGATCCCCGCATGGCTGCAGCCGGTAATGATTACAAGCCCCCGTCCCGCCACACAGGCAACAAGGGAAAGGTCGTCGTGGAGCATATCTTTTTGCAGGTGCCCGTCCTCCAGGGTATAAACGTCCAGCCCCCCTTCTTCAAAGGTGGTGAGGCGGGGCACCTCCCCTGTAGTCATAAGCCCCGGCAACAGGGACAAGGGGTCGCGTGTCAAAATGGGCCTGCCGCCGGCAGCGTTGAGGGCGCCGGCGCTGCCGTCTGCACGGGACATACCGATAAAGCGGAGCGGCGGACCCGGCAGGAAATGGTCACGAAAAATATGGGGGTGGGCGATGACAGGGAGGTTCGCTTTGCCCGCAGCGGCCAGCAGCGCTGCTACCCCCGTAGTATGGTCAAAATGGCAGTGGCTGAGCACGACGGCGTCAATGTTGGCGGCGCTGACATTCAGTTTTTGCATATTGTGGCTGAGGACATCGGGATTTTGGCCCACGTCCATAATCAGGCGCAGAGATGCCTTTTCCCGTCTGGCTTCGATAAAACAGGAAAGGCCGTGCTGCCCCAGCAGGGGACGGTCAAAGGGGACCGTATTCTCCGCCAGAATAAGGACGCGCAGGTAATCCAGCTTTGCTTCTTTCGTTTCCGTCATCGTTTTAAGCCTCCTCTCCGGGGATTAAGGTTCCAGGTGTACGGCCAGCCAGATACAGGGAGGTTCCCGGGAGGTCCAGTCCAGGCGGTGCCTGGTATGGGCGGGGAGAAAGAGCCAGTCGCCCTTTTCCAGGGTCACACTTCGCCCGTCGTCAAAGGAGAGGCCGGCCCGGCCCTGGAGCAGGGCAACCCATTCGTCCTGCTGCTGGTCATACCAGAACCCGGGGGGCGAGGTCTGACCAGCAGAGAGAATACGCTCTATGCGGAGACCTCTCCCCTTGCTTTGCAGCAAAATTTCATGGAGCTCCCCTTCCCCCTGCAGCGCTGCCCTTTGCTCCTCTGTCAGCAGAAAAAGGTTTTTCAGGTTCTTCCTTTTTTCCACCTTTCCTTCCACCCCTTAGCGCTGTACCGGGAGAACCTCCACGGTAAAATTCCCCACGGCCATCTCCAGCTCCAGGTCAATGCGGTCCGGCAATGTCTCATAAGCCGGTGAGCGGTAGCGGCCGTCAACCTGCGGCCAGCCCAGCTCTTTTAAATTATTGCCGGCCAGGGCACCGGAAACGCTGAGGGAAAGGCCCGTATCTTCGGGGACCTGGATCCTCAGGTTGCTGGCACCTGCTTCCACCTTAACTTTCACCCTGTCACCGTTGTGGCCCAGCCGCAGTGTCATGTTGCCGGCGCCCATTTTGAGCTTAACTTTCCCCAGGGGCAGACCCTGCAGATCCAGTTCACCGTCTACCGCCCCGCTGTCCATTTCCAGATCCCAGCGCAGCTCCGGCGAAAGGCTGATCCGCCATGCATTTGCCCGGCCCGGTCCCGGCCAGACGACAATGTTTTGCCCCTGGCGCAAAACCACGCTGAGCTTTTCTTGCTGGATACCGTAGGAAGGAACGGCCAGGCTAAAGCCTTCAAAATCCCCGGCAAACCAGTGCCTTGTGCGCGTATCCAGAAAAAGCATTCCCCCGCCAAAGCGCAGGGAAAGGGAACCTTCCCGCAGGTCGGGATAAAGCTCCCGTGTCACCACCAGGTCGGAACGAACCCCTGTGCCCAGCCGGGGAACAGGGCCGGGAAACACAAACGCCAGGGCCACAATACCCACAACCAGCACCAGTGCCAGGGTAACAGCCAGAGGCCGGGGGATCTTCCCTCCCCAGAAAAGACCAAGGCCGATAATGATCAGGGCTAGGGGCCAGAGGCGGGTAAGCTGCCAGCCAAAGTGAAAGGAGAAAAAGCCCAGGTTGGTAAGGAAAAGTATCGTCCCCGCCAGGATCAGAAACAGGGCGAAAAGAAATGTGCCAGTCCTCATCTTTGTCCCTCCCCGCGCTCGCGTAGCAACAGATAAAAGCCCAGAAACACCAGTAAAAGGGGCCAGCCGTTGCGCACCAGAGGGCCAAAAAGCTGGTAAATAAGGAAGATTACACCAAGGGCGACAAGAAGCAGCCCGCTGTTGCGGCGGCGCCGCGCTGCACTATCTTGCCAGGCGGCCGGAAAGCCGGCGTTTTCCTCCTCTTGGGGCACAGCTGCGCCGGCAGCAGCACCGGCGCCGTTATCCGTTTCGGCGCCGGCAGCGTCGGCAGGCCGGCCCGTCTTTACTGTATAGCCGGGGAACCTGCCCAAAACTTCGCTTTCCTCGGGGATAATCAGCCAGGCAATAAGATAGGCCAGGACCCCGCCTCCTCCCAGGAAGATGGCAAGGACCCACAACAGGCGTACCAGGACCACCTCCACCCCGAAATATTCAGCGAGGCCGCCAGCTACACCGCCAATAACCCTGTTTTTCTGTGACCTGTAGATACCACCCAATACACATCACTCCTCTGGATTGTTCCGCATAAGCCTGGTAAAGGTTCCCGACCTGAGACGAGCTTTATCCGCCCGTTTGTGCGTTCAGGTTATGCCATATTCAATTATACCACTTCTTACGGCAGTATTTTTCCGGCAGGCAACTTTTTTTTCTTACAGGCAAAGGATTACAGCAAAAGAAAAAGAATACTATTCCTTTGAAAATAATAACGGCAAGGAGAGGAGGTGAAGAGCAAAAAACGCCATATACTGCTTAAAGTAGGCCGGTTTAAGGAAAGCAGCGGGAGTTTTTAGCAGCAATTATTTTTTTTCACTTAAGGGTTTTAAACAGTTAAGGGTTTTAAACAGTGAGGAGAGGAGTGTTTTTTGTTGGAGCATTTTTTCCGATTGAAAGAAAACAATACCAACGTTAAGACG
Organism: uncultured Bacillota bacterium; assembly: GCA_937973635.1. Lineage (GTDB taxonomy): Bacteria > Bacillota > Dethiobacteria > DTU022 > UBA8154 > UBA8154. The sequence goes on along the minus strand of CALJJZ010000007.1, from coordinate 45,547 downwards.
GAGATTATCGCCGGGATTACCACCTTCATGACCATGGCCTATATCATTTTTGTAAACCCCAGCATCCTCAGCACAACGGGCATGGATTTTGGCGCCGTCATGACCGCCACCGCCCTTGCTGCCGGTATCACCACCATCCTCATGGGCCTGATAACAAATTATCCCTTCGCCCTGGCCAGCGGTATGGGGCTAAACGCCTTCTTCGCCTTTGTAATTGCCCCCATCGCCGGCTGGCAGGTAGCCCTGGGGGCAGTTTTTATTTCCGGTATCGTCTTTGCTGTCCTTTCGGTGCTGCGCATCATTGATGTCATTGACTTTGCCGTGCCCGTCTCCCTTAAGAGGGCCATCTCCGCCGGTATCGGACTTTTTATCGCTTTTATCGGGCTGAAGAACGCAGGGGTAATCGTGGGCAGCCCTGCTACCCATGTTACGCTCGGCGATCTAAACACGCCCGGGACGATGCTCTCCCTGATCGGTCTGGCAATTATTGCCATTCTGATGGCGCGGCACATCAAGGGCGCCATTCTCCTTGGCATCCTCATTACCACGGTAATCGGCATGTTCATGGGTATTACTTCCACTCCGGCGGGTCTCGGCGACATTATCGGCAGCCCGGCAAGCCTGGCGCCTGTTTTTGGCCAACTTGATATCAGGGGTGCCCTCAGCCTCGGCTTTATGATTATTTTTGCCTTCGTCTTTGTCGATGTTTTTGATACCATGGGGACGCTCATGGGCACGGCCACGCGCGCGGGTTTCTTAAATAAAGACGGGCAGCTGCCCAAGATTAAAAATGCCATGCTGGTGGACGCCATAGGAACCGCCGGCGGAGCTGTCCTGGGCACCAGCACGGTAACGACCTACGTGGAAAGCACGGCTGGGATCTCGGAGGGCGGCCGTACCGGCCTTACTTCCCTGGTCACAGGGGTCCTTTTTCTCCTGGCCCTTTTCCTCGCCCCCCTGGCCGGCCTTGTCCCGCCTGAGGCCACGGCCCCTGCCCTGGTGATCGTGGGCGTGCTTATGGCCGGCGGGGTGACAGGCATAAACTTTGAAGACTTTACCGAAGCCTTCCCCGCCTTCCTCACCCTGCTCTTCATGCCCCTGGCCTTCAGTATTGCCGACGGCATCGCCATCGGCTTCCTGGCCTATCCCATTGTCAAGGCCGTCTCCGGCCGGGCCAAAGAAGTGCACTGGTTTGTCTATGTCCTTGCAGTGGTCTCCTTTGTCCATTTCTTTCTCTAAAGGGAAAGGAGATATTTTATTAAAAAAACGGGACGGGGGAACTCTTCCCCTGTCCCATTTTTTTAACACCTGAAGAAAAGCGTTTCTACACGGTAAAGTTATCCAGGCCCACGGCCAGGGTATCAGATGCCTCAGCCATTGCCTTTATAACCGATGGTAACCTGTTCTCCCCTGACAAGGACAGGCACCTTTGTCGCCCCGTATTCTTTCTTGATTTTACGCAGAGCTGCGGCATCACGCAGAACGTCCACTTCCCTGTACTTAATCCCCTTTGCCTGCAAGTCTCCGGCCAGGCTGGCACAGTAGGGGCAACCTGCTTTCATATAAAGCACCGCTTCCGTCTCGCCCATCCGCTTTACACCTCCTTTCTTTTTTTGCTTTAGCCTGCCGGCAGGGGCTCTCCCAGGGTAACACCCAGGAGGTTGACATAGCATCTGCGCCCGTACACCGCCACCCCTGCCTCCCTGGCTTCGGCAAGGGCGGCGGCAAAAACAGGATCGATACCGGCAGCGGCATGCACGGCTGTGGCCTCCCGCCGCTGCACGACAAACAAAACAGCCGCTGCATACGCGCCGCTTTGCACAAGCCGGCCCAGCTCCCGCACATGCTTTGCCCCGCGGGACGTCAGGGCGTCGGGAAAAAGGGCCGTTTCTCCCTCCACGAGGGTTACGCTTTTTACTTCCAGGAGCAGCTGCCGACCCCCGGCGTTTTCCAGGAGAAAATCAAAACGGGAGCCCTCCAGGGCAAACTCCGGGCGCCGCAGGGAAAAACCGGCAAATTCCGGCAGTGCCCCGGCCTGCAGCGCCCTATGCACAAGGCGGTTCGGCAGCGTGGCATCAAGGCAAACCAGACCGGTGCCCTCAGGGTTGCAGCAAAGGACGGCCGACCATTTTGTTTTCCTTTTCCCGGCTTTCAAGGGGCCCTTGCCTTCTGCCGGGCGCAGCCAGACGGGCCTGCCCGGCACGAGCAGCTCCCGCAGCCTGCCCGGGTCGGCGAGGTGGGCTTCCACCACCTCGCCGGAGTCCGCAACAGTACCGGCAGTGCCGGAGGCGGGCAGGCGACAACGCAGCAAAAAACGGTTGGGCCTTTCGAGAAAAACGGCCTGCTGGAGCTTTTGCCCAAAACTGACTGTAATCTCGTGGTCGTGCATATCCTGTCTCCCGGCGGCGCCGGCAGCCATTTTCACCGGCAATATAAATTTAAAAAGGATTTCAGAGCTCCACGTAGAACTTTCCCAGGCAGGAGGTTAAATTATGGCCACATTACCCAAAGATAAATGGATGCTTTTCCTGCTCCTGATCATCGGCAGCCTTTTGGGCACCTTGCTCGGGGAACTGCTTAAAGAGACGCTGCCTTTTTTATCTTACGGCCAGGCCATCGGCCTGAACCCCGCCACCATAGATCTGGCGGTGCTCACTATGACCATGGGCATAACCTTTAAGTTAAATATTGCCACTATTATCGGCTTTTTTATGGCCCTTTTTATCTATTCCAGGCTCTAGGAGAGAGGGCTGCTGCAGACGGTCCCAGACCCAACCGCTCCGGCAGGCCTTCCCGGCCGGGCATCCTGCCCCAGCAGGCGGTGATACAGGCGCAGGGGCCAATAACGGGGGCTCAGGAGCCGGCGCCAGGCACGCCTGAGCCGGTATCTCTGCATTTCATTCAGTTTAATCCCTCCGTATACTTCCTCCTGGTAACAGTGGACCACAATTTCAATTTCCCGCCGCACCGCAGGGAAGCATTCCCCCAGCAGCTCCCCATATTCCTGCGGCGTCTCCACGGCAAGGCGGGCAATACCGCTGCCGCGGCCCCAGGAGAGCAGACCGGCAAAAAAATGGGCGGCGTCAGCTTCCTTTGGCCCTGCAAAGAGGCGGAAACAAAAACGGCCAAACCGGTGCAAGCCCCGTCCCAGTAAAAAACGGCTGCGCCGCAGGTAAGCGAGGAGAGCTGCCAGGAGGCACCAGCCTTCCGCCGCCGCCCCCCTGCCCGACCAAAGCCAGCGGCAGAGGCGCCAGAGGCACCAGCCGCCGACAAAGAGGAAAAGGAGGACCAGGAGCGCCGCCGCCCCCCACCCCAGCAACAACTCGAAGAAACCGGACGAAGCATCCTCAGGGGGTAGGAGTTCCAGGAGAAAACTGTCCTGGGACGTTTCGACAGGAGCATTCCTTCTGAGGCGGGAACCGTAACCGAACAGGGTAAGGATTAACTTACCCAAAAAACCGCTCAGAGAGGGGCCATAATGCTGTAAAGCAGCATAGCCCGCTGCCGCAGCCTGGGTTAAGAAGGGATAAAAAAGCAAAAGGACAGCAGAACCGCCCAGCAGCACAGCAAAGGCAAAGGTAATTACAGGCCCGCTGCCGCGATATTGCTGCAGGAAGACACCCCGGGCGTCGCCCTGCCGGTTATGGGCCAGGGCTATGGCCGTGAGGCTGCAAAGGAAAAAGGGGAAAAGGAGCAGCATAACCGTCCCCTCCAGCAGGCCCGTAGCCCCGCTGAGGATGAGAATAAGGATAAATATACCGATACCCGCATCGAAACGGGTAGTGACGGTATGGTAGGCAAGGGGACGGCGGGCCATAAAGATACCGCTGCTCCAGAAAAGAACGGCCACAAAAACCGCTGTCAGCCAGAACAGTCCTTCCTCCGTAGCCCGGGAACCGCGCCAAAATTCCCCCAGCCATTCAGGGTTCCGGAAGGCCCCCCAGCGGTAAGCAGAAGCATACAGGGAATGGAGGACCACCCCGGCAAAAAACAGAAGGTGGAGGGCCAGACGCGTAATCACGCGCCAGTTTTTGCTCCTCAGGTACAGCGTAAGAAAGGTGCCCAGAAAAAATGCCGCAAGGGCATGGGGGAGGGAGAGGTAAGAGCCGTCAAAGAGCGCCAGCAGCAAGGCGGCGACGGCAAAGAGCCAGCTCAGCTCCATCCCGGCAACAGCAAAAAAAAGGGCAGATATTTTTCCTTTATTCCCGTTGTTCATGACACGGTCACCTCATCGCCGAGGAGCGTTTTTAGCTCAAAAAAGCGGCCTTCCTCGGGGTTATGCCGCGGCAAAGCAGCGGCGGACGGGTGCGGAGATGTCTGGGCAGTCTCTTCTTCCGCCGCCCCGATCACAAGCACGGGAATATGCAGCCGCTGTAAAAGCTCAAGGGCAGGATCGCCTGTCCCGGGCGCAGCAGCATAAGTAAAATAAAGGCAGGTCAGGCCCCGCGTCGGGCTGCCCAACCTCATAAATGCTTTTTCCATACCCTCCCGGGGCAGAAGCTGCAGGCGGGCCAGCATCTCCAGCAGGCGCGCCAGCTGGGCCGGGCCGCTGCTGGGCCGCAAGAGAAAAGGCAGCTCCTTTTCCCCCTCCATGCAGCCGTTGCCAGCCAGGCCGAAAGCCCGTCCCTGCTGCTCCAGCTGCACAGCCAGGGAAGCAACGGCCTCCAGGGTGCGTTCAAAGGCCTGTTCAGCCCCTTTTTGGTGATAGAGCGTTACATCTACCGCTAGCAGCACCTTTTGCTGCGCCGAGGGCGCAAATACTTTTTCCTGCAGGCGCCGATGGCGGGCGCTGGCTTTCCAGTGAATAAAGCGTGCCGGGCTGCCCGCCTGGTAATCCCTCGTGGCCACAAGATAAACGGGGTCCACGACGGGGCTCTTTGCCCCCGCCGCCCCGAACAGCTCTTGTAAAGGGGCGGCAAAACCCTGTAAGGGGACAAGGCGCGGGTAGACAATGACGTTAAGGGCGCCGGACACTGTTTTTTCTTGTTTGTAAAAACCGAGGAGATCACCCGCGGCCAGACGCAGGGGGCCTACGGTGTAGAGACCGCGCTTTTGCGGCTTGAGTTCCCAGCTCCAGCGGGCCTGCTGCTGCCAGAGCAGACCCCCTTCCCCCTGCAACGTGGCCCTCTCCGCCGGAAACGGGAGGCTGCCCAGGGCTGCCGGGGCTGCAGACGCGGCAGCGACAGGGGCGGCAGCGGGCGCAGGGCAAGAAGGGGAAAGGAGCAGCTGGTCCACGCTTACGGCAAGTTGCAGCCATACAGGCAGGTACTTCCGGTTGGTCACCAGTGCTTCCAGGAGCAACGGCTCCCCGGGAAAGACTCTGTCCCGCGCCAGCTCCAAACGGGAGGCCAAACCAGAGAGGCCAAACCTGCTCCAGAAAAAAGCGCCGTTAAAAGTCACCAGGAGAAGCAGGGCAAGGAGCACAAGGCCCCGCTGGCCATAAATAAGGGCCATAAAGAGCAGCGCCAGGGTAAAAAGCTGGAATAAACCGCTGGCAAAGAGGGTGGGCAATCTTTCCGGTAAGTTTTGTTGTTCCATCGTCTCTAAATCACCATTCCCGCTCCGGGGGCGCGGGAACCGCCACCCGGGCAAGGAGTTCCTGCAGCACCTCCGTTGCCGTCAAACCCCGAGCCATCTCCTTTGCCTCCAACAGCAGGCGGTGGGCCAACACCGGGGCGGCCAGACGTTTTACATCATCGGGGAGGACATAATGGCGTCCCTGCAGCGCCGCCAGTGCCTGGGCTGCCCGCATGAGGTGGAGGGAGGCGCGGGGGCTTGCCCCAAAGCGCAGTGCGGGATGCCCGCGCGTGGCCCCGACCAGGCTGACGATATACTCTTTTACAGGCTCCGCCACGAGGACTTCCCGGCGTGCCTGCTGCAGCGCCATAATGCGGGCAGGTTCCGCCACCGGCGATAATGCCGCCAGCGGGTCCCCCCTCTGGAAGCGTTCGAGGATGGAAAGCTCCTCGGCAAAAGAAGGATAGCCCAGCTGCAGGCGCAGGAGGAAACGGTCCAGCTGAGCTTCGGGCAGGGGGAAAGTCCCTTCAAGCTCCACCGGGTTCTGCGTGGCAATAACGATGAAGGGATGGGGCAAAGGCATGGTCAGACCGTCCACCGTTACCTGCCGCTCCTCCATGCTTTCGAGAAGGCTGGACTGGGTGCGGGGGATGGCGCGGTTGATCTCATCGGCCAGGAGAACGTTGGTCATAACCGGCCCTGCCTGGTACTTGAAAGAACCGTCCTGGCGGTCGTAAACGTTGAAGCCCGTAATATCGGCCGGTAGCAGGTCGGGTGTAAATTGCACGCGTTTAAAGGTGCCTCCCAAACTCTTCGCCAGGGAACGGGCCAGCAGCGTCTTTCCCACTCCCGGCACATCGTCCAGCAGAACATGCCCCTCCGCCAGGAGGGCGCAGAGCAACAGCTCCAGGGCGGAGGACTTGCCGACGATGACCCGGGAGATATTTTCCGTTATTTCCCGCCCCAGGGCATGGATCTCCTTAATGCCCTGGTGCTGCTGTACAGTCATCTTTTTCTCCTCAACTCCAATCTCCCATAAAGATTACAGGGGATAAAGGGCGCCCACCGGACAGGCTTCCACGCAAAGGAGGCATCTAGTGCAAGGCGAGTCGGCCAGCTTCACCCCTGTAAAGGTAGAAACACAGCGGTCCAGGCCGCGCCGGGAGAAGCCGATTGCCCCTACTTTGACTACCTGCTGGTCCGCGTGGACACACTGCCCGCAGAGCACGCAGCGGCTTCGGTCAAAGGCAAAGGCGCCGGTACTCTCGTCAATGGGCGGGAATTCCCGCCCTAAAGCTTTAAAACGGCCCGGTTTCAGTTTCAGGCCCCGTTCCCGGGCAATGCGCTGCAGAGCGCAGGCGCGGTTTTTGGGGCATTTCCCGCAGTTGAGCCTGTGATCAGATAAAAGAAGTTCAAAGGCCGTGCGCACTAGCCGGTCCACTGCCGGCGTGCGGGTCTTGACCATCATTTTTTCTCTCACCGGCAGGGTACAGGAGGTTACAGGTCTTTTTCTCCCTTCCACCTCCACAAAGCAAAGGCGGCAGCAAGCACTCGGCCTCTGTTCTTCCCGGATAGCGCAGAGGTGGGGAATGTAAATATCGTTCTCCAGGGCCACCCATAACAATTTTTCCCCGGCCGGGGCCAGGAGCTCCCGCCCGTCAATAAAGAGCTTTACTTTGTTCATCTGCCCCTCCCCTCCTTTTCCTGGAGCAGCGACGGCGGCGAAAGCTTGACCACAGCGTTGTATTCCACAGGGCAGGCTTTCAAACAGTTGTCGCATTTTACACACTTTTCCTGATCAATGGCTTTAAGCCCGTCTTCCCGCGTGTAAACGGCCTCGACCGGGCAGCTCCCCACGCAGGCGCTGCAGAGCTTGCTGCATTTTAGGGGCTCAATATAATAGGCAATCAAGTCAGGGCACATGAGGGCGGGGCAGCATTTTCCCTCGATGTGCGCCCTGTATTCGTCATAAAAGTACTTCAGTGTGGTCAGGACGGGGTTGGGAGCAGTGCCGCCCAGGTTGCAAAGGGAGCCGGCTTTTACGTCTTCCGCCAGCTCGCGCAGCGTCTCCAGATCTGCCAGGGTCCCCTCCCCCCTGGTGATGGCGCCGAGTATATCCAGCATCTGTTTGGTCCCCAGGCGGCAAAAGGTGCATTTACCGCAGGACTCGTGCTGGGTAAATTTCAGGAAATAGTGGGCTATGCGCACCATACAATCGTCCTCGTCCAAGACGACCACGCCGCCCGAACCCATAATCGCCCCCGCTTCCTGCAGGGAATCGAAATCGATGGGGAGATCCAAGGCCGCTTCGGGCAGGCAGCCGCCGGAGGGGCCGCCGATCTGCACCGCTTTAAATTGTTTTCCCCCCGCGAGCCCCTGGCCCACTTCAAAAATAAGCTGCCGCAGAGTTGTCCCCATGGGCACTTCCGCCAGGCCCGGATTGGCCACTTTGCCCGCCATGGCGAAAACAGCCGTGCCGGGGCTGCCCGGTGTCCCCGTCTGTTTGAACCAGTCCGCCCCCCGCCGCAGGATCAAGGGGACGTAGGCAAAGGTTTTAACATTATTCAAAACCGTGGGTTTGCCCCGCAAGCCCGCCGTGGAAAGGCGCGGCGGACGGTGTTCGGGGAGCCCCAGCTTCCCTTCCATGGAGTTGACAAGGGCCGTGCCCTCACCGCAGACAAAGGCGCCCGCCCCGGCAAAAATTCCCAGATCAAAATTAAAATTACCGCCCAGGATGGAAGAACCCAGCAGCCCCCGCTGCCGTGCCTGCTCCAGTGCCGTGCGCACACGGCGGATGGCCTGGGGGTATTCGGAACGAATATACAGGTAACCCCGTTGCGCCGCTACCGCGTAGGCGCAGATAAGCATCCCCTCCAGCACAAGATGGGGATTAGATTCCAAGATGCTGCGGTCCATAAAGGCCCCGGGATCTCCCTCGTCGGCGTTGCAGATCACATAGCGGGTTTTTTCCGTCTGTACCGCCACCGCTTCCCATTTCACTCCCGCAGGAAAACCGGCACCGCCCCGGCCGCGCAGGTTGGCTGCTTTAATTTCCGCCAAGACCTGCTGCGGGGTCTTTGTACCAAGCACCTCCGCCAGGGCGACATAACCGTCCCGGGCAATGTAGTGGTCTATATCTTCGGGGTCAATGAAACCACAATCTTCCAGGATTATTTTCTCCTCATAAACGCCCCGGGGAAAATCGCTGAAGGTGGGGAAAAAATCGTTCGTCTCCAGGGCCACCAGGGCAAACTCGTAGCAGGGATCATCGTGGAGCAAAAAATCATCCACGAGGCGTTTAACCAGGCCTTCGTCCACTTTACCGTAACAGATCGCCGGAAAACCGGGTTTGGCGATTACCGCCAGCGGCTCGGCGTAGCAATGCCCCATACAGCCCGCCTCCAGGACACGGGCCTCTACCCCCTTTTTAGCCAGCTCCTCTTTAAAGGCTTCCCGTACCTCTATGGCCCCGGCCGCCTTGCCGCAGGTAGCCGTACCTATCCAGATCAAAGGCTTATCCTTAAGGGGGGCAAGTTTTGCTTCCGCCTGCTGCCGCAACCGCCGGTAGGCCGTTTCACTTGCAGAAAGGTTGCGCATTGTTCTCCGTCTCCTTTTTTAAGTCCCTTTCTTTTCCTTGCCTTTGTCGTTCCCTTCTGCAAAAGAAAGGATGATCCCGTCCACGCGGGTGGGCGTAACGCGGCCCTCCACGTAATTGTCCACCACCACTACCGGGGCCAGGGCGCAGCAGCCCACACAGGCCACCTGATCCAGGCTGAACTTGCGGTCCGGCGTAGTCTTTCCCACTTTGATCCCCAGACGCCGTTCAAAAGAATCGAGGGCGATCTGTCCCCCGATCATATAGCAGGCTGTGCCCATACAAACTTTAATCTGATGTTCCCCGGGAGGGTGCAGGCGAAAATCATTATAAAAAGTGGCAGGGCCGTACACCTCTACGGCCGGCACACCCAGATAGGCGGCGATCTGCGCCATGGCCGCCGGCGGCAAGTACCCCAGCTGCCCCTGCACCTCCTGGAGCAGCGGGATCAAATTTTCCCGTTTGGCCTCGAATTTGGCCAGTGCCGCGCTGACTGTTTCCAGTATGGCCTCCCTTTCCTCTACTTTACACACTTTTTAACATCCCCTTCAAAGACCGTCTCCAAAGAGCCCCTGGCTTTTAAACACGCAAGGTTTTGCTTTCTTTACCTGCACGGGACCATGGAAGTACGTCCGGTAAGATAAAAAACATTCTCCCCTAATATTATAGCAAACCATTTCAACAGGCAACGAAAAAAGAAAAAAACAGCAAAGCGATGCCAGATTTTACATAGGGCAGAGGTTTCCCGGATGATGTGTCGAATTTAGTTTATATGCCGGATTGAACATTAAAAAGATAGAGGCGGTCAAATAATGGGCTCTGTAAATAAAAAGACCTTGCTTGTCGTCTTGTTGCTGCTGGCTGTTGCCTGCTGTTCTTTGCTCCCGGGCTGCGCCGGCTCCCGGCAGAAGGAGCCCGCGGAGCCAACAGAGGCAGAGCCGGCGCCCGCACAAACAGGGGAAGAAAAACAAGAAGAAGAAGAAGAAGAAGAACAAAAAGAAGAACGCCCCCCGGTAACTCCCCGTATCGGCCCCCTCCTTTTTGATCCGGCCCCCCGTCTGGATGCGAGCGGTGTTTACCTTATTAACGGGCCAGTAAATATCTCCGTGGAGGCCCCCGGCGCCTGGAAAGTGGAATTTTATATCACTTCAGCCGGCGAAGCAGGGCTGGGGACGCTTTTGCAGGAGGCCGACCCCTCTTTAGACAGGTGGGAGGCAAGATGGGAGCCCCCCCTTGCCGGCGAGGCTTTTAAAATCACGGCCCTGGCATATTTCAACGGAGAGACGGTGCAGAGCTCTGCCCATCTCCTCTGGCCGAAGGAGGAGGCCGGGCCGGGCCGCTTTGCCGGTGAAAACGGCAAACCCTATCTCCCCCTCAACCCCCAGAGCAAAATCCAGATCGTAGAGGGGCTGCCCCGTTATTTCCGGGCCGGCGGCTGGGCCAACGAGCATACCATTTTTGGCCTGGCCGGCACCACCCCTGTCCTTTTCGACCTGGAGACGGGTAAAGCCAGCTATCCTGGAGTCACAGCCTGGAGCGCGAGCCTCTCTCCCCGCAAGGATTTTTTAGCCTATACCAGTGAGGGGGGCGTCTACGTGGTAGGGGTTGACGGGAGCAACAACACCTTTCTCTGGCCCGGGGAAACGGCAGAAAAGCCGATTGGAGACGGCTATTTCAAAGGCGGACTCTGGTCCCCCGGCGGGGATAAACTGCTGGTCTGGTTTGAGCACGAATGGGACAGCGAGTTTTTTATCGTCGGGCTGGAAGATCAAGGGGCCGCCAAAATCAATACCCGCCTCGACGGTTACTTCCTTACTGCCGCCACAGGCTGGGCCGATGAGCGCAATATCGTCTTTACCACAAGGGCCAATATGATGAAAGACGGCACTAGGGAATACACCTTCGGCTACCGCTCGGACCTTGCCGTCTACAACCTGGAAACCCAGACTTACCGGCTGATCAGCGATACCACCGACGGGGAGTTTATAGAAGGGCTCTCTGCCGGGCCGGCGGGGATCCTTTTTCTCCGCTGGTTTGCCGGGAAAGATACAACCTCCTACGGGGTTATGGACCCGGCGGGGCGGGTGCTCTGGGAGGAGCCCTACTACCAGAGCATGAATATATTCCTTGCCCCCGACGGACAAAGCGTAGCCTGCCTGGTGGAGAACCGCCAGGAGGAGATGAATGTTATTTATGAGCTGGTGATCCGCCCCCGGGGAGGCATCAGCAAGAGCATCCTGGAGCTGCCCATAGCAAACTATATCCTGCCGGAGATTTTCTGGCACCCCAATGCCAGGAGATTGCTCTTTACCTTTGTTACGACACTGCCCCGGGACAACCCGCCCGGCAGCTACCAGGACAAATACTACACCCTGGTGGTGGAGCCATAAACGCCCGCCGGGCCTACGCTCTACTTAAAACTTAAGGGCAGAGTGCACAAATTTCCCCTCTTGCAGAATCGGCTGGCCATCGAGGTGCAGCGTCGGCCTTTTGAGCACAAAATCGATATGGAAAGGCGTCTCTATGGTACCGCCCATGTTTTTATTGTTGCCGATGCCCAGATGCACCGTCCCAAAAACCTTTTCATCTTCCAGGGGGTTGCCGGAAAGAGGGGTATGGGGGTTGGTGCCAATACCCAGCTCAGCTATATTCTCCGCCAGGCGGCCCACCTCCCGCAATTTCTCCCGCAGGGCACCTGCCACCTTCCCCCCCTCCACAGCGGATAAAAAGCCGTCTTTTACCAGGCAGCGCAGCGGCTCAGTTACCCTGCCAAAGCCTCCCACGGAGGCATCGCAATAAAAAACGCCCCGGCTTTTGCCCTCCAGCGGTGCGATGTATGCTTCCCCTGCCGGCAGGTTGCCGAAGGCGCCCGGTTGGCTCAGATCTCCCGTATCGGCCAGCCCCGCACGGCCTTCCAGGGAAAGCTCCAGATCCGTCCCCAGAGCCGAAGTGAGCTTTGCTTTCTTTGCCGCAGACAGAAGCTCCGCCAGCTTAAGGCTGAGGTGGCGCATATAGCTGTAGTCGATGGCCAGAGAGCGGGTAATAATCCCGGGCGTAATGCCGGGCATGCTGGCCATACGCGCACCGGCGGCACACGCTTCATGGCGCGCCCGGGTATGGGACAAAGATTTTTTCGTGGGAGCAAGGATGATCTCTGCCGCACGCATGGCTGCGGCCACAGCCGCCGGAGGCTCCTCGGCATGGTGCTGGCGCTCCCCCATTTTAAACAACATCGCTTCTCCCTGGAGGCTCTGCGCCGTTTCCCACATAGCCAGGCCTATCTCCAGGGCGGGAGGATCCACAACGATCAGGACCGTTTCCCCCGCCTGCATCCCCATACACTCCAGCAACATTGCTCTTATGCCTTTTATCATGTTCATAAGCTATCCCCCCTCTGCGGCACCACCCGGCACCTTCAGGTTTTTTTTGAGGCCAGAGTTTTTTTAGCTTGACACCGCGTAACGGAAACTGTTAATTATAAAATAATAATAACCGGCCGACTGCCGTTATGGCAAGCCGGTCGGGGGAAAAACCTGAAAAGGCGGTAAGTAACAATGCTGGAATTTTACTGTTTCCCCACTTGAACCACCTGTCAAAAGGCAAAAGCGTGGCTTTCAGCCAAACAAGTGGCTTATGTGTACAGGAATATATTAAAAGAACCCCCCACGGAAGCAGAGCTTTTACACCTGGCCAAACTGGGCGGCCTTTCTGTGGCGGAGCTGATCAACCCAAAAAGCAAGGCCCTGAAAAACCTGGACGTGGCGCCGGAGAGCCTCTCCGATACAGAAGCGGCCAGACTGCTGCAGGAGCAGCCCCAAATCATGTTTAGGCCCCTGTTCACCGACGGAGAAAAACTGGTGGTCGGCTTCAAACCGGAGCAGCTGGAGGCCCTGCTGCAGCAGTAAAAAGCAGGGGTAAACCTTAAGGAGGTCATAAAAAGTTTGGCCCGCTGGTTGTTAAAAACAGAGGCAGCAGAATATGCCTGGGAAGACCTCGTGAGAGAAGGGGAAACTGTCTGGGACGGAGTCAGGGCCCCGGCGGCGCTGCGCCAGATCAGGCGCATGCAGCGCGGAGATGCCGTCTTTATCTACCACACGGGCAGCGAACGGGCTATCAGGGGAATCGGGGAGATAACGGCCGCCCCCTATACTCTGCCCGGCGAAGCGGGCGGCCCCGCCACCCTGGTATTTCGCGTCGCCGCCCGCCGGCCTCTGGCCCGTCCCGTGACCCTAAAAGAAATCAAAGAAAGCGGCCTCTTCCCAGACTGGGAACTGGTACGCCTGCCCCGCCTTTCCGTCCTGCCCGTCAGCGACGCCCAGTGGCAGAAGATCCTCGAATGGAGCCGCCAGTAAGAGCAAATTTGGCAGCGCCTGGAACCTGGTGGTCTACGCTGCCGGAACAGGCGAAGTCTTGCACCGTCTGCCCCTTGCAGGTCATTTTTCTGGACAGTCCATGGTATAATTATAATTGGCGTGTAAAGGACCATAAATTAAGGGGGATAAGGAATGCCCTTTGAAACATTGGAGTGGGAAATAAAAGGAAACGTCGCCGTTTTGGCCTTGAACCGGCCAGAAAAACTGAACAGCTTTACCCTGCGCATGTTCGCAGAAATACAGGAGGCGCTGCAGACAGCCGAAGCCAACGAAAGCGTACGGGCCATGGTAATTAAAGGGAATGGCAAGGCTTTTTCCGCAGGCGGGGATATGGAGTTGCTCCAGTACCTTCAAAACCTGGAAGCGGGGCCTCCCCTGGAACAGGCCCTTGCCCAGCTGCTCGCCCTGGGCAAGCAGTTCAACAACCTGGAAGTACCCACCATCGTCGCCGTGCGCGGCTACTGCCTGGGTGTGGGGCTCTCTCTGGCACTGCTGGGGGACATACGCCTGGCTTCGGAGAACGCCGTCTTTGGTGCAGAATTTGTGGCCATGGGGATCATCCCGGACCTGGGCCTGCTTTATACCCTGCCCAGGCTTGTGGGGCCGGCCCGGGCCAGGGAGTTGATCCTTACCTGCAGGAGGATCAAAGCGCCGGAAGCGGAGCGCATCGGCATGGTTAACGCCATTGTCCCCGACAAACAGCTGGAAGAAAAGGCCTTACAGATGGCGGCCCGCATCGGGGCCTTTCCCTCTCTGGCAGTGCGGAAAACCAGAAAAGGGCTCAACCAATCTGTAACAGGCCTCTTTGAAGAGATACTCCAGTACGAGATCAAGACCCAGGCTTTCTGCCTGAAGACAGAAGATCATAAAGAGGCTGTGGAAGCCTTCCTGGCCAGGAGAAAACCTGAATTTAAAGGGAGATAAACAGGAGGATAACCATGTCCGAATTTAAAAAAGTTGTCGCCGTTTGCGGTTCTTCCAGGGCGGGGAGGCCTGAAGAAAACTCACTAACCCAGAGGATGCTGGACAAATTCCTGGAAGGGCTGGCCCCGGAGCAGAGCCGCGTTTTTTTCCCCCACCTTATGCAGATCGCTTACTGCCGCGGCTGCTATACCTGCTGGTTTAAGACTCCCGGCATCTGCGCCATCGAAGACGATATGGCGGAAACTCGCCGCGAGCTGGACCAGGCAGACCTGATTATTTTGGCCAGCCCCGTTTACGTGGACGGCTTCAGCGCCCAGACCAAGGTGGTCCTGGACAGGATAATCCCCATGTTTGATCCCCTCATCAGCGTGGACGCCGAGGGCCATTGCCGCCATCCCCTGCTTCAGGCCGGGGAGCGCCGCCCTCGGGCGTTACTCCTCTCCTGCTGCGGCTTCTCCGAGGCGGACAACTTCGCGCAGATACGCAGCCATTTCCGGGCCATCTGCCGCAACCTGTACTGGCAAAGGGCCGGGGAAATACTCCTGCCTGCCAGCGGCCTCGCTTTCGTCCCCCGCAAATATGATGAAAAGTTTGCCGCCATTAAAAAAGCCGGTGAGGAGCTGTCGCAACAAGGCGAAATATCCCCTGAAACCGCAGATTTTATTGCCCGGGAAATACTCAGCGCCCGGCAATACCAAGAATTTTTAAACCCGTACTTCTCCCGTCTGCGGAAACAACAACAGGGAAAAACCGTTTAAAGATACCGTGAGGAGCAGGTTTATGTCCGGGTTGAAACTCATAGCAACGGCCACTTTTGGCCTGGAGGCTGTGGTTAAAAGGGAGCTGCACAGCCTTGGTTACACAAAGACAAATGTTTCCGACGGCAAGATTGTTTTCAGCGCCGATGAAAAAGCCATAGCCAGGGCCAACCTCTGGTTAAGGTCCGCCGACCGGCTGCTTTTAAAAATGGGCGAGTTTAAAGCCCTTAGCTTTGAGGAGCTTTTTGAAAAAACCAGGGCCCTGCCCTGGGATGAATGGATCACCAGAGACGGCAAGTTTACCGTAAACGGCAAATCTGTCAAATCCCAGCTCTACAGCATCTCCGACTGCCAGGCCATTGTAAAAAAGGCAGTGGTGGAAAAACTCAAGCAAAAATATGCCCTGGAATGGTTTGCAGAGACGGGTCCCCCTTTTACCATCCAGGTAGCTTTGCTGAACGACGTGGCTACGCTAACCATAGATACCAGTGGTGCCGGCCTGCACAAGCGGGGCTATCGCCAGGAAGGGGGCGAAGCCCCCCTCAAGGAGACGCTGGCCGCAGCCATGGTGCAATTGAGCTACTGGAACAAGGAGCGGATCCTGCTGGATCCTTTCTGCGGCTCGGGGACAATCCCCATTGAGGCTGCGCTGATAGGGCGCAACATCGCTCCCGGTTTAAACCGCAAATTCGCCGCAGAAGCATGGCCCTGTTTAAGCGGCAATCTCTGGAAAGAGGCCAGAAAGGAGGCTTTCAGCGCCATCGACCAGAAAACGCCCCTCAAAATTTTTGCCTCCGATATGGACAAAAAAGCCATCGCCCTGGCCAGGGAAAACGCCTTTGCCGCCGGGGTAGACGATTGCCTGGAATTTGCTGTCAGGGAGGTGGCACAGGTTCGGCCGCCGGGGAAATACGGCGTTTTAGTCACTAACCCGCCCTACGGCGAAAGGCTGGGCCGCCCCGCAGAAATTAAGGATATTTACAGGACGCTAGGCAGGATCTTCCGGGCAGAGCCGACCTGGTCTGTCTATGTGCTCACGGCAGCGGAAAATTTTGAAGCCCTTTACGGCTCCCCGGCCCAGCGCAAAAGAAAGCTGTATAACGGCAATATCAAGGTTTATTATTACCAGTATTACGGCGAGCGGCCACCAACGCAAACAAATTAAATCCTCGCTCCTGCTTCCCTGCATTTCTGCATCTTTCTGTATGAAAGCATAAGTTTAAGCCATAATATAAAAGCTATAAAAATTGTTCGCTTCTTAATGCCTGCCAGAGGGGTGCTTTATCTGCCATGCCCAAACCGACGCGCAACTGGGTGCTCTTTACGCTCTTCCTGTATCTGGTTATCTTTATGCTTATCCCGCCCAGGCGGGGGCCCAGACTCTCTCCCTTCGGCTTCTGGCTGGGTTTCGTGCAGGCTGTTGTTTTAAATGCAGTATGCGTAGGCAAATTAAAGCTCTGGAAGCTGCCCGGCGATCTCTTCCTTACCGGTATTCCCCTCTTCACCGCCCTGGCCTGGATCCCCCCAGCCATCCTCTTTGCCAATTTTTTCCCCGCAGCCAAAAGCCGGCTGCTGAAAAGCGCCTACATCCTGCTTTTTGCCGCGGCCGCTACCTTTACCCAGAAGAGGCTGCGGCTGATGGGCATGTGGGAAAACATCCGCTGGAAAGATTTTTATACCTTCCCCCTGGCCATTCTTACCCATACGCTCATGGCCATACTGCTGCCCCTCTTTAAGGCTTATCCCCGTGCTTAGCTTCCGGGCAGCACAGGGCCGGCAGAGGCGGCGACAAAGACTTTTACCTCCTCAGGGAAGGCGTCTCCTCCTCCAGATCCAGGGCTAAATCCTCTGTCAATGCTGCGATAGGGGTTAAGGCAAAAAGGCCTTTTTTCATTACAAATTTGACCCAAAGGGCGGAAAAAACAGCGGCAATCGCCAGGAAGATCAAGGCAAAAACATAGATCTGGGCCTTTATCTCCGGTTCGGGGAAGATATTAAGCATCATATAGATCATGGCCACAATACCTAAGACCTGTGGGACAATTCCCAGAGGAGATTGAAAGGAACGTTTAAGGTTGGGATATTTATAGCGCAGGATGATGACGTTCAAGTGAGCGATGATGTAGGTAATAAACCAGCTGAAAACACCGGCCAGGATAAAAATGACAATCCTTTCAATGGTAGCAATACCGATAATAATGGGAACCATAAACAGCATGCTGGCAAAGACAATGGCCAGCCAGGGTGTCTGCCAGCGGCTTAAAGCGGAAAAAATTTTCGGGAACTGCCCTTCTTTGGCCAGCCCATAAACCATCCTGGGAATAGCTGCCGTAAGGGCATTAACCGTTGCCAGGGCGGCCAGAATAGTAGTTATTCCCATCCAGACCTGCCCTGTACGCCCCAAGATGGCATATCCGGCATCAACATGGGGGGAGGTGGAAGCAGCCAGCTCGGCGAGGGGAACATACATTATGGCGGCGTAACCGTAAATTATCTTGGCCACGAGGATGATCAAAAGTCCGCCAATCATGGCTATGGGGATATAGATTTTGGGTTTCTTAATCTCTTCCGCCAGGGGACAGACAAATTCAATGCCGATAAACAGCCAGAAAGCCAGGGCCGTCAATCCCAGGACACTCCAACCCATGGGGTTAAAAGTTTCCAAGGAGGTGGCCACCGGCTCACCGCTGCCCAGGCCCAGAAGGCCGATAAGGCCCAGGATCACAAGGGAACCGATTAGAGCAGCCGTAAGGGCAATCTGCAACCAGGCAAAGAAATCTATGCCTCTGATGTTAATCAGCATTAAAATTAAAATCATACCAATGGAGAAAACCCTGGGATCCATCCAGGGGGCAAAGACCTCATGGAAAACAAGGCCAGGTATGGCTGATTCAGCGCTGCCAGCAAAGATGTTTACGATCAAATAACCGGCCAGGACTGAGAAGAGCCCGGCAAAAGGGCCCAGGGCGGGCAGGGTATAATGATTAATGCCCCCGGCCCTGGGAATAAGGGCAGAAAGCTCGGCAAAGGAGAAAGCAACCAGCAGATTAAGGACCATGGCGACAATCATGGGAATGATAAAACCCGGCCCGGCAATACCAAATCCCTGACCCAGCATCACCAGTGTTGTTGACGCAACCACAAGGCCCATAGCCGTAGCCATACAGGCCCCCAACCCCATCGACCTTTTTAATTGTCCGCCTTCCATCTAGCAGCAACCTCCCTTTCTTTTTACCAGCTAGATATAGCTTCAGCCATATCTTTTAAATTACAATGTTAACATTTATTATATCTACTATTTTAATTTGTCTTAATATTAACAACACCTGTTGTTGGCATGTCAATCAGTAAAAAGTACCATATTTCTCAGCATACGGAGCAGGGTTCTAAAATTACAGTAAAATAGTTTTTTAACCGGCCTTGGGTAATTTTGAAAAACAATTTCACTGTTTGAATTTTTCCTTGATAATGAAAATAGAATATGTAATAATTAATTAAAAATAAACATCTTCGGGTTTACAATTTCCAATCATACCACCCAGAAGGATGATTCAAGATGCCAGGCGTGCGCCATTTAAACAACAGCACCTCTAAAATGCTGCATTTTCTTGAAAAAATCATGGTCGAATCAGAGCATTTTCAAAAACAGGTGCTAATTTCCCTGCAAGAGCATTTTGGCTATCAGAGGGCTTCCTTTTTCCTTATTGACCCCGGGGGGAATATGGTCGCACCGGTAACGCTCAATATCGATGATTATTTCTGCGATATTTATTGCCGCTATTTTTATCAGAAAGATGTTTTCGCGCCCCAGAGGGTTGTGGAAAAGCTTTCCATTTCGGAAAAGTCCAGTATAGTGACCGTAAACGACCTTATGCCCCGACAACATTTCGAGATGACGGAATACTATAATGATTTCCTGAGCAAGCAGGATATCTATCACGAGATAGCGGTCTTTTTAAGCAGCAACGGTAAGTTAACCGGCGTGATCGGCCTTTTCCGCTCCAGGAAAGAACCCGGTTTCTCCCTGCAGGAATTAAAGCTGCTGCAGCAGCTCTCTTTTTACATCTCCAGGACCCTTACCCATAACCTGCTGCTGGAAAACACCCGGCAGCAAAGGGACGTCCTGGGACAATATACCAATGAATCTCCCGTAGGGTTGTTGATCTTCGACCAGTATTTTAATATCTGTTTCAGCAATGAAAGGGCAAGGATCTTCTGCCATGAATTTTGCGGAGGCAGCTCCTATGAGGCACAACAGAAATGCCTGCAGGAACTGCTGGAGGGGACAGAATGGCAAAGCGGCCTGAAAAAGCGGGTCTCCACCGGCACTTCCTCACTTACGCTGCGCATCATCCCCTCTTTCCACCACGATTATCATTTCAATACCCTGTACATGGCCTGCCTCTGCCCGGAGGAGGCAAGAAATCCCCACGGGACGACGGAAAAAGACATTACCGGGAAGCACAGCGCCCTGTCGCAGGCAAAGCTGACCTCAAGGGAGCTAGATATTCTGGAACTTATGATTAAGGGATACAGCAACCAGGAGATCGCCCGTTCCCTTTTTTTAAGCATCCATACCGTAAAAACGCACATGCAAAATATCTTTAAAAAAATGGACGTAAAAAACCGTACCAGCCTCTCTTACAAAATAACCGCCCCCGACCTTTTCCCCTTAAAAAACAACCCCGAACATGAGCGCAAGAAAAGATAATTCCCTAACCTGTTTTCCTCCTTTTTCCTCCTTTTAAAATATGGCCGCAAGCGCACTTTATTTTTAATACTTTTGTCTGATAGACAGCTTAATTTTACTTTTGCTAATATCTGTTTGAAAGGTTGTATTTTAAATTTAAAAAAGAATTAAAAAATTAACAAAGGAGGGCCCGCCCCATGTCCAAAATTAACTGGGATGAAATCATCAAGTGGGATGAGAAGTATTTAATTCACACCTGGTCGTCCAAGGAAGAGTACCATTGTCTCCCCATTGAGAGCACCGAGGGTGATTACCTGATCATGCCGGACGGGACAAGGCTGCTGGACTTTTTTAACCAGCTTTACTGCGTAAACGCGGGACAGAAGAACCCGAAGGTCATCGCCGGCATCAAAGAAGCCCTGGACCGCTACGGTTTCCTCTGGGATGCCTATACCAGCGACTATAAAGCCAGGGCCGCAAAGATGATTATTGAAGACGTGCTGGGTCCCGATAAATGGGCGAAGAAGGTACGCTTTGCCAACTCGGGGGGAGAAGCTGCGGAGATTGCCTGTATCTTTGCCAGGCTTTTTACCGGAAAGCCGATTATCGCCACACGGGAATACTCCTATCACGGCTATACGGCAGGGGCGACATCTGTTACGGCCATGCTGCCGGCCAAGTCCGCCCTCTCCAGGCTGGAAAAAACCGCCTACAGGTCCGTGCCGGGATACAGTGTTGCGCCAACCATGGTCGTCCCGGCTCCCTTCTGCTACCGCTGTTCCATCGGGCATACCTACCCCGAGTGTAAGTCCAAGGGGGACAAGCTGCCCTGCATCCTGGCCACAGAAAGGCTGATCCGTAACAAGGGTCTGGATCAGGTGGGCGCAATTATTACGGAAACCATCCACGGGGCTTCTACTATCCACCCGCCCGATGAGTATATCCCCCAGCTAAGGCAGCTTACCCGGGAGCTGGGCCTTGTCTGGATTGTGGACGAGATCCTGGTGGGCTGCGGCAGAACAGGTTCCTGGTTTGCCTATCAGAAATACAATGTGGTGCCCGATATTATGCTGGTAGCCAAGGGGATCGTCAACTCGCAGATTCCCGCCGCCGCCGTAATTGTCAACGAGGAGATTGCCGATTTCATCGATTCCCACCGCTGGAATCACGTAAGTACATTCTCCGGTCATCCTATCGCCATGGCCGCGATCTGCGCCAACCTAGAATATATGCTGGAGCACAACCTGCCGGAGAAAGCACGTATTTCCGGCGAGTATCTGGGCAAACGCCTCAAAGAGCTGGAGGCCAAACACAAGTCCGTGGGCCTGGTGGTGGGCAGCGGGCAGCTCTGGCAGGTGGAGATGGTCAAAAATAAAAAGACCGGTGAACCTATCATCGCCGAAGACCGGAATTCGGACTTTACCGGCGACCAGCATAACTGGCCCAACAAGACGGTAATGTATAAAGCCATTGAGAAGGGCGTGCTCATGGGAGGCTTTGTCCCCAACACCCTGCGTATCGGCGCCTCCCTGGAAGTATCCAACGAGGATATAGACAAAGCCGTAGCGGCGCTGGACTACGCCCTGGATTTTGTTGACGCCATGGCCGATTAGTCCTGGGCGAGGGCGGGACCGAGCAGTGCCTGTCCCGCCCTTAATAAACTCTTTTGCCCGGCAGATCTTTTTACTTTGAGCCAACAGTCAAGTATGGGGTGGTAATTATGATCGTAGGAGTACCCAGGGAAATAAAAAAGGACGAAAACCGCATCGCCATCGTCCCCGGCGCCGTAGCGGCCTTTGTGCAGCAGGGGCACCGGGTGTTGATCCAGAAGGGAGCAGGGCTGGGCAGCGGCATCACCGACGAGGAGTTTATAACTGCGGGGGCGGAGATCCTGCCCTCTCTGGAAGCGGTATATAAAGAAGCAGAACTAATTTATAAAGTCAAGGAACCCCAACCGGAAGAGTACGGGCTCCTCTCCGAGGGCCAGATCCTTTTCACCTTCCTGCATCTGGCGGCGGAGCCTCAGCTCACCCGCGTCCTTATGGAAAAAAAAGTGGTGGCCATCGCCTACGAAACCATTGAAGTAAACGGCGCCATTCCCCTTTTGGCGCCCATGAGTGAGGTAGCAGGCAGGATGGCGGTGCAGGTTGGAGCGCAGTTTCTGGAAAAGCAGTACGGCGGCAAGGGGATCTTGCTGGGGGGCGTGCCCGGTGTAACCCCGGGCCATGTGGTAATTATCGGCGGAGGCGTTGTGGGTATTAATGCGGCAAAGATGGCCATCGGGCTGGGCGCCAGGGTTACCGTCCTGGATATAAATCTGGCGCGCCTGCGTTACCTGGACGATGTCTTCGGCAGCAGGATCATGACTGTCTATGCCAACCCCTATAATATTGCCGAGGCCGTTGCCGGCGCCGATCTCCTGATAGGCGCCGTGTTAATCCCGGGGGCAAAAGCGCCCAAACTCTGTACAGCGCAGATGGTAACAGGGATGCAGCCCGGCTCTGTGATTGTGGACGTGGCCATCGACCAGGGAGGCTGCATCGAAACCATAGACCGCACAACCTGCCATAGCGAGCCTACTTACGAACACTGCGGGGTCATCCACTATGCCGTCCCCAATATCCCGGGAGCCGTACCCCGCACCGCCACTTATGCCCTGAATAACGTTACCCTGCCCTACGCCCTGGAACTAGCCAACAAAGGATATGGGAAGGTTCTGGAGGAGAAAACTCCGCTGCTCAAAGGCTTTAACGTTTTCCGGGGCAAAGTGGTCCACAAAGCCGTGGCTGAAGCCCTGGGACTGGAGTACGGGGGGCCTCCCTGTTGAAGGATTTTTCTTTGTTCCTGTAGAAACTTTCTGACAGTAGTTAAAGCAGCCGGCACATAAGGAGACCAATTATAAGGAGGAGGAATTTCCATTGAAATTTTTAAGGGTGGATATGTCTGCGCAGACTGTTAAGTTTGAGGAGCCGGGTGAAGCATATAAACTATACGGCGGCCGCGGCCTGATCGCCAAAATCCTCACCGAGGAGGTAGACCCCGCGTGCGACCCCCTGGGCCCGCAAAATAAGCTCATTATCTGTACCGGCCTTTTAGCCGGAACCAGCGCCCCCACCTCAGGACGCCTTTCCGTAGGAGGCAAAAGCCCCCTCACCGGCACCATCAAGGAGGCCAATGCAGGGGGGACTGCAGGGTGGATGATGTCGCGGCTGGGGCTCAGGGCCATTATTGTGGAAAATGCTGCACCGGGCAAGTGTTTTATCCTGAAAGTCGGCAGCGGAACAGCCCAGCTGCTGCCCGGTGAGGCCTATGCCGGCCTGAACAATTATGAACTTGTGGCACGCCTGCAGCAGGCTTTTGGGGAAAAAATCGGTGTTATCAGCATCGGCGGGGCAGGCGAGCGGGGCTACCGCAACTCCACCGTGCAGATTACCAACACGGAGGGCTACCCCAGCCGGGCAGCGGCACGGGGCGGCTTGGGGGCGGTAATGGGCTCCAAGGGGCTCAAGGCCATCGTGCTGGAGCCAGGCGCTGCGCCGGTCGTAACCTACCACGACAGGGAAAAGTTCAACAGCGCCGTCAAAAGCTATGTCCAAGGGATTAAAGCCCATCCTGTCTCCGGCGAGGCCATGCCGGCCCTGGGCACGGCTGTGCTGATCAATATCGTCAACGCCATGGGAGCCCTTCCCACCCGCAATTTCTCCAGCGGCAGCTTTGAAGGGGCGGAAGCAATCAGCGGCGAAAGGCTGGCCCAGCTCCAAGCGGAAAGGGGCGGCAAAAACGGCCATGCCTGCCAGCCGGGCTGTCCCATTGGCTGCTCTAATATTTATAAAGACGAAAAGGGAGAGTACCTCACTTCCGGCTTTGAGTACGAAACCATCGCCCTGAACGGGGCCAACTGCGGCATTGCTTCCTTAGACGCCATTGCCCGCATCGACCGGCTCTGCGATGACTTTGGCCTCGACACCATGGAAACGGGCACCACCATCGCCGTCTGTATGGAAGCGGGCAGGATCCCCTTCGGTGACGAAAAGGGAGTCATGGCGCTACTTCAGGAAATGAGCGACGGCACAGAATTCGGCAAAGTGCTGGGCCAGGGGACAGCGGCAACAGGGAAATACCTGGGAGTCCAGCGTATCCCCACGGTTAAAGGGCAGTCCATTGCCGCCTACGACCCCCGCGCTTTAAAAGGAACGGGCGTTACCTATGCCACCTCTCCCATGGGCGCAGACCACACCTGCGGCAACTCTATTCTGGAGCAGAATGTGGCGCCCACGCAAAAAGAAGGGCAGGTAGAGGTCTCTACCAACCTGCAGGTAGGTATGGCCACTTTCGACAGCCTAGGGCTGTGCATCTTCTCCGGCTTTTGCACCGCCGACCCGGCCAATATCGGGCACCTGGTGGATATGCTTGCCTCGCGCTTTGGCGGAGCATGGGACGTAAATAAATTGTTTTCCATCGGTATTGATACCCTGGCTATGGAGAAAAAATTCAACGCTGCAGCGGGCTTCAGCAAGACGGACAACCGTTTGCCCCGGTTTATGCTGACAGAACCCCTCCCCCCCTCCAACAGCGTATTTGATATTCCGGACGAAGAACTGGACAAAGCTATACCCTTTTAGTGTCAGTGAGGTTATAATAAAGATGCAGGTTTACGTCAAGCTTTACGCCACTTTCAGGTTAAAGTACAAAGATTACGATGTCCCCGGGGGGATCTGTCTGGAGCTGCCCCCGGGGAGCACTATCGCCGACGCCATGCAGGCCTTGGAAATCCAGCCCGAGAAGGTCTCGCTCCTGCGTAAAAACGAGGTAATTACCAAAGACATTCATGCCGCTCTGGCCGAAGGTGACGTGCTCGAAGTCTTCCCTTACGTAGGCGGAGGTTAAAGACGGTTAAAACAAAACCTACTATAATGTAGAAATAATATATATATAATATAAAAGGAAGTGAAAGATAATAGAGATGGAAAAAATCTTACTGGCGGTAGACGATTCCCCCTTTTCCCTTAAGGCTGCCGAAAAGGCCGCAGAGCTTGCCCGGGCACTGGAGGCAGAGGTCACCGTTATCGCCGTAGCAGAAACGCCGGCGGTAACTTCTTTCGACCTTGTTACGCTGATACGGGAAAAGATTAAAAAGGAAACGGCCGAACTCCTGGTCAAAATGGAAGCTTTCTTTAAAGAAAAAGGGCTGCAGGTAAAGACCATCCTGGGCAACGGCCATCCCGGCAGCATTATTTGTGAAACAGCGGAAAAAGACGGCTTTGACCTGATCGTGCTGGGTCACCGGGGTATGGGGAAGATAGAAGAGCTGCTCCTGGGAAGCGTCAGCAACAGGGTGGCCCACTGTGCCAAAACATCGGTGTTAATCGTCAAGTAAGAGATACGTTAAGCGGGAAGGGGGCGGCCTCCTCTAGAGGACCAGCCCCCTTTCAAAACGGCGATAGGCAACCAGCAAAATGACGATATTGAGCAAAAGGAGCATAAAAAAGCCCGTCAGCAGGTCAGGCCAGATCCACCCCACAGCAGCCAGGCTGCGCATGGGCAAAACAGCGTAGCTCACCGGGTTGTAGCGGGCTATCAGCTGCAGCCACAGGGGCATGGCGGCGAGGGGAAACATGGCGTTGCTGGAAAAGATCAGGGGCATGGTGAGGAAGTTAACCACGGCAAAGAGCGTCTCCGGCGTTTTAATCACCGTAGCCACAGCCAGGGAGATGCCCCCCATGGCGGATCCCAGGAGCCCGCTGTAGAGCAGCATGGCGATTACTCCGCCCAGCCCCGTAGCGAAGCGTACGCCCAGGAGATAAGCAATAGCCATAATAATGAGCATCTGCAGGAATATCTGCAGCATAATCGCCCAGATCTTACCCAGGGGGATACTAAAACGGGGGATGGGCGCAGTAAGCATTTTTTGCAAAAAGCCCAGCCGCCGATCCCAGATAATGGATATGCCGCTGAAGACCCCGCCAAAGAGAGAAGACATGGCCATCACCCCGGGGGTCATAAAGATCAAGTAATTATCCACGCCGAGCATCTGCGCAGCGTAAGGGTTGTCTGTAAGCCCGGCCATCATATTGCCCATTAAAACAAGCCAGATCACCGGCTGAAAAACAGCCATAAAAATACGGGTGCGCTGTCTGAAAAGGCGTTTCATCTCCCTCCAGAAAACATAATAGGCCCCCCTTAAAAGGGGTATACCTGTGGCTTTCATGTTCTCAGCCTCCTCATGGTGAAGCGCTCCTGCATATGCTTCTCTTTATCACCGTGCTCCTCCCGCAGCTCGCTGCCAGTGAAGGCCAGGAAAACGTCGTCCAAGGAGGGAACCTTCAGGGTTACGCGGCTCACTTTCACGTTTATCTCCGCCAGGGCAGCAAAAAAGCGGGGGAGATCCGCCTCCCCGTCCGCAGTAACGGCCACAAAACCATGGGCTTCGCTGCCGCGAGGGCTGATCTTTTGAATAAAAGGTTGTTCCCGCAGCCGCTGCAGGGCCCTTTCCCTCTGCTCTTCTCCCGTTGCCGCAGCAAAATCAAAAAAGATCAAGTCACCGCCTAGGGATTTCTTTAAATTGGCAGGTGTATCCACAACCATGAGGCGTCCATGGTCAATAATCCCGATACGCTCGCAGATCTGGTCCGCTTCTTCCATATAATGGGTCGTAAGCAAAATGGTCATGCCCGCTTCTTCGCGCAGCCGCCGGATATAGCTCCAGATTTCCCGGCGTGTTTGAATATCCAGTCCCAGCGTCGGCTCATCAAGGAAAAGGACACGGGGACGGTGGATCAGTCCCGCGGCAATATCCAGGCGTTTGCGCATGCCCCCGGAATAGGTCTCTACCAGGTCTTTCCTTCGCTGCTGCAGGCCGACCAGCTCCAGGACTTCGTCCACCCGCTTTTTCCTTTCCTGCCGGGAAAGGTTGTAGAAGCCGGCCTGCAGCCAGAGGTTTTCTTCCCCGCTCAGGGCATCATCCACGGCAAGGACCTGAGAAACATATCCCAGGTGCAGGCGTACCTGTTCGCGGTCCCTGCTCACATTATAACCGCTCACAAAAGCCCTGCCTTCCGTAGCCGCAAGCAGCGTCGTCAGGATCATGATGGTCGTTGATTTACCCGCCCCGTTGGGGCCGAGAAAACCAAAAATCTCCCCCTCATAGACGGAGAAAGTAAGGCCGTCCACGGCCCTGTTCCCGCCGGGGAATACTTTAACCAGGTTTTCGGTGCGGATCATTTCCCTTCTTGCCGGGGCCGTCTGCTCCTGGGCCGGCTCCCGCCGAGAGAGATACTCCCCCTTGCTCTCCATTCTGGATTTCACCTCTGAGATGAGAAAAATTTAGCGTGTTTTAAAAAGATGCTGCAAGATATGTCTCCGCAGCAAGCTGTAGGACAAGGCACCACTTGTATGGCCTTTGTCGACCGTAACCACGGGGCAATCCCCGTAAGATGCTTTTTGCACTTCGTACCTGATCAGCTGGTCATGGCGGCCCAGCAAAGGGAAAACCTTGTTTTTATCCGTAGCGGCAAAATCTGCGCTGAAGTTAAAAATTGACTGGATTGCCGCCGGGTTCTTCCTGGCCGACGGCGCCACCGCCCTTTTGTAGACCGAATACAGGTAGGCATCATCCATTAACAAACCGGCCAGCAGGGGCGTGTAAGCATCGGCGCTGTGGAAATGGATATGGTGCAGGTTGGTGATAAAGCCGCCGAGACTCGTCCCGGCCACCACAATATGCCCTACAGCCATGCCTCTGTTCAACCGTACAAGCCGCTCTATCAGCGAAACGGAAACGGCCAGCATGGCCACCACGTTGGAAAGGGTCCGGATCCCCTGCTGGAAGTCCCGCAGGGAACGGTGAAAAGGCGCCCGCACCAGGAACAGATTGGCCCTGATTTTCAGCTTAGCATAGGGGAAAATCCTGCGGAAACCATAATCGAAAGGCGTTTCCGCAGCACCGTGGTGGTAAATAAGGGTGGGATGATCCTCACCCAGCCACTGGGCCAGGCGAAAAGCGGCAGCAAGCTCACCTACCAGCGTCTCCGCCTTGAGCTCGTAATCTTTTTCCGCCCCCAGGGGCGGTAGCTCAAGCTTCACCCCTTTCAGCTGTTCAGTCAGGGTGGGAGACTCAAGGCCGTCCCGGAAATATTTGGGCATAAAGCTGGCACCCAGGCCCACTGCCACTTTGTCAAGCAAAGCATGGAGATTCATGCTTAACCCTCCTTCTCTGTTAAACGCCCCAGTGATGATCTTATTACTATTTACCCTTTAACTCAAGCTCTAGCTGCAGCAGCGCGGAAAAAGTTTTTTTCCCCTTAATATTCAGCCTGCAGCCCCATGTATTTTTGTCCGGCAAAACAGGAAACTATTTTCAAGATATATAACAAGACAAGGAGGGTTTTCCCCTAATAAAATTAGCAATCACAGCAAGGCTGCCGGCAAGCGGCAAGTCAACATTTTTTAAAAAACATACAGCCAGAGGCTTTGTTACCGTCAGCACGGACAAGATCCGCCTGGCGCTGCACGGGCAGCCGTATATTTTGCGGGCCGAACCCTTTGTCTGGGCCATTGTCAAAACCATGGCCCGGGCCCTTTTGCTGTCAGGCTACAATGTGGCTATAGACGCCACGCACACAACGAAAAAACGTAGAGCCAGGTGGGTGCGGCTGGCCCGGGAATTCCAGACACGCTTACGTATCTTTGTCCTTAAAGCCCCGCTGACGACAATTAAGGAAAGAAACCGACAAAGGGAAGCTTACGTCCCCGAAAAGTTGATCGACAGGCTGCAGGCAAACTGGGAAGAGCCCACGGAAGAAGAAGGTGCTATCATTTACTTGAAAACGTAATATAATAACATTATCTCCTCAACTTAATTTGTTCATTTTTTTTGCCCCTTTATCTCCCTTCCCAGGAAGGGATAGAGGATTGTCGAAGCGAAGTATAATATGGATTATACCCCTGTTGTGGAGGTGTTGTTCATGAAGATTCAACCGATTAACAAAAAATTAAAGCTTTATGGCTTTAATAACCTCACTAAAAGCCTGAGTTTTAATTTTTACGATATATGTTACGCCCTTACTCAGGAACAGCACAAAGGATATATTGAATATATCGACGAGGAATATAATGCCGACAGGCTGGTAAACATCCTCACCGATGTGGCGGAAATTATCGGCGCCAATATTTTAAACGTAGCTAACCAGGATTATGACCCGCAGGGGGCCAGCGTGACCATGCTCGTGGCCGAAAACGAAGTCATCGAAGACGGCCAGCCCATGCGCGTTATCGAAAACGAGTCACCGGGCCCTTCTTCCAGCGCCGTGGTGGGCCACCTGGACAAAAGCCATATTGCCGTGCATACGTACCCGGAAAACCATCCGGACAAAGGGATCAGCACTTTTCGGGCAGATATAGATGTCTCCACGTGCGGCAGGATCTCCCCGCTCAAAGCCCTGAATTACCTGATCACCAGTTTTGAGCCGGACATAGCCGTAATGGATTACCGCGTGCGCGGCTTTACCCGGGACGTCAACGGCAAAAAATATTACAAAGACCATAAAATCAATTCTATCCAGAACTTTATTGCCGAGGAAACCCGCAATTGCTACCAGATGATCGACGTCAATGTCTACCAGGAAAACATCTTCCATACCAAGATGATTTTAAAAGAATTTGATCTCGACCATTATCTCTTCGGCGTAGCCAAAAAAGAGCTGGCCAAAAAAGAAAAGCAAAAGATCAAGAAACGGATCAAGAAGGAGATGCTGGAGATCTTCTACGGCAGGAACATCTGAAAGCTTACACCAGCTCCACTTCTGCTTCTATTTCCACGGGAATGTTGAAGGGCAGGGCTGCCATACCCACGGCGGAACGGGCATGGCAGCCCCGCTCCGGTCCGTACAGGGCAAGGATCAAATCGGAAAAGCCGTTAATCACTGCAGGCTGCTGTTGAAAGTCGGGCAGACAGTTGACCATGCCAAAGGCCTTTACCCAGTTGCGTACCTGCTCCAGGCTGCCCAGCTCCCGTTTCAGGCTGCCCAGTATCCCCAGGGTAGTTAAACGGGCCGCATGGTAGGCCTCCTCTACAGTTACTTCTACGCCCACTTTGCCAAAGGGGCCGGCCAGGGTCCCATCGGGGTTCTGGGGGCCGTGTCCGGAGATAAGGGCCCTTTTCCCTAGAACCCGAACCATGGCAAAAGGCAGCTTTACCCCCGGGGGCAGCACCAGCGCCTCCGGCAGCACCAGGCCCAGCTCCTTCAGCTTTGCTTCAATAGAAGTATCCTCTTTTTCCAACATTTTAACGGCCTCCTCCACATATTAAAATTATTAATTATCTCCCGCTTCCGCAGGACGCCGCCAGGCAAAATAGATCAGCAAGGCGGCGAGCAGGGGCAGGCTTGTCAGGCAAAAGAGCGTTTTATAACCAAAGGCAGCGGCAACAAATCCCCATAAAAGGGAGCCACTGGCAGCCCCCATATCTACAGCAGTCCAATATGTGGCATTGGCTGCACCTTTTTTATGTTTGGGGACCCTGCGGATGGCCAAGGCCAACATCGTCGGCTGGATAAAACCAAAGCCGATGCCATAAAGAAATCCGCCGCCCAGCAGGTACCATAACGCTGCGGTATGGGTCAGGACGGGCATAGCCGCCGCAGAAGCGGCTGTGCCAAGCACAACGCAAAGGTCGTAACCCCTGCGCCCCGCCCTGTCCACGATAATGCCGGAAAGGGGGCGGGAAACAAGGGTAGTCAGGGCCAGAGCCGTAAAAAAATAACCTGCTGTAGCCAGCCCCTGCTGTCTGGCATAAAGGGGTAAAAAGGAGATAAGGGAGCTGCAGGTAATGATCACAAAGATAATTACCATAGCCGGCTGCAACGCCGCCCGCTCCATGAAAGCAAAGGAAAGAGCCGGAGCAGCCGCAACCCCGGGGAGCCGGGGATATTTTATCAAGGCCGCCAGCACCAGTGCAGTTAAAGTCAAGAGGGAGCAGGCCAAGGAAAGCTCGCGAAAGGAATAATGGTCGATCATCCATAGGGCCAGGGCGGGGGAAACAGCCATGGAAATACTCAGGGTGAGGCTGTAATAGCCCATCCCCTCGCCTATCCTCTGCGGTGGCACCAAGTCTGAGGCCACCGTGCCCGCTGCTGTATTGCCAATGCCCCAGCCTAGCCCCTGAATAAAACGCAAGGCAATCAGCAGGGTTACAGGGATAAGCCAGATGTAAACAACCATGGGCAACAAAAAAAACAGCAGGCCGCCGAGAAAGATCGTCCTGCGCCCGTATCTGTCAAGGGCCCAGCCGGTAACGGGCCGGGATAAGATGGCGGCCACCGTCAGGGAAGTGAGGGCCAGGCCGGCAATCTGCGTGGACCCGCCAAACCTTTCGATATAGATAGGCAAGGTGGGGTAAAGACTGTGAAAGGCGAGGAAGACACACAGGGTGGAAAGGCTGATGAGTACAAAATTTGCTGTCCAGAGGCGCGGCTTTTCCTCCAGAAAGCCAGGCTGTCCCGCCGTTTGCAGTGAGGGAGCTCCGATTTTTCTCACCTGCTTCTTACTGGATCACGCTTTCTCATAGATCTTTACGGCCTGCCCCGTATATAGATAGCCCAAGCCTATACGTTTCCAGTTGCTTTTTTCGTAGTAGCCTTCCAGTTCTGTGCCCAAAAAGACCCTCTCATAACCCTTGCGCTTGGCCTCCCGCACCACATGGTCCTGCAGGGCCAGGCCGATACCTTTTACCCTTTCGCCGGGTACAACATAAAGACAGGCAAGCCAAGGCGAGAGATCCTGCCGGCTAATGAAGTCATAGCGCAAAAGGGCACATGTCCCCGCAATACTACCTTCTTTAAGGTAAATATAAAACTTAGGCAAAGTGGTATCAGGGGTGCAGGATTGCCAGATCATATCCTGATAAAAATTAAAATTATGTTCGTCACCCCACTGGGTCCAGATGATCCTTACCGTCTCCACCAAATACGGTGAACCTGCTGTAAGCTCAATAATCCCCTGCACCAGCTAAAAACCCTCCTTGCCTCTCCGGCCCGTCCCCTGTCAGGTTTCTGCACCCGGCGGGCCGCCCCTTTGATAGCTTTGCATAAATTCCAGATAGGCCCTTTCCACCTTAATCGAACCGTAGGCTTCGCTTACCAGGGCAATGCTGTCGTCGTCCCTGTAGCGGACCAGCCAGGAAAAATCGATATTGCCCCGTCCCGGCAGGAGATGTTCATCTTCGACGCCGTGGTTGTCATGGATGTGAAAATGAAAAAGGTACTCCTCCAGCGAGGCAATCCATTCCTCGATGGGCAAAGCAGACATAATGTTGACATGGCCTGTATCCAGACAGGCTTTCAGGTAGGGTGACTGCAGGCGCTTGAGGATCCGGACAAGGGAAAGGGGAGTCCTATCCCAGACGTTTTCCAGAACAATAACTATCTTCTGCCGCTCACAGAGGGGGATAAATTTCTCCCAGAACCAGACCGCGTTGTTTACCCAATCATCCAGGTAACCGGGATAATTCATCAGGGGGTTAAAACAGGAGTGCACCACCATGATACTGCACCCCAGCTCGTTGCCGTAATGCAGCGTCTGGGTCAGGCGCCGCAGCGCCAGATCCTGGACCTGCCTGTCCATGCTGCTTAAATATAGCTCTTTAAAAGGGGCATGCAGGGAAAGGGACCCCCTGTAATTCCTCAGGATACGCTCATACCCTTTAATAATTTTGCGCGCATGAATATCAAGGTTGTCCGGAAGAATAAAATCCTGCAACTCCAGATGGTCGAAATGTTCAAGATAATATGCGGGATTAACCTGAAAAAGGTCATAGAAGATGCCGCTACCCAGTTTCACCTTGTTCCCTTGCCCGTCTTTTAAAGTTCTTACTTCTGCACCACTTTAGTATTTCTTATCCGCCCCCCTGATCTCCTGCTAAAAAAGCCAAAAGGTTATATTTTTGCCTTTAATGTAGCGGCAAAAGCCTTGATGGCCTCCAGATCGAGCCGGGAAAGATCGCTTTTGATCCCGCTGATTTTTTTAATGAGGGCCCGTTCCAAAAAATTCATCCTAGAGAAAATAAATTCGCCGCCGAATAAGCCGTTGGCCAGCGACGCTTCCCTTAACTCCTGCCTATAGGCCTGTTCAAACTGCTTCCATGCCTTTTCGCCCTCCTCCATGCAGCAGAGAAAGAGGGCCACGCGCTTCTGCAGCAAGGCCGCCAGGTTTTTCTCTACAAATTTGCGCACCCTTTTTTGCAGCGTGCCTGCATGGATTGAACCGCCAATTATTACCAGATCAAATTTTTCCAGCTGTGGGGCGGGGTCAGTTTTTAGGTTGACTATTTCCACGTCATCTTCAAGGTTTCCCCTGAGCAAGCGGGCCGCTTTCTCTGTCGTGCCATGGGAGGAGGCATAGACAATCAGGGTTCTCATCTTGATCACTCCCTCTCTTTAAAATTAAAGCCACTTTATAGACTGGCTCCAGGCCTGTTTAAAACCCTTCCCTGCTCCGCTAAAAACGCTCAAAAAGTTAAAGAGACTTCCTCCCCTTAAAATACGCTTCCACTTCCCGGCAGGAGCGGGTGTTGAAAACATCTTTTTTCTCCAGCCAGCCTTTGCGCGCCATGGCTACTCCCAGGGCCGTATCGCCGATCTCTTCCAGCCTGTGGGCGTCAGGGTTGATGGAGATAAGCAGGCCCAGATCCCGGGCCTGTTTCAGGTAGCGCCAGTCCAGATCGAGGCGGGCCGGGCTGGCGTTCAGCTCAATGATGACATTGTGCTGCCGGGCCGCCTGCAGCACTTGCTCCAGATCTAAGGGGTAACCCTCCCTGCCTAGCAAAAGCCTACCGCTGGGGTGGCCGAGCATGGTAACGAGGGGATGGATGAGGGCCTTTACCAGCCTCGCCGTCATCTTTGCCGCCGACATATTCAGGCCCGAATGCACAGAGGCAATAACAAAATCGAGCTGCCGCAAAACGCTGTCTGCATAATCAAGGGAACCGTCGGGACGGATATCCGACTCCACACCGCAAAAAATTTTTATCTCTGGATATTTGGCCTGCAGCGCCCTGACCTCGGCCAGCTGCCTTTCCAGATCGGCTTCTTTTAAGCCGCCGGCATAAAAGGCCGACTGGCTGTGGTCCGAGATGCCGACGTAGGCATAGCCCGCCTGCCGGCAATAAAGGATTACCTCCTCCAGGGTATTGGTCCCGTCACTGTAACGGGTGTGGACGTGAAATATTCCCTGGATCTCTTTCTCCTCCACCAAAGAGGGCAGGGCGTCTTTTTCCGCCGCTTCGATCTCGCCGCAGTTTTCACGGAGTTCGGGAGGAATATATGCCAGGTCGAGGGTACGGTAAAGCTCTGCTTCGTCCCGGCAGAGGAGCCGTTCCTCGCCCCGAAAAACTCCGTACTCATTTATTTTCAGCCCCCTGGCCCTGGCCCGGTGGCGTAAAGCCGTATGATGCTCTTTGCTGCCGGTAAAGTGATGCAGGGCATAGGGAAACTGGTCCGTCTGCACCACCCGCAGATCTGCGTTGATCCCCTGTTCAAGGCGCACCGTCGCCTTCGTCTCTCCCAGGGCGATGACCTCGGAAACCTGGGGCAGGGTAGCAAAATACCTCGTTAAAGCGCCGGGCTCGCCGCTGGAGGCTACCAGGTCAATGTCTTTAACAATCTCTTTGCAGCGCCTGATACTGCCTGCCAGGCTCGCCTGGTCGAGGGCGGGGAAAGCCTCGAGCTTCGCTAAAAGGTCCCGGGCCAGCCGCCTGGCTTCGCCAAGGAAAAATTGCCCCTGATAACGCCTCAAGTGCTCTATGCCTTTCAAAATATTCTCCTGTGTCCTGGCGCCAAAACCTTTGAGCATGAGGAGCCGGTTTTCTCTGCAGGCGTACTCCAGCTCCGCCGGTGTGGTAATGCCCAGGCTGTCGTATAGTACTTTAATTTTACGCGGCCCAAGGCCGGGGATTTTTAACAGCTCCAGCAGCCCGGGCGGTACGCCCGCCTTCAGTTCTTCATAATATTTGAGGGTGCCGGTTAAGACCAGTTCTTTGATCTTTTCGCTCAGGGCAGCACCAATGCCGGGCAAGTCTTTGAGCCTGTCCTCCTTTACCAGCTCCAGCAGTTCTGCTTCGCCCAGGTGTTCTACAATCCTCGCCCCCTGATAATAGGCCCTGCTTTTAAAGGGATTTTCTCCCCGCAGCTCCAAAAAGAGGCCAATTTCTTGCAGCACCTGCGCCACTGCACTTTTCTGGCTCACAAAAACACCCCCCTGCCTACGCCGCATAGCATAAAATCAGGCCAGGTAAAGGTCAGCCAGCCTTTCCCGGCCTTACTTTGCTTTTTTATGTTCCTTTTTATGCTCCTTGGCCCGGTCATGGTCATATTGCAGATTGATCAATGCGCACCCCCGGTTGCCCGGTTTTCGGCTTAGGTGCATTTTTTTTATGCTACCCCTGGAGAGTTTATAGCATTTCCAGCAGGTGAGCCCTTTAAAGGTGTACCACCGGCGCATTTTTTCCCGGCGGATCTCCTCACAGAGCCTCTGCGCCAGCTTTGTCGGTATGCCCTGCATCTTTATCCAGCCCCCCATCGGAATATCAGTCCGTGCCTTTCGTTTTATATTCTTTAATTGATTATTATTTCC
The DNA here is from genome assembly GCA_937973635.1 of uncultured Bacillota bacterium. Taxonomy (GTDB): domain Bacteria; phylum Bacillota; class Dethiobacteria; order DTU022; family UBA8154; genus UBA8154. Next base: position 10,066 of record CALJJZ010000007.1, on the reverse strand, counting down.
TGCACCATCAAGGCTATCCTCAATATTTTGTTGCAGGGTAAAGTTACGCTGGCAGCAGGGCAGATTAACTGTAGCCGACAGAAGCTAAAGGGTGTAAAATAAAGCGTGCCAAAATAAAGCAGGGGTGCAAAGATAAAAATGGATCTTCTCAGGCTGAAAAAACAGATGGATTTTTTCCTGGAAGCTGACAAATTAAAAAAGGTTTACCGCCAGAATTACCTCAGCGACGGCAGCAGAAAAGAGAATGACGCCGAACATTCCTGGCATCTGGCTCTGATGTGCCTCCTGCTGCAGGAGCATGCCCGCGACAAGGAGCAACTGGATTTCTTGCGCGTATTAAAGATGATCCTCGTCCACGATCTTGTGGAGATCGATGCCGGGGATACCTACTGCTACGACCGTGAGGCGGCCCGGGGCAAGAAGGAAAAAGAAAAACAGGCGGCAGAGAGGCTCTTTCAACTGCTGCCCGGGGACCAGGCGGCAGAATTCAGATCCCTCTGGGACGAATTTGAAGCCAAAGTAACGCCGGAAGCACGTTTTGCAGCAGCCCTGGACCGGTTGCAGCCCCTCACGCTCAACTATACGGCAGAGGGTAAATCCTGGCAGGAGCACGGGGTCAGCCTTACACAGGTTCTGGAGCGTAACCGTGAGATAGCCGAAGGCTCGCCCGCTCTCTGGGAGTTTGCCCGGGAGATAATCGCAGAAGCGGTAAAACGGGGTTACCTCAGGGAATAACAACGATATTGGTGGTAACACGCCTCTCCACGCCGTCGGAGGGACGGTTTAAGACTTTGCCGTTGTAATAAAAAGTGCTGGAGCCGCCCCCGTCTAGGTTGTAGGCGTCACGCACCTTAAATTCCAGCAATTTATCCTGCGCCTCCTCCAGGGTAACCCCCCTACTCCACCCTTCCCTGCGCCCGTCGATGACAACAAAGAGCAGGTCATCGTTCTGGAAATGCCCGATCATGGTGCGGGGGTGTCTGGTGTTGGCCCATTCTCTGGGAATGGGCTGTTTGACGCCGTCTTTAAGCAGCGTGGGCAGAAAGCTGGCACCGTGCAGGACATCCATCGCCTCCAGCTCTTCCCGGGAAGAGACAACTCCCCCCACAAGTTGCCCGCGCCGGTTAAAGCCGACAAAGCTCATCTCCAGGTCGGCAAAGGTAAGGATCTCGCCGTCGATGACGGTAATGCCCACCGGCAGCAGCTTTCCTTCGTGGTAAAAGAAACCGCCCGCATTGACAGCCAGGATTGCCCCGCTGCGCGCCGCGGCGGCGCTCGTAGTTTCACCGGGGGCGCCTACCCGGTCCCCGGCCAGGACCACCCTTAAAGCATGGACATTGTGCAACCTTACTTTGGCCATATAACCGCGGTAACCCGCCTCCTCCAGGGAGTATACCTTAATGGTGGCGTTCCGGCCAAAGGTCTGTCCCAGGGGCTCGCCGAGCATATTTGCCAGCAGATAATCGAGCATATCGCCGGAGGCGCTGCGCTGCGCACCGGAGGCCCTGAGCAGCTCCTGCATGGACGCAAACTGCTGCTGGTAGGCGACTAGTTCCTGGTGGGCGTTGCGGCGGATGAGGCCGGCCAGCCGGTGGGAATCCTGCGCGGTTTCCTTTACTTCCTGCAACCCTGCCGTCAGCTCCAGGAGCCTTTCCTGTATTTGCCAAAGTTCTGCTCCGAACGCTTCTTCCCTCAGCGCCAGCGTGTCCACTTCATTTAAATTAAAGGGCTGCAGCTGGGCGTAAGCGAGGGAAAAGCCCAGAAAAGGGGCCAGGACAAAAAGGATAAATAATTGCAGTTTAAAAGGCACGGACCGCATCCTCCAGTTTTTTTAGTTGTTCTCTCAAAGCAGCCAGCTGCCTGTCCAGCTCCGCCATGCGCTCCTGCAGGCTCAGGCGGGTCTGGTCCGTCCCTGTAATGGTCTCGCCGGTCAGGGCCAGCTCTTCCTGGATCAGCTGCAACTCACCGCGGAGCTGCTCCATCTCGGCATGGGTACGGGCAAGCTCGGACTGAAATCCCTGCAAAGTGGCCGCGATTTTCTTTTCAAGTTCGGCATTGGACTGCCGCAACCCGGCCAGCTGGCCGGCAAAAAACTGCTCCGTTTCTTTAAGGTGTCTGGTGGCGTAGTCGTAACCCAGGTAAACAAGGCCTGCCCAGGCGCCAAGGACAAAAAGGAGAAGGAGCAGGCCCTTTAAGAAACCACCCCGTTTTTTTTGCCTGCGTCCGGGCTCCCGGGAGCTTTTATGTTTGGCGGCAACCTGGTAAGGCTGCTCTTTGTCTGCGTCCATAGGGTTTCCTCCATCTTTTAAGGGACTAAAGGGTATTCTTTAACGTATATATAGACGCCGTCCAGGGAATATGGTTCGGCAAAGATACCCGGTTTTCCTGCCTTCTTTCCCGCTTCCGGCAATTATGGCTCTGCCTTGCCGGCAGGGTAAGGACCGCCAGGCCGCTCTTCCCAGCGGCGGACCTGCTCCATAAACGCCCGCAGCAGCCCCCTGTCTTTGTGGCCGTCCCTTTCCACGCCGCTGCTGACATCGACCCCGTAAGGCTTTAACAGCGTCAGGGCACGGTAAATATTACGGTGGTTCAGACCTCCGGCCAGGATAAGGGGAAACCCCTCCTTGGAAAAGGGCAGGGCCAGGCGCCAGTCAAAGGTCCGACCGCCGCCTCCTTTCTGGCCGGCATATTTTGTGTCCAGCAAAACGGCGCTGCAGCAGTAGCGGCGGCAGTGCGCCACGGACAGGGAGGACGAAACGGAAAAAGCCTTAATTACCCTGTACGCGGGAAAGAGGCGGCAGTACTCCTCCGTTTCCTCCCCATGGAACTGCAGGGTATCCAGCCCGCAGGCAGCAGCAATCTCTTCCACCCTGGCTGCCGCTTCGTCAACAAAAACCCCTACCCTGGCGACAAAAGGAGGCAGTTCTTTAATAATGGCGGCAGCCTGGGCGGGGGTTACCCGGCGGGAGCTGGCCGCAAAGACAAACCCCAGGGCGTCCGCCCCTTCCTGCACAGCCGCCAGGGCGTCCTCCAGGGACTGGATACCGCAGACCTTAACACGCACAGGAACCATGGACGCCCGTCAACTCCCTGATCTTTTTTCCGGGATCACCGCTTTCCATCAGGCTTTTACCCACCAGGACAGCGTTTATGCCGCTCATTTTTTGCAGATACGCCACCTGCTCTCGGCAGTGGATGCCGCTTTCCGATACCAGGACCCTGTTGCGGGGGACAAAGGGGCCCCACCTTACAGTCCGCTCAAGGTCTATTTCCAGGGTATGGAGGTTGCGGTTGTTAATGCCGATGATCTCTGCCCCCGCATGGACCGCCTGTTCGATCTCTTCTTTTTTCCCCACTTCCACCAGGGCAGACATCCCCAGCTCCGCAAGGAGCCGCAAAAAGCGCTGCAGCTCCACGGCAGCAAGGAGACTGCTGATCAAAAGGACGGCATCGGCCCCCATGGCCCTGGACTCATAGAGCTGGTACTCGTCTACAATAAAATCTTTGCGCAAAACAGGTATGCCCACAGCACTTCTGGCAACGGCAAGATCAGCGGGGCTGCCGGCAAAGTACCTCTCCTCGGTGAGCACGGAGATGGCCGCCGCGCCGGCCTCCGCATACAGCGCGGCAATCTCCGCCGGGCCCTTTTCCCGGGCCAGGGGGGAGACAAGGGCGCCGCCGGAAGGAGAGGCTTTTTTTATCTCCGCAATAACAGCAACCCCGGGGGAACACTTTAAAAGCGCCCCCTTAAAATCTCTCGGGGCGGGGAGGTCAGACAGCCCTCTGATTACCTCCTCCAGGGGATATGCCTTTTTCTTCCTGCCGACCTCCCGCCACTTATGGGCCGCGATCTCTTTAAGCATGCCTACCTCTCCCTTTTGCCGGGCGAGCCGTTTCCCTGCGGCTGGAGGAAAACTCCACCAAGGACTCCAGCTTCGCCCGGGCCGCACCGGAATCAATAGAGAGCTTTGCCAGCTCCAGGCCTTCCCCGATACTGCCGGCCAGGCCCGCCACGTAGAGGGCCGCCCCCGCGTTGAGCAAAACCACATCCCGCCGCGGGCCCTTTTCTCCCCGCAATACAGCCAGGCAGATACGGCTGTTTGTTTCAGCGTCCCCGCCCCTGAGGGCCTCCAGGGAAGAGCGGGACAGACCGAAATCCTCCGGCGCAAGGGTATAGCTGTGCAGCCGCCCGTTTTTTACCTCCGTTACCTTGGTCTCCGAGGTAATGGTAATTTCATCCAGGCCATCCGCCCCTGCCACCACCAGGGCATGCTCCGTGCCCAGCTCGGACAGGACCACCGCCATCTTTTCCGTAAGCCCGGCCGCATAGACTCCCAGCAGCTGCCTCTTTGCCCCCGCCGGATTATTTAAAGGTCCCAGGAGGTTGAAGATGGTCCGCACCCCCAGCACCCTGCGCACCGGTGCCACATGGGCCATGGCGGGGTGCAGCAGGGGAGCATATAAAAAGGCCAGGCCCGTTTCCTGCAGACAAAGCTCCAACTCCGCCACAGAAAGGTCGATCTCCAGACCCAGGGCTTCACAGAGGTCGGCGCTGCCGCACTGCCCGGAAACGGCCCGGTTGCCGTGTTTGGCCACCGTCACCCCGGCCCCGGCGGAAACGAAGGCGCTGACCGTAGAAATATTAAAGGTCCCCCTGGCGTCTCCCCCGGTACCGCAGGTGTCCAGCAGGGGAGCCCAGGGAGCAGCAATTTTGATGCTGCGCTCGCGCATGGCCAAGCAGCTTCCCAGCATTTCCGGGGCCGTCTCCCCTTTGCAGCGCAGGGCTGTGAGGTAGGCGCCAATCTGGGCCTCTTTTAATGCGCCCTCCATCATCATGCCCATAACCTGCCGCGCTTCGGCGCAGCTTAAATCTTCCCGGTGCATTAGTTTTTCGAGGATATATTTAATCGTCATCGGCTGCCCTAAAACGCTTCAGGGCGTTCACCTCCTGTAAAGGGATCGGCCGGGAAAAGTCCGGCCAAACGGCAAAAGTTGGCCAGGATCGTACGTCCTTGGGGCGTAAAAAGGGATTCGGGATGAAACTGCAGTCCGATTAAGTTGCGGTAAAACCTGTGCCGGAGCGCCATAATCTCCCCCTCCTGTGTGGCGGCAATGACCTCCAAAGACGGGGGCAAAGAATCCCTGCTTACCAGTAAAGAATGATAGCGCATGGCCGTGAAGGGCGAATCCACCCCGTTAAAAATGCTGTCGCCATAGTGGTAGACTAAGGATGTTTTGCCGTGCATCAGGCGGGGAGCTCTGACAATCCCGGCGCCAAAGCAGGCCCCGATGACCTGGTGGCCCAAACAGATACCCAGCATGGGAAGCCGGCCTTTGCAAAAATCCACCGTTTTCAGGCTCAACCCCGCAGCGGCCGGCTCCCCCGGCCCGGGGGAGATAACCACGGCCTGCAGGGGCATACGCTCCAGCTCCTCCAGGCTAAAAGCGTCGTTCCTGCGAACCTCCACGGCCAGGCCCATGGAGCCCAGTTCCTGGGCCAGGTTAAAGGTAAAAGAATCATAGTTGTCGATAAGCAAGATCATTTTCCCACTCCTCTGCCAGTTTTAAGGCCCTCAGCGAGCCGGCCATCTTGTGCTCCGTTTCTTCATACTCCTTTGCAGGGTCGGAATCGGCCACGATTCCCGCCCCGGCCTGGATGGAGGCGCAGCCATGACTCATGAGGATCGTCCTTATGGTTATACAGGTATCCATCTCCCCGTTAAAACCAATATAGCCCACGGCACCGGCATAGGGCCCCCGGGGAAGGGGTTCAAGCTCGGCAATAATCTCCATGGCCCTGATTTTAGGAGCGCCGGAAACCGTCCCTGCGGGGAAAGCAGCCCGTAAAAGATGGGCAAAGTTGTATTCGGGACGGATTTTTCCCCTGATCTCGGAGACAAGGTGCATAACATGGGAAAAATACTCCACTTCCAGGAGTTTGGTTACCTCCACGCTCCCGTAGGAGCAGACTTTTCCCAGGTCGTTTCTGCCCAGGTCCACGAGCATGGTATGCTCGGCCCTTTCCTTTTCGTCTTTGCCCAGTTCTGCAGCCAGCAGAAGATCCTTTTCCTCGTCCTGGCCCCGGGGCCTGGTGCCGGCAATGGGCTTGGTATAGGCCAGCCCTTTTTCTAGCCTGACAAGCATCTCCGGCGAAGAACCCACCAGCTGAAAACCGGGGAAAGAAAGGTAGAACTGGTAGGGCGAAGGGTTTAAGCTGCGCAGGGCGCGGTAAACGCTGAAGGGATGAACCTCTGTCTCCAGCCGGGTTCGTCTGGAAAGAACTACCTGGAAAATATCCCCTGCCCTGATATATTCTTTGGCCCGTTCCACTGCTGCCATAAATTTTTCCCTGGTAAATACCGTTTCCCCGCAGAGGAGACCACCGGCCGGGGCCGCCGTCTCCGCCGCGCCGACGGCCCCGGCAACCAGGGGAGCGGGGCCGCGGCGCTTACTTCCCCCGGCGAGTTCTAACAGGGTTTTTCCCAGCTCCCGGGCAGCCAGCCCGTATACCGCTTCCAGATCGTCCCGCTGGTCGGCTACAGAGGCCAGGTAAACAGCCGTTAAAAGGTGGCGCCTGTGGTCATAGATAAAAACTTTGCGGGGAAAGATAAAATAACAGGCCGGCTGGCGGTTCTCTGTCTGCAGGCCGGCAATCTTTTCAAAGCGCCCCACCAGGTCGTAGGAAAGATATCCGACGGCCCCTCCCCAAAAAGGAGGCAGCCCTGACGGCCGGTAAACACGATAACCTTGCAGAATATTTCCCAGGACATGGAGGGGGTCTTCTCCCGTGCGCCGGCTTTTGCCCCCCTCCTCCTGGACCACGGTGTCATGGCCCAGGGTATAAAGGGTTAAAAACGGCGCACCGCCCATAAAGGAGTACCTGGCCTTCTCCCCCAGTTCACCGCTTTCCAGCAGGAAGCTTTCCCTCTCTGAGGCGACCAGCTGCAAGTAAAGGGAGATCGGCGTCTCCAGGTCGGCCGGCACCGTTTGATAAAGGGGGATAAGGTCATAATTTCTGCCCAGCTCTACAAATGTTTTCCTGTCAGGAAAGACCAATGCTTACACCTCGCTTTTTAAACTTCTCCCGGCGGCTTTACCCGGTCCTACGGGCCTGCCTGCCGTCCTTGCACCAGCGCCTCTTTAAGCCCGCGTACAAACCGGGCCACGGCCGGCTGCCACTTTTCCCCGCTGCCCATGAGCTGGACAATGCTGCTGCCCACAATTACCCCTTCAACGTGTCCGGACAGCTGCGCCGCCTGCTCTTTTGTGGATATGCCGAAACCCAGGCACAGGGGCAGGGAGGAAAGGCTCCTGACCCTGGCCACAAAGTCGGCCACGCCGGGCGGAAGTTCCTGCCTCATACCCGTTACCCCCGTAAGGGAGACCAGGTAGATAAAGCCGCGGGAACGGCCCGCCACCAGCCCGATGCGCTCCGGCGGGCTGTTGGGGGCAAGGAGGCCCACCAGATCCAGGTTGTGCCTCAGGCTGCTTGCCTCCAAAACTCCGGCCTCCTCCAGGGGCAAATCGGGGATGATCAGCCCGTCAACGCCTGCCCGGGCAGCTTCTCGGCAAAAAAGGGCGGGGCCGTAGCTTAAGATGGGGTTATAATAACTCATAAACAAAAGGGGCAGAGCCGACTTTTGCCTGATCAGGCAGGCGGCTTCCAGGCAGGCGGCAGGCGTAATGCCCTTTTGCAGGGCCCGGTAACTGGCCTGCTGGATGGTAATGCCATCCACCAGCGGATCGGAGAAGGGGATGCCCAGCTCCACCGCATCGACACCGCAACTTTCCAGCAGCGGCACCGCCTCCAGCGTAGCGGCAAGGTCGGGATAGCCCACGGTAATAAAGGCGATGAGGGCCGGCTCTTTTCTTCCGGCAAAGAGAGCAGCAAGGCGCGACATTATTCCACCTCCAGGGCGCCGCCGACGATCCCCAGGTCTTTATCGCCGCGGCCGGAGAGATTAACGACTATGGTCTGCTCTTTTTTCAAGCTTCCGGCCAGCTCCAGGGCATAGGCGACGGCATGGGCCGACTCCAGGGCCGGGATAATCCCTTCGGTCCTGCTGAGCAAAAGAAAGGCTTCCAGGGCGGCTCCGTCCTCTACAACGACGTAGCTGGCCCGCCCGCTGCATTTCAGATAACTGTGTTCCGGCCCCACACCGGGGTAATCCAGGCCGGCGGAAATACTGTGGGTGGAGCGGATCTGGCCGGTTTTATCCTGCAGGACAAAGGATTTTGCTCCGTGCAGCACCCCGACTCTCCCCGCGGCCAGGGAAGCGGCGTGCTCATCGCCGTCAAGGCCCCGCCCGCCCGCCTCCACCCCGATAAGCCGGACCCGCCGGTCCTGCAAAAAAGGATGAAAAATCCCGATGGCATTGGAGCCGCCGCCCACACAGGCTACGATAAAATCAGGCAGCCTGCCCGTCAGCGCCAGGAACTGTTCCCGTGTTTCCAACCCGCTCACAGACTGGAAGTCACGCACCAGGGAGGGGTAAGGATGGGGCCCCACGGCCGAACCCAGCAGGTAATAAGTGCTCTCAATATGGGTTACCCAGTCACGGATAGCCTCATTGATGGCGTCTTTAAGGGTCCTGCTCCCGTCTGTAACAGCTTTTACCTCCGCTCCCAGGAGGCGCATGCGCTGCACATTGGGAGCTTGCCTGCAAACGTCTTCCTCACCCATATAAACAACACAGGCCAGCCCCAGCAAAGCGCAGACAGCAGCCACAGCAACGCCATGCTGCCCTGCGCCCGTTTCTGCAACGATGCGTTTTTTGCCCATTTTTTTAGCCAAAAGCCCCTGCCCCAGGGCATTGTTGATCTTGTGGGCGCCCGTATGCAGGAGGTCCTCCCGTTTAAGGTAGATACGGGCCCGCCCCTGCAGACGGCTGAGGCGCTCCGCCGCATAGAGGGGCGTGGGGCGCCCTGACCACCGTTGCAGATAGTAATGGAATTCTTCCTGGAAAGAAGGGTCTGTCCTGGCCCCGGCATAGGCTGCAGTAAGCTCTTCCAGGGCAGGCATCAACACCTCGGGGACAAAGCGCCCGCCAAATCCCCCGAAATAACCACGTTCGTCGGGCATTACTTTCATCACGCTCAACTCCTTTATCTCAAGACAGCTCCACGGTAAATAAAAAAGCTCCTTGCCCAGAATAAGGGCGAGAAGCTTCCTTTCGCGGTGCCACCTTAATTTACCAGCCCAAAAAAAAGAGCCGGTATCTTGTACAGGTACGGCCCCACCAATGTCCGGCGTACGGCCCCATCAATGCGGCGATACCCTGAACTCTGCTAACGGTGTTCACTCCGGCAACAACTACTTGGCCTTTTAAAGCCGTTCGTCATGCAATTCCTGAGTCCATTCGCTCCCTGCGCCCGGACCGGGCTCTCACCTGCCCCGGCTCTCTGTGCCGCCGCTGAAGAGTTACTAGTCTCATTCATCACTGTTTACAGATGAAATTTGATTGCTTCCATTTATAACGTATTTTCACGGCTTTGTCAACAAATTTGCATCGTTTTCAGCATCATTTTTTTCCGCCCGGGGCTGCAGGTCTTCCCTTAACACGGCGGCCCCCCTTAAATAAACATGCCTGATTTCTTCCGGCGCCTTTGCCGTATTTACCAGCATTAAAACACGGATACAGCGGGGCAGAGCACCGGGCACGTCAATTTCACAGGTGTCAAAGAGGGGCACATGGGCCCACCCCATCTGGCGGGCGGCCCTGGCAGGGAAGACGGCATTGAGGTCTGGCGTCATACTAAAAATGACCGCCCCGATCTCCTCCCTGAGAATAAGGTTTTTTTCCAACATGGCGGAGAGGAGCTCCTGCGTCGCCTGCAAAATTTCCCCGGCGTCGTTGGCGGGGACGTCGATGGCCCCCCGGATCCCCCTTAAATTTACGGGTTGCTGCATTTTTGCCACTCCTCCGCGGCGCAAAGGGCCCGTAACGCCAGAAGATAGCTCCCCGCACCAAAGCCGCTGATTTGTCCCAGGACGACAGGGGCGATCACCGAATGGCGGCGAAAGGGCTCCCTGGCATAAATATTGGAAAGGTGTACTTCTACGGCG
>CALJJZ010000006.1 GCA_937973635.1 uncultured Bacillota bacterium | reverse complement strand
ACAGTCAAAGGGCAGTATCATTCCTTACCCCGATGAATAGGGGACTGAAACTTAGGAGTATTGCTGTCTGTGAGCCGTGTAAGAAGGGTATCATTCCTTACCCCGATGAATAGGGGACTGAAACGCTCTATTTGTGCATATCCTGCGGTCCGAGTGACGTATCATTCCTTACCCCGATGAATAGGGGACTGAAACGTATAGAGACGGCAAAACAGGGCAGTACGTCCCAGCCTGTATCATTCCTTACCCCGATGAATAGGGGACTGAAACGTCCACCCCCACTGCAGGCACGTCCTTTGGAGCTACCAGGCGCAATTCTACCCGGATCCGGAGAAGACGAAAGCCTACAGCAACACCAGCCTGACCGAGGATCCCAGGAGCGAAGCCGAGAAGCGGGCCTATAAGGCCACCCAGGACAAAAAGCGCCAAGAGAGGGAACTGCGCAAACAATACCAGCGTTACAGGGCCAGGCTTGGAGAAGATGCGGGACGAATCCAAGATTTTGCAAAGGCTAAAAAGGCGGGCGGGGAAAAGTGGGACCAGTTACAGAAGAGGTACCGGGAGGCGGGATTAAGTGGCGGCAAATATCCCGTTACACAAAAGGAAATTAATGATATAATAAAAAAGAGCTTGGCACTATTAATTTTTCCGCACCGGTTACTGCAAATAATAGAATTCGCAGCCTTGGGAAGACTACGGCAAAGTTACAATCCGGCAGGGCAAATATTACTAAAATCGAAATAGGTAAAAGGTTGACGTTGGACGAGAAGGAATTGTTGCATACAATAATTCATGAAGAACTTGAGGCTAGAATTATTAAAAGAGCATACAACGCTGAATCCGAGGAATACAGAAAAAAGTTTATGAAATTGCTGCAGGGTGGGGACGAAAAAGTTCATCCGTATATTGATAAAGTTGTAAATCGATACTTCAGGTTAAGGGGGTTGTAAAACAAGTGGACTGGGATGATGTAGAAGAAATACTGTTTGACGGCACAAAAGAAACCATAAAAAACCTCAAATGTGTAAACGAGGGATGCAGCGGAAACATCGAATATGAATTTAATTCTAAATTTAATTCTTTTGTTGTAAAATGCCAAAAATGCGGGCATTACAGCAAGAGTAACGGCGTATTTTATATTCCAAGCTGCGTGAAAATTTTTGGGGATAAATTTATGATTAGTCGTCAATAAAGCACCCTACTCCGGGTGCTTTATGCTTGGTTTCTTCTTTTTGGGAGGCAGGTCTTCTCCCTCAACAGCGATGCCGATAATTTTAGGGTCTCTGAATTTAACTGGGATACCGGCATAGAAGTATGGTTCTTTGGGTACCCGCGCTAGCCCGTACTCACGTAAAAAATACCCGATAAAGCCCCAGGCGGGCTTATTTTAATCTTAGGATGTGGCCCAGGTGGCCGAGGAAAAAAGTCTTAATGATAATACAGTGAAAAGCGTAGGCTATTCAGCTGAATATGTGCAAGAGTTACGCAATGAAGCTGCTAGCTGGCGCACTAAGCTACGCGAAGCCGAAGAGGAAAACAGAAAGCTAAAAGCGCAGATATCAGATCTTGATGGTCAAAACAAGACATTCTTGGAGAGCGTTTGCGGCGCGCTGGGGCTTGAGGTCTCGAAAGTAAAGCCGGAAGACGTTGCGGCCAAAATCAAAGAAGCAATAACGCGCAGCAACGTCACGGTAGAAAAGGCCCAGGAGGCCTTAAGGAAGTCTGCCTTTATTGCCTCTGCGGTCAAGCAGGGCATCCGCAAAGAGGCTCTTGAAGATGCCTACAAACTGGCAGATTTTTCATCCGTAAAAGTGGACCTGGAGTCCATGTCCGTATACCCGGTGGACGCAGAAGGCAAGCAGGTTGTTGGAAAGGACAATAACCCCGTAACCGGCCTGGACTCCCTGGTGGAGGGCATGGTTAAGGAGAAAACATGGTTGTTGGGTAAGGCCGGAAGCGTAGGAAGCTCCTCTAACCCTGGCGGGGGAGGAGAACCCCCTGGGGAACCGGAAGGATTTGGAGCTGAGCTGGGCAAGAAGCGGAAAGAACAGAGCAAGAAGCACAGTGAAAGCCAGAACCTTTATTTTCCCAGTTAAGTAAGTTGATAACGAATCTATAAACGGAGAGTGATGAGCATGAGCAAGTTCACAGAACAAGAATACGGGAGCACCAGGGAAATACTGAAGTTCCCGGATCATTATGTAGCCATAGCAGTAACGGTGGACGACGAAGGAGTAACAGCTAATGCATACGGTAAGAAGATTGTGCCCAAAGGGACCATCGTAGGCGGAAAAGATGACAGTGTTTTCAGTTCTCTCAGTAAACCGGTGGCAAACAAAATAATTGTCGCAGGAGACCCGCCCGCAGTTTCTGCTGTTGGCGCTGAAGGTGTGCTGATGAACGACGTGGATGTAACATATGGCCCGAAGGAAGGAGCTATGATCATCCACGGGTTTGTTGCAATTGACAAGCTGCCTTACGATAACCCTGCGGAGGTGGTCGAGGCAGTCAGCGGTATCATTCCTTACCCCGATGAATAGGGGACTGAAACGTTTCCGTCACGTGGCCATTCGCCAAATCTCGGTATCGTATCATTCCTTACCCCGATGAATAGGGGACTGAAACTTTTTTTACAAGTACAAGGCCTAAATGAAATTTTCTGCAGATTTATTTTATTTACTTTAGATTGCTTAATATTTTATTGCTTGACATTTAATTTTAACTTTAATGCAACGTTAATGATAGAATATAATTCGAAAACGTACATCGGCGGCGCGATGTTGTGTTTGCTTTACGATTATTTGTGGTTTTTTATAATGGCGGAGAAAGCGCCCCGCCCCCCGTGGAGTAACTACTTGCGGCCTAAGATCTGGCCAATATATCATCACTGCAAGGTAGCATTTAAGAGGTGACAGTTAATTTGAGCAAGGGCAAAGGGGTAATTTTTGACCTGGACGGCACGCTGCTGGATACGCTGCGGGATCTGGGAGAGGCCATGAATGCTGTGCTGCGGGAGCAGGGTTTCCCGGAGCACCCCTTAGAGGCTTACCGCTATTTTGTGGGAGAAGGGATGGAGACCCTGGTGCGTCGCACCCTGCCTGCCGGCCCGGAAGGGCGAAAGAACGAGGCCCTGGTGGCCGCGTCGCTAAAGAAAATGCGGGAAGAATACGCGCGGCGCTGGCCTGATCATTCCCTGCCCTTTCCCGGTGTGCCGGAGCTGCTGCAAGAACTGGAAAACCGCGGTCTTCCCAAGGCTGTTTTTTCCAATAAACCCCACGGTTTTACAGTAGAGATGACGGAGAAACTGCTGGGCGGCTGGTCCTTTGTGTGCGTGCGGGGGATCGCGGACGGTGTGCCTCGCAAGCCGAATCCGGCCGTAGCTTTGGAGATCGCCCGGAAAATGAAGCTGCCGCCGCAGCAAATTGTTTTTGTGGGGGATTCGGATCTGGATATGCTCACGGCACAGGCGGCGGGTATGTCCGGGGTGGGGGTGCTGTGGGGTTTCCGCGACGCAGCGGAATTGTTGGGCGCCGGTGCGCAGGCGCTGCTGACCCATCCCCGTGAACTCCTGGACCTGCTTGGTTAAATGAAATTAGTTACAATTAAATTTATTGACAATTGCCCTGGGAGACGATAATTTAATTTAAGGACAAGCAGCCTTGTCTTGCTTTAACTGTAACTGTGCTTTACCTGCCTGAGGTGGCTATCCCTGCCTGAGCCTGTTAGCTCCAGGTCAAAGCTGTGTAAGCTATAGTGAAACCCGCAAAAGAAAGGAGCTTGAGTCCATGATTATCATCGGAGAAAAAATCAACGGTGCCATCCCGGCGGTAAAAAAAGCCATCCAGGAAAAAGACGAAGCCTTTATTTTTACCCTTGCCGTCAAGCAGGCCGAAGCCGGGGCTGATTATATTGATGTCTGCGCCGGCACGGCCCCGGAGGCGGAGGTTGAAACTCTGCTTTGGCTGATGGGCATTGTGCAGCAGGCGGTGGAAAAGCCTCTGTGTATCGACAGCCCCAACCACAGGGCTATTGAGGCTGTATTCCCCCATGCCCGGGTGCCGGGTATTATCAATTCTGTTTCCGCGGAAGCGGGCAAGTGTGAAAGCATCTTTCCTCTGATTCAGGGAACGCCGTGGCAGGTAATTGCTCTGACCTGTGACCAGAGGGGAATTCCTGCCGATGTGCAGGGGAGGGTGGAGATAACCCAGAAGATCGTGGAAAAGGCCGATGCTTACGGCATTCCCGCGGAGCGGCTGCACGTAGATCCCCTGGTCATGGCCCTTTCCACTGATAACAACTCTTTCTTAAAATTTTTGGAAACGATAAAGCGCGTTAAAGAGCTTTATCCGGGCATTAAGGTGACCTCTGGTTTGAGCAATATCTCCTTCGGTATGCCCCTGAGAAAGACGGTAAACCAGAGCTTCCTTTCCGTTGCTGCCTATGCGGGGATGGACTCCGCCATCATGGACCCCACAAACAGGGAGATGCTGGCCACGTTGATGGCTACCGAGGCGCTGCTCGGGCTGGACAGGCACTGCCGCAAATTTGCCAACGCCTACCGCAAAGGCAAGATCGGGCCGCCAAAGCCCCAGAAATAGGAAAAGCCTTAAAGGCAAAGGCGGGCCTCTAAGGCCCG
>CALJJZ010000005.1 GCA_937973635.1 uncultured Bacillota bacterium | reverse complement strand
AGGGAAGGAGGACTGCTTTAGCCTGCCGATTATTGGTGTTTTCAAAGAGCATTAATGGCATTATTTAGCAATAATGGTATGGCCTGCTAAATTATTTATGGCTTGCTACTTACTTCACTTGGAGACTTTCTGAACACACTCAAAAAATAAAAGTACGCCCTTACGACGTACTTTTAAACACCTTAAGTTTAAGATCTAATCGACTAATTCAATGGCCTCCTCGGGGCATTCATCCACGCAGGAACCACAGTCAGTACATTCATTCTCATCCACAACCGCCACATCATCCACCGTAATGGCTTCGGTGGGACAAACATCGGCACAACTACCGCAACCACTGCACTTATCCACGATAATCTTTGCTGGCATATACTTCTCCTCCCCCTTTTAAAGATCATGCTAAATATATTAAGGACCATAAACCAATACCTATTAAAGCACATTTGTCCATTGCCGTCAATAATTTTTCAAGATAAAACAGCCCGTGGAAAGCTGGTAAAAGATATCAATATATTGGCACTATTTAAATGGACAAATATGTTTAAGTAAGTTCTTTTTTTTGCTAAACTAAACAGGGGGTGTATGGATGGGTAGATGTAAATATAAATACTTAAATATTAATATCCAGGGGAAAGCGGCAGGTTTATGGCCGGTACTGTCGGCGCTGCTCTTGATCTTCAGTTTTCCTCCTTTCAATAAAGCATACTTGGCCTGGTTTGCTCTGCTTCCTCTTTTCTTTTATTGCCGGGAAACACCCCCGGGTAAAAGGGCTTTTATGGGAGGCCTGCTTACGGGATTTATTTTTTTTCTTTACCTTTATTCTTACATGGCCCTCTCGGTCAATTTCCTCTTTCCACCCTATCTCGGATATTTAGTAGTCCTGCTTAGTTCTTTTATTTCCTCTTTATATTTTGCCTTTTTCACCCTGGGTGTTGCCTTTTCCCTGCAATGGCGCCGTCCTCTGCTATCAACAGTGGCCGCATCTTCCCTCTGGGTGCTCCTGGAATACTTGCGGGCTGCAGGTTTATTGGGGCACAGTGGCGGATTTTTGGGTTACAGCCAAGCCGATTATTTTCTGCTGCTGCCTGTTGTCTCTCTCTATGGTTACTGGGGCCTGCCCTTTTTAATGGTCCTTTTCCAGGCGGCCGTTTTTACCTTATTTAATACAAAAGGGCCGAGCAACGGCGGCCGCTGGGCCAGATCCAAGAGTATGCCCCTTTTACTGCTTTTTTCTGTTATGCTCCTTGCAGGCCTATGGCTCCCTTCATTTTTTCCCGTCCAAGAAAGAGATGAGACCCTACGCATCGCTCTAGTGCAGGGCAATATCACCCAGGAAGATATCTTAGACCCTGCTATGGCCGCCAGCAATTTTTTAAAATATATTGCCCTCAGCAAAGAAGCCAGCAGCAGCTATTCTAAAATAGATCTCCTTGTATGGCCTGAAACAGTTTTGTCTTACAACGTATTCCGCAAGTACCCCGGGGCTCTGGAAGAGCTGGCCAGCCTCGCAAAAGCAGTTGGCGCACCAGTATTGCTCGGTGCCATGTATGAAGATACTGCCACAGGGGATGTTTACAATTCTATTATGCTGCAGCGGCCCGGTGCTCCTGCCCTGGATGCCCAGCGCTATGACAAGCAGCGGCTTGTTCCCTTTGCTGAGTATTTCCCCTTTAATGACATGCTGAACAAGGCATTAAAAAGTGCTATATCCCTGGGAAGCTACGCACCAGGCCGTACATGGCAACCGTTTTCACTGGATAGTTTTATGGCAGGGGGGATCGTTTGTTTTGAGTCATATTTCTCCCAGCCTGCCCTCAGGAAAGCCCGCCAGGGCGCGGAGCACTTATTTGTGCTCACCAACGACGCCTGGTTTCGGCAAAGTCACGGGCTGGATCAACATATCAGGGTTGCGCCTTTCCGCGCCGCCGAGCTGGGGATAGGGGTTACCCAAGTAGCCAATACAGGTTTTACCCGCTCCTATGATTACAGGGGCAAAGAGATCTTTGCCCTACCGCCGCACCAGGAAGTAGTGGGCCTGCTGGAGACAACACTGCCCCGCCGCCAGACTGTTTACCGCCTATGGGGAGATTATTTCGTGGCCTTTTGTGCTGGCTTTCTAGTTTTCTGCCTAGGCGCCTATATCCAGGCAGCGGTACGCCCTAGCAAACGGGGTGGTTGATGCCAGCTGTTTTCTCCACATTGAGTATAAAGGAAATACCCTTACCCGGCTTGCAGAGCTCTCCTTTTTCCAGAATGGCCTCCAGGATCTGATCGCCTTTTTCTCTGGGCACCAGGGTAAGGACCATCTCTTTTTCCGGTTCAATGGGAATGCCAAAAAGTTTTGCCTTTTCGTGTATGCCCGTCCCCCGTCCGTAAACAATAGTGCCCCCTTCTGCCCCCGCCTCTTTGCTGATATCCACAATCGTATCGGCAAAGCCCTTATTGACGATGGTGATAATTAAAACAAAAGGAGAATCGTCACTCTGCACGGGGTCACTTCCTTTCGTGTTGTTCTGTATACAATGCACTATTCCTGTAACCTTGGGCACATCAAGCATAAAGGCTATGCCTTTCCCAGGTTTTTGCAGGTTCCCTGCCTGCACTAAACTATCCATGACCGCTGCAGCTATATCTGCAGGAACGAGGGTTAAAACCACTTCCCGCTCCGGGTCAAGGGAATGGCCGAAAAGCTTTTTAAACTCGCGCACTCCCGTGCCCCGACCCAGGAGAATAGTGCCGCCTTCCGCCCCTGCTGTATTGGAAGCAATACGGGCTTTTGTCGCCGCTCCCTTAGGGACGATGGTCACAAGGAGTTTGTAAGCGTAGAGGCAATATTCCTGCAAACTGTTCATTCTCCCCCCCCTCTCCTGAACAATAGCCCTAAGAGTAGCACAGAAAGAATCGGCGCAAGAGCTACAAGAGAGATCATGCCAAAACCGTCCAGCAGGGGATCCCGTCCTTCCAAGGCAGAAGCGGCACCTACGGCAATGGCAAGGATAAAAGTGACCGTCATGGGGCCAGTAGCCACCCCACCCGCATCAAAGGCAATGGCCGTAAAAGTCGGGCCAGCAAAACGGATAAGCAGTAAAGCCAGCAGGTAACCTGGCAGGATAAAGTATATTAACGACCAGCCCGTAAGGATCCGCAGCATAGAGAGGCCAACGGAAACTGAGACGCCAAAACAGAGAGCGTAAAGCATAACGGTACGGGGGATATATCCGCTGGAAACTTTTTCTACCTCCAGGTTAAGGATGCGCACAGCCGGTTCGGCGTAGGTAGCCACAAAGCCCATCAGGAATCCCACAGGGACCATGATCCAGTTATAGCTGAGGGCGCCCAGGCGCTGGCCGATCATCTCTCCCGCCGGGAAAAAAGCTGCCTTAACCCCCTGTAAAAAAAGGGCCAGGCCGAAAAAAGCAAGGACTACACCTTTAATAATATTATAGACCTGCTCTTTAGGTATTTTCAAAAAGAATACCTGGAAGAGAAAAAAGAAAACTACAACGGGGGAAAGGGCCAGAGCGACTTCGGCCAGGATATGGGAAAAATCCTGAAAGAGCAAATAGATCAACGGTAGATCACCCCCAGTAGCATAACAGCAAAAACCGGGCCGATAGAGGCAAGGGCCACCAGGCCAAAACGATCTGCCGTGGTACGGTTTCCGCCCAGGACTGCAGCGGTACCAACCCCCAGGGCCAGGATAAAAGGTACGGCCATGGGACCGGTTGTGACACCACCCGCATCAAAAGAAATGGGAATAAAACGGGGAGGCGTAATAGCAGCCACGGCAAAAATAAGACCATAGCCGGGAAGAAGAAAATAAGCCAGGGGTATATTAAAAATCGTGCGGATCATAGCCAGGGCTACGAAAATGCCCACACCCAGCGCCACAGTATAGACTAGGATCGATCTGCTGATTGCCCCTCCGGAAACCATATCTACCTGTAAGGTAAGTACACGCACATCCGGCTCGGCAACGGTTACCACAAAACCCAGGATAAAGCCAAAAACAACCATAAACCATAAATTGCCACGTTTTGCCAGAGCAGAGCCGATCAGCTCTCCCATGGGGAGCATACCAATCTGCACTCCCAGCAAAAAAAGGAAAAGGCCGCCTCCCACCATTACGGCCCCGCCCAAAAAGCTCCATAACACCTCCCCCGGCAGCTTCAGGATCGTAACCTGCATTAAGATCACGACTACCACAATCGGCAGTATGGCAAAAACAACTTCCCGTAACGTCTCTTTTATTTTATGCATTAAAGCCACCTCCGCTAAAAGGCAGGCATGCCCGGGGCAAACAGATTACGTTATAAGTTTATGCATCTATGGAGCGACCGGGCTATCAGGCAAGTTTCAACCTCCACGCCATACCCAGCGCCAAAAATCCTGAAAATAAAAACCAAAACCATGGCCTCTTGTGTCTTCTATCCCTTGTAGGGATAAAAGACCTTTAATTATTTTTTCCCGGTCCCATAATTCAATATCGCCGTAAGCAGCCTCCTGCTGGTCGAACTTGTTAAAATAGCCGATGTTAATGATTATCCCCTTGGTACAATTATATTTTTCCATGGCGGATTCAAGTTTCTGGAACGCTGCCCTGCCCACGCCGTTTTCCTTGGCCTCCACGAGCACAGCATAACAGGTTTCCTCTTTTTGCATCAGCAAGTCAACATTTTCCCGTTTGTCTTTGTTCTTTTTCCACCGTGCCTCCTCGTCTGCCAGCAAGTCTCCATGGTCAACCATCTCTTCATAACCCAGCCATTGCATAAAAAAGCGCATAAAAAGACGTAACTTTGGCCTGCTGAGCTTGTCCAGCTCCATAATGCGGGAAGCAGCGATGCGGCGGAAAAAAAGGTCATCACGGTAGCTGAAGATCAGATAGGCTAGAACAGCCAATATAATTAAAGGCAGGAATTTTACCAGGGTCTGTGTGGCCGAACCCAGTAAAATCATCCCCCCCATTACCTGCTCAAAAACAGAGATTACCAGCTCCAAAGCGGATTACCTCCCTGTTCTGCTGCCTGGATTAAGGTTACAAGCTGCCTGATTATATTTTTATTTATTTAAAGGAGCCTGTCAATACACAACAAAAACAATCAGCAACATCGTTACAAAAACAAAAAACAAAAGGAGAAAACCAAAATCAAAGTTCAGGATATTGATATAATGGAAAATATTTTCTCCTTTGTGATCATAGTCCACCTTAATCAGCAGGTAGAAGAAGCGCCGGTAAAGGAGCTTCAACAAGTGATAGATATATTTTGTCGCATCTGCCCAGGTCTGATAAAAAAGCTCCCTTAAAAAAATGGCGGTACGCAGCAGGCCGAGGCCCATTTTGGTCAGGAATTCACCATCTACACCTCCGGCAACCAGAGAAAGTCGGTACAGTGCAGGTAAGCTGCGGATAAAAGTCCTTTCGGCCCCGCTTTCCAGCACCCGGGCTGAACCTGTATAAAATTGCCCCAGGAAACGCAAGAGGGGTTTTAACAGGAAAGGGTCAAACCTTTCTTCCCAGGCAGAAAGCCCAGCAACCAGGCATCTCAGGGGGGCAATGCTCCCTACAAAAGCTGTCTCCGCCCCCTGATCGATTTTCATGGCCGTGCCACTATAGAGGCGTCGTGCCAGGCGCAGCAGGGGCTGGAGCAGGAGGGGGTCAAGCTTCTCCTCCCAGGCAGAGAAACGGTTGTTCAACCTGGCCAGGGGGTTGATCCAGCCCAGAGTAGCCGTCTCCACGGCAAACTCCAGCA
>CALJJZ010000004.1 GCA_937973635.1 uncultured Bacillota bacterium | reverse complement strand
CAGGCGGCACTCGGCGACAAGGTAAATGCTCCTACCTTGGATGGAACCGTACGGGTAACCCTGCCTCCGCGCACACACAACGGTCATAAGATGCGCCTGCGCGGCAAAGGAATGCCCCGTAAAGATGGAAGCCACGGGGATCTTTACCTGCAGGTAAACATAGATATACCCGATGAAATTGACGCACAGGCAGAAGAATTATACCGCAAACTGGCAAAGATTTCAGGATGACAGGAGGATAAAGGCATGAAAAAATACCAGCTTGAGCTATTCTGCTTTGATGCCGGGATATGTGACAGTTATATCTGGATAGATATGGACGATGTGGATCTGCCGGGGGAATTACTTAATAAAATGGCAGAACTGGGTATCATCGAGGTTAAAGACCGCCAGGTACGGGCAGACCATATCGGACGCGCTTATAAAGCGCTGCGCCTGCATCGCTCCCTGGGGGTCAACCTCAGCGGCACAGCCGTTATCCTTGAACTCCTGGACCGCCTGGAAGAGCTGCACGAAGAGCTGCAACAGTGGAAAAGAAAATGGTAGTAAGACTTCAGTCCGGGGCATCTTTTTTTACGCCATCTTCCCGAACACAATTTTGCACCGTATCGGCCGCAGCATACACCTGGTTGCGGCCATTTTGTTTGGCCCGGTAAAGGGCCTGGTCTGCGGCTTCTATTAATTTTTCCCGGCAACTCTCCCTCTTAGGCTCAGCCATGGCTACGCCAAGGCTAATCGTAACATATTTATGAAAAGGAGAATGGGCATGGGGGATAGCTAGGGCTTCCACAGCAGCGCGGATCTCTTCCGCGACTGTTATTGCCCCTTTAAGGTTTGTTTCTGGTAAAACAATAACAAACTCCTCGCCCCCATAGCGAGCTACCAGATCCCCGGGGCGTTTGGTAATACGCTGGAGCAGGGCCGCAATCTTCTTTAGACATTCATCACCGGCCTGATGGCCGTAATTGTCGTTATACAGTTTAAAAACATCGATATCTGCCATAATCAGGGATAGGGGTTTCTTTTCGCGCTGCGCTCTTTTCCATTCTATCCCGTAGTACTCCTCAAAATGCCGACGGTTAGCAATACCTGTCAGGCCGTCTAGAGAACTCTGCACCCGTAATTGTTCATTGGCCGCCTCCAGTTTGGCAGCCAAATCCAGCAGCTCCTGCTCCCTTGCTTTACGCTGATCCATCTCTTTTTTAAGCACCAGGGCAGAACGGATCCGGGCCAGCAGCTCCACCTTTTGTACCGGCATAACGATATAATCCATGGCTCCAGCTTTAAAAGCAGCCTCCAGCATTCCTAAATGTTTTTGCTCTGTCATCATAATGATAGGTATATCCTGCAAATGGGGCCTGGATTTAATCTGGCTGCAGGCTTCAATGCCGTCCATCTCCGGCATGATGGTTTTCATTAGGATCAGGTCGATTTTTATTGCTTCTTCCGGCTTATGGAAACCGAGCAGGGAGAAAGCTTCAAAAGGGGAAGAAACAAGGATAACGGAGGCATAACCTGCTTCTTTCAATATTTTATGCAGGCTATAGCGATTCAAAGGGGAATCATCAACGATAAGGATGTTCATTAAGAAGCCTGCCTCCTTGTTTTTTGCCCTGGCCTTTTATAATATTTCATTTAACAGTTGCAGATTCCTTTTTTGCAAATTTTTTTAACAGGATAGCCAGAAAGGAGCGCCCTTTTAAGCAAAAAAAGGCACATCTGCAGTGCCTTTCTTTCCGTTGTAACCTTCCATACCGCAAACGGCCCCTAGCGCTTGGAAAATTGCGGGGCACGGCGCGCTTTCTTCAGGCCGTATTTTTTACGTTCCGTCATGCGCGGATCCCTTGTGAGAAATCCTTCCTTCTTTAAGATAGGACGGTACTCTGACCCCGCCTCCAGGAGGGCCCGGGCAATACCATGCCGCAGGGCACCGACCTGTCCGCTTGTGCCTCCTCCTGCTACCAGGGCAACAACATTAAATTTATTGGCCGTTCCCGTCACTTCCAGGGGGCGGCGCACCTGCCTTTTCAGACCTTCAGGACCAAAATAATCATCCAGATCTTTTTTATTTACCGTAACCTTACCATCACCGGGAAGCAAACGTACCCTGGCAACAGCTTTTTTGCGGCGACCTGTCCCGTAATACTGCAACTGTGCCAACCATAACCCTCCTTTCTTTTGCCTTATGATTAATTTACAGTTCGTTTTTTATTGTATACCCAGAGAGACGGCTTCTGTGCTTCATGGGGATGACGGTCCCCCGGGTAAACCTTCAGTTTTTTTAGCATGGCCCTCCCCAAACGATTCCCCGGAAGCATCCTCTTTACTGCCAGAAAAACTGCCTTTTGCGGCTCCGTAGCCATTAATTTGTCATAACGGATTTTTTTCAACCCACCGGGATAACCGGAATGACGGTAATAAAATTTTTGTTCGCCTTTACGTCCGGTCAACAAGACCCTGGCAGCATTAAGCACAATTACATTATCTCCCAGATCCAGATGAGGCGTATAAATCGGTTTATGTTTTCCTTTCAAAAGCCTTGCCGCTTCACTGGCCACCCTGCCCAGGGGCAGTCCGCTGGCATCAATGATATACCATTTTTTTTCTTCCAGGTCTTTTTCCCTGGCCATCCAAGTTTTCTGCATCACTGTTTATCCGCCGCTACGATCCGACCGGACATGCCGGTGCAGGGAAAGCGGCTGGATAAAACCTCCTTTCCGCGGCAAACATCACGCCATAAATTGTATTATAATAAAGCTTTGCCGTCAAGCTTAGTAGAGCACTTTCTCCAAGCAAAGTCCCTCGGGCGGCGCCGTGGCGCCTGCCTGCCTGCGGGATCCGCTCTCCAGGATACGGGCCACTTCCAAGGGGCTGAGACGGCCCTTTCCCACTTCTACCAGAGTTCCCGTAATATTACGCACCATTTTGTAAAGAAAACCATCTCCTTTATAATACAGACTGATAAACTGCTCCTGCTTGGTTAAATCCAGGTTAAAGAGGGTACGGACCGTTGTTTTTACCTTGCTCCCCGCTGACTGGAAAGCCTTGAAATCATGCTTCCCCTGCAGGTAAGTTGCTGCCTCTTGCATCGCCGGTAAATCCAGGTGCCGGTCAATATGCCAGGTATAGCGCCGCCGCAGCACGTCGGGAAAAACCCCGTTATCAATGGTATAAGTATAAACTTTGGCTACTGCATCCCGCCGCGCGCTGAAACCCTGCGGCGCTTCCTGCGCCTCAAGCACAACCAGATCACGGGGCAAAAGCCCATTTAAGGCGACAGGCAGCTGCTTTTCCGGGATCAGGGCCGGAGCAGTAAAACTTACTACCTGACCCCGGGCATGGACGCCCGCATCAGTACGACCGGCCGCCTCTACTCTGATCTTGCTCTTATAAAGGAAAGATAACGTTTCCTCCAGGCGTTGCTGGATCGTCAGGGCATTGGCCTGAAGCTGAAAACCATGATAATCTGTACCGTCATAGGCAAGGGTTACTTTATAGACAGGCACAGCTCATACCCCTGTCAGGATAATAGCTAGGGCAATACCGCAAGCTGTGAGCACACCCAGAAAATCAAGGCCGGTAATCTTTTGCTGCCTCATTTTCGTTCGGTTTTCGCCTCCCCGGTAACAGCGGGATTCCATGGCCACAGCCAGTTCGTCGGCGCGCCTGAAAGCGCTTACAAAAAGCGGCACCAAAAGGGGGACCAGGTTGCGCGCCCGCCGAAAAATATTGCCGCTTTCAAAATCGGCGCCCCGCGCCATCTGGGCTTTGCGTATTTTATCACTTTCCTCCATAAGTGTAGGAATAAAGCGCAGGGCAATGGTCATCATCATGGCAATTTCATGTCCCGGAACCTTAAAGATCTTAAGCGGTCGTAGTAAGAACTCAATCCCGTCGGCAAAGGCGATGGGCGAAGTTGTCAGGGTAACAAGCAGAGTCGTCACCACCAAAAGGACCAGACGTAAAGTCATAAAAGATCCCAGATAAACCCCGTTTTCTTCTATTGTAAGGGCACCAAGGCGCCAGAAGACACGGCCGCCCTTAGTAAAAAGAAAATGCAGAATCAAGGTAAAAACAATAATATAAAATACCGGCTTTAAGCCCCGCAAAAAATAACGCCACGGCAATTGCGAACTAATAAAAGCAAGGAGAAAAAAAAGGGAAAAATAGAAAAACCCGCTAAATGTCCTGATCAAGAAAAGAGTGGCAATAAGAATTAAAAGACCCAGCAGTTTGGCCCGGGGATCAAGGCGATGCAACAGAGAGTTTCCAGGAAGGTAATGTCCCAGTGTAATGCTGCGCATACTCCTTTATAATCTCCCTTCTCTGAAAAGTCGCTGAATTTCTGCTGCCACTTCTTCTACACTGAACAAACCAGTACGTACATCCTTGCCCCGCTCCTGCAGTCGCAGCATAAGCTCGCTTAAAGCAGGTATTTCCAGGCCCGTTTCCCTGAGAGGAGCGGCAGCTTTAAAAACTTCCGCCGGGCTGCCCTGGAGTACCAGCCTGCCCCGGCAAAAAACAAAAAGGCGCCCCGCCAACCGGGAAACTTCTTCCATGTTATGGGTAACAAGGATAACCGTAAGCTTCTCCTCACGGTGCAACCTTTGCACACATTCCAGGAGCTGCTTCCTGCCCACCGGATCCATGCCCGCGGTAGGTTCATCAAGCACTATCACCTGCGGCCGCATCGCCAAAATTCCGGCCATGGCCACCCTTCTTTTTTCCCCACCGCTCAGTTGAAAGGGCGAACGGTCCTTATAGCTGTTATAATCCAGTCCCATGCTTTCCAGGCCGAAACGAACCCTTTCTACGAGCTCATTACCATTTAGCCCCAGGTTGCGCGGCCCAAAGGAGACATCTTTAAAGACCGTTTCCTCAAAGAGCTGGTGTTCAGGAAACTGGAACAGCATGGAAATACGGGAACGCAGTGCACGTAAATCCGTTTCCCCGGCCCAGATATCTTTACCTTCTACCAGGATTTGACCACTGGTAGGTTTTAAAAGGCCGTTAAAATGCTGCACCAGGGTTGACTTGCCCGACCCCGTTTCACCAATAATACCGATAAATTCCCCCTGTCCAATGGAAATATTAACATGCTGTAACGCTTCCACCTGGAAAGGAGTCCCCGGCATATAGGTAAAGGATAAATCCTTTGTCTCAATCAGCATAAACATTCCACCAGCTGCTCGACGTGCAGGATGCCCAGGGGAAGGGGCAACCCAGCCTGCCGTAAAGCCAGAGCCAGGGCAGGAATAGGGGGCATTTCCAGGCCAAGGGCCTCCAGGTCAAGATTACCACTAAAAACCTCTTCTGGCGTGCCGCTGTAAGCGATCCTACCCTGGTCCATGACGATGATCCGGTCTGCTTCCAGAGTTTCCTCCATAAAATGGGTAATATGCA
Source organism: uncultured Bacillota bacterium (assembly GCA_937973635.1). GTDB lineage: Bacteria > Bacillota > Dethiobacteria > DTU022 > UBA8154 > UBA8154. The sequence goes on along the minus strand of CALJJZ010000004.1, from coordinate 16,092 downwards.
CTACCGTCACCTTTTCCTGACGGTTAAGCATACGAACCGTGGCCAGCACTTCACGCCGCCCGCGAGGATCCAGCATGGCCGTAGGTTCATCTAGAAGCAGACAGCGGGGACGCATCGCCAGAATTCCGGCAATAGCCAGCCGTTGCTTTTGTCCACCGGAAAGGAGGTGAGGGGCATGTCTGGCCAGGGGTTTCATCTCCACCAGTTCCAGGGCCTCTTCAACCCGCTTAAGGATCTGGGAAGGCTCGACACCCAGGTTTTCCAGGCCAAAAGCCACATCCTCCTCCACGGTCGTAGCTACAATCTGGTTGTCTGGATTTTGAAAAACGAGGCCCACGCGGCGTCTAATCTCCCAGCGATTTTCTTCCAATGCCGTAGAGAGACCGTCCACATAAACTTCCCCTGCCGCCGGTAGCAGGAGGGCGTTCAGGTGTCTGGCCAATGTGGACTTGCCTGAACCATTAGGGCCGATCAGACAAACGTACTCTCCCTCATATATTTGCAGGGAGAGATTGTCCAGCGCCCGGATTTCCCTTTGCCCATCCAGGCTATAAAAATAACTTAATCCTTTTGTTTCGATAATAGGACCGTTCACTTTTTCATCCCACCAGTAAGGGGGATCAAACCAGCTCCAGGAAAACCATAGGAGCAGCGTCCCCCCGGCGGGGACCTTTTTTAATAATACGGGTAAAGCCGCCATCCCGTCCCTCATAGCGCGGTCCTATTTTTTCAAACAATTTGGTCACGGCGTCCTCATCAAGCATATAAGCAAGGGCCTGTCGGCGGGCATGCAAATCACCCCTTTTAGCCAGGCTTACCATCTTTTCGGCGATGCGATTAACTTCTTTAGCTCTTGTTTCTGTTGTTTCGATCCGTTCGGCGATAAATAATGAGGTTACAAGGTTGCGTAACAGGGCACGGCGCGGCCCGGTTTTGCGACTAAATTTGCGCTGGCTCATCTTCCAAACCGGTTTTCTTCAAATTAGACAGATAACCTCCGGTGCCTTGGGCACCGGTGTTTGTTATCCTTACAGAGAAACCGGCTCTTCACCTCCTTCCGGTTGGGAACTTATCTTAGTCTGTTTCTTCCCGGAGTCTAACATTTAACTCCACTAGTTTTTGTTGAACTTCCTCCAGCGATTTTTTACCAAGGTTACGTACTTTCATCATCTCATCCTCAGTTCGCCGGATCAGCTCTTCTACTGTATTAATCCCCGCCCTTTTAAGGCAGTTATAGGAACGTACAGAAAGGTCCAGCTCTTCGATGGTCATATCCAGCACTTTATTCTTGGTTTCTTCATTATTTTCATCAGGGGGTTCCACTTCATCAACCTTTTCCGTAAGATTGATAAAAAGACTGAGATGCTTGCTCAGGATTTTTGCCCCCTGGCTGATTGCATCATCCGGTTTAATGCCGCCGTCGGTCCAGACTTCCATAGTCAGCTTATCATAATCAGTTACCTGACCAACCCGTGTATGTTCTACGGTAAAATTTACTTTTTCGATGGGGGAAAAAATAGAGTCCACGGGAATAACCCCGATGGGCTGGTTGGGTATTTTGTTCCGTTCTGCCGGTGTATAACCCTTACCCACACGGGCCGTTATCTCCATATAAAGTTTTCCCCCTTCTTCCAGGGTAGCGATAAGCAGATCAGGATTAAGGATCTCCACATCTGCCGGCGCTTTAATATCCCTGGCCCTTACTTCCCCTTCACCCTGAGCATCCACAATCAAAATCTGCGGTTCCTGGGAATGGAGTTTCATGCGCAGCTTTTTCAAATTTAAGATAATCTCCGGGGTATCCTCAAGCACATTGGGAATGTAAGAAAATTCATGGAGAACGTCCTCAATTTTTACACTGACCACCGCTGCACCAGGCAGAGAAGAAAGAAGGATACGGCGCAGGGCATTACCAAGCGTTGTCCCGTAACCCCGTTCCAGGGGTTCAATGACAAAACGGCCGTACCGGTCGCCCCCGTCTTTATCAACCCGTTCAATTTTCGGTTTTTCAATTTCGATCAACGCAAGATCTCCCTCCTGCCTTTTGCTCAGCAGAATTTTAACGAGAATACAGCTCCACAATCAGATGTTCAGTAATGGGCACATCCAGCTCTTCCCGGGCGGGGAAACGGACGAAACGCCCCCTCATCTGCTCACGGTCGACTTCCAGCCAAGGCAGGGTTTCCTGGGCTGCTCCCCATGCCGCCATCTCTTTAAAAACAGGCTGGCTCCTGCTGTTTTCCCGTACTGCAATCTCGTCACCGGGTCGTACCAGATACGAAGGAATATCTACTTTTTTACCATTTACCACAAAGTGACCGTGACGCACGAGCTGACGTGCTTCTGCCCGAGAACGGGCAAAGCCCAAACGGTAGATCACGTTATCCAGCCTGCTTTCCAGGATCTGTAACAGGACTTCACCCGTTACTCCTTTGCGCCTGTCCGCTTCTTTAAAATAACGCCTGAACTGGGCCTCCAGGACACCATAGATGCGGCGTGCTTTTTGTTTTTCGCGCAACTGCATGCCATAATCTGAGACTTTTTGTTTCTTTTGGCCGTGCATGCCGGGGGGGTAACCCTTGCGGGTAAAACCACATTTTTCGCTGTAACAACGATCTCCCTTCAGATACAGCTTGGCACCCTCACGGCGGCACAGCCTGCAAGTCGAATCTTTATACCTAGCCATCTGCGGTCATTACACCTCCTCTGTTCTTAAGCGCGCTTAGACACGGCGCCGTTTTGGCGGGCGGCAGCCGTTGTGCGGTATGGGCGTTACATCTTTAATCAGGTTTACCTCCAGACCCGCTGCCTGCAGGGAACGTATCGCCGCCTCCCTGCCCGAACCTGGTCCTTTTACGAATACCTCCACCTGCCGCATACCATGATCCATGGCTGCCCGGGCAGCGGCTTCCGCTGCCAGTTGGGCGGCAAAGGGTGTTGACTTACGGGAACCCTTAAATCCCACCGTGCCTGCACTGGACCAGGAGATATTATTACCCTGCAGGTCAGTAATCGTAATGATTGTATTATTAAAACTGGATTTAATATGGGCTACCCCATGCTCAACGTTTTTACGCTCCCGACGCCGTGGCCGGGCGCCAGCTTTTCTTTTAGCCAAGCCCGTTCTCCCCCCTTTTATTTTTTACGGCGCACACCGACAGTCCGCTTCGGACCTTTACGTGTACGTGCGTTGTTTTTTGTGGTCTGTCCGCGCACCGGCAAACCGCGTCGATGCCGGATGCCGCGGTAACAGCCGATCTCGATCAGCCGTTTAATGTTCATGGCTACATCACGGCGTAAATCACCTTCAACACGAAAATTCTTGTCAATATATTCCCTTAATCTGCCTACTTCTTCTTCCGTAAGGTCTTTTATCCTGGTGGACGGATCTATTTTGGTAAACTCGAGTGCCTGTTGCGCCCTCTTTCGGCCTATGCCATAAATATAAGTTAAGGCAATCTCCACCCGTTTCTCCCGTGGTAAATCTACACCGGCAATTCTGGCCACAGCGCGGCCCACCTCCTCTTTGTAAAAAGGCTAAACGTAATTATTATTTACCATCAAGCGGCCTGCCATACCTTTGCCGCTACCCCTGGCGCTGCTTGTGCCGGGGGTTTTCACAGATAACCATGATTCTGCCTTTACGGCGTATAACCTTGCACTTTTCACAAATTGTCTTTACTGACGGACGTACCTTCATTTTTATAACCCCCTTTGCGCTTTATTTGTAACGATAGGTGATCCGTCCCCTGGTCAGGTCGTAAGGTGACAGCTCTATCAAGACACGATCACCGGGAAGAATACGGATAAAATGCATGCGTATCTTGCCTGACACATGGGCCAGCACCTTAACGCCATTTTTCAGTTCCACCCTGAACATGGCGTTGGGCAGGGGTTCCACCACCGTCCCCTCGACTTCGATCACATCCTTTTTTTTGGACATTTCCCGGTATGCCTCCTTTCCCTAACCCCCGTTAGATGAAGAGGATTCGAGACAAGGACTGTGGTACTTTTCATCAGCTTCCGCAAGCAACTTTCTGATGACCGTATCTTCCAAATTGCCTTGCCGGAACCTCTCTTTAATCTCATCTTTCACCACACGATAGGGCTGAAGATGTTTGCTGTTTTTCTTCTTGGGATTACTTACCTTACGGCTACGCCCATCCGCCAGCAAAACCCTTTCTCCTGCAAATCCTATCACCAGGTAAAGTTTTCCCTTATCCCTGCCTGAAATTGATTTTACAAGTTGCCCCATCTCCAGATCCATTTTAACCCTCCTGTAGCAAAGTAAGGATTACAGGACCATCCTCAAGAATGGCAACAGTATGTTCAAAATGGGCGGAGAGGCTGCGATCAGCGGTAACCACTGTCCAGTTATCTTCCAGCGTCTCCACCTGCCATCCCCCTACATTGACCATTGGCTCAATGGCTAGCACCATACCCGCTTCCAGGCGGGGTCCTTTACCGGGCAAGCCAAAATTTGGAACCTGTGGCTCTTCGTGCATCTGGCTGCCGATACCATGGCCCACATAGTTTCGCACCACTGAATAACCACGGGATTCCACATACTCCTGAATCGCATGGGAGATGTCATAAAGGCGTTTACCCGGATATGCCTCTTTAAGCCCCCGGTAAAGGGATTGTTCTGTAACCTCCAGCAATTCCTGTGCCTGAGCAGAGATCTCACCTACAGGATAGGTGGCAGCAGCATCGCCAAAGTAACCCCGGTAAATGACTCCCACATCAATACTGATTATATCACCGTTACGCAGCCGCCTGAGGCCGGGAATACCGTGCACCACCTCTTCATTAAGGGAGGCACAGATGCTGGCCGGAAAGCCACGATAACCGAGGAAAGCAGGTTGGGCATGGAAACTCTCAATGGTACGTTTCGCCAGGGCATCAAGCTGTATTGTCGTAATCCCCGGTTTAATTGCTTCTTTAAGGACCAGGAGCGTCTCCGCCACAATCCTGCCTGCCTGACGCATTATCCTTATCTCCTGGGGAGATTTGAGGGTAATCAAAACATCACCCTCCTACTTCATGAATCCCTGATAATTGCGCATCAACATCTGGCTCTCAATCTGCCGCATCGTTTCCAGGGCCACACCTACAATAATAATCAGAGCAGTTCCCTGGAAAATAAGGTTAATGCGCGAAACATCCTGCAACAAAATGGGCAGCGTAGCAATAAAAGCCAGAGAGAAGGCGCCCACCGTAGTCAGGCGGTTGGAGACCTTTCCCAAGTATTCAGCAGTAGGCCTCCCCGGACGCAAGCCCGGGATAAAACCGCCGTATTTTTTCACATCGCCGGCAATCTTCACAGGATCAAACTGGATCGCCGTATAAAAGTAAGTGAACAAAATGATAAACATGGCATAAAGCAACGTGTTCAGGAACGTGCCAAACTTCAATGCTTCGGCGAAATTCTGGGCGATGGGATGGTTGATAAACATGGCCAGAGTAGCCGGAAACATGAGGATGGCAGAAGCAAAAATTACAGGGATAACCCCGGCCTGGTTAATCTTTAAAGGAATATGGGTGCTCTGCCCACCGTAGATACGCCTGCCTACAACCCGCTTGGCATACTGCACAGGAATACGCCGCCGTCCTACCTCCAGGGCGATAATACCCACAATAAGGCCCAGTAAAATGAGCAAAATGGGAACAACCGTCAGGAAACTGATTTCCCCCAGACGCAGCAGCTCAATGGTCATACCGGTCCAGGCTGGGAACCCGGCAATAATCCCCCCGAAAATAATTAAGGAGATACCATTGCCAATACCTTTATCTGTGATCAGTTCACCCAGCCACATAAGGAAAGCCGTGCCGGCGGTAAGGGAGATAATCACCACCAGGTATGAAGAGGTTCGATGATCCGTTATGGCTTCACGCATAAGGCTGAAAGTCATACCCGTAGCCTGCAGGAACGCCAACAGGATTGTCCCGTAGCGGATCATCTGGATCATCTTTTTCCGGCCTTCCGGGCCTTCTTCGCTCCATTCCTTAAACTTGGGAACCACTACAGTCAAAAGCTGCATGATAATGGAAGCGTTAATATAGGGCATAATCCCCATGGCAAATATGGTAAAATTACTTAACGCCCCGCCCACAATTACATTATAGAAACCAAAAAGGGTATCTTCCTGGAAAAACTCCGCCAGCACTGTCGGGTCTATCCCCGGTATGGGTATATGGGAACCAATGCGGAAAACTACGAGCATAGCCAGGGTAAAGATAATCCGCTGCCGCAGTTCTTTTATTTTCCAGGCGTTGCGTACCGCTTCCAACATTTAAATCACCTCGGTCCGGCCACCAGCTGCTTCAATCTTCCGGATAGCCTCGGCGCTGAAACTGTTTGCCTGAACAGTCAGCTTCCGTGTAAGTTCACCTTGACCCAGTACTTTTAATCCGTCCCGCAAGTTTCTTACAAGCCCCTTCTCTTTAAGCAACCGGGGATTGACCGTACTGCCGTCCTCAAAATTATTGAACAGGCCAACATTTATTACCGCGTAGCGGCGGCGCATCCTGTTGGTAAAGCCCCTTTTAGGCAGGCGCTGGGACAGGGGCATTTGACCACCTTCAAAGCCACGGCGTATTGTCCCGCCAGACCTTGCTTTCTGGCCTTTTTGGCCGCGCCCGGAAGTCTTGCCCAAACCGGAACCAATACCCCGCCCTACCCGCTTGGGGGCAGTCCGGGAACCAGGTGCTGGCTTTAGATCATGTAAGCGCACGTTGAACACCTCCTCCATGAATACGTCAATTGGTATTGTGCTCCTCTACCGTTACCAGGTGCCTGATACAGTTAATCATTCCCCTGATTTGCGGAGTATCATTATGTTCAACGGTCTGATTGAGACGCCGCAACCCAAGGGCATTAACGGTTAAACGCTGTGAAGGTTTGCGACCCAGCGGGCTGCGAACCAGCGTAATCCTGAGCTTTCCCGCACTCACTGCAAACTCCCCCTATACCTTGAGTTCTTCTACCCCTTTGCCCCGTATACGGGCTACTTCCTCTGCCGATTTTAAGGACTTAATTCCTTCCATGGTAGCATTAATCATATTTAAGGCATTGGCAGAACCAAGATTTTTCGTTAATATATCTTTTATGCCGGCCAGTTCCAGGACAGCCCGTACCGGCCCGCCGGCAATAACTCCTGTTCCCTGCGATGCAGGCTTTAAGAGAACACGGCCGGCACCAAAATGTCCGATTACCGGATGTGGAATGGTCGTCCCGGTTATGGGAACGCGAACCATATTTTTGCGTGCATCCTCGATTCCTTTGCGGATAGCTTCAGGGACTTCACTAGCCTTGCCCAGGCCTGCTCCTACAACACCCTGTTCATCTCCAACAACAACTAACGCACTGAAGCTAAAGCGACGACCGCCCTTTACAACCTTGGCCACACGGTTGATCCGCACAACCCTCTCCTTCAGCTCACCCTGCGGTTCCACTTTGGGCAAAATTAACCCCCCTTTCCCTTGAACTTAAAATTTAAAATTTTAATCCCTGACTTCTTGCGCCTTCTGCCAGGGCCCGTACTCTGCCATGATAGAGATAACCCCCACGATCAAAAACAACCTGTTCAATACCTTTTTCCAGAGCCCTTCTGGCCAGGAGATCACCCACCTGACGTGCCGCCTCCTTGTTGCCTGTAGCAGCCAAATTACCGCGCAGATCCAGGGTAGAAGCAGAGACAATCGTCTGGCCCCTGTCATCATCTATTAATTGGGCATATATATGCCTCAGGCTGCGAAAAACATTAAGACGGGGCCGCTCCGCCGTCCCCCGAATCTTTTTGCGCACACGCAGATGACGTTTTTTACGTGCTTCGCTCTTAAGCATCTTTACTGCCACTTGTTTCACTCCTTACTCAGGTGCAAACGGGAGACTACTTGCCCGCCTTGCCAACCTTGCGCCGGATAAATTCTTTTTCATATTTGATACCTTTGCCCTTATATGGTTCAGGAGGCCTGATCCGCCGGATCATGGCAGCTGTATCTCCCACTACTTCCTTGTCAATTCCTTTAACTGTTATCCTAGTAGGAGCTGGAACTTCGATTTCAATGTCTTCACGGGGGGTAAAATTTACCGGTTGCGAATACCCTACGTTCAGCACTAGGGTTTCTCCCTGTTTGGCCGCACGGTAACCTACCCCGATCAGTTCCAGGCTGCGGCTAAAACCGCTGGAAACGCCTTCAATCATGTTGGCCAGAAGGGTCCTGCCGAGCCCGTGCAGGGAACGATGTTCCTTTTTATCAGAAGGACGAAGCACAACGGCCTGCCCGTTTTCCACGCGAATTTCCAGGCATGGGGGGAGCTGCTTGGTGAGCTTGCCTTTCTGTCCTTTTACCGTTACAAGATTGCCTTCCCCCACCGAAATCTCCACTCCTGCAGGGACAGGAATTGGTTTTTTGCCAATACGCGACACACTTAACACCTCCCATTACTACCCAGGTATTCAGAGTTCAGGACTCAACATTCAGAATGCCCGGTAATATGCCTTCCCTGACTTAACTAATCAAGCAATAAACACCAAATCAAAACATCATTATTATTTAAAAATATTTGTGGACAGGTGGTTCCCGGCTGCTGCTTTCTACCAGACATAACAGATAACTTCTCCACCCAGATCAGCCTTGCGCGCTTCCTGATCGGTCATAATGCCCCGGGAAGTAGAAATAATGGCAATACCCAGACCACCCAGCACACGGGGAAGCTCGTCTTTACGGGCATAGACACGCAGCCCCGGTTTGCTGATACGCTTCAGGCCGGTAATGGCGCTGCGGTTATCACTGCCGATCTTAAGGTAAATTTTCAGCTTCCCCTGCTTGTTATCCTGAATAAATTCAAAATCCTTAATATATCCTTCTCTTTTCAAGATAGCAGCAATGGCTTTCTTTACTTTTGAAGCAGGGATCTCTACCTGCCCATTACCGGCCATGTTGGCGTTACGGACCCTGGTCAACATATCGGCAATCGGATCGGTCATCATCGTTAAACTAACCCTCCTTTCTCGCTCCTGCCTACCAGCTGGCCTTCTTTACGCCGGGGATAACCCCCTCGTGGGCCAGCTTACGAAAGCAAAGGCGACACATCCCAAACTTACGCAGGTAAGCTCTTGGACGACCACAGAGCTGGCAGCGAGCATAGCGGCGAACACTAAACTTAGGTGTCCTTTTCGCTTTGGCAATTAAAGATTTTTTAGCCACAGATCTCCTGGTTAGATGCTAACCAGGTCGCACCTCCTTCCCGCAGCTTCGATTTTTAAAATATTAGGCCGCCCGGAAAGGCATTCCGATAAGCCGGAGCAATTCCTTAGCCTCTTCATCACTCTTAGCAGTTGTTACAATGGTTATATCCATACCCTGGACTTTTTCTACTTCGTCATATTTTATCTCTGGAAAGATATGTTGCTCTTTTAAACCAAGGGTATAATTGCCCCTCCCATCAAAGGAACGGGGAGAGACCCCGCGGAAATCCCTGACCCGGGGCAGCGCAACGTTAATTAATTTGCTTAAAAAGTCATACATGCGTTCACCACGCAGCGTTACCTTGCACCCGATAGACATCCCTTCACGCAGTTTAAAACTGGCTACAGATTTTTTGGCCTTTGTAATAACAGGTTTTTGCCCGCTGATCAGGGCCAGATCTTTAACTGCTGCATCCAGCAATTTAACATTATCCTTGCCTTCCCCAACACCCATATTAATTACTATTTTTTCCAAACGAGGCACAGCCATGATATTTTTATAGGCAAACCGCTCCAGCATAGCCGGCCTTATCTCGTTTATATATTTATCTTTTAGCTCGGACATCCTTTACCTCCTTCCTGTGACGGTGAGCTCAACCGGGTTGCCTTTTTTGCAGGCGGACAAAAAACTTGCCCTTATTTGTCTAGAGATTCCCCGCATTTTTTGCAACCACGCATTTTTTTGCCGCCTTCAATCAGACGATTACTGACACGGGTAGGCTGCTGGCAGGAGGGGCAGATGACCATAACATTGCTGGCATGTACCGGCGCTTCCATTTCCCGAATCCCGCCTTGGGGAACCTTTTGCGTGGGTTTGGCATGTTTTTTGATAATATTTACACCCTCTACCAGCACTTTGTTCTTACCCGGCAAAGTGCTGACCACTTTTCCTTTTTTGCCCTTGTCCTTACCGGACAGGACGAGCACCTTATCACCTTTACGTACGTGCAGTTTTCCTGTAGCCAAAAAAAACACCTCCTTAACCGGCACGGCCTTTAACTAAAGAACTTCAGGCGCAAGGGAAACGATACGCATGAAATCTTTTTCCCGCAGCTCCCTGGCTACCGGCCCGAATATACGTGTGCCCCGGGGGGCTTTCTGATCATTAATAATTACTGCCGCATTCTCATCAAAACGAATAGATGTTCCGTCCTTGCGCCGGTATCCTTTTTTGGTTCTTACTATGACCGCCCGGACGACATCGCCTTTTTTGACCACACCTCCGGGTATCGCTTCTTTGACCGAACAAACAATTATATCCCCCACACCAGCAGAATAACGTTTTGCCCCCCCAAGGATACGGATACACATAACTTTGCGGGCGCCTGTATTGTCGGCCACATTTAGCACAGAAAGGTTTTGAATCATCTGGGGCCCCTCCTTTCGCCGGGACTACAAACGTGATTTTTCCATGATCTCCACCAGCCGCCACCTTTTCTCCTTGCTGATGGGCCTTGTCTCCATAATCTTAACCCTGTCGCCGATATGGCATTCATTGTTCATATCGTGTACCTTATATTTTTTGGTCCGGCGTATGGTTTTACCGTATAAAGGGTGGCGGGTTGTTCTTTCCACGGCGACGACAATCGTTTTATCCATTTTATCGCTGACCACTTTGCCCACGCGCACTTTACGTCTGTTTCGTTCCAAAAACGCTGCCTCCTTTTCTTCTTAATTCCGGGCCGCAGCGAGTTCCCTCTCCCTCATCACCGTCTTCAAGCGGGCGATTGAGCGGCGCACCTCTTTAACGCGCATGACGTTTTCCAGCTGCCCGGTTGCCATTTGAAAGCGCAGGTTAAAAAGCTCTCCTTTTAGTTCCCGTACTTTCTCCTGCAGCTCAGCATTGGAAAGCTCACGAATTTCCCTCACTTTCACGGGCTTCACCACCTGTTTCTTCTCTTTTCACAAACTTACATTTAATCGGCAATTTATGTGCTGCCAGGCGCATTGCTTCCCTTGCAACCTCTACAGGGACACCGGCCAGTTCAAACATAATCCTGCCCGGCTTCACCACGGCAACCCAGTACTCGGGGGAGCCTTTACCCTTACCCATCCGCGTCTCTGCCGGTTTGGCCGTTACAGGCTTATGGGGGAAAATTTTAATCCATACTTTTCCTCCCCTTTTGACATAACGCGTCATGGCAATACGGGCTGCTTCGATCTGCTGACTCGTTATCCAGGCCGGTTCCAAAGCCTGCAGGCCGTATTCGCCAAAATCAATCTGCGTGCCGCCTTTGGAAATCCCTTTCATCCGTCCACGCTGGTGGCGGCGGAATTTAGTCCTTTTGGGCATTAACACGTTTACTCCCCCGCCTTTCTCTGCGTTTTTCCTTTGGCTTCTCCTCTCCGGGCTGTTTCTCCTCTGTTACAGCCCCCGGCAGAACTTCTCCTTTATAAATCCATACTTTTACCCCTATGCGCCCATAAGTAGTATGGGCCTCCACAAAACCGTAATCAATGTCCGCACGCAGCGTTTGCAGCGGCACGGTACCTTCGTGATACGCTTCAGTGCGGGCCATCTCTGCGCCGGCAAGGCGTCCCTTGCAAACAACTTTAATGCCTTTGGCACCGGCACGCATAGTCCGCGCCATGGCCTGTTTCATGGCACGACGAAAGGCAATGCGGCGGCTCAGTTGCTGAGCAATACTTTCCGCCACCAGCCAGGCATTAAGTTCGGGAGTTTTAATTTCAATAATATTGATATGAATCTTTTTGCCCGTTATCTGTTCCAGTTCCCGGCGCAACTTGTCAACTCCCGTGCCGCCTTTGCCGATGACCATCCCCGGTTTTGCGGTATGAATCGTAACCTTCACATTGCTGGCAGCACGGTCTATTTCAATGCGCGCTATACCGGCTCCGTCATGTTTTTTCCTGATATAGTCACGGATAAAGATATCTTCGTGGAGCAGCTTCGTATATTCCTTCTCCGCATACCAGCGGGCATCCCAATCTTTGATGATCCCGATGCGAAAACCGCTGGGACTGATCTTTTGACCCAATATGCTAGGCCTCCTTTCTTTCTTCCAGGATCACCGTGATATGGCTGGTGCGTTTACGTATACGCGACGCCCTGCCCTGGGCCCTGGCTCTGAATCTTTTCAACACGGGGCCTTCATCCACATAGCCCCGGGAGATAAAAAGTTCCCCTTTGTTCATCTCATGGTTGTTAAGGGCGTTCGCCACCGCAGAATTCAATACCTTTTCAATTATTTTAGCGCCTTTTTGCGGAGAAAAACGTAAGATGGAAATGGCGGAATCTACATCCTTGCCGCGAATTAAATCCATTACCAACCTTGCCTTGCGCGGCGCTATCCTGATGAAGCGGGCCTGCGCTTTCGCAACCATCTGCTACCCCCCTGTCTACAGATTCAGAATTCAGCCTTCAGTCTGCACAAGCATCCTGACTTCCGAATTCCCGGCTCCCCGTTAACTGCCGGGGAAATCAGCTTACTTCAAGGACGTGGATCTCTCCGTATGGTGGCCATGGCCGCGGAATGTACGCGTGGGAGCAAATTCACCCAGCTTGTGTCCCACCATATCTTCCGTTATATAGACGGGAATAAATTTGCGGCCGTCATGTACGGCAATGGTATGTCCTACCATATTAGGAAAGATGGTGGAGCGGCGGGACCACGTTTTAATTACCCTTTTTTCTCCCGCATTGTTCATCTTTTCAATTTTTGCCAACAAGCTGGAGTCCGCGAAGGGACCCTTTTTAAAAGAACGTCCCATTTAAACACCTCTTCAGTCACCAGTTATTTACGTTTCTTCACAATAAACTGGTTGGACTTTTTATTTTTTTTCCGTGTTTTATAACCCAACGTCGGTTTGCCCCATGGCGTCACCGGGCTTTTACGGCCAATTGGCGCTTTGCCCTCACCCCCGCCGTGGGGATGGTCCACAGGGTTCATCACTGAACCACGGACGGTAGGCCTGATTCCCAGCCAGCGGGAACGACCAGCTTTGCCAATGGTAATATTTTCGTGCTCCACGTTGCCAATCTGACCCACAGTGGCACGGCAATCCTGCAGAAACAGCCTCACTTCACCGGAAGGGAGCTTAACATGGGCATATTTACCTTCCTTGGCCATCAGCTGGGCCACGCCCCCGGCGGACCGGACCATCTGTCCGCCCTTACGCGGTGATAACTCAATGTTATGGATCAAAGTCCCTACAGGTATATTACGCAGGGGCAGAGCGTTGCCCGGACGTATTTCCGCATCCGGCCCTGAGCTGACAATATTGCCCTTGCGTAAACCAAGAGGTGCAAGAATATAGCGCTTTTCGCCATCAAGGTAGTGTAAAAGGGCAATGCGTGCTGAACGGTTGGGATCATATTCGATAGCAGCCACGCGTGCCGGCACACCGTCCTTATCCCGGCGGAAATCTATAATCCGGTACTTTTGTTTATGTCCGCCACCCTGGTGCCTTACGGTGATACGACCTGCAGCATTGCGACCGGCCTTCCGCTTCAACGGTTGCAGCAATGATTTTTCCGGCTCTTTTTTATCAATTTCCTCAAAGCTGGAAACAGTCATAAAGCGTCTGCCCGGCGAGGTGGGGACAAACTTTTTAACAGCCAACGTATAATTCCTCCTTCCTAAAAAACTGATTTTCCAGAACACCGGCATATCCAGCCGGAAGCAGCCATGCGGACAGGCAAAAATCTGCCCTTACTCGAAGATCTCGATACCCTTACTCCCCTCCTGGAGGGTAATAACAGCCTTTTTCCAGCTTGGGCGGTAACCGCGGTGCATACCTACACGCCGCGCTTTGCCTTTAACGCGCATGGTGTTTACATCTTTGACTTTTACGTCAAAGAGCTGCTCTACCGCTTTTTTAATCTCAATTTTATTGGCATCCCTGCTGACAACAAAGCTGTACTTGCCTTCCTCCATAAGACGAGTCGACTTCTCCGTTACCAGAGGCCTGATTACCACATCCTGAGGACTCTTCACGAGGCAAACACCTCCTCGACGCTTTTAACAGCATCTTTGGTCAAAATCAGCCGGTCGTGATTTATAATATCCAGGACATTAAGCTGCCTCGCAATAACTGTTTTTACTCCCGGGATATTCCGCCCCGAGCGGTAAACATTAAGATCAGGGCCGGCCGTTACAAGGAGAGCTTTACCCTCTACCTGCAAATTTTGCAGCATCCTGACAATCTCTTTTGTTTTAGGTTGCTCCAGTTTTATTTCATCCAGCACAGTCAACTGATTATCTTTCAATTTGGCACTCAGCGCAGCATACAGAGCTGCACGCCGCACTTTTTTGGGCAGGAGGAAACGATAGTCCCGCGGCTTTGGTCCAAAGACGATGCCGCCGCCTTTCCAGATAGGTGAGCGGATACTGCCGTGCCGGGCACGGCCCGTTCCTTTTTGGCGCCAGGGTTTTTTGCCGCCGCCCCTTACTTCACCGCGTGTTTTAGTGCCGACTGTACCCAGACGCCGGTTATTTAAGAGCATACGTGCCACGTCATGGATCAAGCTCATTTTTACTTCACAGGCAAAAATACTGGGATGCAGTTCGATTTCACCAACCTGCTCACCCTGCATGTTAAGCAGCTCTACTGTAGGCATATTTAACGACCCCCTTTCCCACCGGTTTTCACCGAATGCTTCACCATCAGAAGGCTACCGTTTGGACCGGGCACGGATCCCTTTACCAGGAGGAGGTTTTTATCCGCGTCCACACCTATGACTTCAAGTTTTTGGACCGTTACCCTCTCCCCGCCCATTCTGCCGGGAAGCGTCTGTCCTTTAAAAACCCTGGCCGGAGCAATGCTGCCAAGGGAACCGGGACCACGGTGGTAACGGGAACCGTGGCTCATGGGGCCCCTGTGCTGCCCGTGTCTTTTAATGGCACCGGCAAACCCCTTGCCTTTGGAAATGCCGCTTACATCTACATAATCTCCTGCAGCAAAAATATCAGCTTTGATCTGCTGGCCCACCTCATAGCTTTCAGTATTGTCTATACGCAGCTCCCTGATATACCGCATAGGAGTTACCCCTGCCCGGGAAAACTGCCCCCTTTGCGGCTTATTCAGTTTACGCTCCTTAATTTCACAGAAAGCAACTTTAAGGGCCTCATAACCGTCCTTTTGTACCGTCTTCTTGGCCAAAACCGTACACGGACCCGCTTCCATAACAGTAACAGGTATAGCCCGCCCCTCCTGGTCGAAGATCTGGGTCATACCTACTTTTTTGGCCAGAATAGATTTTAACATCTTCCTACACCCCCCTTTTCCGGCCCCGCCTACAATTTAATTTCAATATCCACACCGGCAGGCAAATCCAGCCGCATCAGGGCATCTACTGTAGCCGGCGTAGGATCGATAATGTCAATTAAACGCTTGTGCGTACGCATTTCAAACTGCTCCCGGGAATCCTTATACTTATGGGGCGCCCTGATTACAGTATAGACGGTCTTCTCTGTAGGCAGGGGAACAGGCCCGGAGATGGAAGCACCGGTACGGCTGGCCGTCTGCACGATCTTGCTGGCTGATTGATCCAGCAGGTGATGGTCAAAAGCTTTAAGACGAATACGTATCTTTTGGCTGGACATTACATTTTCTTCCTCCTTGCGCCTGATTACTTTTTCTCCAGACTGCTCCTCAGGAATTCCCCGCCATCAAAGACGGCAACCTCCTGTTTCATCGCTTTTTGCTCCTGCATTTCCTTCACCTTTTACATTACTCAATAATGGAGGTAACGACGCCGGCGCCCACGGTGCGGCCACCTTCACGGATGGCGAAACGCAGCCCCTCTTCAATGGCAATGGGGGTAATCAGCTCAATAACCATATTAATATTGTCGCCGGGCATAACCATCTCTACC
>CALJJZ010000003.1 GCA_937973635.1 uncultured Bacillota bacterium | reverse complement strand
CCGAGATCGAATATCAGGAACGGAGCTCCCCGTCTATTTTCGTCCGTTTTGCCGTGACCGACAGTAAAGGGAAATGGGAGGCCGAACTTCCTGCTTATATTATTATCTGGACTACCACCCCCTGGACCATTCCCGCCAACCTGGCTATTGCTCTGCATCCTGAATATGATTATGTGCTTGTCAAGAATGGGGACAGTTATTACCTCATGGCCGAAGCCCTGGAGGAAGAGGTGTGCCGGAAGATAGGTATGGCCCAAAGTGAGCGTTATGCCGTTTTTAAAGGCAAGGAACTGGAAGGGGTGCTTTGCCGTCATCCCCTTTACCCCCGCGATTCCTCCGTGGTCCTTGCGGAGTACGTGACGCTGGAACAGGGTAGCGGTTGTGTGCATACGGCTCCCGGCCATGGGCAGGAAGACTATGAAACGGGCCTGAAATATGGATTGCCCATATTTGCGCCCATGGACAGCCGGGGCGTGTTCACTGAGGAAGCGGGTGAATTCTGCGGCCTGCGTTATGACGAGGGCAATAAAGCCGTTAACGAGGCGCTGCAAAGGGAGAAGGCGCTGCTGAGCCTTTCTATAATCAGCCACCAGTACCCTCACTGCTGGCGCTGTAAGGAAGAAGTTATTTTCCGGGCCACGGAGCAGTGGTTTGCCTCTATTGATAATTTTCGTGACCGGGCGTTGCAGGCGGTAAAGGAAGTGCGCTGGATCCCGGCCTGGGGCGAAGGCCGTATGCATAATATGATTGCAGACCGCCGGGACTGGTGTATCTCCCGCCAGCGGGTCTGGGGGGTGCCGCTGCCGATCTTTTATTGCCAAAGCTGCGGGGAAGCGGTACTGCAGCCGGAAAGTGTGGCGGCTGTGCAGGAATTGTTCAGAAAGGAAGGTTCCGATGCCTGGTTCCGTTACCCGGCGGAAGAAATCCTGCCCCCTGGTTTTACCTGTCCGGCCTGCGGCGCCAAGGGTTTTCGCAAGGAAAAAGATATTATGGATGTCTGGTTTGACTCAGGCAGCAGCCATGAAGCAGTCCTGGAAGCGCGGGCCGAACTCAGCTGGCCGGCCGATCTCTATCTTGAGGGCAGTGACCAGTTTCGGGGCTGGTTTCAGTCGTCTCTGCTTACCGCCGTTGCCACCAGAGGGTTGCCGCCCTATCGTAGCGTGCTCTGCCATGGCTGGGTGGTAGACGGAGAAGGCCGTAAAATGTCAAAATCACTGGGCAATGTCATTGCCCCTGAGGATATTATCAAAAATTATGGGGCGGATATACTGCGCCTCTGGGTATCCAGCGCTGATTTTACCAGCGATGTGCATCTTTCCGGCGGCATCTTGAAACAGTTGGCGGAAATATACCGCAAGATTCGGAATACCTGCCGTTTTCTCTTGGGCAACACCTTTGATTTTCACCGGGAGAAGGATGCCGTCCCCTATGCGGAACTGGAGGAGATCGACCGCTGGGCCCTGTACCGCCTTTACAAGTTGGTGGAGAAGACAGCCCGGGCCTACGATCGTTATGAATTTCACCAGGTATTCCATGCCATACACAATTTTGCCGTTGTGGATATGAGCAATCTCTATTTGAATATAGTAAAAGACCGGCTTTATGTGCTTGGCGAGCTTAATCCTTCCAGGAGAGCCGTACAAACGGTACTAGATATAATCCTGCGCACCGTCACAGCGCTGATTGCCCCGGTGCTCTCCTTCACGGCAGAGGAGATCTGGTCTTATATCTCTAACAGGGAAGTAGAAAGCGTGCTTCTGACGGACTGGCCAAACCTGCCGGAAGTATATAATGATGAACAGCTGGCGGCCCGTTGGGAGATAATCTTCCGTGTGCGCGAAGAAGTAAATGCCGCCCTGGAAAAAGCGCGCCGGGAAAAAATGATTGGCAACTCGCTGGAGGCTGCAGTAGATCTTTATGTGGACGAACGCCTTTTCTCCGCCCTTGCCCCCTATGCCGAGGAGTTGGCTATGGTTTTTATCGTTTCCCGTTGCCTCTTGCACGGCCCGGAGGCGGAACCGGAAGAAGGAAGCGAGCAGACAGCAGAACCAGGTCTTTGGATAAAGGTCGGCAAAGCCCCGGGCGGAAAATGTGCCCGCTGCTGGATGCTTTCTCCTACTGTACCGGAAGAAGGGCAGGACGATCTAATCTGTGCGCGCTGCGAGGGAATTTTGACCGGACACCGCCGCTAATATATTGTTTGGTCATGGAATCTTCCCCAGCGGGGAAAAATAGAGCGTAAAGGACCCTGTGCTGGAAGGTGGTAAGCCCCTTTGTCCTGCTTTGACGGTATTAATGGGGGGCGCAGTTCTTGCCTGGCGGAAAAAGAAATGTTAGAACAGGAGCAGCAGAGGGAACTGTCGGCGCAGCTGGATGAACTCTGCCGACAGCTGGAGCAGTTTAATCTTGCCGGTTACCTGAACCTGTTAAACAGGCCCGGGCGTTACCTGGCGTTAAACTTTCTGGGCGGCCTGTCCCGGGGGTTTGGGATAGCCCTGGGTTTTACCCTGCTGGGCGTCCTTGTCCTCTGGGCTTTACAGAGGCTGGTGATGTTAAACCTGCCCCTGATTGGAGATTTTATCGCTGATTTAGTGCGTATAGTCTTAACTTACCTATGAAGAAACGAAAAGAGCCCCGACATTAAAGACAGAGGAAGTGTATGCAGTTTGTACGGTAAAGACGTTTATAAAGCCCTGCTGGAGCAGGAAAAAAAGAGGCTTTTATCCCAAATGGCCGGAGAAAGCCTTTCTTTGCGGGAGGCTACAGCTGAGCTCTCTGTGATCGACAACCACCCGGCAGATATGGGATCCGAACTTTTTGAAAAATCCAAGGATCTGGCCCTTTATGATCGGCAGCAAAAGAAACTGCAGGATCTGGATAAGGCACTGGAGCGCCTTGCCCGGGGCGAATATGGATCCTGTCAGGCTTGCGGCAAGCCCATTGCCGCAGAAAGATTGAAAGCTGTCCCCTCTACGCCTTACTGTATTGTTTGCCAGAACTTGCGGGAGAAAGAGCTGCGCGAAAACGAGCAGGATGACCGTCCGGCAGAAGAACTGCTCCGGCAAAGTCCTTTTGCCCGGACTTATACCTGCCAGCTGGAGGAAGACACGTGTCAGGGGGAAGACGCCTGGGTGGATCTCTCCCGGTATGGCAGCGCAGACTCGCTCCAGGACCGGCCCGAGGATAACCTGCCGCACCGCCGCCGTCGCCTTGACAGCTGAAGGCCTTACCGCCGGTGCCGCCTCTGCAGAGGGTGAGAGGGGAGCCCAATAACCATAAAACCGGAGCAAGTGGGGGAAAATATGCCAATTTTAGCAGACAAATGGGGTAAAGGACCTGCTCTGGGGCTCTTTTTCGCCCTGGCATTTGTTGTCTTTTTTTTGGATCAGGCCAGTAAAAGCTGGGTAGTGAAAAACCTTATACCCGGAGAAACCTGGCCTTTGCTGGGTAACATACTTTTTCTTACCTATGTACGCAATCCAGGGGCTGCCTTTGGTCTTTTCCCCGGTAAAACACCCTTTTTTATGACTGTTTCCTTGATCACGATCGGCCTCATACTTGTTGCCGCCCTGGTGCTTCCTTCCCGCCATCTGCTGTTGCGCTGTGGGCTGGCTGTGCTCTTTGGCGGTATCGCGGGCAACCTTTATGACCGGCTGCAAACGGGTTTCGTCATAGATTTCCTTGATTTGCGTTTCTGGCCCGTATTCAACCTGGCAGACGTGGCTATTGTGATGGGGGTTTTTTGCGTAGCGCTGGATCTGGCTAGGCGCAGCCCTTTTGAACAGCTTGACCCGGGCTCTGACCGGGGAGGATAAGCCGTGGAAAAAAAGGTCTTTTACGTAAGCGCAGCAGAAGAAGGGCTGCGCCTTGATCTTTTTCTTGTTGCTGCTGCCGTTGAACTTTCCCGTTCGACTATACAGAAGCTTTGCCGGGAAGGCTTTGTCCTTGTTGAGGGGGAAGAACAACGAAAAACCGGTCTGCGCCTGAAAAAAGGACAGAAGGTGGAGCTGCTCCTCCCTCCTCCCCGGGAGGCAAAGGCAGAGCCGGAAGCAATCCCTCTACAGATTGTTTATGAAGATAAGGATCTGCTCGTTTTGAACAAGCCTAGGGGAATGGTTGTGCATCCTGCTGCCGGTCACCAGCGGGGGACACTGGTCAATGCCCTGCTGGCCCATTGCGGTATTCTCCCGGAAACGGGGACAAAAAGCAGACCGGGCATTGTCCACCGCCTGGATAAGGATACCAGCGGCCTGCTGGTTGTAGCCAAAAGCGAGAGGGCTTTACGCAGCCTTACGCAGCAGCTGAAGGATAGAAAGGTAAAAAGGGAGTACCGCGCCATTGTCCACGGGGCACCCCCCTCTTCCCGGGGCACCATCGACAGACCTTTGGGACGGGACCCCCGAAACCGGAAGAAATTTACCGTGGTCCAGGAGGGGACAGGCAGGCGGGCTGTTACCCATTACCGTCTTTTGGCCAGAAACGGCCCCTATTCTTTGCTTTCCCTTAGTCTGGAAACAGGACGGACGCACCAGATCCGCGTACATCTTGCTTACCTCGGTTGCCCTGTTGTAGGCGATCCCCTTTACGGGCCCCGGCGCTCCTCTTACAAGCATGGCGGTCAGCTGCTCCATGCCTGTAAGCTGGGGTTCTGGCACCCTGCAGACGGAAACTATTTAGAGTTTACTGCTGAACCGGGAGAGGAGTTTCAGCCATTCTTGCCGCAAGGATATACGGAAAACGAGGCATGATAATTAAGGTAAAAGCTGATTTCTGAGCCTTGAGCCGTGTTTTGCTGTTAACTTTCTGCTTCCGGCTTCTCACCTTTAAGCAGGGCGGCCAGTTTTTCCCGGTCAGGGGTGACAAAAAGGGTGCGATAACCGGTATAGGTAACCATGCCCGGGCCTGCTCCGGGAAGGCGACGTACGTTTTTAACCCTGGTGTAGTCCACGGGAACATTGGTGGAATGTCCCCCCCGACTGTGGCCGGCGGCAAGGAGCGCTGCTGCTTCCACTGCTTTTTCCCCGGGGTTTGCTCCTTTGAGGATTACATGGGCTCCGGGCATATCCTTGGCGTGAAACCAGAGGTCTGTAGCGGAAGCCCCACGCAGCAGCAGGTCGTTCTGCCTGTTGTTACGCCCCACTAGGATCTCCTCACCCTCCACCGTGATATACCTTAAAGGTTTAAAGGGAGTTTCTTTCTCCTGGTTGGTTTTTTTTAGCCTGCGGGGCAGGTAACCGGCCTCCTCCAGTTCCGCCCTTATCTCCAAAAGCTCCTGCCTCCCGCTGTTTTCTGCACTGAAGAGCACACTTTCCAGATATTTAATTTCCTGCCGCGTGGCTAAAAGGCGCGCAGATATTTCTTTTTCCGTGTTTAAGGCTTTGCGGTATTTTTTAAAATAGCGCTGGGCATTTGCTGAAGGAGAAAGGGAGGGATCAAGGGGAATTTTAATCGTCTCTTCTTTTTCGTTATATATGTTTGGTAAATGAACGAAGGCCGCCTTCTCGGGAATATTGTGCAGATGGGACTTTAACAGCTCCCCGTGCAGGCGGTATTGTTCTGCTTTTTCGGCGTGTCCCAGCTCTTCCAGCTGTTTTTTTTCTTTTTTACGGGCTTTTTGCAGGTGCTGCTGAGCCTGCCGGAGGATTAACTGTTTTAGGCCCTCCCTTTCTTCTTTCTGCTCCTGTTCATGGAAAAAGTCGTCCAGCAGTTTGCTCATACTTTGATAGGGACGCAGGATCATGTCTTGGGGCTGCTGCTTTGGTTTAAAGGCGGCATAATCCTGGGGTACTCCTGTTTTGCTGCAAAGCATGGTAGGCTCCCAGTGATTCTCCATGGCCTCCTGCAACAGTTTATGCATCTGTTGCCAGATTAGCGGCGCGGCCTCTTTAGAAACGGTATGGTGACCTGAACGGGCGGATATTTCCCTGGCAATAAAAGGGCTGAGACCCCGTATTTTATCCAGGAGGAAGTCAGTCACAGGCCGGCCCTCTGCCTGTGCGGCTTCCTCTAAGAAAAAATTATAATCCAGCGCCAGGGGATGCAGTTTGTCCTGGACGGGAGGCGGGGTATAAATGTGGCGCGGCAGGATGGTGCGCACGCGGTTTAAATAAGGCGGCACCGCCTTAACGGCACCGAGAATAAGCTGTTTGCCTTCTGCGTCTGGAGCATCAAGCAGGATAAGGTTGCTGCGCCTTTCCATAATTTCGGCCAGCAGTGTTTTTTGACCTTCGCCTCCCTGGAGGTTAACGACACGGAAATGAATTTTTAAAACCCGCTCCAGGGGCGGTTGTTCCAGGGAGACAATGGAAGCGCCGGTTAGATACTTGCGTAACAGCATACAAAAGGCAGGCGGAGTTGCCGGGCTGGCAAAATGGCGGTTGGTTAAAAAAATTCCGGCTCTGGCAGGATGGGCTGAAAGCAAAAGGGTATAATTTTTCGTCTCCCCGCGAAAGTGGAGCAGTACCAGCATGGGCTGGGGCTGGTATATTTTTACAAGGCGGGCCCGGGTGAGTATAAGCTTTTCTTTTAGCTCTTTAGCCACGCACTGCAGGACAAAAGCATCAAAGGGCATAACCTGTCACCTGGCCATTTTTTTTAATCGTATTTTCCAGTATAGCTGCTTGTTTCCCAAAAAGCAATATTCGTCTTATCGGGCGCCGGCAGGCGGGCTTATACTGTGGCTAAGGTTGTTCTTTTTCCCCCTCTGCCCTGAATAAGATTATTATAGTCTTTGGGGAGAGGAGGAAAACGGCAGTTTCCAGCGCCGGTAATTTGCTGGAGAAGCCCCTGCCGTACGGGATGAAAAAAAAGAAGCATATCTGGCCCCTTGCCCCGGTAACAGATCTCTACCATCATTTTAAAGTTGATCCCCTGAAGGGGCTGAGCGAGGATGAAGCGAAACGGCGCTTGCTTGAGTATGGAAGTAATGTTGTCGAGGAGAAAAAAAGCAAAAGCGCTGCCGGCATATTGCTCGATCAATTTAAGGATTTTATGGTCCTTGTACTCCTTGGGGCCACCCTTGTCTCCGGGCTGCTCGAGGAGTACGGGGACGCCCTGACGATTATCGCCATTGTCTTTTTAAATGCATTGCTGGGTTTTATCCAGGAGTACAGATCTGAAAAGTCTTTTGCTGCCCTTAAAAAGCTCAACGCTCCCCGGGGCGTTGTGTTGCGGGAAGGAAGTTTAAAGGAAATTCCGGCAGAGGAAGTAGTCCCGGGCGATATTGTTGTCTTTGAGGCCGGAGATCTGGTCTGCGCCGATGCACGTCTTTTCCAGGCATATAACCTTTTTGTGGATGAATCGCCCCTTACCGGGGAATCGCAGGCCGTGGAAAAGGGCGTTATGCCCCTCTCCTTTGTCCCTTCTTCTCCCGGCGATGCCGTAAATATGCTTTTCAGCGGCACCATGGTCACTGCGGGCAACGGCAGGGGAGTGGTTGTGGCCACGGGTATGGAAACGGAAATGGGCCGCATCGCCGCCCTGATCCAGGGGGTGGGGGTCCACAGCACGCCCCTGCAGCGGCGCCTGGCCAGGCTGGGGAAGGTCCTGGTAGCCTGCTGCCTGCTGCTCTGCCTCTTGGTGGTAGCCCTGGGGCTCTGGCGCGGCGAAGGGCTGTATGCCATGCTTATGTTTGGTATCTCCCTTGCTGTGGCCGCTATTCCCGAAGGACTACCGGCGATTGTGACTATTGCCCTGGCCATGGGGGTGCAGCGTATGCTTAAACGCAGGGCTATTGTACGGCGCCTCTCTGGGGTGGAGTCACTGGGTTGTGCTACATTTATCTGTTCCGATAAAACAGGTACGATTACTCAGAACAAAATGACAGTGAAAAGGATCTCCGCAGGAGGAAGAATTTTTCAGGTCAGCGGGGAAGGGTATGAACCGCGGGGTGATTTTTATCGTAACCTGGTCCCCATAGATCCTTTAAAGGATACTCTTCTGCCCCGTGTTTTGCTTGTCGCCGCCCTTTGCAACAATGCTGTTTATATGCAAAAAGATGGGGTGAAAGATGACCTGGAAATTAGAGGCAACCCTACGGAGGTGGCGCTGATGGTTTGTGCGGCCAAGGCCGGCTTTTGGAAAAAAGACCTGGAAAAAAAATATGTCCGAGTGGAAGAATTCCCTTTTAATGCAGATAAAAAATATATGTCCGTAATCTACCGCTGTGCCGGAAAATACCAGCTTATGGTTAAGGGTGCTCCGGAACGCGTGCTGGATATTTGTACGGCGTTCCTGGAGGACGGGCGGGCCAAAAAGCTTGAGGTCAGACAGCGACAGCAGATCTTGCAAGAGGTAGAATTGATGGCCGCCGATGCACTCCGCACCATCGCTGTGGCCGGCAAGCCCCTTGCTGCTTACCGGCAGGGTATGCCAAGGGAAGAGGCGGAGCAGGAGCTTGTATTTTTGGGTTTTTTGGGACTTATTGACCCTCCCCGGCCCCGCATATATGAAGCCATTGCCAGTTGCCGCAGGGCCGGTATCCGTGTTGTTATGATCACGGGGGACCATCGCCAAACGGCCACGGCTATTGCTCGCCAGCTAAACATTCTCTTTCCCGGCGGCAGTGTAGTCACAGGAAGTGAGCTGGACAATATGAGCGAAAGGGAGCTGGCGCAGCGTATTGAAAATATACAGGTTTACGCCCGCGTCAAACCGGAACATAAATTGCGTATTGTCCGTTGCCTGAAAAGCAAAGGACATATTGTAGCCATGACCGGGGACGGTGTGAACGATGCACCGGCGGTCAAAGAGGCCGATATCGGCATTGCCATGGGCATTACGGGAACGGAAGTTACCAAAGAAGCCGCCTCGCTGGTCCTTGTGGATGATAATTTTAATACAATTGTGGCTGCGGTAGAGGAAGGACGGGGCATCTACGAGAACATCCGGAAATTTGTGCGCTTTCTGTTGGGCTGTAATCTTGGGGAAATCCTGGCCATGTTGCTGGCCATGCTGGGAGGGCTGCCTTTGCCTCTGCGTCCGCTTCAGATCCTCTGGGTTAACCTGGTAACGGACGGCCTGCCGGCCATGGCTCTGGGAGTCGACCCGTCCGGTGAAGAGACGATGCGCCGCCCGCCCCGTTCCCCGTCGGAAGGAGTGTTTGCGAGGGGGCTCTGGGCAAAGATATTAACCCGGGGTTTGCTCATTGGCGGCACGACAACGGCTGTTTTTGCTTTCTCCTTTTCTGGCTCTGCCGGGCTGCTTTATGCCCAGACCATGGCTATTGCAACCCTGGTGACAACCCAGCTGCTGCATGTTTTTGAATGCCGCTCCGAGCACCTGCCTTTCTGGGAAATAAAGCTTAAAGAAAATATGTTTCTGCTTATATCTGTGCTCATTTCTTTTTTGCTTTTACTTTTGGTGATCTATCACCCGAGCCTGCAGCCCGTTTTTAAGACCGTCTCCCTCTATGGTAAGGACTGGGCACTTATCCTTGCCGCCGCTGCCTTCCCTTATCTGGCCCGTTATCTGTACGCCTGCCTCCTTAACATATTCGGCGGGAAAGAAGTGGCTGCTTAAGGCAATTTACTGGCCTTGATTTGCCCGCTTATCCTCTTTTTCCCTTGATTATGCCTTTTTTTATGTTACAATAGGAAAAGTAAAGGTTGGCTTTTGGGCCGAAGTGATGCATAAAGGTGGTGCCTCTCTTGCGCAGCATGACAGGATATGGGCGGGGAGAAACGGGGGAAAACGGATATTATTTTGTGGTGGAGATCCGCTCCGTTAACCACCGTCACCTGGATACAAATATTAGGCTGCCCCGGGATATGCTGGCGCAGGAGGAGCTGCTCCGCAGAAAGCTCCAGGAGCAACTTTACAGGGGCAGGATCGAAGTATTTGTTAACCAAGAGCTGCGCGGCCAGAGCAAAAAAAAGGTAATTGTGGATGAAGGCTTGGCGGCAGAGTATTGCCGGGCACTGCAACGTCTGCAAGAGCACTTTGCCTCTTTGCCTGATATGGAGCTGACGGCGGAAAAGCTTGCTGCTTTTCCCGATGTGCTGCTCCTGGAAAAGGACCAGCCAGAGCAGGAAATTGTGACGCCCCTACTCTTGAAAGCTTTAGACCATGCCCTTGTGGAACTGTTAAAACAGCGCAAGAGCGAAGGGTCAAGGCTTGCAGCGGATATAGCCGCAAGGGTTAGCCGGCTGGAGGAGATCTGTACGGCGCTGCGAGAGAGGTCTCCTCTTGTCCCGGAACAGTACCGCTGCAAACTGGCCCAGCGTCTCGACGAGCTTTTTGACGGGCACGATTATGACAGGCAGCGTTTTTTCATGGAGATAGCCCTCCTGGCTGAAAGGGCTGCCATCGATGAAGAAATTGTTCGTCTGGAGGCGCATCTTCAGGCTTTTAGCGAAGAGATGCACAAAGAGGGTGCTATTGGGAGGAAACTAGATTTTCTGCTGCAGGAGATGAATAGGGAAGTAAATACGATTGGCTCCAAAGGCAGCGATCTGGTTATCTCCAGTTTGGTCGTGGAAGCCAAAAGTGAAATTGATAAAATTCGAGAACAGGTGCAGAATATCGAATAACAAGCCGGTTTTTCCCGTTCTTTCCTTTTGCTCGTTCTGTATAAACGGTTCTAGCTGGAGGTGGAAATACTAAGAAAACTGGTTTATAGGTGCCTGCAGCGGGTAAAAAGCATAAAAAGCATAAAAAGCATTACAGGAGGTGAACGACCTGATCTGCGTCCTGCCAGAGCCTGCAGTCTTACCCGGATCAGGTTCACAATGAACATCAAGCTAATTAACATTGGTTTTGGCAACATTGTATCGGCCAATCGGATTATTGTTATTGTTAGTCCGGAATCGGCGCCCATTAAACGCATCATCGGAGAAGCAAGGGACCGGGGCATGCTAGTTGATGCTACATACGGCAGAAGAACCCGTGCTGTCATTATCACTGACAGCGGCCATGTTATTCTTTCTGCTGTGCAGCCGGAGACGGTAAAACACCGCCTGCAGAGTAAGGAAGCGATAGCAGAAGAAAGCAGCCCCCGGGAATAAGCCTGTTATGGAAGATGGTTTGCTCCTTGTCGTTTCCGGACCTGCCGGTGTGGGGAAAGGCAATGTTTGCCAGGCCCTTTGCCGGAGGAACCCCAATTTGTATTATTCTGTTTCCTGTACAACCCGTCCGCCCCGCCAGGGAGAGCAGGACGGCGTTAACTACCATTTTGTGAGCGAACAGAAATTTAAAGAATATTTGCAGCAGGGCTCTTTTTTGGAGTGGGCTTATGTACATGACCATTATTATGGTACACCGGTCCACATGGTCAGGCAGATGCTCCGGGCGGGACGCGATGTGATCCTGGAGATAGACACACAGGGTGCTGAGCAGGTCCACAGGAATGTAGATGACGGGGTTTTTATCTTTTTGTTGCCTCCGACTATGCCCGACCTGATCAGGCGGATTAAGAACAGGGGTACCGAAACCCCGGAAGAGATCAGAAAAAGGTTTGCCCGCGCTTATCGTGAGCTGGGAGAGATAGAGATCTATGATTATCTTGTAATCAATGAAATATTGGAGGTAGCTGTCAGTACTGTGGAAGCAATTATTGTTGCAGAAAAATGCCGCACGCATCGGCGCCGTGGTTTTGTCCAACAACTGCTTGAAAAAGGTGATAAATTTGATCTATCCCTCGATTGACGATCTATTAAAGAAAGTGGACAGCCGCTATTCGCTGGTAATCCTTGCTGCCAAAAGGGCCCGCCAGCTCAGGGAGATCCAGGGGAATATGGAAGGCGGAACCAATTTAAAGGAAGTTACTGCTGCCCTGGAGGAGATTGCTAAAGGAAAGATAACCTTTGAAAGGACCAAAGATGGGATTAAATAGGGCGGCTCCCTTACTGTTACCGTTCTGCCCCGATTTTGGTTTGGCTGTTTCTGATAGGTAATGGTTACAATCAAAGGGGCAGCTTTCTTGCTGCTCTGATACTCGGGTGTTGAGGCCATGCAGGGGAAAAAAATTATTGTGGGCATAAGCGGCGGCATAGCCGCCTATAAAAGCGCGGAGATGGTAAGGCTGCTGGTAAAAGAAGGGTGTAGTGTGCAGGCTGTCATGACGGCGTCTGCCATGTCTTTTGTGGCACCTTTAACTTTTAGCACGCTTACGGGGCGCCCTGTATATCATGACCTTTTTGCCGAGCGCCAGGCGTCAACGGTACATATTGACCTGGCCCGCTGGCCGGACCTGGTCATTGTCGCCCCGGCAACGGCCAATTTCATTGCCAAAGTTGCCCATGGCCTTGCCGACGACCTTCTCTCCACAGTCCTCCTTGCCGTCAGGCTGGAGGAATGTCCCATAATTTTGGCGCCGGCCATGAATACGGCTATGTTTCACAACTGGGCTGTAAAGGAAAACCTGGCGTTGCTGCGGCGGCGCGGTTATATCCTCGCCGATCCTGCTTCGGGTGAACTTGCCTGCGGTGAAGTGGGAGAGGGCCGTATGCTTGAACCGGAGCAGCTGCTGGCGCTGATTGTAAGGACCTTTGGCCCCGGTGATTATGCAGGGGAGACAGTGCTGGTTACAGCAGGCCCTACCCGCGAGGCACTGGATCCTGTAAGGTATTTGAGCAATCATTCCAGCGGGCGCATGGGTTATGCCCTGGCCCGGGCGGCCAGCCAGAGGGGAGCAAGGGTTATTCTGATCAGCGGGCCCACCTCCCTGGAACCGCCGCCTGATGTGGAATTTTATCCTGTAACCACAGCCCGGGAGATGTTTGCCCTGGCCCTAAAGTTTTTTCCCGATGTGGATATTGTCATTAAAGCAGCTGCCGTGGCCGATTACCGGCCGGAGCTACAGGCGGAACAGAAGATTAAAAAAGGCGAGGCCCTGGAACTCAAGCTGGTGCGTAACCCCGATATCCTTGAAGAGCTGGGAAAACGTAAAGAAAAACAGTTTCTGGTAGGCTTTGCTGCGGAAACTGCGGAACTGTTGACCCATGCCCGGGAGAAGATGGAACGGAAAAACCTTGATCTTGTTGTTGCCAATGATGTGACCCGGGAAGGTGCCGGCTTTAATACGGAAACAAACATTGTACAGCTGCTTTACCGTGACGGAGGTGTAGAGGAATTTCCTTTAATGTCCAAGCTGGAGCTTGCCCACCAGCTCCTTGATCGCATTAAAGTATGCCGTCGTGGTTGAGATCAGGCCCGGTGGGCAGCAAAAGCGGTGAAGGAAATCATAAAAGTTTTTTAGAAAAAAGGGAGTAATCATCACCTCAAAAATGGCTGCTACAATGAGCAGGTTTAATACCAGGGGGAAAACGGACCAGTACTCTCGCCAGATGGTCACGAGGCTTTCTCCTCTTTTTTTGCCGTGGAGGGGGAAGACGAGATGAAACCCTACCTTTAGGCCAAAAGCGGCACTGATGATAAAGGCGGGAAGCTCAAAAATACCATGGGGCAGAATACCTAGCAGAATAAAATGTAAAAGTTGAAATTTTTCTGCTGCCAGAACGACCACACTGCCCAGCAAAGCGCCGTTGACAAACAGGCCCAAAAGAGGGGGGATGCCCAGGATTGCCCCCAGTAGCATCATCTGCAGGGAGGCCAGGAGATTATTGATCAAGAGTAAGGTTATACCCCGCAGCGGGGAACCACCAAAAACGAGTTCCGCCAGGTCCTCCAGCATTTTTTTTTGACCAGCGGTTAGATCTCCGAGGAATATCCTTTCATTACCCATAAATAATATGGCAGCGGCGATGCCGGTAACAAAAAATATTGCCGCAATGACAAACCAGCTTATATTTTGTTGCAGGATTGTACGTGTATTTGAGCTGAACAACTTTTTTCCACCTCCCCGACAATTATAACAATTTTTCAGCCGGGAACATATCATTTTTAATTATGGATTTGCTTTAAGGGGTGTCTTGATGCCGGAATTATATGCCTCCGTAATACTTGATCTTGTCAGCGATGCTCTGGACAGGCCTTATCAGTATGCCATACCAGCTCATCTGCAGGGGAAGGTGCAGCCCGGCTGCCGCGTCCTTGTCCCTTTTCGTTCCCGCAAGCTGGGCGCTTATGTGCTTTCTCTGGAGGGGGAGAAAAAGGTGGAGCAGCCAAAGGAAATACTGGAGTTGCCGGATCCCACCCCTGTCCTGAGCGAGGAGATGTTGGCACTGAGCGAATGGTTGGCCATACATTTTTTTAATCGTCATATCGAAACAATCCGTCTCTGTTTGCCCCCTGCGGGGAAAGGGGCGGGGGCCTTAACCGAAGAACACGTGCGGCCGCGGGTAAGTGCGGCAAAGCTCCTGGAAGAGGCTTTTGCCCTCAAGAAAAGAGCATTGCGCCAGGCGTTGTTGCTTGAACATCTGGCCTACGCCGGCGAAGAAGGCTTGAGCTGGAAAGAGCTGCGCCGCAAGACGGGAGCTTCCAGGAATGCCTTGCGTGCCCTGGAGACAAAAGGGCTGCTTGGGTTGCAGGCAGTGCGCCGGGAGCGTATTCCGGGTCGCGGGCCGACAGGGGAAGGGGAGAGGCAGCTCCTTTTTACCCCGGAACAAGAGGCCGCTTGGACAGAGATTATGGAAGGATGGGGGAAGGAAAAGCGCTTCTTCCTTTTACATGGCATTACAGGAAGCGGTAAAACGGAAATATATTACAGGGTTGCCGCCGAAACGCTGGAGCAGGGGCGAAATGTGTTAATTCTTGTGCCCGAGATTGCCCTTACCCCACAGATGGTTGCCGGATTTCGCGGCCGTTTTGCCGGGAAGCTGGCCCTTTTGCACAGCAGCCTCTCGCCGGGAGAAAGGTATGACCAGTGGTGGCGCGTGCAAAGGGGAGAAGCCCGTGTGGTTCTGGGGGCCCGGTCCGCAGTTTTTGCGCCCCTGCAGAATATTGGTTTAATTGTCCTTGATGAAGAACATGAGCAAACTTACCGCCAGGATGACGGGCCTCGCTACCATACCAGGGAGGTGGCTGGATGGCGCGCCCGTTACCATAAAGCCGTACTTCTCCTGGGCAGCGCGACTCCCTCCCTCGAGTCTTATTTGCAAGCGTCTGCAGGGAGCTATAAAACCCTGGAGCTGAAAAAAAGAGTAGGTGATCGCCCGTTACCTGCTGTGCAAGTGGTGGATATGCGCTATGAATTCCACCGGGGCAACCGAGGTATTTTCAGCCGTACCCTGTTGCGGGCGATGGAGGAAACCCTTGCCCGGGAGGAACAGCTGATCCTTTTCCTGAACCGTAGAGGTTATGCGGGTTTTTTACTCTGCCGCAGCTGCGGTTATGTCGTGCAGTGCCCTTCTTGCTCGGTTTCGTTGACCTATCATATGGAACCTGAACACCTGCAGTGTCACCTCTGTGGCTTTCGTAAGGCGCCCGGTTTTTCCTGCCCCGGTTGTGGCAGCGTGTACCTGCGCAATTTTGGTCTGGGGACGCAACGGCTGGAAGAGGCGGTAAAGAAAATATTTCCTGGGGCGGCCGTTATCCGCATGGACAGTGATGCTACGGCAAGGAAAGATGCCCATCATAAATTATGGGAGTTATTTAAAAAAAAGGAAGCATCCGTGCTCATCGGCACTCAGATGATCGCCAAGGGCCTTGATTTTCCCCACGTGACCCTGGTTGGAGTTGTGGCTGCAGATATAGCCCTTAACCTGCCGGACTTTCGTGCCGGCGAGCGTACTTTTCAACTCCTTACTCAGGTTGCCGGCAGGGCCGGCAGGGGGGAAAAAGGGGGGCGCGTAATTGTCCAGACATATAACCCCGAGCACTACAGCATCAAGGCGGCTGCTGCCCACGATTATCAAAAATTTGTGGAGGAAGAATTAAAAAGGCGTAAATCCCTCCACTACCCACCGTTTACACAGCTGCTCCTTTTTACCTGCAGTGCTCCTTTTGTGGAGCTGGCAGAAGAAAGTGCCATGGAGCTGCGGGCGAGCCTGGAAAAGGAGATCGTGTTGGACCAACTGGAACAGTTCATCGGCCCTGCTCCTGCGCCTTTGCCAAAGATAAGAGATTTGTATCGTTTTCAAATCCTGTTTAAAGTAAATAACCCCGCTAACTATAATCCGATCATCCGCAAAGTTATCTGGGAATTGCGCAGTAAAATGAAGGGGACGCGTATCACAGTGGATTTAAACCCCATGGTAATGTTATAATAGATAGAAAGGGGAGGCAGAGGTATGGCATTGCGAAACATCCGTAAAAACGGCGACGCGGTCTTGCGTGGCAAAGCGGCTCCGGTAAACAGGTTTGACCATCGGCTGGGCATACTGCTCGATGATATGATCGAAACCATGCATGCCGCCGAAGGAGCAGGCCTGGCCGCTCCCCAGATTGGCATCTCCCGCAGGATCATCGTTTTTCGTGTTGATGACCGGGTAATGGAATTAATTAACCCTGAATTTCTGGACAAACAAGGCGAAACGCTGGATCTGGAGGGCTGCCTGAGCTGTCCCGGTATCTATGGGGAGGTGGCCCGTCCCCGCCTGGTACGGGTAAAAGGGTTCGACCGCCAGGGTCGTCTTCTGGAGGTGGAGGGAGAGGACTTTGTCGCCAGGGTGCTGGAACACGAAATAGACCACCTCGATGGCGTTCTCTTTGTGGACAAAGCCCTGCGCCTGCTTACGCCTGAAGAAATACAGCAATTACGCAGGAAGGATTGAAATATTTGTCCCCTTTAGCTCCTGTTTTCCTGGCTTCTGCCGCTTATGCCCTTCCGGCGCTGCAGCGGCTGGTCAAAGGTGGTTATGCTCCGGCGGCGGTTATAACCAGGCCCGACCGTCCTGCAGGCCGGGGCAAAAAGCTTGCGGCTACGCCGGTCAAGCAAGAAGCACAGCAATACGGTTTAAAAATTTTGCAACCGGAAAATAAAGGGCAGCTGTATGCTTTGCTCCAGGAATTGCGGCCCCCTTTGCTCATAAATGTGGCTTACGGTATGATTTTACCTGAGACTGTACTTAATCTTCCTCCTGGAGGTTGTCTCAACCTCCATCCCTCTTTTTTGCCCCGTTACCGCGGTGCAGCGCCGATCCATAGGGCGCTCATGGCCGGGGAAAAAGAGACGGGGGTTACGCTTATGTTTATGGCTGTGCGTCTTGATGCAGGGGATATTATCCTGCAGGAAAGGGTGCCTGTTTCCGTTGAAGACAATTATGGCACCTTGCATGACCGTCTGGCTGAAGTTGGCGCCGACCTTTTGCTGGAGGGTTTAAAGCTGTTTGACCAGGGACAGCTTCCCCGTATTCCCCAGGATGACAGGCTTGCAACATTTGCGCCGCCCCTGACCCGGGAAGAAGAAAAAATTAACTGGTCTGAACCGGCTGAGAAAATATTTAACTTGGTGCGGGCCCTTGCCCCGAGCCCGGGAGCCTTTACCAGTTACCGGGGCATGCGGCTGAAAATCTGGAAAACAGGGTTGCCCGAGGAAAACAGGGGCAGGGTTAAAGGTTTGCCTGGAGCAGAGGACACCCTTCCGGGCACGCTCAGCTTTGCCGGCACCTCCGGTTTGGCGGTTTGCTGCGGGTCCGGGCTGCTCCCTTTGCTGGAAGTGCAGCCCGAAAGCAAACGCCGCATGGAGATAAAGAGTTTTATCCAGGGTTATAGAGTACAGGAAGGTGAGCGGTTTGCATAAGGATGTTAAAAAAAGAACTTTTTTGGGCTTACTTCTGGCGGTGCTCCTTTTCATCGTCATGGCAGCAGTATATCTTTTGCTTTTTGCCCGGGACCCTGTGGCCTCCCTTTCCCGCAACGTGATGATGGTTGTTACCGCTGCGCTGCTGGTTTGCGCCGTTTTATTCCTTTGCGGCCTCTTCCTGGCGATACTTTCTATTGTCCAGAACCGTAATTTTAAGCACTTGAACTGGTTGACGGGTAAGACCCTTTTTCTCCTTTACCCCCTTGTGGTATACTGTGGGCGCCTACTGCATATTGCCCAGGAAAAGATTCAGCACTCTTTTATTGCTGTAAACAACCGCCTGGTAGCCAACCGGACACGACAACTAAAACCCGGGGAAGTGCTGCTCCTTTTGCCCCACTGCCTGCAAAACGGCAGCTGTGCCTATAAAATTACTCGGAATGCGGACAACTGCCGCCGTTGCGGGAAATGCCAGGTGCCCGAACTTCTGGAGCTGGCCCACCGCAAGAAAATCATGATGGATATAGTAAGTGGCGGCACGCTGGCCAGGCAGGCTATCTTAAAGTATCGCCCCCGGGCTATTGTTGCTGTAGCCTGTGAGCGTGATTTAAGCAGCGGCATTTTGGACAGCTTCCCCCTTCCCGTTTACGGCGTAGTCAATGAACGTCCAGAGGGCCCCTGCATGAATACGCGGGTGGATCTGGCCCTGCTGGAGGAAACATTTAATACCATTTTTAAAGTGTAAAAAGGAGAGTGTAAGTAAGATGTGGTTTTTAGACAGCGGGTTAATCATTTTTGTTTTGCCGGCGATGCTTTTTGCTTTATATGCCCAGGCAAAAATAAAAAGTGCTTATGCTAAATATTCCCAGATTGCTGCACGTAGCCGCTTTAGCGGCGGCGAGGTGGCGAAGGAGATGCTGCGTCACGCAGGCCTCGGCAACGTACGTGTCCTGCCGACGGAGGGTCATCTTACCGACCATTATGACCCGCGCCGCCGTGAGGTTAAGTTGTCGGCTCCCGTTTTTCAGGGCAATTCCCTTGCGGCTCTGGGCATCGCCGCTCACGAGGTGGGCCATGCCCTGCAGCATGCGAGCGGTTATGCTCCCCTTGCCATACGTAACGCCATTGTGCCCCTTGCCGGTTTTGGCTCCCAGGCGGCTTTTCCCCTCTTTTTCATCGGATTTCTTTTTAGCGCCGGCACAGGTTCCTTGGGTTTTTTGCTCATGGATATAGGGATTGCCGTATTTTTCTTTGCCGTGCTCTTTCAAGTTATTACCCTGCCTGTGGAGTTTAATGCTTCCAGAAGGGCCCTTGCTTCCTTGGCAGACGGAGGGTATTTACAGGGAAGAGAGCTCGACGGCGCTAGAGAAGTGCTTAATGCAGCGGCCCTTACTTATGTGGCGGCGATGGCTGTTGCCCTTGCCCAGCTTTTCCGTTTACTGTTGCTGCGCAACAGGCATTAACGCCCCGGGAAAAGGAGCCTGTAGATGAGCCGCCGCCCCCTACGCAGAAATCTGCCGGAGAAGGATAAAAAAGTTGAAGGGGAAAAACAGAGCGCCCGTGAGGCGGCCCTTATCGTTTTGCGTGATGTAGAGTTGCAGGATGCCTATGTTAACCTTGCCCTTAACCGGGCCATCTCCAGAGGAGAGTTTACGGACAAAGAAAGGGCGCTGCTGACAGAACTGGTTTACGGGGTAATCCAGCGTCTGAACACCCTTGATTGGGCTCTGTCTCTTTATCTGGATCGCCCCCTGGAAAAACTTACTCCTTGGGTTCGGAACATTCTGCGCCTTGGCGCTTACCAGATCTGTTACCTGCAACGCGTTCCTCCCGCGGCGGCTGTAGATGAAGCGGTGAAACAGGCTTACCGCTATGGGCACCAGGGTGTTGCCGGGCTTGTAAACGCGGTCTTGCGCAAGCTCAACGACAACAGGGAGAAGTTACCCTGGCCTGCCCCACGGCAAGACCCCGTAGCTTATCTCTCCCTCTATTATTCTTATCCCTCCTGGCTGGTGCAACGCTGGTTAAGGGAGCTGGGGTATAAGGAGACGGAAGCTCTCTGTGCCGCAGGCAATAAGCCTGCGCCGCTAACTGTGCGCACGAACACGCTGCGCCTCAGCCCGCCTGAACTGCAGAGGAAGCTGCTGGAGGAGGGCGTTGAGAGTGAAGCATTGCTCTATGCCCGTGATGGCCTGCAGCTCAAACTAAACGGGCAACTGGAGGGACTAAACAGCTTTCAGCACGGTTTATTCCAGGTCCAGGGTGAGGCTTCCATGTTGGTGGCGCCTTTACTTAATCCCCAGCCGGGGGAGATGGTTCTCGATTTATGCAGTGCTCCCGGGGGGAAGACTGTGCACCTGGCCATGCTCATGGAAAACAGGGGGACAGTTGTTGCTGCAGATCTCCATCCCCACCGCCTGAAGCTTGTGGAGGACACAGCCCGGCGGCAGGGGATTGAGATCATTATTACAGAAAAACTGGATGGACGGCAAATCCCTGCGGAGAAGCAAAATTCTTTCCACCGCGTTCTTTTGGACGTCCCCTGTTCCGGGCTGGGTGTACTGCGCCGCAAGGGGGATCTGAAATGGCGCCGCCAGGCAGAGGATATCCCCGTCCTTGCCCAGTTGCAGCTGGAGCTGCTGCAGGGGGCTTTTTCTGCTTTGAAGCCGGGGGGCGTGCTTCTCTACAGCGCGTGCACTTTTGTCCCGGAAGAGACCACGGAAGTAATTAACAGTTTTTTAAAAAAAGAACCGCGGGCTTCCATGTCTTTACTTTCACCTTACTTGCCTGCTGCGCTTAAAGGAGAAGAAAAGGAAGGCGGCTTTTTGCAGCTCTGGCCGCACAGACATGGGCTTGACGGTTTTTTTATGGCCCGTTTGCGAAAGAAGTAGCCGCATTGCTTTTCCCCTTTGTATTTGTTATACTAACCCTGAGCATGGTGGGGGGGAGATAATGGTATTATATGCTGTCCGCTCACATCGAGGGCGTGTCCGGGAGATTAACGAGGACCGTTATTATATCCCCCCGCGGCACGGGCCCTGTATTTTTGCCGTGGCTGACGGGCTGGGAGGCCATGCAGCCGGAGAGGTTGCCAGTTCGTTGGCGGTTAGGGTACTGGCACAATACGTGGATAAAATATCAGAAAATTTCCACCGGTTCAGCCAGACCCAGGCGCAGGATTTTCTCCTTTCGGCTATCCAGCAGGCCAACACGGAAATAATTAAGGCGCAGGAGCAGCGGGAGGAGCTAAAAGGTATGGGGACCACCATGACTGTAGCTTTTATCCGGGAAAAGGAACTGCTGATCGGACACGTAGGCGACAGTCAGGCTTTTCTTTTTCGTGATCAGGCTTTTTCCCAGCTTACAGAGGATCATTCTCTGGTCATGGAACTGTTAAAAAATGGGGAGATAAACGCAGAAGATCTCTACACCCATCCCCAGCGCCACCTCATTACACGTTTTTTGGGCCTTGCTTCCTCTGTGCCTGTAGATTTTTCTAGCAGCGAATGCCGGGCGGGGGATTACCTTTTGCTCTGTACCGACGGTCTCACTGCTGTAGTGCGCCCTCCTGAGATTACAGAACTGCTTTTTCAAGAAGGAATGAGGAGCCTGGAAACGGTTGCTGAAGAACTGCTTTCCCTTGCCAACAACCGGGGTGGTCCTGACAATATTACATTTACTTTAATCTTTTTTGATTGATGGCACTTTTATTGCTTAATTATTTTAACGCGAACGAAGGGTGAAGCCTCATTGATCGAGAGCGGCAGGCTCCTGGGGAATCGTTATAAAATGTTGGAAAAAGTGGGAGAAGGCGGTATGGCCAGGGTTTATCGGGGCCTTGATCTTAAACTTAACCGGCCCGTGGCCATAAAGGTTCTCTACGAACAATTTGCCGCCGATCCAGAGTTTTTACGCCGTTTCCAGCAGGAGGCCAAGGCAGCGGCCAAACTTTCCCATCCGTCCATTGTAAACGTCTTTGACGAAGGCGAAGAAGACAATATCCACTATATTGTCATGGAATTTATTGAAGGTTCTACCTTAAAAGAAATCATCCAGCGTGAAGGCAGATTACCACAGGAAGAAGCGGCACAGATCGCTTATCTGGTATGCGATGCCCTTGACAACGCCCATAAACAAAATGTCATTCACCGGGACATCAAACCCCAGAATATTATCATTACACCGGAGGGGCGGGTCAAAGTAGCAGATTTTGGCATATCCAGGGCAGCCAGCGGCGCCACCATAACCCATGGCCGTTCTCTCCTTGGTTCAGTTTATTACTCTTCTCCCGAGCAGGCCAGGGGCGGCAATGCGGATCAGCAGTCTGATGTTTATTCCCTCGGTATTGTGCTCTACGAAATGCTTACGGGTACTGTCCCCTTTTCTGGGGAAAGCCCTATTTCTGTTGCCCTGAAGCATCTGCAGGAAGAGATTATGCTGCCCCCGGAAATTGCCTCCGAGCTCTCCCCGGGCCTAAAGCGGATCCTGGCTAAAGCCGTACACAAAGATCTGCAGCATCGTTTTAAAAGCTCGGCGGAATTCAGAGACGAACTGGAAAAATGGCTCCGGGAAGAGAAAAAGCATCATCGCGGGCCATCCCTGATCAGCCGGGTACAATTCAACGGCCTGAAGCGTGCCTATGAAGAAAGGGATGACTTTGAGCCGGAAGAAGAGGATGAAGAAAGGGAAGGGAGGCGTTTTCCCACGCGCAAGCTGATCGTTGTTCTGGTCCTTCTTTTGGTTGTTTCCCTGGGGCTGATAACTGCTTACCGTATCCTCTCTGACCTGTTGGTTGTCCCTGAGGTTATCGTGCCCGATCTGGCAGGCATGAATCTTGCCGCTGCGGAGAGGGAGCTGGAGGAGATAGGTCTGGGATCCCGCGTTGCAGGGGAGGTTTACAGCAACAGCATACCGCCGAATCATATTGTCTCCCAGGATCCGCCGGCGGGCAGGAGCGTTAGAAAAGAGAGGGTTGTGGAAT
This sequence comes from uncultured Bacillota bacterium, assembly GCA_937973635.1. Classification (GTDB taxonomy): domain Bacteria; phylum Bacillota; class Dethiobacteria; order DTU022; family UBA8154; genus UBA8154. The sequence goes on along the minus strand of CALJJZ010000003.1, from coordinate 2,052 downwards.
TGACGATCAGCGCCGGTCCCCAGTTTGTCCAGATCCCTGATCTCTTTGGCCGTACAGAGCGGGAAGCCCGCCTCCTGTTGAACGATTTGGGCTTGGAGGTGGAAGTTGAACACGATTTTGACGATGAGGTTATCTCCGGTTATATTATCAGGCAGGATCCGGGAGAAGGGTTTCGCCTGACGAGGGGAGAGACTGTCCTGATCGTGGTCAGCGAAGGCAAAAGGCCTTTCACCTTGCGCAATTTCCAGGGCTGGTCCTTAAACGATGTACGGGAATGGTTAAACCTCTATGGTTTGATTCTGCGCAATGTGGAGGAAGAATTTTCCAGCGAATTTGAACAGGGTCAGGTTATCTCCCAGTCGCCTCCTGCAGGAGAAACGATCCGACCCGGAGATGCCGTTGATCTTGTTATCAGCAAAGGCAGGGATATCAGCACCTATCCTGTCTATACCGTTAATGTCCATCCAGCTGTCCCTGTGGGCAAGACGATCAGGATTGTGGTCCAGGACGTGGAAGGGGAAAAAGTCATTTTTGAAGGGGTATATACCGGTCAGGTTTTCACGGCACGAGGTGTGGGTAGCGGCCGTGTTGTTCTGATGGAATTTCGTGATAACGAGTACCATGCCATTGACACCAAACAGTTTCCTTAATTAAAGGAGGGGTATTGCTGGAGGGGGTTCTGGTTAAAGCGAAAGGCGGCTTTTACTTTGTCCGGGATGCTCAGGGCAGGATAATGCGCTGCCGGGCGCGCGGCCGCTTAAAAGGAGAAGGGGTGCAGCTTTTGGTAGGTGATCGGGTTATAGTTGACACTCCTGAGCGGGGAGACAGCGTTATTGCAAAGGTCCTGCCGCGTAAAAACAGCCTCACCCGGCCTCCCGTCGCCAATGTGGATCAAGCAGTGATCGTAACAACATTGGCTGAGCCTCCCCTTGATCTGCACCTGTTGCACCGTATCATCATTTCTGCAGAAATGGCCGGCCTTTTATGTGTCTTGTGTTTTAACAAGCTGGACTTAATCAAAAACGACGCAGAAATAGCCCTGCTTAAGGAGTTGGAAACCGTTTTCTCCGCGTGTGGCTACGGGGTCGTCAGTGCCAGCTCGCTAACCGGAGAAGGCCTGGATTTATTGCGGGAACAGTTAAAAGGCAAGATCAGCGTGCTGGCCGGTCCTTCGGGAGCCGGAAAATCTACTTTGTTAAACAGACTAAAACCTGAACTTAACCTCTTATCAGGTGAGTTGAGCGAAAAAACAGGGCGGGGAAGGCATACCACACGTCATGTAGAACTTTTAAGCCTTGACGAAGACACGCTGGTGGCCGATACTCCCGGCTTTCAGCGTCTGGAAATATCCTTTATCCCGCCGCGCAGACTGGCTTCCCTCTTTCCGGAGCTGCACGCCCGGGAAGGGAACTGCCGTTATCCCGGATGTCTGCACCATCATGAACCTGACTGTGCGGTTAAAGAAGCGGTAGAAAAGGGACAGATTGCTCCCTGGCGTTATAAAATTTATCTTGCCTTGCTGGAGACGCTGAACAGACAGGAAAATGTATATTAAACGGAGGGTTTAAATATCTACCATGGCGCTTGTAGCTCCATCTATCCTGGCAGCGGATTTCGCCTGTCTGCTGGCAGAGGTCCGGCGTATGGAACAGGCAGGGGCAGATTGGCTTCATGTTGACGTAATGGACGGGCACTTTGTGCCCAATATTACCATGGGGCCCCTTGTTCTGCATGCCCTTAAAGACAAAGTAAACCTTTTTTTTGATGCCCATCTGATGGTGGAGCGGCCGGAAAATTTTCTTGAACCTTTCTGTAAGGCCGGAGCCCGGCTCATAACTGTCCATGTGGAAGCATGCACCCATTTGCACCGCGTTGTCCAGGCCATTAAAAAGCTGGGCTGTGAAGCGGGGGTAGCATTAAATCCCGCAACCCCTTTACACAGCCTCCAGTATATATTGGAGGACTTGGATCTGGTCCTGATTATGACAGTGAATCCTGGTTTTGGCGGGCAGGAATTTATCGGGTCTGTTGTGCCTAAAATCAGGGAGCTGG
>CALJJZ010000002.1 GCA_937973635.1 uncultured Bacillota bacterium | reverse complement strand
TGCCTCCCTCTACGGTATCTACAGGGTCCACCGGGAGCTGGGCAAATATTTTTCCAGCACCCTGGTGATCAAGGAAGGCCACAGACTGGTGCGCAGCGGACCCTACCGCCTGGTGCGCCATCCCATGTATACTTCTTACCTTTTTTTGTTCATCGCTGCTTTCCTTTTATCGGAAAACTGGCTGATGGGTCTTTCGGGCATGGCCGTTATCGCCACCCTGATGACGCTGCGCCTAGGCAAAGAAGAGGCCCTTCTGCTAGAGCATTTCGGGGAAGAATACGAAGCATACCGGCAGACAACGGGCATGTTCCTCCCCCTCACCCATAAGCTGACCCTGCGCAAAGAAGCGAAGGAGGAGAACATTCTCCCATGAGGCGCGTCCTGCTGATCAACCCCGCTACGCCTTTATTCCCCATGAGGCTTTTTCCTCCCCTTGCCCTGGCAGTGCAGGCCGGCTCCATCCCCGAACATTATGAGGTAAAGATCATCGATGAAAATATCAGCCCCCTTACTTATGAAGGAGACCTTGCCGCCATCTCCGCCAATACCTATTCCATCCGCAGGGCTTATGAGCTCGCCCAGGTCTTCCGTCAAAAAAAGATCCCTGTAATCCTCGGGGGCAACCACCCCTCCATCCTGCCCGAAGAAGCGGCAGGCTTCGCCGACGCAGTGGTTATCGGTGACGGAGAAACGGTATGGCCGGAAATATTAAAGGACTTGGAGGGGAAAAGGCTGCAAAAATATTATCAAGCCGCCCCTTATGCCTTTGACCGGCAGCTTTTGCCCCGGCGCGATCTACTTTCGCCCGGGTACCGCTTTGCTTCCCTGGAGACGGTGCGGGGTTGCCCCTATGACTGCGACTTTTGTTCTGTAACCCGCTATCACGGGGCCAGCTACCGCTTTAAACCGCTGGAGTTAATCGAAGCGGAGCTCAGGCAGCTGCGGCGGAAAACCCTCTTTCTCGTTGATGATAATTTTATCGGCGCGGGGAAAGGGGCCGCCGAACGGGCTGAAGCGCTCTTTGATCTCTTCCGCCGGTACGGCATCCGCTGGATGGGGCAGGCCTCCATCAATATTGCCGACAACCCCGCGCTGCTGCGGGCAGCGCGGCAGAGCGGCTGCCTTTTCCTTTTTATTGGCTTTGAGTCCCTCAACCCGGCAGCCCTGCAATCCCTGAACAAAAAATTAAATTACCGCCGGGGGGTCTCTTTTTACAGGGAAGTTATCAGCCGCATCCACGAACAGGGCATCAGCATCATGGGTTCTTTTATCATCGGCAGCGACTACGACACCCGGGAAAGCATCAGGGAGCTCCGGCAGTTTATCCGCGAGAGCGAGATAGATATCCCCAATATCACCCACCTCACCCCTTATCCGGGCACGCGGATCTATGAAGCATTGCATAAAGCCGGGCGCCTTTTTCAGGAGCAATTCTGGCTGCAGGACCCTTTTCCCCTTTTTACCTTTGAACCAGAGCAGATCTCCCTGGCCGCATTAAAAGAAGCAACGCTAGAGCTCCTGGCGGATGAGGAGGGGCTGCTGGCCAGGGCAAAGGGCTTTATAAACACGCTGAAACACACCCGTTCCCTCCGCTCCGCTTCCTATGCTTTGGCTGAAAGCACGCTCAATGCCCGGCTAATGCGTAAGCGGCTGGAGAGAGTTCCAGCCGCTTATGCAAGCTACGGCCCCCCGGCCTGATGCCTGCAAGCCTGGGGGTCTTTGTTTGGCGCAAAACCTGGCACAATTACTCCCAGAAATCCGGGTTTGTCAGCTCATAGCATCCAAAGCCGTTAAATTCATTCAACATGGAGTGATGGAATACATTTCCTTTCAGCCAGATAAAAAGGCCCGTGGGGTCCTCGTCATAGGGGTGATAGACCCACAGCTCTTTGTTGAATTCCGGGCTGACCACCGACGTCATGCGTATAACATGGGGCGGGCAGCCCAGGGCCTCCAGCAGCTGCCCGCGGGTTAATCCGGTCAGATCCACCGCTTCCCAGCCGGCTTTGGGTTTCATCACGGCCGGCTGGTAGTCCCAGCAGCCCGCGGCATCCCCACCGGCAACCCCGCCGGGCGCATTGATGGTAACCGTGGAGGTGGCGGCATTCCAGGCGACGTCGTACCCCAGGGCCTCAGAGGCTAGGCGCAGGGGCACATAGGTACGCCCTGCGTGGATGAAGGGCTCGTTTTCCGCAGCGACCGGGACCTTTACGCCGTTTACCACCAGCTGGATATTGCGGTAGAACACCTCCAAAGAAGCCTTTCCCTCCCGGGCAAAGGCCATGCCTCCCGCTCCCAGCAACGCAGCCAGGAGTAGCAGTAAAACCATGGTAAAGTTTTTTTTCATGCCGGTTCATCCTTTCATCTTTTTTATGCCCGTTTTGGCCCCCGGGAAGCGGAAAATTTAATTAATCCTGCATGTTTTTTAATCTCGCACGTTTTTATGCAAAATATCGCGGATTTCCTCCAGTAAAACCGCTTCCCTGGAGGGTGCCGGCGGCGTTTGCGGTTCCTCAGTTTGCTTCTTTTTTAAAGCGTTTAGCCATCTGATCATCATAAATATGGCAAAAGCAATAACCAAGAAATCAATGACTGCCTGCAAAAACATCCCATAGCTAAGGGCCAGCTCCGCCGTCTCCCCGTACGCTTCTTTAAGCACCAGCTTTAAACCGGACAGAGCAATGCCACCGACAATAATACCCAGGACGGGCATCAAGATGTCGTTCACCAGGGAGTTTACAATACGGCCAAACGCAGTACCGATAATAACTGCAACGGCAAGATCAAGTACATTGCCTCGCATAATAAATTTTTAAAGTCCTGCCACACCAAAAACACCTTCCTTTCGCGATCATTTTACTCGCCTGCTCACACAAAAAATTTTCCTTCGGGCGGAGCCGCAGCGGAGATTATCCAGATGGTTTCTCTGCCGGCATACTTTAAAGCATCCTCTGTTTTTTTGTCCTGCACAGAAAAACTAAAAAGACGCGGCCCGCAAGGACCGGGACCGGTAATTTTGTTCCCCAAGACTTGCAAAGCCGCGCCATCTTATTCCTGGCGGAGAGAGTGGGATTTGAACCCACGGTAGGTTTCACCCTACACACGATTTCGAGTCGTGCGCCTTAAACCGGGCTCGGCCATCTCTCCCTGATAAGAGTTGTTATGATTATGGCACCTGCGTCTAGGATTATACAACACGCCGCCTCCCTTTGTAAAGGAAGGGACCGCTGCCGGCCCGCCTCTTTCTTTATTTTAAGCTCAGGGCGCGCATGGCATTGAGCACGGCCAGCAGGGCTACGCCCACATCGGCGAAGACCGCTTCCCACAGGGAGGCCAGGCCCAGGGCGCCGAGCATCATGATCAAGGCTTTGGTCCCCAGGGCAAAAACAATATTCTGGAGGACAATGGCTTTGGTTTTGCGGGCAATGGTTATGGCCTCGGCCAGCCTGGAGGGCCCGCCCGTCATGAGCACCACGTCGGCAGCTTCGATGGCTGCATCGGAGGCAATACCCCCCATGGCCACGCCGACCTGGGCGCGCATGAGGGCGGGGGCGTCGTTGATCCCGTCACCCACAAAGGCGATCTTTCTGCCGGGCCGGGCCTCCTTTTCCAGCTCTTCCACTTTTTCCACCTTCTCGTGGGGCAGCAATCCGGCAAAGACCTGACCGATGCCTACGGCTTCGCCTATTTGCACCGCTGCTGCCTCTTTGTCTCCCGTGAGCATGATTATTCGCTGCACGCCCAGCCGGCGCAGGCGCCTGACGGCGGCGGCCGCATCCTCCCTGATTTCGTCCGCCACGACGATGCTGCCCGCATAGCGGCCGCCTACAGCCAGATGCACGGCGGTACCAGCGTGAGGAGGCTCGTTGTCCCCGGGGTAAAGGATGGCGTATCTTTCCATGAGCCTGCTGTTGCCCATGAGCACCTCCCCTGCCGGCGTGGTTACACTCACACCTTCGCCCGGCAGCTCGACAAAGCTCAGGATATTCGTCCCGCTGCTCTGATGCTCGTTATTATTTGCTGCGGCCGTCTTGGCCGCGCGCAGGATGGAAGCGGCAACGGGATGGGAGGAGTGGCTCGCCGCCAACGCCCCGTAGTGCAGCAGCTCTGCTGCAGAGAAGCCTGGCGCCGGGAAAATGCCGCTGACGGCAAAAGAGCCCCGTGTGAGCGTCCCTGTCTTGTCAAAGACGACGGTATCTACCTGGGCCAGGGCTTCAAGGAAATTGCCGCCCTTTACCAGGATGCCCCGGCGTGAAGCTCCGCCGATACCGCCAAAAAAGCCCAAGGGGATGGAGATAACCAGGGCGCAGGGGCAGGAAATAACGAGGAACACCAGGGCCCGGTAAAACCAGGTAGAAAAAGCCTCCCCCGAAAGGAAGAGGGGAGGCAAAAAAGCCAGCAAAAAGGCCGCCGTCACCACGACGGGAGTATAATAGCGGGCAAAACGGGTAATAAAGCGTTCTGTTTGCGCTTTACGGCCGGCGGCGTCCTCCACCAGGGCGAGGATGCGGTTGACGGTAGATTCCTTGTATTCCTTGGTTACGGCAACGGTTAAAAGCCCCGTCCTGTTAACGGCACCGGAGAGGACCTCCGCGCCTGCGCCGACCTCCCGGGGCATAGCTTCCCCCGTAAGGGCCGAAAGGTCTAGAACAGAGCTCCCCGCCTGCACAACCCCGTCCAGGGGGATCTTTTCTCCGGGCTGGATCAGGATCAGCTCGCCGGGCTTAACCTGATCGGGGGAAACCTTGGCCACGTTCTCACCCTGCACAAGGCAGGCATATTCCGGGCGGATATTCATCAGCCCGCTGATCGCCCGGCGGGAGCGGCCCAGGGCATGCTCCTGCAGCAGCTCGCCCACCTGGTAAAAGACCATTACCGCCACGCCCTCGGGGTATTCCCCGATGGCAAAGGCGCCCAGCGTGGCCATGGACATAAGAAAGTTTTCATCAAAGACACTGCCCCTTACGATGTTACGGGCCGCCCTGAGCAGTACCGGGCCTCCAAAGAGCAGGTAGGCTGCAAGGTAGAAGGCCAGTTTCAGCAGGCCAGGGAGAGGAAAGATAAGCGCGGCGGCAAAACAAAAGGCGCCAACGGTAAAGGCAAGGTATTTAAGAGGAAAAGGGAAGATACCCCCCGCGCGCTCCCTTTTATCTTTCAGCTCCGCCGGCGCAGGGACAAAAAAGGTCAAATCGCTGTCGCAGCTGCAGGCGGCAACGCCGGTAGCACAATTTTGCTCCTTTTGTTCAGCCATCTCCCGGCTCCTTTCCCTTTTTACCTCTACTCGTGGATATGCTCCCAACCCTGGGCAAAGATGTTTTCGATATGCCTGTCCTTAAGGGCATAATAAACGACCTTCCCGGCCCGACGCCCTTTGATCAAACGGGCCTGTTTTAAGACCCTCAGCTGGTGCGAGATGGCGGACTGGCTCATCTTTAAGAGGCTGGCTATGTCGCAAACGCACATCTCCCCTTGAAAGAGGGCCCAGATGATTTTGACGCGGGTGGCGTCGCCGAGCACTTTAAAGAGCTGGGCCAGGTCAAAAAATCTTTCATGCTGGGGCATGAGCTGCCGCACCCTACTGACAACTTCCTCATGGATAACCTTAACGTCACATCCCATTTTTTCTTTGCGCAAAGGGTCCCGGCACCACCTTCAAGTTACTCTATGACTTTATGTGAATACTTGTTCAATTGTTCATGGTATAAATTTAAACTCTCCGGGGGCAAGCTGTCAACAGAAAAATAAGGGCAGGGGAAAGGAAAAGTAAAGGCGGGCAGAAAATAAAGGCCGCCGGCTCTTGCCGGGGGGCAGCCGGCTGTTTAGCAGCCGGGAGGCGGGCCTGGACGGCGGCGCCGTTCCTTAAAAAACTTTTGCAGCAGGGCAGCAGATTCTTCGGCCAGGAGCCCCCCCTGCACGTTCAGGCGGTGGTTGAGGCGCCTGTCCGTGGGAATCTCATAGAGGGAGCCGGCCGCACCGCCTTTAGGGTCATAGGCGCCAAAAACCAGGCGGGAGATGCGGGCGTGGACCAGGGCCCCAGCGCACATGGGACAGGGTTCGAGGGTAACATAGAGCGTGGTGCCCGGCAGGCGCCAGCTTTTAAGTTTGCGCCCCGCCCGGCGCAAGGCCAGGATCTCGGCGTGGGCCGTAGCATCATGCAGGGCTTCGCGCCGGTTGTATGCCCGGGCCAGTATGCCTGCAGGGCCGACCAGAAGGGCCCCCACCGGCACTTCGCCCTTTTGTAAAGCCCGCTCCGCCAGAAGCAGGGCCAGGCGCATGTAATACTCATCCGTGGGCGGCAAGGCGGCACCTCCTTAGGCTTGTTAAAAACCGGAGCCGGCATCAGAGATACCGGCTCCTTGCATGGCGTGCCCGGAGAGATTCGAACTCCCGGCCTTCTGATCCGTAGTCAGACGCTCTATCCAGCTGAGCTACGGGCACATGTCTGGCGGAGAGAGTGGGATTCGAACCCACGAAGCGAGCTTTTACCCGCTTAATCGCTTAGCAGGCGACCGCCTTCGACCTACTCGGCCATCTCTCCGTCTCCCTGGCGGAGGGGGTGGGATTCGAACCCACGGCCCTTGCTGGGTCACTGGTTTTCAAGACCAGCTCCTTAAACCGCTCGGACACCCCTCCAGACGGTGTTTTTAGTATAGCACCTTCCCTTAAGATAGTCAACCGCAGCCGCAAAAACCTGCGCCAGTGCCGCCGGCGGCGACAGAAGGGAAGCTTCTCCCGCCGCCGCCTCAGGGACGGATGACGCCCGGGTGGGAGGCGGGAAAGTAAGGCCGCAGCGCCCGGGGGATAACTACGCTGCCGTCGGCCTGCTGGTAATTCTCCAGGATCGCCGCCAGGGTGCGGCCGATTGCCACCCCGGAACCATTGAGGGTATGCACAAATTCTGTTTTTGCCCCTGGGGCAGGGCGGTAGCGGATACCGGCGCGGCGGGCCTGGAAGTCCCGGAAATTGCTGCAGGAGGAGACTTCCCGGTAGGCACCGTAGGCGGGGAACCAGAGCTCCAGGTCATATTTTTTGGCGGCGGCAAAGCCCAGCTCACCGCTGCACATGAGCATGACCCTGTAGGGGAGCTCCAAGAGCTGCAATACCCGCTCCGCGTCCTGCACCAGCTTCTCCAGCTCTGCACCGGAAGTTTCGGGGGTAGTAAATTTTACCAGCTCCACTTTGTTAAACTGGTGCTGCCGGATCAGACCCCGCGTGTCTCGGCCGTGGGCGCCGGCTTCGGCCCGGAAGCAGGCGCTGTAGGCCACGTAATAAAGGGGGAGCTGTTCCTGCTCCAGGATTTCTTCCCGGTGCAGGTTGGTTACGGGCACTTCAGCCGTGGGGATCAGCCAGTAATCGGTATCTTTGACGCGGAAGGCGTCTGCGGCAAATTTGGGGAGCTGCCCCGTGCCCTGCATACTCTGGCTGTTGACCATAAAAGGAGGGAAGATCTCCGTGTAGCCGTGCTCGGCTGTGTGCAGGTCCAGCATAAAGTTGATCAGCGCCCGTTCCAGGCGGGCGCCTTCACCGCGGTAAAGGACGAAGCGCGTCCCTGTGATCTTGCCGGCGGCGGGAAAATCAAGGATTTTAAGGTTGGCTCCCAGATCCCAGTGGGCCCGGGGCGTAAAGGGAAAGGCGGGGGGCCGGCCAAAGCGGCGCACTTCCACGTTATGCTCCTCCGAGGTTCCCGGCGGCACGTCCGGGTCAGGCAGGTTAGGGATAAAGAGGAGGAGCCGCTGCATCTCCGCTTCTATTTTTTTCAGTTCTTCGTCAAGCTCTTTGATTCGTTCGTTGGCCAGGCGCATCTCTTCCATGAGGGCGGCGGCGTCTGCCCCTTTTTGCCGCAGCAGGCCGATTTCACGGGAAACGGTATTGCGCCGGTTTTTCAGTTTTTCCACTTCCTGCAGGAGCGCGCGCCGGCCGTTGTCCAGGGCGATAAAGTCCCCCAGATCAACTTTCTCTCCCTTGGCCACGGCCGCCTCTTCCACGGCGGCGAGGTGCTCACGTACAAACTTTAAGTCAAGCATCTTGGTTTACCTCCCTTCTGGATGTCAATGTGCCCGTATGCCGGCGAGCCGGAATCCAAAACATAATCAGTCAGTAAGCATGCTGCAAGATACGCTAGTTTTTATCCGGCACTCTGCTCCCCGGCTCCGCCTTTAACTTACATCTCCTGCGGTGCTTCTATGCCCAGCAGGGCGAGGCCGTTTTGCAGCACAATACGCACCGCTGCTACGAGCATGAGCCGCCCTTTCCGCAGCTCCTCTGCCGCGGTCAGGACGGGGCAGTTATGGTAAAACCGGTTAAAGCTGCGGGCCAGCTCCAGGAGATAGCGGGCCACGTAGGAGGGGCGGTTGTCCCGGACAGCGCGGTTTATCTCCTCGCTGAAGCGCCCCAGGGCGATGATTAGGGTTTTCTCTTCCGCTTCGGGCAAAAGGGCGGCCGGCTGCGGGTCGGGCAGCTCTTTTGCCGCGGCGGCGCGGCGCAGGATGCTGCAGATACGGGCATGGGAATACTGGATATAGGGGGCCGTCTCCCCGGCGAAGTCCAGGACTTTCTCCCAGTCAAATTCCACGTCCTTAATGCGGTCGTTGATCAGATCGCCGAAGATGACTGCCCCCAGGCCCACGGCCCGGGCCACTGCGTCCTTCTCCTCCAGGGAGGGGTTCTTTTCTTCGATAATCTCCCGGGCCAGCTCCACCGCCCTCTCCAGCACCTCCTCCAGGAAGATGACCTTCCCCTGGCGCGTGGACATGCGGCCGTCTTTGAAGTGAATCAGGCCGAAGGGGACATGGACGCAGTTTGCGGCCCAGTCAAAGCCCAGCAGCTCCAGCAGTTTGAAAAGCTGCTGGAAGTGCAGGGTTTGTTCCGCCCCCACCACGTAGAGCATCCGGTGGAAAGCATAGGTTTTATGGCGGTAAATGGCCGCCGCCAGGTCCCTGGTAATATAGAGGGCGGCACCGTCTTTTTTGCGCAGCAGGCAGGAGGGCAGGCCGTGCCCTTCCAGATCCGCCACCAGGGCGCCTTCGCTTTCTTTGACCAGACCCCGTTGGCGGGCCAGCTCGATGGTAGCCTCCAGCTGGTCGTTGTAGTCGCTTTCCCCCATGTATGAGTCAAAACTAATGCCCAGGCAGCGGTAGAGGCGCTGAAAATTTTCCAGGCTGAGATCGCGAAAATGCTGCCACAGCTCCCGGGCTTCCCGGTCCCCCGTCTCCAGGCGGCGGAACCACTGGCGCGCTTCGTCTTCCAGTTCCGGCGCCTTTTCCGCCTCCTGGTGGAAGCGGACATAGAGCCGGTAAAGGTAGTGCACCGGGTCATCGGCCAGAAGGGCCGGCTCGCCAAAACGGCGGTAAGCGACGATCAGCTTGCCAAACTGCGTGCCCCAGTCCCCCAGGTGGTTGATCCCCACCACTTTATAACCGCAGGCCCGGTAAAGGCGGCAGAGAGCATTGCCGATGACGGTGGAACGGAGGTGCCCCACGCTGAAAGGCTTGGCGATATTGGGCGCCGAGTAGTCCACAAGCACGGTCCGGCCCGCTCCTTCGTCAAGGGTGCCGTAGGAGGGCCCTTCGCGCAGGATCTGGGGCAAAAGCTCCTGAAAAAGATAGGCAGGCCGGACAAAAAAATTTAAATAGGGGCCGGCTTGCTCCACGCGCTCCAGGTACGCCGATGTCAACCCGGCAAATTGACCCGCCAGCTCCGCAGCTATGGCCTGGGGCGGTTTTTTAAGGCGGCGCGCCAGGTGAAAACAGGGGAAAGCGTATTCTCCCAGGGCAGAATCAGGGGGGATCTCCAGCGTCGTTTCTGCCTCCTCCGCAGTCATACCCGTAAGGGCGGAGAGGCGGGCGGCAATCTCTTTTTTAAACGGCAGCAAGGGCAATCACGGTCCTTTTTTCTTTTTTTTATACTTGTATACTTGGCGTTTATGTTTTGCACAACCTGCTTTATTTTAGCCGAAATGACGGGGAATAACAATAAGCTTGCCGGAGATCAAGGATTATTTGCCTTAAAGGGAGCCGTTTCCCGGAAAAGAGAAGGCCCTGCCAAGGGATTTTTCCCCGGAGGCTCTGCTACGGCATGTTCCAGGGGCAGAGTAAAATAAAAGGTGCTCCCCTTTTCCTCCTGGCTCTCGACGCCAATCTCCCCTCCATAAAGCTCTATGATCTCCTTACAGATGGCCAGGCCGAGACCCGTGCCTCCCATCTCCCGGGAACGGGCCTTGTCCACGCGGTAAAAACGCTCAAAAATAAGGGAGAGCTCGGCAGCGGGGATACCGCAGCCCGTATCCTGCACCGTAATAAAGAGCTCCTTTTCCTTAAGCTCCGCGCTGACTTTCAGCCAGCCGCCGGCGGGGGTAAATTTGATGGCATTGTCCAGCAGATTGAAAAGAACCCGTTTAAAAGCCGCGGGGGAGATGTTGAAAAGGGGCAAGGTCTCCGGGATCTCCATAAAGAGTTTGAGCTCTTTACGCTCAGCCCGCGGTATGGTGACGTTTAAAACCTCCTCCAAGAGCAGCTTAAGGGGGACGACCTCCCGTTTGTCTGCCACTTCTTCGCGGCGCGTCAGCTCCAGCAGGTCTTCCACGAGGTAAATGAGTCGCTGCGTTTCCTGATTAATATCTTCCAGGAATTCCCGCTGCTCCTTTTCGTCCATTTTATACTGCTGCAGGGACTGGAGACAGACATGGATGGAGGCCAGGGGTGTACGCAGCTCGTGGGAGACGTCGGCCACAAAACGGGTAAGGCGCCTTTTCATCTCCCTCATACTCTCGGCCATGCCGTTGAACTGCATGGCCAGCTCGCCGATTTCATCCCGGGAGGTGACGGGGATTTTCTGTTCAAGTTTGCCCTCGGCAAGCTGCCGGGCAGCCGCCGTCAGCTCTTTGATCGGCCGGACAACGCGGCGGGCGAAAAAGGCCCCCAAAACCACGCTCAGGGCTATGGCCGCCAGGGTGGCAAAAAGAAAAAAGCGGCGTACTTGGGCCAGCGTGGTATAAAGGGGCCGCAGGGAGGCGGCAAAAAAGACCGCTCCCGGGCGGCCGTCTTCGTCCTCCAGGGGCACGGCCACCTGCAGGATCTGTTGCCGGGAGAGGCGGCTGTACTGCACGCTGCGGCCGGTCCGGCCCTGCAGCGCCTCTTCGATCTCGGGACGCTCCAGGGTCTTCCCCGTGAGCTCTCCTGCCGAATCGCCCAGCACCAGGCGCTCCTCGTCCACAATAAGCACCCGGGCCTGGAGCTGCCTGGCGTATTCCACAGCTGCAGCTTCCAGGGCCCGGGGCTCCCTTTCCCCGTGCAGCCGGGGGGAGATAAAGGCGGAGAGCAGCCTGCCTGTCCGCTCCAGGTTCTCCTTCTCCAGCAGCAGGTAATAGTTTTCCAGCACCGATAAGATCAGCAGGCCCGTTAAGAGCATTACCGCGGCCACCAGCAAGGGGTAGGCAAGGGTCAGGCGGGAGCGTATGCTCCGTGGTCTAAACATCTGCTGCCGTTAGGCCTCCTTAAACTTATAACCCGCCCCCCAGACCGTTAGGATATAACGCGGTTCCGCCGGCTCTTCTTCAATCTTTTCCCGGAGGTGGCGGATATGTACGTCTACGGTGCGGGCATCGCCGCAGAAGTCATAGCCCCAGACCTGTTCCAGCAGTTGCTCCCGGGAATAGACCCGGCCCGGGTTGGAAGCCAGAAAGCTGATCAGGGCGTATTCCCGCGAGGTGAGGGGGATCTCCCGGTCGCCCAGGGTCACACGGTGGCGGATCAGATCCACCTGCAGGTTGCCCATGCGGATCGTTTTTTTCGTCCCCTGGTCAGCCTGGCCGGCACGGCGCAGGATGGCCTTGATCCGCGCCAGCAGTTCCCGCGTGTTGAAGGGCTTGGTCAGATAATCGTCGGCCCCCAGCTCTAGACCCAGGATCTTGTCAATATCCTCGTTGCGGGCGGTGAGCATGATGATGGGTATATCGGAGCTGCGGCGCAGCCGGCGGCAAAACTCGTAGCCGTCGATTTTGGGCAGCATCAGATCAAGGATGATCAGGTCCGGGGTTTCCAGTTCCAGGGCCTTTAGCCCTTCCTCGCCGTCGTAGGCCACCTCCACTTTAAAACCTTCTTTTTCCAGGCTGAATTTCAGGGCTTTGGCCAGGGTCTTTTCGTCTTCCACCAGCAAGATCTTGCCGTGCATCTTTCAGTTCTCCTCCCCGCAAATTTGGGTATAGAGTTTTACCACGAGCTGGATGTCTTCCCAGACCGCCTTTTTCTTGCCTGGGTCCCGCAAAAGGGCGGCAGGATGAAAGGTGGGCATAAGCAGGCGGCGGCCCTGCTCCTGCCAGCAGCCCCGTTCCCGGGTGATGGAGAAATCGGGCCGGATGAGGGCGCGGGAAGCTACCGCACCCAGGCAGACGATGATGGGCGGGTCAATGAGCTCGATCTGCCGCTGCAAGAGGGGCAGGCAGGCTTCGATCTCTTCTTTGCGGGGCTGGCGGTTGCCGGGGGGACGGCACTTAACCACGTTGGCGATGAAGACTTCTTCCCGGCTCAGCCCGGTGGCGGCAAGGATACGGTCCAAAAGCTGCCCGGCCGCGCCGACAAAAGGGCGGCCCAGCTTGTCTTCTTCTGCTCCCGGGCCTTCTCCCACAAAAAGGAGGCGGGCCCGGGGGTTGCCTTCGCCAAAAACCACGCCCCTGGCGCCCTGGCGCAGGGCACAACGGTTGCAGGCCAGGCAGAAGCGCTGCCAGGCCTCCAGGGAAGACGTTTCCGGCAGCTCCACTCCAGGGCTGCCAAGCCAAGGGCCCTCTCCCTGCCCTTGGCGGCAATCGCCCTCGCCGCCTTTACTCTTCACGGATCTCCTGCCACCTTTCCCTGGCCATACGGATAATTCCGGGGTCATTGATGCTTTTGTCGTTGATCACGCGGCTCAGATAAAGAATAGCCTCTTTGTCGTTGCCCAGGCGCCTGTTTAACTCCCCTAGGAGGTAGAGGACGCGGCCCACGTTAGTAAGCTCTTTATCCTTCTCAAAGGCGTCGCTGTAGTAACGGCGCGCCTCCTCTAGGTAGATCTTCTCCGCCTCCGTGTCCCCTTCAGCGCGGTAAAACCAGGCCACCTGCAGGTAGAGGCTGGCTTTGAGGATCTCTTTCTCCCTCTGGATCTGGGCGCACTCAATGGCCCTTTTATTGGCCAGCACCGCCAGGTCCAGGTTGCGCCGGCCGCTGAAATCGAGGGAGAAAGGAAAAATTTGGTTGGCTAGCTCCACCCTCGCCTTTTCCCCAGGGGGGCGAAAATTTTCTGTAAAGCCGTAGCCGCAATGGGGACAGATATTGGTGTTATAGAAAAGGGGGTTTTCACCCCGGTAATAGGTACAAAAATCCGTGTCCACCTTGATTACGGAGTATTTACTGCGGCGTACTTTTGAAGTCTGGAAATTTTTTTTGCAGGCCAGACACTGCATATTTTTCAAAAACAGGTCGTCCAAGGGTATCCCCCTTTCCAAGCCGTTCCCTGCGGCAGTTAGCCGTCTTCCACAGCCATGTTCAGCATTTACGATCTCCATATTCGGCAGCCCAAAGGTGATCTCCTCTTAATGGCAAACAAATATTGGGTAAAGAAAAAAGGGGCTGCCCCCTTTACTGCAGGTTTTTTTTATTCTGCCGGCCTACGGCCAGCGTTTTGCCGTTCCAGGGCCAGCTCCAGGAAATAGCGGTGCAGGCGCAGGTCTTCCGTAAGTTCGGGATGGAAGGCAACGGCCAGCAGGTTCTTTTCCCGGGCAAAGACGATGCCCGGGCCATAGGAGGCGAGGATCTCCACGCCTTTACCCACGGCGGTGATCAGGGGGGCCCGGATAAAGACGCCGCAAAAAGGTTCCGTGCCAAGGACAGGTATCTCCAGCTCCGTTTCAAAGCTTTCCCGCTGCCGGCCAAAGGCATTGCGCACGATCTCCATCTCCATGAGGGGGATAAGGGGTTCCTGCCCTGCCACTTTTTTGGCCAGCATAATCGCCCCGGCGCAGGTGCCCAGCACAGGCTTGCCGGCAGCAGCCAGCTCCTTAATCTCTTCTGCATAGCCGTAAAGGCTGCTCAAGCGGCCGATGGTGGTGCTTTCCCCGCCGGGGATGATCAGCCCGTCCACTTCCTGCAACAAGCCGCTGCGCCGCACAGCCAGGGCGCGGGCGCCGCAGCGGGCCACGCACTGCAGGTGCTCGGAAACGGCGCCCTGCAGCGCCAGCACGCCGATGGTCAGGCTGCTATAGTCCCGGGGGGGCGGGCTCCCGTCGGGAAGAGGTCCTTCGCCGCCGCTTTGCCCGTCCCGTATCTGTTCCGTGCTCATGGTCCGCCTCACCGCCCTTTAAACACCGCGCAGCTGCATCCGGTCCGCAGCACCGAGTTCGGCCATATCCAGGCCCGGCATGGCCTCGCCCAGGCCCCGCGAAACCCGGGCCACTATTTCCGGGTTATCGTAGTGCAGGGTCGCCTCCACGATGGCCTTGGCCCGTTTAAAGGGATCCGCCGCTTTAAAGATGCCCGAACCCACAAAGACGCCGTCGGCCCCGAGCTGCATCATCAGCGCCGCATCAGCGGGCGTGGCGATGCCGCCGGCGGCAAAGTTAACCACGGGGAGCCGGCCCAGTTTGCGTACCTCCAGGACCAGGTTGTAGGGCGCGCCAAGCTCTTTGCTGAGATGCATGAGCTCCTCCTCCGGGGCATTGACAACGGCGCGGATCTGTTCCCTGACTACGCGCAGGTGCCGCACCGCTTCGACCACGTTGCCCGTCCCGGGCTCCCCTTTGGTGCGGATCATGGCCGCCCCTTCCCCGATACGGCGCAGGGCTTCGCCCAGATCCCGGGCACCGCAGACAAAGGGCACGGTAAACTGGTGCTTGTTGATGTGGTACTTTTCATCGGCCGGGGTCAGGACTTCGCTCTCGTCGATGTAATCAACGGCCAGGGCTTCCAGGACCTGGGCTTCGGCAAAGTGGCCGATGCGGCATTTGGCCATCACCGGGATGGTGACCGCCTCCATGATGGACAAGATGATCTCCGGGTCAGCCATACGGGCCACACCGCCAACAGCCCGGATATCGGCGGGAACGCGCTCCAGGGCCATCACCGCCACTGCCCCGGCCGCTTCGGCGATTTTGGCCTGTTCGGGGGTCGTCACGTCCATGATTACCCCGCCTTTTTGCATCTCGGCCATCCCTTTTTTTACCCTGAAAGTTCCTCTCTCTGCCATCTATTGACCAACCTCCTGTTTTTCCAGGCTTAAAGCTCCCATTTATCAATCCATTCTATCATACTGCAAGGGGAGAGACAATGTAAGGTAAAGTTTCCCGGCGTCTCTGACGGCGGCCGGGGGCCTGTCCAGCTTAGCCGTAGCGCCGGGCAAATTCCCCCATGAAGGAGGCAAGGCTGCGGCAGCCCTCCAGGGGCATGGCGTTATAGATGGAAGCCCTGATCCCGCCCACGGAACGGTGCCCTTTAAGGCCGATCATCCCCGCCTGCTCCGCCTCCAGGACAAATTTCTGCTCCAGCTCCTTTGCGGGCAGGCGGAAGGTTACGTTCATCTGGGAACGGACCTCCCTGGCCGCATGGCCGCGGTAAAAGCCGCCGCTGGCGTCAATGGCGCCATAGAGCAGTTCCGCCTTTTCCCTGTTCAGGGCAGCCAGCGCCCCGATGCCGCCCTTCTCCTTGATCCATTGCATCACCAGCAGCAGGACATAGAGGCCAAAGGTGCAAGGGGTATTGTAGAGGGAATTGTTGGCCGCATGGATTTTATAGCTCAGCATGGCAGAAGGGGTCTCCTGGGCTGTCTCCAGCATACTCCGGCGGATAAGCACCACCGTTACCCCAGCGGGGCCCATATTTTTCTGCGCCCCCGCATAAACCAGGGCGAAACGGCTGTAATCAAGCTCCCGGGAGAGGATGTCGCTGGACATATCCGCCACAAGGGGTGCGGCGCCGCAGTGGGGAAGCTCCTGCCACTGGGTGCCGTAGATGGTATTGTTGGTCGTAATGTGCACATAAGCGGGGCTCGCGCTGAACTGCAGCTCTTCCTGGCGGGGGATGGTGCTGAAATTGCTCTCCCCGGAGCTGGCGGCAATATGGATCTTCCCCACCCGGCAGGCCTCCTGGTAAGCTTTTGCGGCGAAACTGCCTGTAATCACGTAATCGGCCACGCCTCCCGGGGGAAGAAAGTTTAAGGGGACCATGCTGAACTGCAGGCTGGCGCCTCCCTGTAAAAAGAGCACCCTGTAATCACCGGCGGCAAGGCCGGTATGTTCCAGCACCAGGGCCTCGGCCTCGGCAACCATGGCTTCAAACTGGGGAGAGCGGTGGCTCATCTCCATCACGGAGATCCCCTGGCCCCTGTAATCAAGGAGCTCCTGCTGTACCTTTTCCAGCACAGGCAGAGGTAAAGTCGAAGGTCCCGGGTTGAAATTATAGACCCTGCCCATTGCTTAAAACCTCCCTCATGGTTTAACTTTCTTTAGTATAAAAAATAAAAAGAAATAAACAGCTTCCCTCACAAAAACATAGCTGCTCAATCAACTTTATGCCCTTTATTATAACTGATCTAAGGGAAAATAAAAATATTAATCTGCCCCCTGCCGGCAACCAGGATCCAGGCTCAGGCTCCGCCGCCTGGCTCCCCTTTCCCGGGCCAGGGAGATCAGCCGGTCCAGGAGGCCGGGGAAGGGGAGCCCCCCCGCCTCCCAGAGCTTGGGGTACATGCTGATGCTGGTAAAGCCAGGAATGGTATTAATCTCGTTTAAGAAAATCGTCTCCGTCTCTTCCTGGTAAAAGAGGTCCACACGCCCCATACCGCAGCATTCCACGGCGTGAAAGGCCCTGACGGCCAGCTCCTGCAGCCGCAGCGTCACCCGTCGGGGCAGCGGCGCGGGGATTAAAAGGCGTGAACGGGGGTCATGGTACTTGGCCTGGTAGTCGTAAAATTCATTACAGGGAATAATTTCCCCCGGGGGCGAGGCCACCGCTTCTTCCTCGTCGCCCAGCACGCTTAGTTCCACCTCCCGACCGGGGATAAAGGCCTCGGCCAGCACTTTGCGATCATAACGCAGGGCCTCGTTTACGCCGGCAATGAGCTCCTGCCGGTTCCGGGCTTTGCTGATGCCGACACTGGAGCCCATGTTGGCCGGTTTGACAAAACAGGGGTAGCCCAGTTCTGCTTCGATGCGCCGGCATAAAGCGGGAGCATCCTTTGCCCAGGCGCCGGCGGAGAAAGAAAGAAAATCCCCCACCGGCAGACCGTGCTGCCGGAAAAGGATTTTCATGATCACTTTATCCATGGAGGCCGCCGAACCGAGGACGCCGGCGCCCACATAGGGCAGGCCCGCTAGCTCCAGCAGCCCCTGCAGCGTCCCATCTTCGCCAAAGGGGCCGTGCAGTACGGGGAAAACGACGTCCACAGGGATAAAATCCCCCCTGTAGCGCCCCTTTGTCCCCTGCAGGAGAAGCAGGCCGGGCTCAAGGGGGTCGGCCAGGATAGTCGCAGTGCTGCAGTCCCCCGGGATCCTGCCGGAGCGCAGGGCTTCGAGGGGGTCGCCGCCGGCCAGCCAGCGCCCTTCCCTGGTAATACCCACAGGGATAACCCGGTATTTGTCGCGGTCCAGGGCACCCATCACCGCCGCGGCGGAGACAAGGGAGACGTCGTGTTCGGCTGAACGCCCGCCAAAAAATACAGCCACGTTGAGCTTGTCGGGCTGATGCTGCAATGCTTTCCCACTCCTTCACCAGGGTCAGCCTGCCGGATCTACCTGCAGTGCTCGCTTTTTGCTTTGTTTTGTTTTGTTTTTGTTGCCTTATTTTATTTCTATGCGCAAAGGAAATCTTTTAGGCCGGGCCTGTTATTTTTCTTCTTTTTTCTCCGCTTTGGCCGCAGCGATCACTTTTTCCATCTCCTGGTGGGGCATCTCTTCATAGTGGGAGAAGGTCATGCTGAAAAAGGCCCGCCCCTGGGTCATGGAGCGCAGGTCAATGGCGTAGTTGAACATCTCGGCCATGGGGACCTGGGCTTTAATGGTCTGCAGGCCCTGTCCGGGGACCATGCCCTGGATCCGGCCGCGACGGCTGTTCAGGTCGCCCATGATATCGCCCATGTAGTTCTCTGGTACCGTAACCTCCACGTTCATAATCGGCTCCAGCAGGATCGGGTCGGCTTGCTCCACCGCGCCCCGCAGGGCCATAGCCGCCGCGATCTTAAAGGCCATCTCCGAGGAGTCCACAGTGTGGTAGGAACCGTCGTAAAGGGTCACACGCATATCCACCATGGGATAGCCGGCCAGGGAGCCTTCTTCCATGGCTTCCACAACTCCTTTTTCCGTGGCCGGTATATATTGCCGGGGCACCACGCCGCCCACAATCTTATCTTCAAAGACAAAGCCTTCGCCCCGGGGCAGGGGGTTGACTTCGAGGAAGACATGGCCGTACTGGCCGCGGCCGCCGCTTTGTTTCTTGTACTTCCCTTCTTTTTTGGCACCGCGGCGGATCGTCTCCTTGTAAGGGACACGGGGCGTCTTGAGGGTTACTTCCACGCCAAATTTCTTGGCCAGCCGCTCCACAATCACGTCGAGGTGCATATCGCCCATGCCTGAAGCGATGAGCTGTTTTGTCTCCGTATTGCGCTCCACACGGAAGGTGGGATCCTCTTCAATAAAACGGGCCAGGCCGGCGCTCACTTTATCTTCGTCCCCCCGTGTTTTGGGCTCCAGGGAGAAGGAGATCACCGGGGAAGGAAACTCCACTGCCGGGTAAAGGAGCGGATGGTTTTTATCCGCCAGGGTATCGCCTGTTCCGGTCACGGCCAGTTTCGCCACGGCGCCGATATCCCCGGCAACGAGCTGGGACGTTAAAAGCTGGGTTTTGCCGCGCATATAGAAAAGGTTGCCAATGCGCTCCATTTTATCCTTGTTCACGTTGTAAACCTGGGAATCGGCGTTGAGCAGGCCGGAATAGACGCGCATATAGTTGATCCGCCCCACATAGGGGTCCGCCTGGGTTTTAAACACAAGGGCAGAGAAAGGTTCCTCCACCGCGGCTTTCCTCTCCGTGGTTTCCCCTTCCTTGCCGGGAAGAAGACCCACAGCAGCGGGACGGTCTGCCGGCGAAGGCAGGGCTGTGGCCATGAGGTCGAGGAGGGGCTGCATACCTATGTTTAAGGTAGCCGCGCCGCAGAGCACAGGCACAATTTTCCCCTCCAAGGTGCCCCTGCGCAGGGCCGTCTGGATTTCCGTTTCGCTCAAGGTTTCCTCTTCCAGGTATTTCTCCATGAGCGCGTCGTCGGCTTCGGCAGCCGCTTCCACCAGCTGCTCCCGCAATTCCGTAGCCCGCTCAAGGAGCTCGTCGGGGATCTCCGCCTCTTTAAAGCTAAGGCCGTCCTCCTGGAAGAGCATGGCTTTCATCTTCACCAGGTCCACCACGCCGCGGAAAGAATCTTCCTGGCCGATGGGTATTTGCAAGGGGAAGACGTGGAGCCCGAAAAACTGGCGCAGCTGCTCCATCACGGCGCTGAAATTAGCGTTTTCCCTGTTCATCTTGTTAATAAAAACCAGGCGGGGTAGGCTGAACTGGTCGGCGTAGCTCCATACCTTCTCCGTCCCCACCTCTACGCCGGAGACGGCGCAGACGGTAACCACGGCGCTGTCGGCCACACGCAGGGCGGAGAGCACCTCCCCGATAAAGTCAAAATAGCCGGGCGTATCCATGAGGTTGATCTTGGTCTCTTTCCACTCCAGGGGGGCCAGAGACGTACTGATGGTAATCTGCCGCTTGATCTCGTCGGCATCAAAATCAGTGGTGGTGTTGCCCGCTTCCACCTTGCCCAGGCGGTTAATCGCCCCCGCAGTAAAAAGGAGCGCTTCGGCCAGGGATGTTTTCCCCGCCCCCCCATGCGAGATGAGCGCAACATTGCGTATCTTTTCTGTAGCGTAAGCTTTCATCATGGCCTGGCCTCCCGTGGGACGGGCCAGGCGTGCACCTCCTTAGTTAAAAGTCGGAAAACCGGGAACCGGTACGCCGCAAAACCCGGTAACCGCTTTTTTCCCTCGTCTTCGTCAGCTTCAACTTTCCGGGCGCCGGGGATGAGACTGCGCCCCGGGACAAAACCTTGAGCTTTTCAGGGGGAAGGCTTTTGTTTTTTCTCTTCTCCCGCTCTTTTCTGGAAATTCCTTTTATCGTCGCACTGGGGGCATTTCTGGGGCTTGCAGCGGGCTTCTTTTTCAAAGCCGCAGACGGGACATTGCCAGACGGACATGTTCTCACCTCCTGCAACCTTTTAAAGGTTTAAAGGTACGCTAAAGCTACATAAAATATACATAAAATCCAGGATCATGGTTAACGCTTTATTTTAACATAAAATAGTTAAGTTGCCTTTACTTTTTGGCGCACATAATTAATCAGCCCGCCGGCGGCGATGAGCTCCTGCATAAAGGGAGGGAAGGGCACGGCCCGGTACACTTCGCCCTTTTCCAGGTGCCGGATCTCCCCTTTTTCCAGGTCCACCTCCACCCTGTCTCCTTCAGCCAGGCAGCGGCTCGCCTCTGCCGCTTCCAGGATGGGCAGGCCGATATTAATGGCGTTGCGGTAGAAGATACGGGCGAAGCTCTCGGCAATGACGCAGGCGATCCCCGCCGCCTTAATGGCGATGGGGGCGTGCTCCCGAGAGCTGCCGCAGCCAAAATTTTTCCCGGCGACGATGATATCCCCGGGAGAAAGCTTTGCGCTGAAGGTGGGATCCGCATCTTCCATACAGTGCCGGGCCAGCTCCGCCGGGTCGCTGGTATTCAGGTAACGGGCAGGGATGATGGCGTCTGTATCCACGTCGTCGCCGAACTTCCATATTTTGCCCGAAAAAACGGCCATTTATTTCACCTCCCCTAGTTCTTTGGGGTGTATGATTGCCCCCGCCACGGCCGATGCCGCAGCCACAGCAGGGTTGGAAAGGTATACCTTGCTGCCGGGATGGCCCATGCGCCCTACAAAATTCCGGTTTGTGGTGGCCAGGGCCACTTCCCCCTCCGCCAGGATGCCCATATGCCCGCCCAGGCAAGGCCCGCAGGTGGGAGTGCTTACCGCCGCCTCGGCAGCAATAAAAATCTCCAGCAGGCCCTCCTTCAGGGCTTGCCGGTAAACGGCCTGGGTCGCGGGGATGACGAGCAGCCGCACGCGGGGATGGACGCGGCGCCCCTTTAAGATGGCCGCCGCCTCGCGCAGGTCGTCCAGGCGCCCGTTGGTGCAGGAACCGATCACAACCTGGTCTAGGACTGTACCGGCCAGGCTGGAAACGGGGTGGACATTGGCCGGGCTGAAGGGGGCCGCCACCTGTGGTTCCAGGGTGCTCACGTCGATGTAGTGCTCCGCCAGCACCGGGGCATCGGCATCACCCCTGAGGACAGTATAGGGCCGCCGCGCCCGCCCTTGCAAATACGCCTCGGTTTTGGCGTCGGGGGCGATAAGCCCCGCTTTGGCTCCGGCTTCAATAGCCATATTGCTCATGGTAAAACGGCCGTCCATCTCCAGGGCTAAAATGGCCGGCCCTGTAAATTCCAGGGCGGCGTAACGGGCCCCGTCCACGCCCAGCCGGCCGATGGCATAAAGGATCAGGTCTTTGCCGCCTAGCAGAGGCGGTAGCTCTCCTGTAAAAACAAGGCGGATGGTGGGCGGTACTTTAAACCACAGCTCGCCTGTGGCCATGGCCGCCGCCAGGTCCGTGCTGCCTACCCCCGTGGCAAAGGCCCCCAGGGCGCCGTAGGTGCAGGTATGGGAATCGGCGCCGATAATCACCTCTCCCGGCAGCACCAGGCCCAGCTCGGGCAAAAGGGCGTGTTCCACGCCCATGCGGCCCACCTCGTAATAGTGAACAATACCATAGCGGCGGGCAAACTCTCGCATCAGTTTTACCTGTTCAGCCGCCGCGATATCTTTGTTGGGCGTAAAGTGGTCGGGGATGAGGGCGATCCGCTCCGGGTCAAAAACCTTTTCCACGCCGATACGGGCAAATTCTTTAATTGCCACCGGCGCCGTAATATCATTTCCCAGGGCCAGGTCTATTTTTGCGTTGATCAGCTCCCCGGGTGCAACTTCTTTCTTGCCGGCAGCCCGGGCCAGCAGTTTTTCGGCCATAGTTTGCCCCATGCGTAGTTCCTCCTGTCTTCCTCTCTTTATTTATTGGCACCTTTCAGTTCCGCGCCTCCCGCGTTGTGCGTCCGCCGCGCAGGAGGGCCACATTGCCAGTGGCGGCGATCTCCTTGATGCCAAATTCCTGCATCATGAGCATAAAAGCCTGCAGTTTGTTCTCGTCGCCCGTTACCTCCACAATCATGGAATCGGGAGAAACATCGATAATTTTGGCGCGGAAAGTGGCCACCAGCTGCTGGATATCGCCGCGCTTTTCCGGCTCGGCCTTGACTTTAATCAACATCAGCTCCCGGCCCACGGAAGATTCTTCCGTTAAATCGCTGACTTTGAGCACGTTGACCAGCTTGTTCAACTGCTTGACGATCTGCTCTACCGTAACACGGTCCGCATCGACGGTCACCGTCATGCGCGAAATCCCCGGCTCGATGGTGCGGCCCACGGCAATATTCTGGATATTGTAGCCGCGCCGGCTGAAAAGGCCCGACACCCTGGTCAGGACCCCGGGGCGATCTTCTACCAAAATGGCTAAAACCCTTTTCACAAAGCATCTCCCCCGATCATCTCCACGATGGAGGTATTGGGCGCCACCATGGGCAGCACGTTCTCCTGCGGGTCAACATGGAAGTCCATGACCACAGGGCCCTCCGTCTCTAGGGCCGCCGCAATGACCCGTGGCACTTCCTCCACGGTGCTAGCACGCATCCCCGCAGCGCCGTAGGCTTCGGCCAGCTTGACAAAATCGGGGCTGCCAGCCAGACAGCTATGGGCATAGCGGCCGCCGTAGAAAAATTCCTGCCACTGGCGGACCATGCCCAGGTACTGGTTATTGATAATGGCTACTTTTACCGGCAGCTTATGGCAAACCGCTGTGGCCAGCTCCTGGGAGTTCATCTGGAAGCTGCCGTCGCCGGCGATACAGAGCACCGTACGGCCGGGGAAGGCCACCTGGGCACCAATGGCGGCGGGGAAGCCGAAGCCCATTGTTCCCAGCCCTCCGGAGCTGATAAAGGTCCGGGGCTTCTCCAGGGGGTAATACTGGGCCGCCCACATCTGGTGCTGTCCCACATCGGTGGTAACGATGGCGTCGCCCCCTGTGAGGCGGTAGAGCTCGCTGATGACGAACTGGGGCTTGACGGGCCCTCCAGGCGGCTGGTGAAAACGTAAGGGGCGCTCCTTTTTCCAGGCGAGCACCTGGTTTTGCCACTCTTCAATCTCCGGCGGCTTTGCTTTCTTCAGCAGCTCCTGCAGCACAAGCTTTACATCGCCTACAATGGGGATGGCCGCCGCCACGTTTTTGCCTATTTCCGCCGGGTCAATATCGATGTGGATGACCTGGGCATGGACGGCAAAGGCATCGACCTTGCCCGTAACCCGGTCGTCAAAGCGGGCACCTACAGCGATGATCAGGTCCGCGTTGCTGAGGGCATGGTTGGCGGCATAGGTGCCGTGCATACCCGGCATCCCCAGGTAGTAGGTATAGGCGGAGGGGATGCTGCCCAAGCCTGTAAGGGTAGTAGTTACGGGGATACCCGTATATTTTGAAAATTCCAGGAGCTCGGCACTGGCGCCGGAGCTGACCACACCACCGCCACTGTAGATAACAGGCTTTTTGGCCTTGCGGATGGCGGTGGCCGCTCTGCTGATCTGGCCGGCATGGCCCTCGTACACGGGGCGGTATGTGGAGAGCTCCACCCGCTGCGGGTAGGCAAAATCCCCTTCCTCTATCTGCACGTCCTTGGGCAGGTCGATCAAAACCGGGCCCTTGCGCCCTGTCCCGGCAATATGAAAGGCTTCTTTAAAGATGCGCGGCAGCTCCTCCAGCTTGGTTACGAGGTAATTATGCTTGGTAATGGGCAGGGTAATACCCGTAATGTCCGCTTCCTGAAAGGCATCGGTGCCGATGCCTGGCCTGGCTACCTGGCCCGTAATGGCCACTAGAGGGATGGAGTCCATATAGGCGTTGGCGATCCCCGTCACTAAGTTGGTGGCGCCAGGGCCGGAGGTGGCAATGACGACCCCGGTTTTGCCCGAAGCCCGGGCATAGCCGTCGGCGGCATGGGCCGCGCCCTGTTCATGGCGGGTCAGGATATGGCGCAGCCCTTTTTTATAGATCTCGTCATAAAGAGTAAGGACGGCCCCGCCGGGATAACCGAAGACTACCTCGACTCCTTCAGCTTCCAGACAGCGCAGGACCATCTGGGCCCCGTTCAGTCTCAACGCCGCTCCCCTCCTTCCGGCGGTACCCGCAGCACGGCGCCGCTCCAGGCGGCGGTAACCTGGGAAGCATAACGCAAAAGGTAGCCCCCCCTGGCCTTTAAGGGCGGTAAAACCAGGTTCTCCCGGCGCCGCGCCAGCTCTTCCGGCGCGACCTGGAGCTCCAGGCGGCGCTCCAGAATATCTATGGCGATGATGTCGCCGTCCTGGACCAAGGCAATGGGACCGCCCTCCATGGCTTCAGGGCAGACATGGCCGATGGAAGCGCCCCGGGTGGCCCCGGAAAAGCGCCCGTCGGTGATCAGGCCTACCTCTTTGTCCAGGCCCATGCCAGCTACGGCAGCAGTGGGAGAAAGCATCTCCCGCATCCCCGGCCCGCCTTTGGGGCCTTCATAGCGGATCACCAGGGCATCGCCGGGGACAATTTTCCCTGCCAGCACGGCCTCCACCGCCGCTTCTTCGTTCTCAAAGACGCGCGCCCGCAGGCGGCTCTTTAACATCTCTGGCGCCACGGCGCCCTGTTTGACCACAGCCCCGTCCGGCGCCAGGTTGCCGAAAAGGACGGCAAGCCCCCCCTGAGGCCTAAAAGGGTCCTCCAGGGTGCGGATTACTTTGCCATCGGGCCCAGAGGCACCTGCAAGGTTCTGCCTGAAGGTTTGCCCTGTCACACTGAGCTGCCCGTCGTCGATGAGTCCGCCCCGCTGCAGCTCCTTGAGCACAGCGGAGATACCGCCGGCCCGGTCCAGATCGGCGATGCGGTCTGGGCCCGCCGGGCTGAGCAGGCAAAGTTGGGGCGTCTTTTCGCTGATCGTGTTTATCTCCCCGAGCTCCCAGCCGATCTGCAGCTCATGGGCCACGGCCGGCAGGTGGAGGATCGTATTAGTAGAACAGCCCATGGCCATATCCACAGCCAGAGCGTTGCGAAAGGCGGCAGCAGTCATAATGCGGGAAGGCCGCAGGTCCCTTTTCCACAGCTCCAGGATCTGCCGGCCGGCGGCCCGGGCCAGGCGTAGGCGCCGCGCGTCCACGGCCGGTATGGTGCCGTTGCCGGGCAGAGCCATACCCAGGGCTTCGCAAAGGCAGTTCATGGAATTGGCCGTAAACATGCCGGCGCAGGAGCCGCAGCCGGGGCAGGCGGCCTGCTCTAGGCGCTCCAGGGCTGTTTCATCCAGGCGGCCGGCTTTGACTGCCCCCACCGCTTCAAAAACACTGCTGAGATCCACGGCCCGGCCGGCAAATTCTCCCGCCAGCATAGGTCCGCCGCTGATAAAGATGGAGGGCAGGTCCAGGCGCGCCGCGGCCATGAGCATACCCGGGATAACCTTATCACAATTGGGAATAAAAACCAGGGCGTCAAAGCCGTGGGCCATGGCCATGACCTCAACGCTGTCGGCAATCAGCTCACGGCTGGCCAGGGAAAATTTCATCCCCGGGTGCCCCATGGCGATGCCGTCGCAGACAGCGATAGTGTTAAACTCCACGGGGAGGCCGCCGGCAGCATAGACGCCGGCCTTCACCGCGGCAGCGATGCGGTCTAGGTGTACATGCCCGGGTACAACTTCATTAAACGAATTGACAATACCGATGAGGGGCTTCTCCAACTCCACCGCATCATAACCCATGGCATAAAATAGGGAGCGGTGGGGAGCCCTCTCTAAGCCCTTTTTAACGAGATCACTGCGCATCTTGCTTTTTTCCTCCTCCCAGCTGTGCCGGTTTTTTTATGCATAGGGGATGCCTGTACTGCGCACATAGGTGTGGAAACGTTCCATCAGCCTGCGTGTAAGGTCACCGGGGATCCCCGCACCGATGGTACGGCGATCCACGGAGATAACGGGGATCAATTCCGCGGCCGTCCCCGTCAGGAAACATTCCCGGGCCGTATAGAGATCATGGCGGGTAAAGATATCTTCCCGAACCGGCAGGCCCGCTGCCAGGGCCAGCTCCATCACCGTGTTGCGGGTAATGCCTTCCAGGATGCCCAGGTATGTAGGGGGAGTAATGAGCTCCCCTTTTTTGTTGACGATAAAAACATTGGAGCCGGAACCTTCCACGACGTAACCCTGGGTGTTGAGCATGATCGCTTCCATCACGCCGGCCTGGACGGCCTCAATTTTCACCAGGATATTGTTCAGGTAATTCAGGGATTTAATCCGCGGTTCTATGGTGTCGCTGCAGCGCTGCCGCGTCGCCGCCGTGACCACGGCCAGCCCCTTTTCGTAGTATTCCTGAGGGAAAAGGGAGATCTTGTCGGCAATAATTACCACGGTGGCGCGGGGACATTTGCGCGGGTCCAGACCCAGGTCCCCCACCCCCCGGGAGACGACAATGCGGATATATGCATCTTGAAGCCCGTTACGGCGCAACGTCTCCAGCGTGGCCGCTGCCAGCTCCCGCCTGTTTAAGGGGACCTGGAGCATAATATGGTGGGCGCCGTCATAGAGCCTTTCCAGGTGTTCCTCCAGTTTGAAAACCCGGCCGTCATAGGCCCGGATACCTTCAAAAACCCCGTCGCCGTAGAGGTAGCCATGGTCAAAAACAGAGACCCTGGCCTCTTCCCGGGGGATGAAAGCACCGTCCAGATAGATCAATAAACCCATTTGCCGCCCGGCCCCTTTGGCAAGGAGGAACCGGGCTTCACCTCCCTTTGCGCTCACGCTGAGATTTGGTCCATTAAAAAAAATCCTCCGCCCTTTTCCAAGGGACGAAGGAGTTGTCTCCGCGGTACCACCCTTCCTGCCTTTTTCAAGGCCGCCTCAGGCTGCTAAGCTCTACGTTAACGGGTATACCGTCCGCCCCTACGTAACACACATTTGCAGGGAGGAACTCCGGGGTGACAACCTTGGGCGCCTCTCTGGCCGGGTTCTCAGCACCACCGGTCCTTAAGGAGGGTGGGCCCGGCCCCAGCCCCGTCATCGTTAGGTTAATTGTTTTTAATTATAGCCGTAGCCCCCGGCGATGTCAAATAAAAAATACTTTTCAGGCCGAAGGGTAGATAAAGCAAGCCGCTTCATCATCACAGGCCAAAAGCTCTCCGTCCACCGTGTAAAGCTGGTCCAGTTTGGGCTCTGCCGCCGCCGGGCGTACCGGAGCAGGAGCTCCCTTTTGGCCGTCAGGGGCGGGGGCCTCTTTTTTATGTTCGGCGGCGGGAGCCGCCGCCGTGGACGCCGTCTCGCCGCGGCGGCGCTGGAAAAAAGCCAGGGCCTGCTGGGGAAAGAGGATATAGGAGAGGAGATCCTCTTCTTTTTCCATATACTTGCCCAGCTCCTCCCGTCCCTTTTCCAGCCCGGGCTCGAGCAGGTCCGCCGGCCGGCCCTGGTACGGCGTCTCATTGCCGATTACTTTGGCCAGCAGGTCCGGGTCAACTTCCCCGGGGGGCCGGCCATAAAGGCCGCGCAGGTAGTTCTTCACTTCCGTAGAGATGATCTTGTAGCGCTCGCCGCTGATGACGTTGATCACCGCCTGGGCCCCCACGATCTGGCTGGAGGGGGTAACCAGGGGCGGATAGCCCATCTCGGCCCGGACACGGGGCACCTCTTCCAGCACCCGGGGCAGAAGGTGGACGGCGCCTTGGGCCTCCAGCTGGGAAGCAAGGTTGGAGATCATGCCCCCGGGGATCTGGTAGCTCAGGACGGCCGTATCTACGCCCATGACGATCTCTGTGGGAATCTGGTAATGCTTGCGTACCTCTTTGAAATACTCGGCGATGGGGCTGAGTTGCTCCAGGTCCAGCCCCGTATCGTAAGGCGTGCCCCGCAGGGCCGCAACCATACTTTCCGTGGCCGGTTGGGAAGAACCCAGGGAAAGGGAGGAGATCGCCGTATCCACCACGTCACAGCCTGCTTCTATGCCCTTGAGATAGGCCATGAAAGCAAGGCCGCTGGTAAAATGGGAGTGGAGCTGCACCGGCAGCTTGATCTTTTCTTTCAGGCGCTGCACCAGTGTATAGGTATCATAGGGGGTCAGCAGGCCGGCCATATCCTTAATGGCGATGGAATCTGCGCCCATCTTTTCTAGCTCCAGGGCCAGGTTGACAAAATAATCAATGTTATGCAGGGGGCTGAGGGTATAGCTGAGAGTTCCCTGCACGTGGGCCCCTGCTTCCTTTGCCGCCTGCATGGCCCTTTGCATATTGCGCGTGTCGTTAAGGGCGTCAAAGATACGCATAATCTTAATGCCGTTTTTCACGGCAAGCCTCACAAAAGCGTCAACCACATCGTCGGGATAGTGGCGGTAGCCTACCAGGTTCTGGCCGCGCAGGAGCATCTGCAAAGGGGTGCGGGGCGCCAGCTCCCGCATCCTGATCAGGCGCTCCCACGGGTCTTCATCCAAAAAGCGCAGGCAAGTATCAAAGGTGGCCCCGCCCCAGACCTCCAGGGAATGATAACCGACCTCGTCGATCTGGGAGATGATGGGCATTATATGTTCGCTACGCAAACGTGTGGCCATGAGGGATTGGTGCGCATCGCGCAGGGTGGTGTCCGTAATGCCTACTTTCATTTTATGTGCCATCGCTTCGTCTCCTTAAAAATAATGAGCGTTTTTTTGCCGCTAGCTATTATTATTTTGCCGCTAGCTATTATTATATGGTAACGCGGCTCCTTTGGGAAGACACAGGAGGCGGCAGAAAAAAATTTTATGCTATGTCTAGGGGGCCTGCGGCTCGGCCGCCTACGCCGCCCCTATTTCCAGGCGTGGTGCGCTGCCGCCTCCCCGGCTACGGCCGCAAGGAAGAGGGTTTCGCTGAGGGGCATGCCCGGGAGCACCACGGCGCCGTGCAGGCCGCCGCATATTTCCCCTGCGGCATAAAGCCCCGGCACCGCCATACCGTTGCGCTTCACCTCGCCGCGGGGAGTGATGGCCAGGCCGTCGGGGGTATAATCAACGCCCACTCTGACCGGGGCCACAGCATGGGGTTCCGTGGCCGCAAAAGGCGGGGGAAAAGGCGGCAAGGCACCGCCGCAAAACTCCGCTAGGGCCTCCCGGTCTGCAAAACTGCGGAAAAAAGGCGCGCACACAGCCGGGATACTCTCCGGCGCAGCCAGGAGATAGACGGCGCCGGGAGGCGAGGCATGGATAAAATTAAAGATCTCCTGCGTGTCTGCGGCATACCAGGCCAGCAGCTGCCCCCTGTTGTTAAAGAGGTAAGACTGCTCCCAGGGGCCGGACAGCAGCAGACAGCTTTTCTCCCCGGAAGGGTCAAAGAGGAGCACACGGCGGCGGTAAAAACCGGTCTGGAGCACATCCATGCCCAGTTCTGCGGCAAGGCTCAGCCCCCACCCCTCCTGCCCGGTACGGTAAGGAACCAGGTTGTTGTACGGCAGGTAGGGATGCCAGCGCAAAAGGTTGCCGCTGTAACCCCCGTCGGCAAGCACTACGGAACGCAGGCGGAGGACCTCTTCCCTGCCCCAGCTATTGAGCAGCAGCAAGCCCTTTATCTCCCCTTGCGGGGAAAAAAGCAGCTCTTTTACCCGGTCGTTGCTGATAATCACGCCGGCCTGCATCACCTTCAGCTTCAGGTGCTGCTGATAGGCAGCGGGGTCTGCCCCCGCAGGGGGGAGGTGGAGATACGAACGGTCAGGGTCGGGAATATACGTAAAGGATATGCCGGTGCTCTCCAGGAGAGGATAGAGGCGGGGAACAAACTGGATAAAGGCCGACAGCAGGGCCGGATCATGGAGGTTGCCACCCCATTCCCGCAGCAACCTTCCCAGGTCCGCCGGGGAAAAGGGCTCTGCTGCTTCCTCAGGGGGGGAAGCGGCGGCCAGCTCCCGCTGCGGCGGCGTCCCGGCCGCGGCCAGCCCCTCGGCCAGCAAAAACGCGGCATCTTCACCCAGCTCGGCCCCCTGGGGAAAAAGGTAAACCTGGGCGCCGTTTTGCGCCCCCTGCAGGGCTGTGAGCAAAGCGGCCGTGGTGGCGCCGATGACGGCCATATCGGTGCTGCGGGGCGGCGGGGGCAGGGCCTCCACCGGCTGCGTCCGGGGCCTCGTCCAATCAAGGATAAAGGCGGCCAAAATCAAAACTAGCAGGAGCACCACCAGAACCGGCTGAATACTGCGGGAATATCTCAACTTTTTCCTCCTTGTCGGGATTTAACTGCGCGGCAGGATCGCCAGGTTCACAACTTTATCGTCGGGGGAAAGCTTAATCAGGGTTACGCCCCGGGCGTAGCGGCCCTGTACCGGAATAGGCGCCACCTTTTCCCGGATCACCAGCCCCCGGGCTGTAACAATAATAAATTCGTCCTTCTTCTGGACCAAGGCAAAACTGACCAGCTCGCCGACCTGGGGGCTGACCTTAAGGGCCAGGATCCCCTTTCCACCCCGGTGCTGGCAGCGGAATTCGTTTAAGTGGGTAATCTTGCCAAACCCCTTTTCCGTTACCAGGAGCAGGGCCATTCTGTCTGCGGGATGGGGCGGCAGGAGGTTCATATTTACCACCCGGTCTCCCGGGGAAAGGTTGATCCCTCTTACGCCCCGGGCCGTGCGGCCCATGGACCTGAGCTGGCTGCCGGCAAAGCGGATCAACAAACCGCTGGCCGTAGCCATGAGCACGTCCGTCTCTTCCCCTGCCCCTGGTCCCTCCTCTTCCTCTGTTGTCTCCTCACCACAGCACAGGTAGCGCACGGCAATGAGCTGGTCACCTGGGTTCAGACCCAGGGCGATCAGACCCGTACGCCGGGCCGAAACATATTCCTGCAGCAGACTTTTTTTCACAAAGCCCTGCTGCGTGGCCATGATGATGCAATCCCCCTCCTGGTGCTCCACGTAGGGGAAAACAGCCGTAATATATTCCGCCTCCTCCAGGGGGAGCAGGTTAACAATGGCCGTACCCCGGGCCGTGCGGCCGCTTTCCGGGATCTCGTAGACTTTCAGAGGATAGACTCTGCCCATGTTGCTGAAACAGAAAAGCAGATCTTTGGTGGAACAGACAAAAAGGTGCTCAATAAAATCTTTTTCTCGCATGGAATGGGCCACAATGCCCCGTCCGCCCCGGTGCTGGCTGCGGTACGTATCCAGAGGCAGGCGTTTGATATAACCCTGATGCGTATGGGTAATGACCACTTTTTCTTCGCGGATCAAGTCTTCCAGCTCGATCTCCGCTTCATGGACCACTATTTTGGTCAGCCGCGCGTCCCCATACTTTGCTTTGATCTCTTGCAGTTCCCGCCTGACTTCCTGCATCACCAGGGACGTATCGGCAAGGAGGGCGCGCAAATAGGCGATCTCCTCCATGAGGGCGCGGTATTCTTCTTCCAGTTTTTGCCTTTCCAGGGCGGTCAGCCGCTGCAGCCGCATCTCCAGGATGGCCTGGGCCTGTTTTTCGCTTAAAGAGAAATCGTCCATCAGCCTTTGCCGCGCCTCTTTAACGTCGGCAGAGCTCCTGATCGTGGCGATCACCTCGTCCAGGTTATCCAGAGCGATACGCAGCCCCTCCAGCAGGTGCGCCCGTTCCAGGGCGCGGTTTAAAAGGTAGCGGGAACGCCTGGTCACCACTTCCTGCTGGTGCGCCAGATAAGCGTTAAGGAGCTCCCGCAGGCTGAGGATCCTGGGACTGCCGTCAACCAGGGCGAGCATGATAATGCTGAAGCTTTGCTGCAGCGGCGTATATTTAAAGAGCTGATTTAAAACAATCTCCGCCTGGTGGCCGCGGCGTATCTCCACTACAATACGCACGCCGCTGCGGTCCGACTCGTCGCGCAGTTCGCTGATGCCTTCTATTTTTTTATCCCTTACCAGCTCGGCGATCTTTTCGATCAGCTTGGCTTTGTTCTGCTGGTAGGGCACCTCCGTAATGAGGAGCTTCTGCCGCCCGTCCTGGCCCGTCTCGATCTGGGTTTTGCCCCGCACCTGGATGCTGCCCCGGCCCGTCAGGTAGGCTTCACGGATCCCCTTTGTCCCCAGGATAATGCCGCCGGTGGGAAAATCGGGCCCTTTCACCAGCTCCAGCAATCTATCGTCGGAAGCGGAGGGGTCGGCGATGAGCAGCTCCAGGGCGCTGATGACCTCCGTAAGGTTATGGGGAGGTATGCTTGTGGCCATACCCACGGCGATCCCTGCAGAGCCGTTTACCAGCAGGTTGGGGAAACGGGCCGGCAACACTACGGGTTCCTCCAGGCTTTCGTCGAAGTTCAGGCGGAAGTCCACGGTCTCTTTGTCCAAGTCCCGCAGCAGCTCCAGAGCCAGGGGCGAAAGGCGCGCTTCCGTATAACGCATGGCCGCCGCCGCGTCTCCGTCCATGGAGCCAAAATTGCCGTGACCGTCCACCAGGGGGTAACGGGTGGAAAAAGGCTGCGCCAGGCGCACCATGGCTTCATAAACAGCCTGATCGCCATGGGGATGGTATTTACCCAGGACCTCCCCCACAAGGCGGGCCGATTTTTTATGGGGTTTATCCGGGGTCATACCCATATCCATGAGGGCATAAAGGATGCGCCGGTGCACAGGTTTTAAGCCGTCCCTTACATCGGGCAGGGCACGGCTTACAATGACGCTCATGGCGTAATCCAGAAAAGAATTTTTAACTTCCTGATCCAGGTGGACGGGGATAATTTTTTCTTTTTCCAGTTTCATTGTTCAGCTAAAACCTCACTTACAGTTTTTCAGAAGCAAACGTTAAAACCTTTTAGGCTTTAAATATCCAGGTTGCGCACTTCCCGGGCGTGCTGTTCAATAAAGTTGCGCCGCGGCTCCACTTTGTCGCCCATAAGGACGGTAAAGATCTCGTTGGCCCGGATGGCATCGGCCATTTTTACCTGGAGGATGGTACGGCTTTCCCGGTTTAGCGTCGTCTCCCAGAGCTGCTCCGGGTTCATCTCCCCCAGACCCTTGAAACGCTGCACGGTTGTCCCCTGGCGCCCTAGTTTCTGCATATATTTCTCCAGGTCTTCCTCCCGGTAGAGATAATACTCCTTTTTGTTTTTGGTAACTTTGTACAGGGGCGGCTGGGCGATATAAATATAGCCCAGGGAAATGAGCGGTTCCATATAACGATAGAGGAAGGTGAGCAACAAAGTGCGGATGTGCGAACCATCCACATCGGCGTCAGTCATGATGATCACTTTATGGTAGCGCAGCTTGGCCACGTCAAAATCGTCCCCGATGCCGGTCCCCAGGGCGGTGATGAGGGCACGGATCTCCTCGTTGGCCAGGATCTTATCCAGGCGGGCTTTTTCCACGTTGAGAATTTTGCCCCGCAGCGGCAGCACGGCCTGAAAATGCCTGTCCCGGCCCTGCTTGGCCGAACCGCCGGCTGAATCGCCCTCGACAATAAAAATTTCACTTTCCCGGGCATCTTTACTGGCGCAGTCCGCCAGTTTCCCCGGCAGGTTGCTGACCTCCAGGGCGTTTTTACGACGGGTCAGTTCCCTGGCGCGGCGGGCCGCGTCACGGGCCCGGGAAGCCTGGACCGCCTTTTCGCAGATCTTTTTGGCCACGGCAGGGTTTTGTTCCAGGTAATGTCCCAGTTCACCGGTAAGGATCCCTTCCACAATACCCCGCACTTCGGCATTGCCCAGGCGCGTCTTGGTCTGGCCTTCAAACTGGGGGTTAAGGATCTTGACGCTGATCACGGCCGTCAGCCCTTCGCGGATATCCTCCCCCTGCAGGTTTTCCTGGTTGTCTTTGAGGACATTGAGCCGCCGCGCATGTTCATTGATAAGGCGCGTGAGGGCGTTTTTAAAGGCCAGCTCATGGGTGCCGCCTTCCTGCGTGCGGATATTGTTGGCATAAGAATAGATTGCCTCATTGTAGGCGGTATGGTACTGCAGGGCGATCTCCACCCAGCAGTTGTCCTTCTCTTTTTCAATATAGATGGGTTTCGCGGGAAAAGTGTCCTTATTTTTGTTCAGGTAAGCGACAAAAGAACTGATTCCTCCGTCAAACTTGAAGACGTCCTTTTTTTCCTCGGCCGGCCTGCGATCCCTGAGGACAATTTTAAGGCCTTTGTTGAGGAAAGCTAGCTCGCGCAGGCGCTGGGCCAGCAGGTTATAGTCAAAATCAACGCTATCGAAAATTGTATCGTCAGGCCAGAAGGTAACTTTCGTCCCTGTCCGTTTGGAAGGGCCGACCTCCTTGAGCTCGGTCAGGGGGACGCCGCAGGCGTAAGACTGGCGGAAGCGCCTGCCCTCCCTTTCCACCTCCACTTCCAGCCGCTTGGAGAGGGCATTAACCACGGAAAGGCCGACGCCGTGCAGGCCGCCTGCCACCTTGTAGCCTTCACCGCCAAATTTACCGCCGGCATGGAGGATCGTCAGCACCACTTCCAGGGCCGATTTTTTCTGCTGGGGGTGTTCACCCACGGGGATACCCCGGCCGTCGTCGCTGACGGTGACGGAAAGGTCTTTATTGAGAGTTACTTCAATATGGTGGCAATAACCGGCCATGGCTTCGTCTATGCTGTTGTCAACCACTTCAAAAACAAGGTGGTGCAGTCCCCTGCTTTCCGTGGAACCTATATACATGCTCGGGCGTTTACGCACCGCTTCAAGCCCTTCCAGGACCTGGATCTGGTGTTCGTCGTAAACACCGGCTGTTTTTTCCTGCATAGATCTCATCCTCCCGGTCAACAACTCTAAATCTGGTTCTTTTTCACCCTGCGCTGGAGCGTCAGGGGAGAAATGGGGGAATAGAAAACTTTTTTTCTGGTAACAATGAAAGAATTATTGGCTTCACGGTTGTCCTGAATCTCTTTTTCTGCGGGAAAACTCTCCAGAAATTGGAGCGTCACGGGGTTGCGCTGCAGCTCCAGATCAAAGATGCCCACTATCTCTTCAAGGGGAATGACGCGTGAATTTCCTATATGCAGGAACATGGGTTGCCTCCTTTATACTTTATATAACGTTTTCCCAGGCATAAATTATATCATAAGATCAGAGATGACAGCAGCATTTAA
Organism: uncultured Bacillota bacterium; assembly: GCA_937973635.1. Taxonomy (GTDB): domain Bacteria; phylum Bacillota; class Dethiobacteria; order DTU022; family UBA8154; genus UBA8154. The sequence continues at coordinate 52,828 of CALJJZ010000002.1, read as the reverse complement.
ATAAAATCCCTCTTTTTCTGTTCCCGGGTACAAAAGGGACACAGCTGCTCTCCGGCGGCCCCGGCAAAAAACCTGGCGCGGCAGCGGGGGCAAACGCCGGCTCCCTGCTCTTTTTTCCACAGTTCAAATAAAAAAAAGCTGCAGAGCAGGCGCTCCATACCCGGCCGCAGCGGCTCGGAAAGGTGCCTGGTCAGCCTGGCGATCTCTGTTTTTTCCTTTGCCCGCAAAGCTAGTTTTTGCTCTTTTTTCCCCTGTGCGGACCCGCCCTGGGGTGGTGCCGGGCCGGGCGCACTTCTCCCGCCCTCCTGCTTTCCCTGCAGGGCGATGCCCATGTTGCGAAAAACGATCTCCAAAAGGACCTTTTCCCCGGCCGCAGCATTAAAGTCCCCGATAATTTTGCTCTTTAAAAGGGTCAGTTCATAGAGCCAGACGCTGTCTGCCACTTCCACATAAAGAACCCCGCCTTTTAAGGAAAGGGGACGGGTATTCCTGCCAATATTTTCGCCCACAATGCTCTCCCAGATACCTGTATAATCCAAAACTTCCTTTTCCGAAGATCCCGGAGACAGGTTTCTCCTGGCAAAAAAATCCTTAACCAGGGAACCGGCTTTAATCAATTTAATTTCGCCTCCTTGACTGTGCCGCTCTGCACAATATACAAAGAAGCTGCTTCTCTCCCGGGCAGGTAAAGCTCCGTCTCCTTGTTTTCACCCGTTACGGTCATCAAAACCTGGGCCGCCGCCTCAAAAAGCAGCAAACACTGGCGGCGCCGTTCTTCGTCCAGCTCGGAAAAAATATCATCGATCATAAAAAGGGGTTTTTCCATGGTTTCTCCGTAATATTGGACCTGGGCAGCCTTTAAGGCGATGACGATGCCGCGCTGCTGGCCGTGGGAAGCAAATTTTCTGGCCTCCCTCCGGTCAAGGAAAAAAAACAGGTCATCCCGGTGCGGCCCCACCAGGGCATACCCTCTGGCCCTTTCTTCACTTTCCCTGGCTTTGATCTCCCGGGACATAAGCTCGGCCAGCTGCGCGGCATCGGCGGCCGGTTCTCCGCCCAACCTGCCGTAAGCCAGGCTGCAGTGGTAAATAATCTCCAGCTTATGTCCGTAGCGGAAAAGGACCCTGTAATTCTGCCCTGCTTTTTCGGCCCATCTTTGAATTATCTGGTTGCGGTAAGCAATAATCCGGCTGCCATACTTGACTAACTGTCTGTTCCAGGGAGACAGAAGTTCCCGCAGGGCAGGGCTGTGCCGCTGCTCCCGGAGCAGACGGTTTTTTTGTAAAAGGGCCCGTCTGTAAGCGTTCAGGTCCGCGGCATAAGCAGAGCTGAGCTGACAGAGCTCCCGGTCAAGGAAGCGCCTGCGCTCTTCCGGGCCGCGGCGCACAATTTCCAGGTCCTCCGGTACAAAAAAAACAACGGGAAAAACCCGGTTAAATTTTCCTCTTTTTTCTATATTACCGTTTACCTTGACCACTTTCCTTTTCTGGAGAGCAGCATAGCCCACCTCCATCTGATAGGAGAGCTCATTACTGAGGAGGTTGCCGCAAAGATAATAAAAAGAACTGCCGAAGCGGACCATCTCTTCGTCCCGCACCTGCCGGAATGAGCCGGCAAAACAGAGAGAGTATATAGCCTCCAGTAAATTGCTCTTGCCCTGCCCGTTAGCCCCCCGGATTAAAGTCAGGCCCGGTTTAAAGCAAAGCTCGGCCTTTTCATAATTGCGAAAGTTCTGCAGGCGAATTTCCCGGAGCAACAAAGAGATAAAACTCCTTTCCCTTGAGGAAACAAGCTTTAGGCTCTTCTATCCGTCTTGATGGGCAAGACCAGATAGGCATAGGTTTCTTTGCCTTCAACTTTGACCATATCATGGGAAAAAATACATGGGCCCAAGGGGCCGTGGAAGTAGATATGTAATATTTCGTCGTCAATAACGGGGAGAGGTTCCATAAAGTAGCGGGCATTGAGCAGTATCTCCTCCAGATCCTCCCCTTCTTTCTCCTCGAGCACCAGCTCCTCATCCATTTTGCCGCTTTCACTGCCGGCACTTACATGTAAAATATCCCCATATATATTCAGGATGATCACATGGTTCTGCCCGGAGGCCAGCAGTATAGCCCGCCTTAACAGCTTTTCCAGTTTTTCTTTGTTAACCTTGATTGCGGTTTTGAACTCCGCCGGAAATACGCCGCTTACATCAGGATACTTGCCTTCCAACAAACGGCTGGTAAAGCTAAACTCGCGGTAACAAAAAATAATTTCGTTTTCTTGAAAATAACAGACGACTTTTTCCTCCGGGTTTTCCTCCACAACCTTTAAAATTTCCGCGAGGGTGCGTCCGGGCACCAGAAAATCCAGATCTTTAGCCCTCCTTTCCTCCCTGTAAAACTGCTGCACCCTGGCCAGGCGATACGTGTCTGTAGCCACGGCGGTCAGCTTTCCGCTCTTTTCCAGACGCAGATGGACGGCCCTGAAAAGAGGTCTGGCCTCATCATGGGAGACGGCAATAATGATTTTTTTAAACAGCTCTTTAAAAGCGGCGGCAGAAAACTCGATTTTTTCCCATGCGCTCCATTCCTCGGCCACGGTATAACGGGGATACTCCGCGGCATCCATGCCGTATAAAACAAAAACAGCGCTGCCGCTGGTTATCTCAGCGCGCAGCCCGTCTTCCTGGACTTTTATTGTCACCGTGGTACCGCTTTCAAACTGGCGTATAATCTCCACAATTTTTTCCGGTAAAACAATTTTCCCCTCTGCTTCAATCTCTGCCTGGTCATAGCGGGCCTGCACAGATAACTCCAGGTTATGGGAGACCAGCTGCAGGGCACCATTTTCCGCGTGTAGCAGTACTCCTTTAAGGATAGGCATGGTGGTTCGGGAAGGTATGGCCTTTTCCACAACTTGAAGGCACCTTAAAAGGGTATCCTGGTGACAATGGATAAGCAAATTATTCACCCCATATTATTAAAATAATCTTTATCTTTATTTTAAAAAGGCAGTATTTTTAAACCCTGTTAATATGTGAAAAATGATGACAAAACTTGTTTTTTAGCGCCGCCTGTATAAACAGGGCCGGTGGTTTTTCCTGTGGGTAAGGTGTCGATAAAAACGGTTTACAGGTTAAAGGGCGGCGGCGAGAGTAATTTTTCCACACTAAAGGCTCTGTTATCCGCTCCAATTTCACAAATGGTGTTGATAAATCGGTGGTGATAGGTCAAGGGCTAAATACTGTAGATCAAATTTTTAATTTCTTTGACCGTTTGCGACAGTTCTTCGTTTTGCGCAAGGTCGCTGGAGATTTTGCGGTGTGCGTGGATAACTGTGGAATGGTCCTTGCCGCCGAAATCTTCCCCGATTTTTAACAGGGAGCAATCGGTGATCTCACGGCAGAGATACATGGCAATCTGGCGGGGCAGGGCGATATTTTGCGGCCTGCGCCTTGATTTGAGATCCTGCGGGGAGATTTTAAAGTATGAAGCGGTGGCGTTGATAATATGCTCATTGGTAATATTGTTTTTTTTGTTTTTACTGAGGAGGTCCTTTAACGCCTCTGTGGCAAATTCCAGGCTGATCTGCCTGTCCTCCAGGGAAGCGTAAGCGATAATGCGCACCAGGGCCCCTTCAAGTTCCCTTATGTTTGTTTCAATTTTTTGGGCGATAAAGGTAAGGATCTCGTCAGGTATGTAAATACCTTCGTTTTGGCTTTTTTTGCGCAGAATGGCGATGCGCGTCTCCAGATCCGGCGGCTGTATGTCTGTAATGAGGCCCCATTCAAAACGTGAACGGAGCCGGTCTTCCAGTTTGATGATCTCTTTGGGCGGCCTGTCGCTGGAGATAACAATTTGTTTGTTGTTTTCGTGCAGGGCATTAAAGGTGTGAAAAAATTCCTCTTGGGTTTGTTCCTTGCCGGCCAGAAACTGGATATCGTCGATTAATAAGACGTCTATATTGCGGTATTTGTTACGAAAATCCACTGTTTTGTTGTCGCGGATGGCGTTGATAAACTGGTTGGTAAATTTTTCTGAAGAGAGATAAACCACATTCTGACTGATATTATGGGAGAAGACATAGTGCCCGATGGCATGGAGCAGGTGTGTCTTGCCCAGGCCGACACCGCCGTAAATAAAAAGGGGGTTGTAGGCGTGGGAGGGCGTTTCCGCTACAGCCAGGCATGCGGCCTGGGCAAAGCGGTTGTTGCTGCCGATGACAAAGCTATCGAAGGTGTATTTGGGGTTGAGCCATTTACAGACGCTGGAAAAGTCCTTGCGGGTATTTTTATAGTCCTCTTCCCTGTTTACCTCCTGGCTCGGCCTGTTATCGGCCTGCCGGTTGAAAAGCGCATCCTGTTTGACCACAAAATGTATGTCGCAATTTGCATTAATTACTTTCTGCAATGAACTGGTGAGTTCGCTGTAGTAATGGTTTTTTAACCAGTTTCTTGTAAAATCATTAGGGACTTCCACGATAAAAGTGTTTTCCTGCAGGGATACGGGTCTGGTGTTTTTTAACCATGTTTCGATGCTGGGCTTACTGAGGTGGTTTTCCATTTCTACGAGGACAGCACGCCAGATGTTGGATAAATACTCGCTCATTTAATGCCAACCTCCAAAAAAAAGGGATATCCACAAAAAGAAAGGAGTTATAAACAATAAATGTGGAAAAGTGCCCCCTTTTTTGTTAGCAGAGGCATCTTTTGTAAAGATATAATAGCAAAATTATTTTAATTATGCAATCAACGCCTGGTTGTGGAAAAACCGCCTTTACCGAGAATTGGCCTTTATATGCTTTAATTTTGTTTACTTTTCCTGTGCATAAAAAATAGTCAGGGGATTTAATTGACACCATTTTAAGCCATAAGTTATAATTAATTTCATGGTTTTAATGCAAGATGATTAAGATTTCACAGAAAGAGGGATTAAGGTGAAGCGTACGTACCAGCCCAAAAAAATAAAAAGAAAAAGGGTGCATGGTTTTAGAAAGAGGATGAGCACGCCGGGAGGTAAACTGGTCCTCAAAAGAAGGAGAAGAAAGATGCGCCGCAGGCTCACCGCTTGAAAAAAAAATAAAAAGAACAGGTCTGCCCGTTGATGAAACGAGAAGAAAGGCTGAGAAAAAATTACGAATTTAAAAGGGTATATCAGGAGGGTAAAGCGCGGGCTGCCGGCAATATTGTCATTTTCTACCGTAAGAACGAATACGGCCACAACAGGCTGGGTGTCTCCATCAGCAAAAAGGTTGGCAAAAGCGTTGTCAGACACAGGTTAAAAAGAATAATTAAAGAAGCCTTTACCCGTTTAAAAGATAAAATGCAAAATGGGTATGATATCGTTGTTGTGGTGCGCCGGGGTGCAGCTGCTGTAAAGTTTGGCGATATGCTGGCGGAGTTGGCTAGATTGTTTAAAAGGGGTAAAATAATGGAATGAAGGGTCTAATTTTAGGGATGGTTAAATTTTACCGCCGGGCAATATCGCCCCTGCTACCGGCCAGGTGCCGTTTTTACCCTACGTGTTCGGCTTATTGTGCTGAAGCGGTGCAAACTTTCGGCGTTTTAAAGGGTATTTTCCTTACCCTTAAAAGGATAGGCAGGTGCCATCCTTTTCATCCGGGGGGCTATGACCCCGTTCCCCGGCAGTAAATGATAGTGAGCAGCGTCAGCGAAGGAGGATCTGCATGGAGCAAATTTTGGGGCCTCTGGTGGATTATATCGGCAAGATACTCGTTTTTTTCTTTGAAAAAACGGGAAATTACGGTCTGGCTATTATTCTCCTCTCTCTCCTGGTAAATATCATCACCTTCCCGCTGACCAGAAAACAGATCAGCGCCTCCAAAAGGCTGCAGCAGTTGCAGCCGGAACTGAAAAAGCTGCAGGAAAAATACAAGCACGACAAAGAAAAATACAACATGGCCACGATGGAATATATGCGGGAGCACAAGATCAACCCCCTGGGCGGCTGTTTGCCCCTCCTTGTGCAGCTGCCGATTATCATTGCCGTCTTCCAATTGCTGCGCGAAGGGACGGCCCTGATTGAGGACACCTTTTTTCTGGGCCTGGATCTGCAGCTCTCAGCAACGGAAGCTGCCGGTATGTTTGCTTTTATCAACCCCTATTATATTCTGCCCCTTGTTTCTGCCGCCGCCACCTTTTTGCATCAGCGCTTGCTGCTTACCGATCCTAAACAGAAGGTCATGCTTTATGTGTTTCCGGTGATGATTTTGATTATCAGCGTAAGTTTTCCGGCGGGCCTGGTCCTTTACTGGACGACCAATTCTATTTTTTCCGTGGGTAACCATTTTCTGATCAAAGAGCTGGAAAAGGACAGAGGGACAAAAGCGGAGGCCGGGGAAGGTAAAGAAGCAAAAAAGGGCGAGCAGGATCTCGGGGAAGAAAAGGAAAGTGAAAAAAGCAAACAGGCGACAAACAAAAAAACGAAAGCTGTACAGAAAACGCCGGGAACTAAAAAAACTGCCGTCAGAGACATAAACGCGCTCCAAGGTGCTCACAGAAAAAAGCATAAAAAGCCAAAGGGAAAAAAGAAAGGGGCGTTTAAGGGCAGATGAGGTCCATAGAGATTACAGCGAAAAGCGTGGAGGAAGCCCTGCAGGAGGGTATAGGGCAGCTGGGCGTAAGGAAGAATAATGTTAAGGTTGAGGTCCTGAGTGAAGCGTCAGCGGGGCTTTTTAAAATAATTTCCCAGAAGCCGGCCAGGGTAAGGCTGACTGTCCTCAAGGAGCCGGCGGTACTGCTAAAAAGTTTTCTGGAAGAAATACTGCAGTTGATGGGCCTGGAAGGAGAAGTTGCCGTTAAAGAGGCGGAGGGGCTCTTATATGCGGAGATTTATGGAAGGAATTTAGGTATTTTAATCGGAAAAAGGGGTAACACCTTAAACGCCCTGCAGTACCTGTGCAACGTCATCCTGAGCAGGAATTTTTATGATCAAAAAAGGCGGGTATTGCTGGACGTGGAGCATTACAGAGTGCGCCGGGAAAAGAGCCTGGAGCAGCTAGCTGCTAATATGGCCAGCAAGGCCAGACGCACAAACAAAGAAGTTGTCCTGGAACCCATGAGCCCCCAGGAGCGGCGGATTATCCATCTGGCGCTTAAAAACAATAAAGACGTGGATACATACAGCAAAGGTGAAGAGCCGTATCGCAAAGTCGTCATTGTGCCGCGTCAAAATTAAGGTGGCAGCAGGAGAAAGCCGCATCGTTCCTGAAGGGAGCGGGTGCGGTTTTTTTGTAGCGGCAAAGGGCAAAGGTGGCCGCAGCTTAAATTTATGCAGTTTAAATTTATTCTGGGAGTATTTATGACGGGAGTATTTTAGAGATGTCGTTGCCTGAGCACGATACGATTGTAGCTGTCTCCACGCCGCCGGGGCAGGGAGGTATTGGCATTATCCGCTTAAGCGGCAGCAGATCTTTTGAGCTGGCGCGCCGTGTTTTTGTGCGGGGCGGGAAAAAAACAAAGCCTTCCCGGGGTTTGCAGAAAGACGAAGATTTGCAGCCGCGGCGCCTTTATTACGGTTATATTGTGGATCTGGAAGGAAAGGAGATAGACGAAGTCCTGGTCAGCTTTATGCCGGCCCCCCATACTTATACGCGGGAAGACGTAGTGGAGATTAACGCCCACGGGGGTCCTGTCCCCCTGGCCAAAATCCTTAAACTCTTGCTGCAGCTGGGGGCGCGTCTGGCAGAAGCGGGAGAGTTTACCAAGCGGGCTTTTATACACGGGCGCATTGATCTGGTACAGGCTGAAAGCGTCCTTTCCTTGGTCAACGCCAGGTCGGAAAGGGGGCTGTACTCCTCTCTACAGGGGCTAAAAGGGTCCCTTTCCCGGGAGATGGAGAAGATGGCCGGAGAAATTTTCCGGCTGCGCGCCCTCATTGAGGCCCAAGCTGATTTTCCCCTGGAGGATGTGGCGGGAGAAGATTACCAGGAGATCTGGAAAAGGGTAGAAAAAATTAAGGATCAGGCCGTCTTGCTGCAGCGGCGCAGTGCACAGGGACGTATCCTGCAGGAGGGGCTAAAGACAGTTATTGCCGGAAAACCAAATGTGGGTAAGTCGTCGTTATATAATTACCTCTTAAATGAAGACCGGGCCATTGTCACGCCTGTGCCGGGGACAACCCGGGATCTGCTCACCGATTATGTTAACTTAAAGGGCATACCCCTGTGCCTGATGGATACGGCAGGCCTGCGCGCCGGGGGTGATGCTGTGGAAAAAATTGGTATGGATTATGCCCGGCGGGCCATTGCTGATGCAGATCTGATCCTTTTTATGCTTGACCTTTCCAGCGGTATCGATAGGGAGGACCTCTGGATTTACAGTAGCCTCCCGGAGGTGAGCAGGCAAAAGGTGCTTATCCTTGGCAATAAGCTCGATCTGGGGGACAAGGTCGCCCCTGCCGAGGTGAAAAAATTATTTCCGGGAAATAAATTGATCAAAATATCGGTGGTTACGGGGGAAGGGATGGAGACCCTGGAGGAAGAAATTGTAAAGATCGTTAACGCCGGCGAAGTGGGGGGCGGGGAGAGTGCCCTTGTGCTCTCAGCGCGGCAGGCCGGACTGCTGGAGGAGATAGTGGGCAGCCTGGAAGATGCGCTGGAGGCCCTTGCTGCCGGACTGCCCCTGGACCTTGTGGCTGTGGACCTGGAAAACGCCTACAGTAAATTACAAAACCTTCTGGGTAAAGAAATTCCCGCTGATCTTCTGGAGGAGATCTTCCGTAATTTTTGTATCGGCAAATAAGGCAGGAAAGTGGCGGGGGAAGATGCAGCTGACAGAAATAATTGCCGGGGCCGCTGCCTGCGGGATCAGGCTGGATAGAGAACAGGCCGGGCTGCTTTTACGGTACTGGGAAATTTTGCAGGAGGAAAACAAGAAATATAACCTTACCCGCATCGACGGCTTAGAGCCTTTCCTCTATGAGCATTGCTGCGATTCCTTAAGTGGCGTGGTGCGCCAAGGAGGCTGTCCCTCCCCGGAACTCCTGGACCTGGGCAGCGGGGCGGGTTTCCCAGGAATCCCGCTGAAAATACTCTGCCCCTCTTTGCGGGTTTATTTACTGGAAGCGACGCAGAAAAAAATAGCTTTTTTAGAAACGGTTATCCGTAAACTGGGCTTGAAGGAAATTTCTTGTTTGCACCTGAGGGCGGAGGATTGGGGCAGGGGCGCAGGCAGGGGAAAATACGGCTGGGTGATAGCGCGGGCTGTGGCGCCCCTTGTTACCCTGGCCGAGCTTGCCCTGCCCCTTTTGCAAAAAGGCGGCTTTTTCTGGGCCTTTAAGGGCCCTGCTGTGGCCGGGGAGCTAGCAGCGGCGGAAAAAATAATTGCTTTGTGCGGCGGCACGTTGCGCGAAAGAATCAATTATACCCTTCCCCCTGCGGGCAAGGAGCGGACCATCCTCGTCCTGGAGAAGGTCGGGGAAACGGAGGGACGTTTCCCCCGCCGGGCCGGCATACCCCAAAAAAGGCCCTTTTATGCTTGAGTTTCCAGACCAGTCACGCATAAATAAGAATAAAAAACGGTAAGGCCAAAAGCCAGCAGGAAATGTGTGCTTGCTGTCGAATTTTTTGGGAGGTCAGGGTTAAGGGAAATGGGGCGGAAAGTGCGGCCCATGATCAAAAAAAAGGCGGGAGATTGGTAAGATGGACTGGCGGGGCAAATTTCGGGATGATGACCGGAAATTCGAGACTGCGGAAGAGGTAAAAAAGATCGCGCTGCCGCTGATTCGCAGTAACCGTTTTCAGCCCCGGGAAAGTTTTGATGAAGAAAAAATCCAGGAACTGGCCCAATCCATTAAAACGTACGGTTTACTGCAACCGATTATTGTGACGCGGGAGGAAGAAGGCTACAGCATTGTCGCTGGGGAGAGGCGTTTTATGGCCTGCAAATTGCTTCAATGGCAGGAGATACCGGCGATTATCCGCGATTACCAGGGGAGTTCCCTTGCTGCCGTGGCTCTGATCGAAAATTTGCAGCGGGAAAATCTAAATATTATTGAAGAAGCGCAGGGCTATAAAAGGTTGATCGAGGAGTTTAATCTTACCCAGGAGGTGCTGGCCCAGCGTTTGGGTAAAAAACAATCCACCATTGCCAATAAAATACGTTTACTCAAGTTGCCGGCGGCGGTAAAAGAGCTCCTGAGTGAAGGGAAATTAACGGAAAGGCATGCCCGGGCCCTTTTAAAACTGGATAGCCCCGAGCAGCAGCTCAGGGTTGCAGAATTTATCCTGGAACAAAACCTCAATGTAAACGAAACGGAAAAACTGGTCAGCAGCCTCGCCCAGCAGGCGGAAGCCAGGGGCGGAGAGAAGAACCGCCGTAAAGTGGTGATCAGGGATCTGCGCATCTTTTTAAATACGATCCGCCAGGCGGTACATGTTATTCGTCAGGCCGGTTTAAACCCGGAGATCAAAGAAATAGAAAAGGAAGACAGCTGGGAAATACGCATCACCCTGCCTAAAAAGGAAGCGGCCCAGAAAACGAGTTAAGTGCCGGCAGGCAAGGGCGGGGGCGCTTTTTCTTTTCCCTGACAGCAAACTCCGTTTAAGAAAATTGCTGGGTCAGGGCAGAGGAAACCGGTCAGGCATAGAAAAAGGGATCGGAGATAACGGGGTGAAGATCTTGCAGGGAGTTATTGCCATCACCAATCAAAAAGGGGGAGTCGGGAAAACAACGACCGCCGTCAATTTGAGCGCTTATCTGGCATCTTTTGGCAAAAAGGTGCTGTTGCTGGATATCGATCCTCAGGGAAACGCCACGAGCGGGGTCGGCATCGATAAAGGGACGATCAAAAAATGTATCTATGACGCCCTGATCAACGAGATCCCGGTGGAACAAGTAATTTATGACACCAGGCTGCCCAACCTGCAGATCATCCCGGCGACGATCAAACTTGCCGGGGCGGAGATTGAGCTGGTTTCCACCATTTCCCGGGAGCACCGCCTGAAAAGGCTGCTGGAACCAATAAGGGAAAAGTACGCCTATATTATTATAGATTGCCCCCCTTCTTTAAGCCTGCTCACGGTCAATGCCTTTACCGCGGCAGACGGGGTGCTCATTCCCATTCAGTGCGAATATTATGCCCTGGAGGGCCTGGGCCAGCTGGTAAAAACCATAGAGCTCATCAGAAAATATTTAAATAAGGGCCTCAAAATTATGGGTGTCCTTTTGACCATGTACGATGTACGCACAAACCTGTCGGAGCAGGTGGCGGAAGAAGTAAGAAAATATTTTGGCACAAAGGTATTTAAGGCCGTGATCCCCCGTAATGTAAGGTTAAGCGAGGCACCGAGCCATGGTGAGCCTATTTTGGAATATGACCCGCGCAGCAAGGGGGCCGAGCTCTATAAACAGCTGGCGGAGGAGGTGCTGGAGAGATGAGCAAACGTGGATTGGGTAAAGGACTGGGCGCCTTCCTCCCGGGCGGGGAAAATTTTGCCCCGCTGGAGCAGGAAACGGGCACGGTAGAGCTGCCCCTGGAAAAAATCAAGGCCAACCCCAACCAGCCGCGTAAAGACTTTGACGAGCAGAAATTAAAGGAAATGGCGGAGACGATGCTGCAATACGGGGTAATCCAGCCGGTAATCGTGCAAAAAAGAGGCGATCTCTATATTCTCATCGCCGGCGAGCGCAGGCTGCGGGCCGCAGCCATGGCCGGGCTGAAGACCATCCCCGCCCTGGTCAAAGATTATCCTGCGGAGCAGGTTATGGCCGTAGCCTTAATTGAAAACCTGCAGCGGCAGGATCTTAACCCCATTGAAGAAGCAAATGCTTTGAAGCTGCTGCTCCAGGAATATGGTCTTACCCAGGAGGAACTGGCGGCCAAACTGGGAAAGAGCCGTTCCGCCATTGCCAACGGGTTACGACTCCTTGCCCTTGATGTGGAAGTGCAGGGTTATTTGGAGCAGGGCCTGCTTACACCCGGCCAGGCCAGGCCCCTTTTGGCGCTGACAGGACCGGAAGAGCAGCGGGCTGTGGCGGCAGAAATTATCTCCCGGCAATTAAACGCCAGGCAGGTGGAGAACCTGGTGCGGACCCTGCACGCCAACCGAAACAGGCCCAAGAAACAGGCAGAGGATAAAACAGAAGAAGACCTGGGGGAGCTTTTGCTCGAGGAGCTGGCAGCGAAGCTGCGCCGGCAATACGGGACGAAGGTTAAAATTAACAAAAGCAGCCGGGAAGGCAGTATCCAGTTGTTTTATTATGGTGATGAGGATCTGGAGCGCCTGAGCGCTCTGCTACTCAGACCATGAAAGATATTAAGGGGGGTGCAGGGCCGGGGCATTGTTTCACGTGAAACAATGCCCCGGTTTCCCTTTGTTGGCAGACTAGGCGTAGGGGGAAAGGGTTAATTTTCCGGCTTAAGTTTTTTCTGTATTTTTCCCTGCATTTTAAAGAAGGAATTTTTAAATACTCGCAGAATATATTTACAGCCTTTTTTGACTATTGTTTTTCAACGGGAGTTATGAAGCCGCATGAGCATGAAGCATAAGGGCCGTTTTTTTACGATCATGGTGATCCCCCATACGGAAGAAGCGGTGCTCAGTTTACGTATCCCCCTTTTTCTGCTGCAGCTTTGCAGTGTAGTCCTGGTTGTCTCTTTGCTGCTGGCTTATGTGACTTTACATTCACATTTAAAAGGGCAGGAGGACAGCACAGCGGTGGAAAAGCTGCGGGCGGAAAACCGTATACTGGGGGAACAGCTCGACCTTCTGGCCAGCATGACGGAGGAGCTGCTCTTTAAGGTGGAAGAGGTGGAACACCTGGGGGAGGAAGTACGTCGGCTGATGGATCTGCCTCCTTCTCCGGCGCAGACAGAAACATTGCCGGCATACGCCTTGAATTCCAGGGCTGTCCAGCCGGTGCTGCCCGGGCGCGGCGGTAACCAGGTTGTAGACAGGACTTTGGGCAACCTGACCCTGCTGCAGGAGACGCTGCTGCAACGTACGGAAGAGATGCTGCAGTTAAGGGAGGATATTCTGGAGCAGCAAAGGGAGTTTGCCTCCACTCCCTCCATCTGGCCGCTGCGGGGGAGGGTGACCTCTGAGTTTGGGCCCCGCCGTTCGCCTTTTACAGGCAGAGGGGAATTTCATGACGGCATTGATATCGCCGCGCCCCGGGGCACGCCTGTCTATGCCACCGCCGACGGTAAAGTGGAGGTGGCTGTGTACCGCCGGGGTATTGGGAACCATATTATCATTGACCATGGCTATGGCTTTCAGACCCTTTACGGCCATCTTTCCGGCTTTGCCGTAAGCCGGGGCGAAAGGGTCTATAAAGGCCAGCTGGTTGGTTATGTGGGCAATACGGGAATGAGCACCGGCCCGCACCTCCACTATACTGTCTATGTGCACGGGGTTGCCGTTAACCCCAGGGAATATATGCCCTAAGAAAGGTGGAAGCTTTTGTTTAAAAACAAAATTTCAACCACGCAGAAAATCGAGACGATTATCGGGAAGGAGACGGTACTTGGCGGGAACCTGACCTCCAAAGGGAGTGTCCGTATTGACGGCAGTTTTAAGGGTGACCTTTTTTCCCGCAGCGATGTGATTATTGGGGAAGACGGCTTTGTACAGGCCAACATTTCCTGCGTCAATGCGATCCTGGCGGGAAGAATAGAGGGCAATATCAAGACGGAGGGCAAGCTTGATATCCGTGCCACAGGCGTGCTCATCGGCGATGCGGAGGTGGGTTCCCTTACAGTGGAAGACGGCGCGGTCCTCACCGGCAGATGTGTCATGAAGCTCCGCGAAGATAAAAGGGCGGGGAAAAAGGAATTTAAACCCTCCCTTATTGCCCATGAGGGCAGCCAGGGACAAGGTGGCGGCAGCCCCGAGGAAGAGGAAAAAAAGAAAGAGAGCGCCCTGGAAAAGGAAAAGGGAGCCAGGTTAAATATTGCGGCCGGGGAAAAGGGGCAGGGGAAAAAAAAATAAGGGGCCTGCTGTTTTAAAAGGGGTGTGTTTCTGTCCGGGGGCAGAGGGGCCCGTCTAAAGAAAAATTTTCCTTATCTCTGTAGAAAACAGTATCTCCGGGGAGCCGGGCGTGGGCAAGGGCCTGTTTGAGCCCCAGGCTGAGGCGTTGGGCCAGGGGCAGCACCAGACCAAGCCTGGTGCTTTGTAAAACCATATACTCCATAAACCCCGCTACGCCCACGATTCCGGTAATAAAAAGGTCGCCGACGGCCGGCAATTTTTTTTGCACGGCGGCCCCCGGGCGGAGGCTGCCCAGGCCCAGTTGCAGGCAACCCACATGGTGCTTTGCTCCCAAGGAGGAATCAATGGCCAGGATAGCCTGCCGGTGGTGTTCTGCCCTGATGGAGACAAGGACTTGTTCTAGGTTCAGGGCGTGGACGGGGTTTTCTAGGGTGCCGTAGACGGCGGCATCGGCCCGCTGCAGAGGGGTGAGCATGCTGCCGACCAGGGGGCCCAGGGCATCGCCGGTGGAGCGATCACTGCCGATGCAGAGGATAACCAGGGGAGGGACAGGGGGTTCAAGTTGCCGGAACAATGTGCTCAGCCCATGGACGTAGCGGGCAAACCCTGCCGCTTCCAGAGGGTTGGTGGTTAAAACAGCGGTGCTTCCAGGTTTTTTTTTGTGTATCATCTTCCAGGACTCCTTTTTTGAGCAGGCAGCTTCTATCCCCCTGCCTTTGGCTTATGCTATAATTGGTGCGTATGATCAAGTATGCACAGGGCGTAAGATAATATGTGTACGCAGCAAATAACGGACTAAAACAAGGTTTTTTTATGCAGTTTAAGTTTTGCAGCGGATTTTAAGGATAAAGATGAAGGAGGTAACCCCAAAATGTTGGTAGTCTTAATGGGCCCCCCGGGGGCAGGAAAGGGCACACAGGCGGAGCGGATTACCAAGGAATTTAACCTGCTGCATATCTCTACAGGCGATATTTTGCGCAACGCAGTGAAAGAAGAAACGGCCCTGGGTCTGCAAGCGAAACAGTATATGGACCGGGGCGCCCTTGTGCCCGATGAGATCGTTGTGGGGATGATCAGGGAAAGGCTGGCTCGGCCCGATTGCGCGGCAGGAGTACTCCTTGATGGTTTCCCCCGGACAGTTGAACAGGCGGAAGCCCTCGGGCAGGTCCTGGAGAGCCTGCAATTAAAAATTGATGTGGTGATCAATGTGGATGTGGAAGCGGAGGAGCTGCTCAGCCGCCTGACGGGACGGCGGGTCTGCCGCAACTGCGGTGCGACCTACCATATTAAATTTAACCCTCCCCGGGTGCGCAATATCTGCGACCACTGCAGTGGCGAGCTGTACCAGCGCAGCGATGATACCGTGGAGACGGTTAAAGAACGCCTGGATGTTTACAGCAAACAGACTCTTCCTTTGATTGAGTATTACCAGCGCAAGAACCTCTACTACGCCGTGGACGGAGCCCGCTCCATAGATGATGTCTTTGCTGACATTGCCGCCTATTTGCAGGGAAAACAGTAAAAGAAACGGGCCTGGAATATGGGGCCGGGGCCTGCATATTCCAGGGTGGACGGGGAGTTTGGGTTTATGTATGCCATTGGGCAAATTGTAAGGATGAAAAAAGGCCATCCCTGCGGCGGGGATACCTGGCGTATTATCCGTATCGGCATGGACTTCCGCATCAAATGCCTGAAATGCGGGCGCAGTGTCCTTTTGCCCCGGCAGCGTTTTGAGCGCAGGGTCAGGGAGGTCCTGGCCCAGGAGGAGAACCAGGGGCAGTCTCCTTAAATAAAGGGACAGCCCCGGCCCTGCAGATAACAGTTTAAGGAGGCTGCCGGCTTGGAGGCCCCGCGCCGGGAGGCGTTATTTTCTGGGAAAAAGGATAAAGATAAAGGAGAAGGGAGCAAACGATGCCGGATCTTACAAAGCCGGATCTTACAAAGCACGTTTCCTATAAACTTATTCTTTTTGTCGCCCTGCTCCTGCTGTTAGTCTGGTTTGCGGTCCAGATCGCCTGGGTGCTGAAGCTGCTGGTGATCAGCCTGCTTATTGTTTATGTTCTTTATCCCATGGTGGGGGTCTGCGAGGCGAGACTGCATCTTAGGCATGGCCCTGCGGTGATCCTTACTTTTTTCCTCTTCCTTCTGATCATGATCGCCCTCATGAGCCTCGTTGTCCCTGTGGTCCAGAACGAGATCCAGGAGATCGTCCGGGATATACCCTATTATGCCAGGCAGATCCAGCAATATGTGGAAGAACTTACGGATTATCTGCTGGCCTTCGGCCTGGAGCGGGAACACCTGGAGTCCGTTATCAACTTTCCCTCCAATATCCCGCGGCTGGTGGACGAGGTGGCCTTAATCAGCATCTCCATGGTATCCAGCGCCGTGGACATCTTTTTTGTGCTGTTTATTGTTTTTTATCTCCTTTATGATTTTAAAAGCGTGCGCAGCGGCATGATCGGGCTTGTACCGGCCGTTTACCGTGAACACGCGGAAGCGATTATGGGTATTGTGGACAGAAATTTCGGCGGCTATATCCGGGGTAATATCGTTCGCTGTACTGTGGTGGGTATCCTTACCGGGAGTATCCTGGCCATTTTTGGCGTGCCCTATGCCCTCTTGCTGGGAGTGCTGGCCGGCGTGCTCAATATTATCCTCTATATCGGACCCTATATCGCGGCCGTTCCGGCCCTGCTGTTAAGCTTTTCCCCCCATACCCCTTCTCCCTTTGTAATCATCGCTATTTATGTAACCGTGCAGAGCATCGACGCCATCGTCCTCTCCCCTTTATTGCTGGGGCGGGCGGTGCGGCTTAGGCCTATAACGGTGATTGTCTGCCTGCTCATAGGCCAGCAGCTGGCCGGTTTCCTGGGGATGATCTTTTCTACGCCGCTGGCGGGTATTGTCCGCAGTCTCCTGGCCTATTTCAGAGAGGAAGAAACGGAAAACAATCCCCCTCAGGGTAGAGACCGGCAGGGCGTCCCGCCCGCCGCTTTCCGCAGTGCAGGCAGAGGAACGAGAAAGTGACCGTTGCGGGGCGGATAAAAATTTATTTTTTAATTTTTTAAAGCAAAAGGGGATAGCTGTGGCAGGGCGCTGCAGAAATTGCGCCGGCCCTTGATCTGGCTGATTCCTTGTGTTATGATTAGGGCTGAATTATCCCTGCTCCCCCGGTGGGGGCCGTTTAGTCCGAAGGGAGGTGAAGATGATTGTGAATCTTTATGAAGTGATGTACATTGTCAAGCCGGATCTTGAAGGAGAAGAGCTGGAGGGTGCTATTGCCAGGGTCGGCGAGACTCTGGAAAAAGAAGGCGGCCGGATTGAACTGTTGAAAAAGATAGGCAAGCGTAAACTTGCCTACGAGATTAACGACTACAGGGAAGGTTATTATGTTCTGCTCCATGTCCAGGCAGAGGCGGCCGTAGTGCCTGCGCTGGAGCACTTTTTTAAGGTCAGCGAAGGGTACCTGCGCTATATGGTGGTCAGGCTCGACGCAGAGCAAAAGAAAGAAGCGGCATTAAAAGAAGAGGCGTTAAAGGAAAAGAAAGAAGCCCCGGGCGCCGTTGCCGAAGCTGCCGAAGCGGCAGCAACTGAAGAATAAGCAGCCAGACGGGAAAGCCGGCGTTATTGATTTTGCCGGTGTTTTTCGTAATCGGCGGAAGGGTGGTGCCTTGCTTGTTGAACAAGGTTATTTTAATTGGCCGTCTGGTAAGGGAGCCGGAGTTGCGTTACACTCCCACGGAAGGGACGGCGGTGGCCAACTTTACCCTCGCTGTGAACCGCCCTTTCAATAATAAAAGGGGCGAGAAGGAGACGGATTTTATCCGTATCATTGTCTGGGAAAAACAAGCGGAGAACTGTGCCAGCTACCTGGGCAAGGGGAGCCTGGTGGCCGTGGAAGGCCGCTTACAGATCCGTGCCTATGAGGACAGGGAAGGGGTCAAACGCACGGCGGCGGAAGTGGTGGCGCGCAATGTTATTTTCCTGGAGAGCCGCCGTAGCGCGGCGGAGGAGAGGAGCGGCTACGACCACCCGCCCATGGATGAACTGGATATCGGGGACGATGATGTACCTTTTTAGCTGCGTTCCCGCAGGATTATATTTAAGACAGGGGAGCTAATATGCGTAAGGAGAAGAGAAAAGGCAAAAGGAAAGTATGTAATTTCTGTGTAGATAAAATAGAGCAGATCGATTACAAACAGAGCGATAAACTGCGCCGCTTTATTACGGAACGGGGCAAGATCCTGCCGCGCCGCATTTCCGGCAACTGCGCCAAACATCAAAGGCAGCTGACCACGGCTATCAAAAGGGCCAGGCAGATAGCGCTTTTGCCCTATACGGCAGAGTAGTTATAAAAAAGGGGCGGTAACCCGGGCGGAGATACCGCCTTTTTTTTACCCCCTTTTAGGGCAGGAAAAATGTTTGCGGTGTCGAAGTTGTTAGCAGGGGAGAAAGACCAGGCAAGGAGTGATCGGGATGAAGGTAATCCTGCAAAAAGATATCCCCAAGATCGGGAAAAAGGACGAGATTAAAGAAGTAGCGGACGGATACGCCCGGAATTACCTTATTCCCCGGGGCCTGGCCGTGGAGGCATCGGCGGGGCGCGTGCAGGAGCTGAAGCTGCGCGAGGCCAACAGGGCCCGCCGCGCCGAGAAGGAGCAGGAGGAAGCGCTGCGGCAGGCCCGCAAACTGGAAGGCCAGGATATTTTGCTCAAAGTCGCTGCCGGCGAAGGGGGGCGCCTTTTCGGTTCTGTCACGAGTGCCGATATAGCCGCCGCCCTGCAGGCAAAGGGGATTAACATTGAGCGCAAAAAAATAGCCCTGCCCGAGCCGATTAAAACTCTGGGACGCCACACCGTGGAGGTTAAGCTCCATCCCCGTGTCATTGCCCCCGTAACTATCATTGTAGAGAAAAAGGAGTAACAGGGAAGGGGTTGGCTCAAAGATTGCCCGGGCGGGCAGTCTTTTCCTGCTATGACCACACCGGATAACCTGAAAAAACAACAGAAAGCCCAAAATATCAAGGGTGCCTGGCCGGATAAAAAAAATCTGGAACGGCAGGCCGGCGTTTTCTACAAACTGCTGGTGGATTTCTATGGTGCGGACCGGCTGCTTTTAAAAGCGATAAAGATGGACGCCTTATCCTTAATTCGCTCCCGGCGGCTGGATAAAAAAGTGCTGGGGCTCAGGCGTATCGTTTGGGAGGACCCCACTTTGCAGCCGGTGCCCGAAGAACGGGAGATACCGTTAATTTTGGAGGAACTGGAGGAGAAAACGGCAGAGTTATTTGCCCGTCGTTCTATAGAAGAGTCCCTGGAACAGAAAATAAACCATAAACTGCAGGAGCGGCACGATGCTTATATCCTGGAGGTAAAAAAACAGCTTCTAAAGGAAGAAGCGGGGCCCGAAAACCCCCAGACGTTGAAAAAATATGCCTTGCTGGAGAAGATGCAGACCCAGGGCCTTAGCCGTTCTGCCATGGAATTTTTACGGCCGGCTTCCCTGGAAGAGATTGTGGGGCAGAACCAGGGCCTGCGGGCCCTGATGTCCCGCCTTGTCTCGCCCTTTCCCCAGCATATTTTGCTCTACGGGCCTCCCGGTGTAGGCAAGACGGCCGCGGCACGCCTGGCGCTGGAGGCGGCCAAAAAGTTCCCCCGTTCCCCTTTTGCCTCCCATGCCCCTTTTGTGGAGGTGGATGCTACAACCCTGCGCTGGGACCCCCGGGAGGTTACCAACCCCCTCATCGGTTCCGTCCATGACCCCATCTACCAGGGCGCTAGGCGGGATCTGAGCGAAGGGGGTATCCCCGAACCAAAGCCGGGGCTGGTAACGGAAGCCCATGGAGGAGTTTTGTTTATTGACGAGATCGGGGAGATGGACCTGCAGCTGCAAAATAAATTGTTAAAAGTGATGGAAGACAAACGGGTTAGATTTGAATCGGCTTATTATGATCCCAGCGATCCGCAGGTGCCCAAGTATATAAAGAAGCTTTTTACTGAAGGGGCACCGGCTGATTTTGTGCTTATCGGTGCTACCACCAGGTCCCCGCAGGAGCTCTCTTACGCCCTGCGTTCCCGCTGCAGTGCCGTGTTTTTTGAACCCCTTTCGCCCGCCAGTATCAGGCAGATCGTGGAAAGGGCGGCGGCCAGGCTGGAGGTGCGCCTAGACCCGGGAGCCGCCGAGCTTATCTGCCGCTATACAAGCGAAGGGAGACAGGCCGTAAACCTGTTGGCCGACGCCTACGGCCTGGCCCTTTTTAACGCCGGGCATAAGGATCAGCTTGTGGTCATCGACACGGAAATCATCAGGGAAGTGATCTTGAGCAATCGCCTGGCGCCTTTAAAGCCTCCCTCCGAGATCAAGACGCCTCTGGTGGGCAAAGTTTTCGGTCTTGCCGCCGCCGCTTACCGGGGGTCTGTCCTGGAGATCGAGGCCCTGGCTTTCCCCGCTTCCAGTCCCGGCCGGGGCAAGGTCCGTTTTAACGAAGCTGCGGGGAAAATGGCCCGGGACTCCGTCTTTAATGCCACCTCTGTCCTGCAAAAATTAACGGGGCTGGAGCTCGGCGATTATGATCTCCATTTCAACGTGGTGGGAGGAGGCAATGTGGACGGCCCCTCCGCCGGGGCAGCCTTGTTTTTGGCCCTTTACAGCGCTGTAAAGGAGCTACCCCTGCGGCAGGATATGGCCATTAGCGGGGAGCTCTCTTTGCAGGGCCGCATCCAACCGGTGGGCGGTTTGTCGGAAAAACTTTACGGTGCCAGGGTGGCAGGCATTAAAAGGGTATTTTTGCCTGCCGGCAACAAGGGGGAACTGCCCCCGGCTATTGCAGATCTGGAGATTACCTATGTGCATAACGTGGAAGAATTACTGCAGGTGGTCCTGACAGGGGGTGACAATGATGAGTGAGACTATCCAGCGCCTGCCGCCGCAAAATATTGAGGCGGAACAGTCGGTGCTCGGTTCTATCCTTATAGACCGGGAAGCGCTGCTGGAGGTGGGGGAGATCCTGCTCCCCGACGACTTTTACCGCGAAGCGCACCAGCATATTTATCAGGAGATAATCGGCCTTGCCAATAAGGGTGAACCTGTGGACTTGATTACGGTCTGCGCCGTCCTGGAAAACAAAAACCTGCTGGCCCAGGTGGGTGGTGCCGCCTACCTTGCTTCCCTGGCCAGCATGACGCCTACGGCTGCCCATGCGGCCTATTATGCCGGCATTGTCAAGGAGAAGTCCCTGCTGCGCCGCCTCATCCGCACAGCCACGGAAATCGTGAGCAAAAGCTACGGCTATATCGAAAATGTGGAAGAATTCCTTGACGAAACGGAGCAGTCCATCTTTGAGGTGGCGCGGAGCCGGGAGAGCAAGGGCTTCGTCCACCTGCAGCAGGCCCTGGAACAGAGTTTTGAAAAACTGGAGAAGCTCTATGAACGCAAAAGCGGCGTCACGGGCATCCCTACCGGCTTTCTGGACCTGGACAACCTTACCTCCGGGCTGCAGCCGTCAGATCTGATCATCATTGCCGCCAGGCCGGGCATGGGCAAGACTACTCTGGCCCTGAATATGGCCAGCCATATAGCCGTGGAGGCCCGCCTGCCCATCGCTTTTTTTAGCCTGGAGATGTCCCAGGACCAGCTGGCCCAGCGCCTGCTCTGCTCCTATGCGGAGATCGACGCCCACAGGCTGCGCCAGGGCTTCCTCTCTTCGGAGCACTGGTCGCGTATTACGGAGGCGGTGGGCCCCCTTTCCGAGGCCCCTTTTTACATCGATGATTCGGGCGCTATCTCTGTGATGGAGATCAGGGCGCGGGCGCGCCGCCTGAAGGTGGAAAAGGGGCTCTCCGCCGTTTTCATCGACTACCTGCAGTTAATGCGCAGCAATGAAAAAACGGAAAACAGGCAGCAGGAGATCTCCTATATCTCCCGCTCCCTGAAAGCCCTGGCCAAGGAACTGAACTGCCCCGTCGTCGCCCTTTCCCAACTCAGCCGGGCCGTGGAGCAGCGCACGGACAAACGCCCGATCTTGAGCGACCTCCTGGAATCGGGAGGTATTGAAGCCAATGCAGATCTGGTAATATTTATCTACAGGGAAGATTATTACCAGAAGGATACGGAGAAAAAAAATCTTACGGAGATAATCCTGGCCAAGCAGCGCAACGGCCCCACAGGTAAAATAGATTTATACTTTAAAGACAACTTCAACAAGTTTGTGAACGTGGACAGATACCATGAGGCGGCGGTTTAACTGCCGAAGGGAAAAGGATGATCCCGGGTGCACAGGGAATATGATGTAATTATCGTGGGGGCCGGGCCCGCTGGAATCTTTGCCGCTCTGGCCCTTGCCGGCGCAGGGCGCCACCTTTTGCTGCTGGAAAAAGGGCACGCTCTGCCGGGCCGGCGCTGCCCCGGACGGGGCGGACGCTGTCTCCACTGCCGGCCCTGCGCCGTGATGAACGGCTGGGGCGGGGCCGGGGCCTTCAGTGACGGCAAGCTGACCCTTTCCTCCCGTTTTGGCGGCACCTTGCCCGATTATGTAGGCGTGGAGAAGACGGAAGCCTTAATCGCCTGTGTGGACAGCATCTACCGTGCCTATGGCGCTCCCGAGGCCGTCTATGGCACGGACAGCGCCGCCGTCAGCGCCCTCTCCAAAGAGGCCCAGGCTGTGGGCCTGGAGATGGTGCCTGCGGCCATCCGCCACCTGGGGACAGAAAACTGCCTGCAGGTCCTTGGCTCCTTTGCCCGGTTCCTGCAGGAGGAAGCAGAGTGCCGTTTCCGCAGCCCGGTGCAGCATTTTTTGCTGGAGGAGGGCCGTATTGCCGGCGTCCGCCTGGAAAACGGGGAGGTTTTTACCGCCCCCTATGTTATCTGCGGCCCTGGGCGCGAAGGCGCCCTCTGGCTGCTCCAGGAAGCCCGCCGGCTCAGACTGACGGTAAGCAATAACCCTGTGGATATCGGCGTCAGGGTGGAGGTGCCAGCGCCGGTACTGGAAAGGATCACGCAGAGTGTTTATGAATCGAAGCTGCTGTACCAGGCTCCTACCTTTAAAGACCGGGTCCGCACCTTTTGCATGAACCCCCACGGGGAAGTGGTGCTGGAAAACTGTGAGGGCGTAGTTACAGTCAACGGCCACAGTTACCGGGAAAAAGAAAGGCAGAGCGGCAACACCAACTTTGCCCTGCTCGTGAGCAAAAATTTTACAGAACCTTTCCAGGAACCGGTACGCTACGGACGCTATATTGCCAGCTTGGCCAATATGCTGGGCGGCGGCGTCCTGCTGCAACGCCTGGGCGACCTGCTGGCGGGAAGGCGCTCGACCCCGGAGCGCATCGCCAAAGGAGAAGTCCGGCCCACCCTGCGGGAAGCTACGCCGGGCGATCTGAGCCTGGTTTTGCCCTACCGCTACCTCTGCTCCCTCCTGGAGATGCTGGTGGCCCTGGATAAGCTCGCTCCCGGCATCTATGCGCCGGATACGCTGCTCTATGGCGTGGAGGTCAAATTTTATTCCTATCGCCTGAAGCTGACTCCCTGCCTGGAAACGGAGATCCCCAACCTTTTTGCCGTGGGCGACGGCGCCGGGGTAACGCGGGGCCTGGTGCAGGCTTCCGCCTCCGGGCTCCTTGCCGCGGAAGAGGTCGCCCGCCGTCTGGAGGCCGGCACCCCCGTGGGCGAGGGAAGCGCGTCTTCCGGGCATACTGCTTCCGACGGCCGCAAACAAAGGGGCAAAATTCCTTAAAAAAATGATGGACTGTATTTTGAACTGAACAAGGGAGTGATGGCTGATGTTGGATTTTACCACCCTGGCTGTGGTGGGTTGCCAGTGGGGAGACGAAGGGAAGGGAAAGATCACCGATTATCTGGCCGCACAGGCCGATGTGGTGGTGCGTTACCAGGGTGGCCCCAATGCGGGCCATACTGTAAACATAGGAAACGAAACCTACAAGCTGCATCATCTTCCCTGCGGCATCCTTTACCAGGAGAAAACCTGTATTCTGGGCAACGGCATGGTCCTGGACCCCTCTGTTCTGGTAAAGGAGCTGGACAACCTGAAAGAGAGGGGGATCACTCCCGAACGCCTCTACATCAGCGACCGGGCCCATTTAATTCTGCCTTACCATTTAAGACAGGACGCCCTGGAAGAAAAGAAGCGGGGCGGAAGCAAAATTGGCACTACTCTGCGGGGCATTGGGCCCGCCTACCAGGATAAAATAGGGCGCCGCGGCATCCGGGCCGGGGAATTGAAGGAACCGTTACGGGTCAAGGAAAGGATCAGGGAGATACTGGCGGAAAAAAACGAGCTTTTTCAGCGCTACTACGATGATCCGGGCATAAAGATGCAGGAAATCGAAGAAACGTACCTGCCCCTGGCCGACCGGCTGCTCCCCTATATTACGGATACGTCCCTGCTGCTTGACGCTTACCTGCACCAGGGGGCGAAAATCCTTTTTGAAGGGGCCCAAGGTGCCATGCTGGACCTGGAGTACGGCACGTACCCCTATGTTACCTCCTCCAGCACCCTTGCCGGCAGCATTTTTTGCGGTACCGGCATCCCCCCGGGGAAAGTAAAGGCGGTCCTGGGTGTGGCCAAGGCGTACTCTACCCGGGTTGGCGCCGGCCCCTTCCCTACAGAGATAGAGGGCCCAAAGGCGGGACAGATCCGCGAACGGGGAAGGGAGTTCGGGACGACCACGGGCCGGCCCAGGCGGATCGGCTGGCTGGACGGCGTGGCCCTCAGGCAGGCCTGCCGCCTGAACGGCTTGGAGCACCTGGCCTTGACCCTCTTTGATGTGCTGAGCGGTATGGGCGACTTGAAAATTGCCACGGCGTATCGCCTGGCCGACGGCAGTGTTATTGAGCATTTTCCTGCAGCCCTGCATATACTGGAACAGAGCACTCCCGTATACCAAGAGTATGCAGGGTGGAGCGAAGATATTTCCGGGGCCAGAAGCATAAACGACCTGCCGGCGGCGGCGCTGGCCTATCTTCAGGGTGTGGAAGCAGTAACGGGCGCCCGCGTTTCCTTAATTTCCGTAGGACCCCGCAGGGACCAGACCTTCGTCCGGCCCTGAAGGGCGGGGCAAAAACAAAAAATAGGCATAATTTGGTGCATTAAAAAAAATTTTCATTCTTTGGGTGTTTTAGCAGGATTTATCCCGGTCCCGGCGAATAAAAACAAGGCAGATGTTAACGCTTTTTAACAAAGTTAATACAATTATAAATATTACCATACTTTAACCTTAACACCGGGAGGTATAAAATGCTGCCAAAAATAAATTCCTTTTGCCTGCATTTCCGCCGTCACAACGGTTTTTTATATGGCTTGCTCTGTCTGGCTGTTGTTTTAAGCGTGGTTCCGGGGTTTTTGCAGGACGGCTGTACCGGAGCGATGACCGTAGCCGCGGAGGCTAAAGAGGAGACCGGAGAAAAGAGCGGCGTGTTATATGCCGTCTATATTAACGGGTACGAAGCGGGGCTTCTTGCTGATAAAGAGATGCTGGAGGAAATCCGGTCATTTTTACAGGAGGAAGCCTCTTTATATTACGGGCGGCCGGTCCAGGCCAGCGTGGAGATCAATTATATGAAAGTATATCGACCCTGGGCCCAGGAAAACCCCGCCAGGGTTATCTCCCAGCTGCGCAACAGCCTCCGCTATAAAGTCGAAGCGCTCATGGTTACGGTAGGGGGCAAGGAAGTGGTCCCTGTGGCCGACCAGGAGGACATAGATAAAATTATTGCCACGGTAGCCAGCGCCTATGTGCCGCAAAAGGACAATGTTTCGGTGGAAGAAGTGCGTATCCTGGAGCAGATCGAAGCCCGCCCGTTTTACTGTTACCCCGAGGAGCTGCGGGATGCGGATACGGCGGCGGCCATCCTGCTGCGGGGCACGGACCGGCGGGAGACGTACCTTGTTTCGCGGGGCGATTCCCTTTGGAAGATCGCCCATGCGTATAACCTTTCCATTGACGAACTGCGGGAGGCAAACCCCCAGCTGCAGGGCGATTTTTTACAGGTAGGCGATGAGCTCAGCCTGGTTGTGCCGGAGCCACTGGTCAACGTGATCACGGTGGAGCGGGTTTCAACGACGGAACGGATCCCTTTTGATACCGTTTATGTGCCCGATGCCACGCTGTGGAGCGGCCAGACAAAGGTGCTGGAAAAGGGCGTCTTTGGCAGCAAGGAAGTGGTCTATGAAGTGGTGCGGGAAAACGGTCAGGAGGTTTCCAGGGAAATTGTCTCCAGCACCATTACCAGCGAGCCTTCCACCCAGACAGTGGCCCGGGGTACGGCCAGCATCCCCTCCCGGGGGACGGGGAGCTTTATCTGGCCCGTCCAGGGCGGCGGGCGCCTTACTTCCCCGTACGGCTGGCGCAGCGGCGGTTTCCATGCAGGTATTGATATTGCCGCAGCGCGGGGCACGCCCATCCTGGCTGCGGACAGCGGCGTGGTCGTCTTTGCAGGCAGGGACGGGGGGTACGGCCTTTCAGTGGTTATCTACCACGGCCACTATTATACCCGCTACGCCCATAATTCGGAAAACCTGGTGCGGGAAGGCCAGGCCGTCAATCAGGGCGAGGTGATCGCCCGTGTTGGCTCCACCGGCCGCTCAACGGCAAACCACCTCCATTTTGAGATCCGTAAAGGTGGCATTTACGGGCCCACCCAGAACCCCCTGGATTATTTCAGGCCGTAAGTCACCCGGCGGCGTTCAGCCGGGTTTTATAACTCCCCCAAAAAAAACAGCTGCGGCTGTTTTTTTTATACCATATTTTAAGCCCGTGTGTTATGCTGTATCTGCCGGCTTTAAGAGGGAAAGGACAGGTCCCCGTGGCCGGTGCGGAAAACTTTTTAAATCTTTTAAGCTTTAGGAGGCAGGAAAAATGTTACAACAATTACGACAACAGGACATGGTGCTGGGACTGGCAGCCAGCCCGCGTCAGAGGGCCAATTCCACTATCCTGCTGGATACGGTGCTGGCGGCGGCAGCAGAGGGAGGGTGCCGGGTAAAAAAGCTGGAGATTTATAAATACAATATCCGTCCGTGCCTGGGTTGCGGGGGATGCGATGAGACGGGCCGCTGTGTCCTGGAAGACGATATGCGCCTCTTTGAGCCCCTTGTGCAGGAGGCCGGGCATATAATTCTGGCGGCCCCCATCTATTTTTATGCCCTTTCCGCCATCGCCAAGGCCTTTATTGACCGTACGCAGGCTCTGTGGGTAAGGAAATACCGGCTGGAAAAAGAGCCTTCTCCGCCGGGCAACGGTTACCTCATCGCCACCGGCGCCACCCGGGGACAGCGCCTTTTTGAATGTTCGCGCCTTACCATGCGCTACTTTTGTGATGCCCTTAACCTCCGCTATGCCGGCGAGCTGCTGGTGCGGGGCGTGGAAAACGAGGGGGACGTTTTAAAAGAAAAGGAAGCGATGCAGCAGGCAAGGGAGCTGGGTCGGGACATTGCCGGGAAGCGTTGAGCAGCCCGACGGCTGCAGGTACGCCCTGTAGCTGCAAAAAAAGATGATGATGTAATGAAAATATAAAATTTCTGTAATAATACTGTAACAATTGCCTGTTAAAGTAAAAGCAAGTTGACCCCCTCTTAAAATATATTTTATTTACAGTGGCCTTTGGGTCACTTTTTTTTGTCTGTAAGAAGGAGGCAGGAGATCTCCTCCGGCAAAAAGAATATAAAAGGTAAGGGGGGTAAAGGGTTGGCGCCCAAAATCCTGGTCGTGGACGACGAAAAACCAATCGCCGAAATACTGCAGTATAACCTGGAAGAGGAGGGTTTTCATGTCCTTCTTGCCTATGAAGGGGAGGAAGCCCTGCGCCTTGCCTTTAGCGAGCAGCCGGACCTCATCCTCCTCGATATCATGCTGCCGTACATCGACGGCTTCACCCTTTGCCGGAAAATCAGGGAGAAAATGGATGTCCCCATCATTATGCTCACGGCCAAGGAAACAGAGGTGGACAAGGTCCTCGGCCTGGAGCTCGGGGCCGATGATTACGTCACCAAGCCTTTCAGTATGCGCGAGCTGCTGGCCCGGGTCAGGGCGGCTTTACGGCGGGTAAAAATGCAGGAGAAAGATACGGCTGTGCTCTCCTGCGGCGAGCTCTCCCTTGACTCCGCCAGGATGGAGTGTAAAAAGGGCGAACGGGTCATCGAGCTTACCTACCGGGAGTTTAAAATGCTGGCTTTTCTCATGAGCCATGCCGGATATGTCTTTAGCCGGGAAAAGCTTTTACAGGAAGTCTGGGGCTATGATTATTTTGGGGATGAGCGTACGGTAGACGTAACAGTACGGCGCCTGCGGGAAAAAATTGAGGACGATCCCGGCAACCCCCGCTACCTCTGCACCAGGCGGGGGGCGGGGTATTATCTGAGGAGGCCTTCTTAAAAATGCGCATGGGGATGCAGGGGAAGATCGTGATCGTTTACTCCTTGCTCATCCTTTTTGCCATGCAGCTGGGCGGGGTTTACCTGGTAAAATCGCTGGAAAATTATTATTTGCGTAATTTTACCGCCAGCCAGAACTCCCAGGCCGAGCTGCTGGGCAGCTTTCTGCGCCGCTATCTGCTGGACGAAGAGCAGCAACCGGAACAGATTACGGGGCTGGTGGCAGATTTTTGGGAAGGCAGCCCCGGCACGGAGATTATCGTCCTGGACCGGCACGGCCGCCTCCTGGGCGGTTCGGGGCAGCTTTCCGCCACCCTGCTGGGGGGGCGGGTGATTCAGGACGACATCCTGCTGGCTTTGACGGGGAACCGCGTGGAGACGGTACGGGCGGATCCCCAGACGGGCGGCCGCTATCATTACCTGGCTTTGCCCGTCAAAGAAGGGCCCGTCGTCGTAGGGGTTGTTTTTTTGCGCAGCTCCTTTGAGCATATCTATGTCACCTTAAGGGAGATCAAGATTATGCTCCTCAGCGGCTGGCTGGTTGTTCTGGCTACAGCCATGGTGATAGGGTTTCTTCTGACCCGGACCATTACCGGGCCCATCCGGGAAGTAACGCGCCGGGCGGCGGCGCTGGCCGGCGGGGATTTCTCCCAGCAGATTACCGTGCGCGCCGAGGACGAGATCGGCGAGCTGGGGAAGATGTTTAATTACCTGGCTGCCCGCCTGCAGGCAACGCTGCAGGAAATATCGGCGGAAAAAAATAAGGTCGAAGCTATTTTAAATTATATGAACGACGGGATCCTTGCTTTTAACAGCCGGGGGGAAGCCATCCACCTGAATCCGGCGGCGCGGGAGTTCCTGCAGCAGAGCGGCAGCCCCTGCGAGCTGGGGCTGCCCGGGGAGGTTATTCTGGGCGGTTTTTTTCCCCCTTTTGCTTTGCGTCAGCTCCTTTTCTGCACCACTCCGGCAATCCGGGAGATCCACCTTTCTTTTCCCCGGGAACAGACGCTGCAGGTTTATTTCGTCCCTTACGAGGGCAACGAAGAACAAAAGGGGACGCTTGTGGTTTTGCATGACGTCACCAGGGAAAGGAAATATGTACGTATGCAGCAGGAATTTGTGGCCAACGTTTCACACGAGCTGCGTACGCCCCTGACGACGATTAAAAATTACCTGGAGACCCTGCTTAACGGGGCCCAGGAAAGGCCCGCTGTAAGGGCCCGCTTCCTTGAAGTGCTGGATAAGGAAGCGGACCGGATGGTGAGAATGGTGAAAGACCTCCTTGTCCTCTCGCGCCTTGACTCCCCGGACCAGCACCTGGTCAGGGAAGAGACAGAGATAAATGCTTTGCTCGATGAAGTGCTGGAACAGGTGGCGCCGGAGGGAGCGGCCCGCGGCCTGCGCCTGCGCAAGGTCCTTTCCCCGCGGAAATTATTTGCTTCTCTGGAGCGGAATATGATCGTCCAGTTGCTGCTGATCCTCTTGGACAACGCCCTGAAATATACGGCGGCCGGGGGTGAAGTGACGGTAAAGGCGGGTTCGGAGGGAGAAGGGTTTATCTTTATTACCGTTAAAGATACGGGGATCGGGATCCCCTCGGACGAACTTGAGCGCGTCTTTGAACGGTTTTACCGCGTGGACAAGGCCCGTTCCCGCGATTCGGGGGGGACGGGCCTCGGGCTGGCCATTGCCCGGCAGATCGTGGAGCGGCACGGCGGGAAGATTGTCCTGCGCAGCAGCCCCGGCGAGGGGACGGAGGCCACCGTTTATTTGCTCCAACAGACGGCGGGGGAGAAAAACGGAGAGTGCCGAGCTGCAAAAGAGGGGGCAGAGAAGCATGATCGAGCGCTTTAAAACGATCCTCCTTGTAGGGTTGATCGGTCTTAGCATCTACCTTACCTATCTGATCTGGTTTGGCAGCCCCTACCTGGAAGAAGGGATGCTGCCCCGCTTTGAATACGCCTATTTTACGCCCCTTCCTCCCCCGGAACTGCTGCTGCCGCCGGCAAAAGCAATCCTGGAGCGGGCGGGTGCGCAGGAAATTTATTATTTTCGCCGGGGGACAAGGGAGCTGGAGGCCGTCTGGAAAGACTCTTTCCGTTTTTTGAGCCGGGAGCTGCCGGTGGCGCTGGGGGAGCGGCTAGGAGAAACGGAACTGGCAAAGATAACGGAAACGGCATTATTTACGCTGCAGTTTGTTTTTAACCCTCCTCTGCCCGAGAGCTTTTTATGGGGGCGCAGGGCTTTCCCCGGGGAGCTTTCGTCTGTTTATCTCCTTAAGGGAGCAGAGGAGCATTATGTCCTGCTGGTGGGAGAAGACAAAGTCTTATATCGTTTACAGGCCGAGGAAGAAAATTTTTTGGAAGGAGCCCTTGCCCCCTTTTTGGATCAACAGAACCTTAGGGCGGAGAAATTGCCGGAGCAGTTTGTCCTGCAGATCGTCTCTTTCCCTGACGGCAGCGGCGAGACAGCCGTCTCTCTGCACCTGACGGCAGAGGAGGCGCCACAGGAGGCAGAGGAGGCCGCAGCCGACGCAGGGGAGGGGACCACGGAGGGAAGCGGGGAGGAAGGGGAAGAGGAGACGCCGGGTGGGGAGGAAGCCGCCGCGGCAGCGGAGCCCGGGGCCGAAGAGGAAAGCCGGGAACCTGGCTGGGCAGGCGACCCCCCTTTGGAGCTTAATGGCGCAGAGGAACCGAGTTCCGGAACGGAAGCACCCGTGTTGGAGCAATGGCAGATCACGGTGCCGCAGCCGCTCTATATCCCCGGGAAGCTGGAAGCGAGGGAGATCTCCCTCGTTCAGGAGACCCTGCCCCGCAAAGACCTGGTGCATGCTTTCTTCCTTGATCCGGCCATGGCCAGACGTATTGAAGAACGGGACGGCGCCATCTATTATACCGATGGGAAAAAAGGGCTGCGCCTTTATGCCGGTGGTGCCCTGGAATATACGGCGCCGGGCCTGGAGGTCTTCCCGAACCGCCTCTCTTACGCTTCCGCGCTCTTGCAGGCGGCGGAAAACCAGTGCCTCTACGGCGGCTGGCCTGCCGGCACCTTCCTGGAAAGACGGGAGAAAACCAGCGCCGGCTACAGGTTTTTCTGGCGCAGCTATTTTTATGGGCTGCCCCTGCTGCGGACGGATAGCAGCTGCGAAATGCTGGTTAATGACAAAGGTATGCCTTATTACCGCCGTAATTTTTATCTTTACGCCGGAGAGGCCAGGGGAGTGTTCCTGCCTTTTGCCCCCTATACCCATGCTCTCTTTCAGGTTATTGCCCTGCACCGCCCTCTCTTTGCCGGGGAAGAGGCTACGCTCCTGGCCGTGGAGCCCGTTTACCGGCTGCTTAGAAACGGCCCGGGGGCAGGGTTAATCGCTGTTCCGGCCTGGAAGGTCCATTATGCGGAAACAGGCCCCGTATACCTGCACTGGTATACCCTGAAGCCGCTGTAAAGGAAAATCCTGCTTCAAAGGAAAAGGAGGCTGGCCATGGATTTCTCCAGGGCAAAAACTGTGCTTATCGCCGCATTTTTTTGCCTTAACCTCTTTTTGCTCTACCAGATCTGGCTGGAGGAAAGCAGCGGCAATCCGGGGCTGTTCGGCCAGAGAGAAGAGGTCTCCCGCCTGGAAACCGCCCTGCAGGAAGCCTCCCTCTCCCTGGAGGTGTCCCTGCCCCGGGGCGGGCTACGGGCCGCCCACCTGGTCGTAATGCCCTGGCAGCCCGCGCTGGAGGAAGTGGCCAGGGATTTCTGGCTGTTTCTGCAGGGACAGGAGGGAGACGAAGCCCTCTGGTCCGAAAGCGAATTCCATATTATAGAAGAAGATGAGCACAAGGGCATTGTCTATTCTTGGGGAGAGAGGGAAATTAAAATGAAGGGGGAAGGTTCTTTATCTTTTCTGCGGGCTCTGCAGGGGTTAAGCAGGGATAAAGTCGGAGTTGCGGCCGAAGAGATGGCGAAAGAGATTTCTTTTCTCCGTGATTTCGTTTATGATTATAAGGTTGAAGCCCCCGAGGAGGTGATCCTCCGTTATTATCAAAAATATGAAGGGTTTCCCCTTTATGCCGGTTATCTGCAGTTTACGTACCGAGAAGGGGCGGACGGGGATATCGACCTTTACCGCTTGGAACCCCTTGGTTTTGCCGAACAACAGAGGGAGGTCATCCCCCCTGCTACGGCGTTGTGGCGTTTTCTGGAAGCATATACGGCAAAGCAGGAATTTCCTGCAGCCATCATCGATTTTGGCCTGGGTTATTACAGTAAAGAGTACGATGCCCAGCGCTGGGAAATTGCCCCTGTATGGAGGATTCGCCTGAGCAATGGAGAAATATATTATATTAATGCTTTTACCGGGTACTTGGAAAACTAAAAAAACGTGGTTTTATCTTTGGTGGAGATAGAGGAGGGAAGCTCAGGCTTGGCTGCTTATTTTTTAGTCAAAGGGGAACAAACGGTAAAAGGCAGGATCACGATTAACGGAGCAAAGAATTCAGCCGTTGCCCTCTTGCCGGCGGCGCTGCTCACCGAGGAAAAGGTAAAGATTGACAACCTGCCGCGGATCACCGATATTAATATTTTACTGGAGATCATGAGGGCGCTGGGTGCCGTTGTTTCCTTCGCGGGTGGGCGCAGCCTCATCATTGACGGAGCCAACGTGGACAGCTTTATCCCTCCGGAAACGCTGGTGAACAAGCTGCGCGCTTCGTATTACCTCATGGGCAGCCTGCTGGGGCGGTTTGGGCGCGTGGAGATCCCCATGCCGGGCGGCTGTGATCTGGGCCCCCGACCCATTGACCAGCATATCAAGGGGTTTACAGCCATGGGGGCCGAGGTGGAGGTGGAGCATGGCCTGGTGAAGGTAAAGGCCAAAGCCCTGAAGGGCGCCCATATTTACCTGGACGTGGTCAGTGTGGGCGCCACCATTAATATTATGCTGGCGGCGGTGAAAGCGGAAGGAAGAACGGTGATCGAAAACGCTGCCAGGGAACCGGAGATCGTGGACGTGGCCAATTTTCTCAATGCCATGGGGGCCCAGATCAGGGGGGCGGGCACCGATGTGATCAAAATCCAGGGGGTCCGGGAACTGCACGGCGCCGAGCACAGCGTCATTCCCGATCGCATTGAAGCGGGGACGTTTATGATCGCCGCCGCCGCCACGGGCGGCGAGCTGATCGTGGCCGATGTGATCCCCAGGCACCTGGAGCCGGTTACGGCCAAGCTCAAGGAAGTGGGGGCCGAAGTAGAGCTGGGTCCCGATTATATCGGCGTCAGGGGCAGCAATGGTCTTGCTGCCTGCGATGTCAAGACCTTTCCCTACCCCGGTTTTCCCACAGACCTGCAGCCGCACATGATGGTCCTTTTGCTGAAGGCACCGGGGATCAGCCTGATTACGGAAAATGTCTTTGAACGCCGTTTTCGCCATATTGACGAGTTGCGCAAAATGGGCGCCATGATTACCCTGGAGGGACGGACGGCCATTATCAACGGGGGACGGCCTCTCTCCTCCGCCCCCCTGCGGGCCATGGATCTGCGGGGCGGCGCAGCCTTTATTATTGCCGGCCTCATCGCCTCCGGTGATACAATTGTCAACAATATCGCCTATATTGACAGGGGTTATGAGAAGATCGAGGAGCGGTTTCAAGAGGTGGGGGTCTGCGTGCAGCGCCTGGAAACAGGGCAGCAATAATATTTCCCGGGAAATATTTTGTAGGATCAAGGGGAAATAGCTCTTAGCCCGGGATTAGAAGGCGAATTTAATGGAATTATGGCTGGTAAGGCATGGTACGACCAGGGCCAACCTGGAAGGAAGGCTCCAGGGGACTCTGCCTTTCCCCCTTGGCCCGGAAGGCAGGAAAGAAGCCCTTTTGCTGGCCGGGCGCTTAAAAGGGCAAAAGTACGCTTATATTTTCTGCAGCAGCAGCCTGCGCGCCCGCCAGACGGCCAGACTGCTGGCCCGGACGGTGCAGGCGCCGCCGCCCCTTTATACGCTGCTCCTGGAAGAATATAACTGGGGTGTTCTCCAGGGTTTAACCAGGCGGGAGATCGGCGAGCGCTATCCGGCCCTGCTGCAACAGCTGCAGGAGGATTTTCACCAGGCGGAAATCCCCGGTGCCGAGGGCCTGGATAAACTTTTCCGGCGGGTTGACAGGTTTTGCCGCCTGCTGGCGGCCCTGGAGCAAAAGGGGCGGATGAAACATCCTGTCCTGGTTGTAAGCCACGGCAGGTTCCTGCAGGCCCTGATCATACACTTTCTGGGCCATGACAAGCGGCGGGGCTGGACTTTTCCCCTTTCTCCCGCTTCCCTGACTATTTTGCAGGGGAGCTTTGGGGGAAGACGGCGTTTAAAACTTTTTAACGACAGCTGCCATATTTTTCAACAGAGGTGAGGAAAATGCACCATTTTTATGAGATGCCCTCTCCCGGACCATCCCGGAGAACACAGTTCTGGAAAGGCATATTTTTAGGCTTGCTGGTAGGCGGCCTGCTGGTGGCCACGCTCTTCTTTTACCTGGCCGGCAACGTCCTGCCCCAGGGGGTAGAGAGTAACGATAGGGCCGTCCCTTTGCCCGGCCTGGAACAAAACCGCCCCAGGCAGATTTTAGAGGTAACCCCGGAAGTGCACGCCTACTATATGGCTGTGGTCAAGGCGGCGGAAGAAGTCACTCCCTCCGTTGTGGGCATCAGCAACTTCGGGGTGGTCATTGATTTTTGGGGGCGCAGCAGCTTGCAGGAACGGGCCACCGGGTCCGGCGTGATTATCGACAGCGAGGGGTATATCGTTACCAATTACCATGTGATTGAAAATGCCCGGGAGCTGATCGTTACCTTGAGCGAAGGCGAGGAGCTGCCGGCCCGGGTGGTGGGCGCCGATTCCCCCACCGACCTGGCCGTGCTTAAGGTGGAGAAGAGAGGGCTACCGGCCGCCGTGCTGGCAAACTCGGACTACCTGCGGGTGGGAGAGCCGGCCATTGCCATCGGTAACCCCCTGGGCCTGGATTTTCAGCAGACAGTTACCCTGGGTGTGGTCAGCGCCCGGGAGCGTTCCATTACCATCCAGGGGCAAAAATTTACTTTCATCCAGACCGATGCGGCCATTAATGACGGCAACAGCGGGGGCGCCCT
Source organism: uncultured Bacillota bacterium (assembly GCA_937973635.1). Classification (GTDB taxonomy): domain Bacteria; phylum Bacillota; class Dethiobacteria; order DTU022; family UBA8154; genus UBA8154. The sequence goes on along the minus strand of CALJJZ010000002.1, from coordinate 17,388 downwards.
GGTCAATATCTACGGGCAGGTTATCGGGATCAATACGGCCAAAATTAAAATTCCCGGGGTGGAGGGCATGGGTTTTGCCATTCCTTCCAATACGGTGAAAGAGATAACGCGGGATCTTATCGCCCACGGAAGGGTGGAGCGGCCGTGGCTGGGCATCTACTTGAGCACCCTTACGCCCATGGACGCCCAGCGCTTTGCCCTCTCTGTGCAGGAAGGCGTGCTCATCCGGGATGTAATCAAAGGAGGCCCGGCTGACCAGGCGGGGCTCCTTCCCCTGGATGTAATTATCGCCCTAAACGGCCAGCCGGTCCGGGACAGTGGCCGTTTTCAGGAGCTGTTGTATCAGGCCAGGGTAGGGCAGCAGATAACCCTTACCCTGATGCGGGGCGCCGAAGAGCTAATCCTTGCCGTTACCCTGGGCAAGCTGCCGGAACGGCTGGAGTGACATAGGAGAAAAAAGATTATGTCCATTATTTTTGTCTTTGTTGATGGTGTAGGGCTGGGGGAAGAGGAACAAAAAAATCCTTTTTTTACCACGGCTACACCATTTTTTTCCTCTTTGCTGGGGAGGAACAAGCTGACCCGGGAGGCGGCAGGGAAAGATTACGAACATGCCACCCTGCTGGCCCTTGACGCCGGCCTGGCGCTGGAGGGGTTGCCCCAGAGCGCCACCGGGCAGACGGCCCTCTTTACGGGCTTTAACGCGGCCCAAATTATCGGCTGCCACTTAAACGGCTTCCCCAACAGGCAGCTGCGCGGCATCCTGGCCGAACACGGCATCTTTCTGCAGCTGAAACGCCGTTTGCTGGAGGGGACCTTTGCCAATGCTTACCGCCCCGATATCTTTGCCGCGCTGCAGGACGGTTTGCAGGGTTACTATTCCTGCTCTACGCTGATCACCTACTACGGGGGGCTGACCTTCCGCTCCCTGGACGACCTGCGCCGGGGAGAAGCCGTTTATATGGATATAACCAACGTCGTCTTAAAACGCCTGGGCTTTGATCTGCCCCTCATTGCTCCCCAGGAGGCGGGGCTGAGGCTGGCCGGGATCGCCCGGCATTTCTCCTTTACCCTCTTTGAATATTTTTTAACTGACATCGCCGGCCATAACCGCAACGGCGCCTTCGCCGCGGAGACGGTGGCGACGCTGGACGTCTTCCTGGGAGCGCTGGCCCAGAACCTCGGTGCCGATGACCTGCTGCTGCTCACCAGCGACCACGGCAACCTGGAGGACTTAAGCACCAAAACCCATACCCTTAACCCGGTCCCGGCCCTGGTGGTGGGGCCAAAACGGCAGCGACTGGTGGAGCTGCTGGCCGGGGAAGGGAGTATTACGGCTGTTACCCCTGCCATCTTAAGGTATCTGACGGAAAAGGCAGCCTGCCGGGAGGGTAAGAAGGGATGAAGCAAAAGGGCCGGGGGCGTTTATACCGTTTCCTCTTAAAGGCTGCCCTGCCGGGGGGCGCTGCCCTCCTTTTGGCATTCCTGTTTTTGGCGCCCCCTTTTCCTGCCGCCCTTTCGGCGTTTGCGGTTACAAATCAGGCCGGGGAGAGCCGGGAAATTTATGACCTTGATCGGGAGACGGCGGGGGAGCTCCTGGCTGCCCTGAAAGGGGTCGCGGTGCAGGAGCTTCCTGCAGATGATCTCCAGGCAACTTACCTTTTGACTGTGGGCCCCGGAAGCCTTTTCCCCCGCCATTATACCGTATATGTTACCTCCGGAAGGGAGGTTTACTTCAAGGGCGCGCCGGCAGGCCGCCTTCTACGTTCCCGGAATGCCGCTTTTTTTTACACCCATGACGCTTTTAAGGATCTGTACCCCTACGGGCAGATGCCCGAGGTACTGCTCCTGGCCGGGGGGGAAAGGCTGGACCCCCTGGTGCAGCGGCGCACGTGGGAGTACCTTAAATGGGACGGCAACTGGTACGGGGGCGAGCTGCCCCCCTTAGCCGGCCCCGGGCCGGACTGGCCGGTATTTAACCCTGCGGCGGACCGGCTCCTCCTCAAGGCGGAGCCCCTGCCCGGGCGCGCCCACCTTTCTGTCACGGGCCCCGGGGGCGAAACGGTGTTTGCCGGGCCCTTCAGCGGAGCCGAACTGCCCGCCCCCCATTATCACAACGGCCTCTATCACTACCATCTGAGCCTTTACTGGGAAGACGAAGGGCAGGCGTATCGCGGCCGCTACGAAGCTTCCTTTGCTCTGTTTATGGAACTGCCGCCGCTCTTTGAACTGCCCGGGACGATCGTCCAGGGTGAGTTGGCGGCGTTTTACGCCAGACATCTGCCCCGGGGGGCGCTGCCAGTCTTTGAGCTGGAGCTTGACCACCGCTTTGAGCTCTTCCCCTACGCAGACGGCTATGTCACTTATCTGCCAACCCACTACGGCACGCCGCCGGGGAGCTACCGGCTCTCCTATGGCTTGGCGGGGGAACCCCTGCAGGAGACCACCCTGGTAGTGCTGCCCCGGGATTTCCATATCCAGCATCTGCAGGTGGATAGCCGCATTGTGGCGTCAACCCGCAACGCGGCCGCTTACGAAGAATTTAACCGCTACTTCCCCCGGGCCCGGGAGCACAGCGCCAGCACTCGCTACTACAGCGAGCCCTTTGTCCTGCCCGTTTCCGGGCGCCTTACCACTGAATTCGGCGAGACCCGTTATGTAAACAACGAGCCCACCTCTTACCGGCATTCGGGTCTGGATATTGCCGCTCCCACGGGGACGCCGGTCCTGGCCACGGGCTGCGGCCGTGTTACCCTGGCCATGTATTTAATCCTTACCGGCAATACGGTGGTCATCGACCACGGGCAGGGGCTGTTCAGCGTTTACTATCACCTGCATGAGCTTTACGTGACAGAGGGGCAGCTTGTGGCCCGGGGCGAAACAATAGGCACCGTAGGCTCTACCGGCTTCTCCACGGGGCCCCATCTGCACTTTACCATTTCCTATTACCGGCACAACCTGGAGCCGGGGTACTTTCTGGTCGGTGAACCCATCACCTATGATAATGCCGGCCGCCATCTGCAAGGGCAGTAAAATCATGGTGGGGAAATATATGCGACAGAGCAATGAAGGAGGAAGACTTGATGCTGCCTGAACAGGATTATGCAAAATTGACCGCTCCCGCTTCCGTGGCGCTGCTGGGCGTGACCAGTCGCCAGGGCAAAGGAAGCAACAACCCCCTGGAAGTGCTGCTGGAATGGGGCTACCAGGGCAAGATCTATGCCATAAACCCCAAAGGAGGCACGATCCTGGGACACCATGTCTACAGGTCTTTGCTGGAAGTGCCCGAAACGCCAGACCTTGCTGTAATCTGCGCCCCCCGGGACGCCGTGCCTGAGCTTTTTGACCAGTGCTGTGCCAAAAAGGTGGGGCTAGTGATCATCGTCGCCCAAGGTTTTTTTGATGGGGACGAAAGGGGTAAATTAATGCAAGAAGAGATCCTGAAAAAGGCGGTAGAATACGGGGTCAGGATCCTGGGGCCCAATACCCTGGGCGTTGTGAATAATTTTAACCGCTTTTGCACTTCATTTATGCGCTTTATGAACCCCACGGCCAAAACGGGGGTCCTCTGCCAGTCCGGAGTTTTCGTGGTGGGGGCGCCGCAGGTAACGGGGGGCATCGGCCTTTTAATCGATACGGGCAATACCACGGACCTGGAATTCTCCGATCTGCTGCTCCACCTGGCGCGGGATCCCCGCCTGAAGGTGATCGCTTTGCACATGGAAAGCCTGCGGGACGGGCGCAAATTCATGCAGGCGGCCCGGGAAGCGGCGGCCCTGAAGCCGGTGCTTGTCTATAAGACAGGAGCCAGCCCCGCCGGAGCCAGGGCCGCCGGCACGCACACGGGCGCCCTCTCCGGCGAAGACAGGGTTTTTGAAGCGGCCTTCAGGCAATGCGGCCTCATCCGCGTGGGTGACGTGGAAGAACTGTACGACTTCAGCAAGACCTTCAGCAGATTTCATGGCATCAAGGGGAACAGGCTGGGCGTCATCTCCATCTCGGGTGGGGCCAACATCATCGCTGTGGATGCCTGCTTTAAGTACGGCCTGGAGGTGGCCAGGATGAGCAGCGAGACGGTAGAACGGCTCAGCCCCCTTTTCCCGGCCTGGGCGCACTGCAGCAACCCCGTGGATATGTGGCCCTCGGGCATGTTCCACGGCTATCACCAAGCCTACCGCCTGATCCTGGAGGCTTTGCTGGCAGACCCCCAGGTTGACGCCGTGCTCTGTATTACCGGTTCGTTTCTGGACGAAGAAGGGGACTTCCTGGACGCCACAGGGCTGATCAAAGAGCTTGCGGCCAAATATCCCGAGAAGCCGGTAGTGGCCTGGACGTACGGGCAGCGCTTTCAGGAATACGCCAGGGAATTTGAAAGGGAGAGCAGGGTCTTGTATTTTTATTCCATTGACCGGGCCGTCAGGGCCCTGGCGGCCCTGTACAAATACCATCATCTGCTGCGGAAAAAAGTTTATCAACCCCTGGAGCTCCCTTTGCCGGCGGGCCAGAAAAAAGTGGCGGAGCTCCTGGCGGGGCAAAAGGCGGGGCCGCTGCCCCCCGGCGACGCCTTCAGCATCCTTGAAGCCTACGGCATCCCCGTAGCTCCCTGGGGGACGGCGGCAGACCTGGCCGGGGCCCTTGCCCTTGCCGCCAGATTGGGTTACCCTGTGGCCATGAAGGTATGGAGCCCCGATATCATCCATAAAGCGGACGTAGGCGGCGTGCGGCTGGACTTGAGGGACGCTGCGCAGCTGGCGGCGGCCTTTGCGGAGATGTTCAGGGAGATAGAGCTAAAACAGCCCGGGGCCAAGATAGATGGCGTTCTGCTCCAGGCCTACCATAAAGGGGGAACGGAGCTGCTCCTGGGCGGCAAACGGGACCTCCAGTTTGGCCCCGTTATTGCCTTTGGCGCAGGGGGCATTTATACGGAGGTCTGGGAGGATGTTGCTCTTGCCGTGCCGCCCTTTGGCAGGGAGGAGCTCCTGGAGATGCTCGGACAAACAAAAATAAGCAAGATCCTGGCCGGGGCCAGGGGCGGCCCCGCCGTGGACACGGAGCAGCTACTGCATTGCCTGACGGCCCTGGCGCAGCTCCTGGAAGCCAATCCCGCCATCAAGGAGATGGAGATCAACCCCCTGGCGGCGAAGGGGGAGGAGCTGGTGGCGCTGGACGCAAGGATCATCCTGGGCTGAAAACTCTCCGCCTCCGGGCGGTAAAAAGACGACAAGGCTAAGGCCGGACAGAAGATATACCCGGGAGGTGGCTGGAGATTCAGATCCGTATTATCGCCGTGGGTAAACTCAAGGAGAGCTTTTATCGCCAGGCGGTGGAGCATTATAGCCGGCGGCTTAAAGCGTACGCCCGCCTGGAGACAATCGAGCTGGCGGAAGGGAAAGAAACGGGCCGCGACGCCTTTGCCCTGGCGGCCCTGCTCCAGGAGGAAGAGCAGAGGATCGACAAATATTTGCGCCGGGAGGCCCATTGCATCGTCCTTACCCCTGAAGGGCGCACGCTGAGCACAGAAGAGCTGGCCGCGTACCTGGAAAAGCTCAGGCACACCTGCCCCCGCCTTGACTTTGTCCTCGGCGGGGCCTCGGGGCTGGCTCCCGGGCTCAAAGAAAGGAGCGACCTCAACCTCTCCCTCTCCCGGCTTACCTTCCCCCACCGCCTGGCTCGGCTGATCTTGCTGGAACAACTTTACCGCTGCTTCAAGCTCATGCAGGGCGAACCGTACCATAAATAACCGTTAAGGTGAACCCTTGGACGATAAATTTTTAACAGGTAAGTCAGAAAAGAAACATTCAAGCCTTTTTAGCATATGAGCGCATTTGAATCATGGCTGCAAGACCGACTACGCAAAGCGAAATATCTAGTAAATAGAAGGCCGGTATATTTTTGCGGGTATTCCATAGGCGCAAGATATGACTTTAAAGTAGTACTTTCAGATAACAATACCTTTAGGTTGGAGAAGGACATAATTCCCTGGATGTAAAGGGCATCTCCGGGTTCTCTGGAAGGAAGGAGATACTTTTGGAAGGATATTTTTTAAGCTATGCTTTGCCATGTAGAATTAATAATTTTCATTGTGTCCCGAAATTAATGTCCTGTGTCTGCTGGGCGGTTGCTCCAGTCCGGAAAAGGGGGCAGCCGACCCTTCGCCCCCGGCCCCTGCCCGGCCGGCGCCTGAGGAGAGAATAAGCGCCCCCGGCGAAGCCTTGCCGCCGCAGCAGGAGTGTACCGCCCCGGCTTATGGGGGAGAAGCTCTGACGGAGGCGGATCTGCAGCTCGGCCCGCTCCGGGTGAGGATGGACCTGGAGGAGGTTAAAGGGGCCATGCCTTTTGCCCCCATGGAGGAGCTAACGGAACACGACGGATATTTAAAGCGGCTGGTTTATGCTGACGGCACGGTGGTGGAGCTCCTGGACGGCGAGGTGGCCCTGATTACCGTAACCGACCCCCTCTATGCTACACCCCGGGGGTTAAAAACGGGCGATACGCTGGGAAAATTGTATGCCCTGTACGGTGAGCCGGGGCATCTAGACAACGGGGTCTTTAGCTATGCTATCTACGGAGAATATTTCCTTTTTCATGCCGTAAGCAGGGAGGGAATTATCGTCCAGTTGCAGGTCAACCTGGCCTGCTAGCTATTGACAGGGATTCCGGCATGGGGTATTATTTGCTTATTATGCCCGGCGGAGAAAGCAAAGGCAGCTTATCCCCGGTACCTGAAGGAGGACGGCAGTTTTGCTCCTGGAAGTTCTGGAAGTAGGCCCCTTTATGGCGAACTGTTACCTGGTGGCCTGCCCGCAAACAAGGGAAAGTGTCATTATTGACCCCGGGGGCGATGGGCCCCTCATCGTGAGCAAAGCTCGGGGCCTGGCTTTAAAGGTCCGTTATGTCATTAATACCCATGCCCACCTTGATCATATCGGCGCAAACCATGACGTCTGCCATGCCTTTCAGGCTCCCCTCCTGGGGCACAGGGCCGATCTGCCCCTTTATCGCAGCCGTTCTTCCAGCATGGCCCTTTTTACGGGTCAGGCAGGGGTAAAGGAACCGGATCGCTTTGTCCAGGAAGGGGATCTGCTGAAGCTGGGACAGCTGCGGATCAAGGTGCTGGAAACCCCGGGGCATTCGCCGGGCGGCATCTGTCTGGAGATCGGGGGCGCCCTTTTTACGGGAGACACCCTTTTTGCTTCGTCCATCGGGCGTACCGACCTGCCCGGCGGCTCCTACGGAACCCTGCTCCAGAGTATCAGGCGGAAGCTGCTGGTCTATCCCGATTCCACGGAGGTTTTCCCGGGACACGGTCCTCCGACAACCATCGGCGAAGAACGGCGTTATAATCCCTTTTTAACTTAAGTTATGCATCCAACAGCAGGAGAAGACCTTGCAGGCGAGGTCTTTTTCGATTGTCCTTTGTCAGCCCGGCGCAAACGCAAGCCCCCGCTGTTAATGGTCGTTGTTTATTAACGGGCGGGGATCTGCTATAATATCCTGGAATATTAGCGGAGTCAAAAAAGAAGCATCATTATCCAAAGCCTAATTATATATAATATAACCAGTAAAGGGGTGGCCCCATGTTAGCAAAACCGCAACAATTTATCATTGTGGCCGCGACGGCGGAGGGCCGGCACGGCCTTACCGCCTTCGATAAAGCCCTGCTTGAGGCCGGGGTGGGGGATATTAATCTGGTCAGGCTGAGCAGCATTATGCCTCACGGTTGCCGGGAAGCGGAAAAAATAGCCTTCCCTGTGGGGGCTTTTGTGCCCACGGCTTATGGCGCTTATACCAGCGAAAAGCAGGGCGAGCTCATCGCCGCGGCCATAGGCATAGGGTTTGCCCCGGACGGGTCCGGCGTGATTATGGAACATGCGGGGGCCTGTAGCGCGGCGGAAGCGCGCCGCAAGGTGGAAGAGATGCTGCAGGAGGCTTTTAAAAACAGGGAGCGGGAACTGGTAAAAATCCAGGTAAAAAGCGTGGAGCACCGTGTGGAAAAAGCCGGTGCCGCTTTTGCCGCGGTGGCCCTCTGGTAATTATTAATAAAAACGGAGATGATCAAACGGTAATGGAGATGGAACTTTGGTACACGGAGAAGCAGACCCCGGCGCTGGGGCTCAGTCTGAAAGTGAAAGAAACGCTGTATTACAAGCGCTCCGCCTTCCAGGAGATCGCCGTCCTGGATACGGTGCAATGCGGCCGCATGCTTGTCCTTGACGGTATGGTCCAGACCACGGTAAACGATGAATTTTTCTATCATGAGATGATTGCCCATGTCCCCATGCGCACCCACGCCGCCCCCCGGTCCGTGCTGGTAATCGGCGGCGGCGACGGCGGAGTAGTAAGAGAGATCAGCCGTTACCCCGGGGTGGAGAAGATTACGCTGGTGGAGATCGATGCCGGCGTAGTGGAGGCGGCGCGCCTCTTTTTACCGGAAATCAGCTGCGCCCTTGACGATGCCCGCCTGGAGATCATTTACCGGGACGGCGGGGAATACATAGCCGCCCACCAGGACGCCTTTGATGTGGTGATAGTGGATTCTACCGAACCTGTGGCCATCGCGGAAGGGCTGTTTGGCCTCCCCTTTTACCAGGGGGTCTTCCAGTCTTTAAAAGAGGGCGGTGTGCTGGTGGCCCAGACCGAGTCGCCCTTATATAACAGGGACCTGCTGCGGGCTTCCTATAGGCGGATCAGCGCCGTTTTCCCCCGCGCTTTCCTTTACCTCTGCCCTGTGCCCACCTATCCCAGCGGCCTCTGGAGCTTTACCCTGGCCACGAAGCTGTACAGCCCCCTGGAACCGGCAGGGGATTATCTGCCGGCCGGTTTGCGCTACTACTCTCCGGAGATGCACCGCAGTGCCTTTGCCCTGCCTCCTTTTGTGCGGGAGCTGCTGGAGCTGGAGCCGGGCCTGGAGCACCAAAAGATCCTGAGCGAAAAGTAAGGGGATGGCGGCCATGGACTTTACACTTCCCCTGCGGGACAACCCCGGTGTTTTTCTGGCGGCCGGCCGGGACCTGGCGGCAGCGCGCGGGGTGATCCTCGGTGTTCCCCTTGATGATACCAGCTCCTTCCGTCCCGGCAGCCGTTTTGGACCTGCCGCGGTGCGGCTGCTTTCGCGCAACCTGGAAGAATACAGCCTTTATTGCGGGAAAACGCTTCTGGAGCTCCCTTTTTATGACGCGGGGGACCTTGTCCTCGCCCCCGGCAATACGGAAAAGGCGCGGCAGCTTACGGCCGAAGCGGTAAGCGCCATCGTGGGAGCCGGGAAAAAACCTTTTTTGCTGGGTGGCGAACACACCGTTACCCTGGCGGCGGTGCAGGGCTGTCTGGAACATTTTCCTTCCCTGGACGTGCTTTACCTGGATGCCCATGCCGATCTGCGCCCTTCCTATCTGGATAATACCCTTTCCCATGCTGCGGTGGCCTATCACCTGCAACGGCTGCCCGGCGTGACCCTTTACCAGGCCGGCGTCCGTTCCGCGGCCCGGGAAGAGCTGGCCGGAATGGAAAAGGGGCGTTTTTTCCCCTTTGTCCTTGAAGGGGCGCTGAGGGAAATTATCCCCATGCTCGGGGAGAAGCCCCTTTATATCTCCCTGGATATAGATGTGGTGGACCCGGCCTTTGCGCCGGGGGTAAGCGCACCGGAACCGGGCGGCATCACCTCCGGCGAGCTCTTACAGGCTTTCAGGCTGCTGGAGCCCCTGGGGGGGCAAGTGGTGGCCTTTGACCTGGTGGAAATCTGTCCTCCCCATGACCATGCAGCGGTGACGGCTTTGCTTGGGGCCAAAGTCCTGCGTGAAGCCTTATTGTCTTTCATTAAATAAATTGCTTGAAGAGGAGAGGCGGACGGTGACGACCAAGTATATTTTTGTCACGGGCGGCGTAGTCTCTTCCCTGGGGAAGGGGATTACGGCAGCTTCACTGGGGTGCCTGTTAAAGAGCCGGGGGTTTAATGTAAGTATTCAAAAGCTCGACCCTTATATTAATGTTGACCCGGGGACGATGAGCCCTTATCAGCACGGCGAGGTTTTTGTAACGGACGACGGGGCGGAGACAGATCTGGACCTGGGGCATTATGAACGTTTTATCGATTCCAATTTAACCAGCAATAATAACGTCACTTCGGGAAAAATTTACTGGTCGGTGATCAAAAAAGAACGGCGGGGCGACTACTTAGGCGGGACTGTCCAGGTCATCCCCCATGTGACCAATGAAATTAAAGAATTTATTATGCGCGTGGCCCGGGACCACCGGGTGGATCTGGTGATTACAGAAATTGGCGGCACGGTGGGCGATATTGAAAGCCTTCCCTTCCTGGAGGCGATCCGCCAGATGAAGACGGACTTAGACCGGGAGAACGTCTGTTATATCCATGTCACCTTGGTCCCCTTTTTAAATACCCCTGGTGAGCTAAAGACAAAGCCCACCCAGCACAGCGTCAAGGAGCTGCGCAGTATCGGTATCCAGCCGGATATTATCGTCTGCCGCTCCGAGTGGCCCCTCTCTCCCGAGATCCGGGAAAAGATAGCCCTTTTCTGTGATATCAGCCCCCGTGAGGTCATCGAAAACCGCAGCGTTGCCAATATCTATGAGCTGCCCCTGCTGCTGAAGGAGCAGGGCCTCGATGAAATTGTCCTGGAAAAACTGCACCTGCCCCTGCGGGAGGCAGATCTGACGGAATGGGAAAAAATGCTTGCCCGCATGCAGGGTCTGGAAGAAAAAGTGGTCATCGCCCTTGTGGGTAAATATATTGAGCTTAAGGATGCCTACCTCAGCGTCACAGAAGCCCTCTGCCATGGCGGTTTTCACCACAGCACGGAGGTGGAGATAAGGTGGGTTGATGCCCAGCAGCTGGAAAAAGGCCCGGATGCCGTAGAGAGAGCCTTTGCAGGGGTGCACGGCATCCTTGTCCCCGGCGGCTTCGGGGACAGGGGCATAGAGGGGAAGATCGCCGCCGTCCGTTATGCCCGGGAGCATGGCCTACCTTTCCTAGGGCTTTGCCTGGGCCTGCACTGTGCGGTGGTGGAGCTGGCCCGTAATCTCTGCGGGCTGGCCGAGGCCCATTCCACAGAGTTCGCCCCGCAGACGCCCCATGCCGTAATCGACCTGCTTCCGGACCAGCGGGGGATAGAGGAAAAGGGCGGCTCCATGCGCCTGGGGCTTTATCCCTGCAAGTTGCTGCGGGACAGCCTCGCTTATCGAGCTTATGGCGCCGAAGTAATCTACGAACGTCATCGTCACCGCTATGAATTTAACAATCTTTACCGCGAAACCTTGGAACAATGCGGAGTCGTTTTCAGCGGCCTCTCTCCCGACGGGCGGCTGGTGGAGATCATCGAGCTGCGCCGACACCCGTGGTTTGTGGCCACCCAATTCCATCCCGAATTCAAGTCCCGGCCCCAGCGGCCCCATCCCCTTTTCCGCGACTTTATCGCCATGGCCCTGCGTTATCAAAAGGGGACGCTCGATGCGGAGACGGGGGCTTTTTCCCCCGGAGAGCAGGAATGAAAGGGTTAACGTAGAAATAATAATCTAAAAGGGGTAGCTCCCCTGTGCAGGTGATTGCTTTGTCCAAACGTAACATGGTCGTGCTGGGCCTTTTGCTCCTCGTGCTGGTGGCGGTTTTGCTCAGTATCTTGGAGCTGTTTTCCTCTCCCTCCCCCCGCAGCGCTGTGAGACAAACCGGAGACGGGATTGGCCTGATCAGCATTGAAGGGGTGATTACGGCCGGGAGCGGCGGTTTTTGGGGTGCAGGGCAGGGGGACTACCTTTTAAGCGAACTGCGCCGTGCCGGGGCCGACCCCATCCGCGCCCTGGTGGTGCGCATTAACAGCCCCGGAGGCAGCGCCGCGGCTTCCCAGGAACTTTACCGCGAGCTGCAAAAGGTCAGGGAAAAGGGGAAGATCGTCGTAGTGAGCATGGGCGACCTGGCCGCCTCGGGAGGATATATGGTAGCCTGTGCCGCAGACTATATTATGGCCAACCCCGCTTCTTTAACGGGTAGTATCGGCGTGATTATAGATGCCACCAGCTATGAAGGTCTGTACGATCTGCTGGGGATCGAATATGAGGTGATCAAAAGCGGGCAATTCAAAGACATCCTCAACCCCGCCCGTTCCCTCACCCCTGAGGAGCGGGCCCTGCTGGGAGGCATGATCGAAGATATCTTTGAGCAGTTTGTGGCTACGGTGATGGAAGGGCGGGGCCTGGAGAGGGAAAAGGTCCTCCCTTACGCCGACGGCCGCCTTTTAACGGGGCGCCAGGCCCTGGAGGCCGGCCTGGTGGACGAACTTGGCAACCTCTATGACGCCATTGACCGGGCTGCCCGGCTGGCGAGCATTTCGGGCGAACCCCGCCTTTATCATTACGGCGTGCGGCAGCTCTTTGGCTTCCGTTTGCCGGGGCTGCAGCTGGATTTAAAAGGCATTCTGCCCCTCCTGGCGCGGGACAGCCTCTTTTGGTACTGAAAAAAGCGAGGCGGAGAGATGAAAAGTTTCCTCGACGATTTTTACGACGTCCTTTTTAATCCTCAAAAAGGCCTTGCCCGTGTTGCCGGGGAGAAAAGCATCTGGCACGGCCTCCTTGTTTATATGCTGGTTACTTTCATCGTCTCGCTGACTACCCTGGACTTGAGCGCGGCCCCTGCCGGTGCCGCTGAGATCTTACCCCCAGACGTCTATCACCTTTTGCCCCCGCAGGTGCTGGAGCTGAGCTGGAAGCTTTTGCCCCTTTTGGCCATCTTGCTGCAGCTTGTCTTTGGGCCTCTTTACTTCTTTTTACGGGTGGCGGTGCTGAGCCTGGTTTCTGAGCTGTTTGGGGGCAGCGCCAGGGTTTCCAGTCTGGGAGCGGTGTTCGGTTACGCTTTTTTCCCCTACCTGCTGCTGGCGGTAGGAGGGCTGCTAGAGCGTTATACGTCCTTTAATCTGGCCCCCCTGCTCAGCGTTGTGGCTTTCTCCTGGTCTTTATGGCTGCGCCTTGCCGGCCTGAAACAGGTAAACGGCTTCTCCTGGGGGCGCTCCGTCCTGGTATATTTCATGCCCCTGCTGGCCCTTTTCCTGGCCCTGCTGCTCCTCTTGCTCCTGGGTATTGTTTTTGTGCTCCCCCTGGTCTTGCAGGTATGGGAAGGACAAATTTAAACCAATTTAAAATTCGACGGGTATTTCGCTGCATATTTACAGCAAAAAGGGGTTGAAAGCCTTGGAACTGGTGACGCTTAAAGATGTACTGGGGCCGGCGGAAGCGGGAGGCTACGCCGTGGGCGCCTTTAATGCCAACAATATGGAGATTGTCCAAGCCATCCTGGAGGCGGCGGCCGAGGAGCGTTCCCCTGTAATTTTGCAGGCCAGCCAGGGGGCCATCGCTTATGCCGGCCTGGATTATATCGTCGCCCTGGTGCGGACCGCAGCCCGGCAGGCCCGTGTCCCCGTGGTGCTGCACCTGGACCACGGTACCGATTTTGCCCAGGTGATGCGCTGTATCCGCTCCGGGTTTAGCTCCGTAATGTTCGACGGGTCAAGCCTCTCCTTGGAGGAAAATATCCGCCTGACGCGGCAGGTGGTAGAGATCGGCCGGGCAGTGGGGGTTTCCGTAGAAGGGGAGCTGGGGAAAATAGGGGGTACAGAGGAGCATATCTCTGTCTCCGAAAAAGAAGCCCTCTTCACCGACCCGCAGGAGGCGCGGCATTTTGTCCGGGAAACGGGCGTTGACGCCCTGGCTGTGGCCATCGGAACGGCGCACGGTCCTTACAAGGGGCGGCCAGAGCTGGATTTTGCGCGCCTGAAGCAGATCCGTGAGCTTACGGCAGCCCCTCTGGTCATGCACGGCGCCTCCGGCGTGCCGGACGAAGATGTGCGCCGGGGCATTGAGCTGGGCATTCGCAAGATCAATATTGATACGGAGCTGCGCCAGGCTTTTGTGGCGGCGCTGCAGGGTTACGTGGCGGCAAACCCCGAGAATATTGATCCGCGCAAGATCCTGGCCCCGGCAAAGGCGGCCATGAAAGAAGTGGTCAGAGGCAAGATGCGCCTCTTTGGCTCTGCCGGGAAAGCGTGAGCCTGACCAAAAAAGGGGGAATGATGACGTTGCAGTTTTTCCTTGACAGCGCCAATGTGGAAGAGATTAAAGAAGCCCTTGCCTGGGGGGTGATAGCCGGGGTGACGACCAACCCTACACTCCTTGCCCGGGAAAAAGGGGCCTTCCGGCCCCTGGTGCAGCAAATTTGCACCCTCATGTCCGGCAGACCCGTAAGCCTAGAGGTTCTGGCTACTGCTGCCGGGGCCATGGTGGAAGAAGCACAGCAGCTGGCGGCCATTGCCCCCAATGTGGTGGTGAAGATCCCTATGGGCGAGGAAGGGCTGAAAGCTGTCTGCCGCCTGCAGTCCGGCGGGCAAAAGATACCCTGTAACGTTACCCTTGTCTTTTCTGTAAACCAGGCCATCCTGGCTGCCCGGGCAGGGGCCGCTTATATCAGCCCCTTTGTCGGCCGCCTCGACGACATTGGCTGGGACGGGGCGGGCCTGGTGGAGGAGATTATGGCCGTTTTCCGCCGGCAGCAGATCGATACGCCTGTTATCGCCGCCAGTATCCGTCATCCGCAGCATGTGCAGCGTGTGGCCGCTGCCGGAGCCCACATTGCCACCGTTCCTTTTTCTGTGCTGAAGCAGCTGGCTGCCCATCCCCTGACCACCCGGGGGATTGAGCTTTTCCTTGCCGACTGGGCGCGCAGCCGTCCTGAAGAGAGGCTTTAAACCCTGCTTCCCCGCCGGCGGGCGCAGGAGGCGGGGGTGTATAGATTATGATGCCCAAACAGGGGAAAGGAGTGCAGTTATGGAGAGGGAGCTTGCCCTGGAGTTTGTGCGGGTAACGGAGGCTGCCGCCCTGGCCACAGGGAGATTGATGGGCCGGGGAGACAAGATGGCTGCCGACAATGCTGCTGTAGTGGCTATGCGCCGTGCCTTTGATACGGTTTACATTGACGGCGTGGTTGTAATCGGCGAAGGGGAGATGGACGAAGCCCCCATGCTGTACATAGGGGAAAAGGTGGGAGCCGGGACGCCTCCCCAGGTAGACGTGGCTGTTGACCCCCTGGAGGGGACCAATCTCGTGGCCAAGGGCCTGCCCAATGCCCTTTCCGTGCTGGCCGTGGCGCCGCGCAACGGTCTTTTACATGCCCCCGATATCTACATGGATAAGATTGCCGTTGGCCCCCGCGCTGCCGGGCATATCGACCTTAATGCCCCCGTGGAGGAAAATATGCGCCGGGCGGCCGCCGCGCTACACAAAAAAGTGGAAGATATGGTGGCCATTATCCTGGACCGCCCCCGCCATGAGCAGATCATCCGGGAGCTGCGCCGCCTTGGAGCCCGGGTCAAACTTATCAGTGACGGCGATGTATCGGCGGCTTTGGCCACGGCCATTGATGATACGGGGGTGGATATACTTTTTGGCATCGGCGGGGCTCCCGAGGGCGTGCTGGCAGCAGCAGCCCTGAAGTGCCTGGGCGGGGAGATGCAGGGCCGCCTGGTGCCGGAAGACGAAGAGGACCGGGTCAGGATCCGTGCCATGGGCCTGGCGGACCCCGAGCAGCTGCTGACCATGGAGGACCTGATCCGGGATGACGATGTAATTTTTTCCGCCACGGGCATCACCGACGGGGATTTCCTGCAGGGGGTCAGGTATGCCGGCAACTGCGCCACGACCCATTCCGTGGTCATGCGCAGCACTACGGGGACTGTCAGGTTTATTAAAGCCACCCACCGCCTCGACCTCAAACCCTATTATGTGGCGCGGAGCTGTCCCATCAGCAAATGAAAAGGGGTGTCAGGGTTGCGCTGCTTATGAGCTGTAGCTAAGCAGGGCATAATAGCTTATGTGGTTGCAACTTTTTATCTGTGCCCTCCTCATTATTTTTGCCGGAACGCAGCTTACCCGCAACGGAGAGAAGATCTCCGACTACTTTAACCTGAGTACCACCTGGGCCGGCGCGCTGCTGCTGCCCCTGGCCACCACCCTTCCCGAACTGGTGGCTTCGCGCCGGGCAGCGGTCATCGGCGCTCCCGACCTGGCCGGGGGAAATATCTACGGCAGTATCATCTTTAACTTGACCTTGATTGCCCTGGCTGACCTGCTGCAGGGAGCTGGCCCGCTGACGGCCCGCCGCAAACGGGGGCTTATTGTTACCGCTCTGTTCAGCATCATCATGATCTCCTGCTCTATCCTTGCCATCTCCCTCGCCCTGTCCTACCGCGTCGGCTGGGTGGGAGTGGATACGCTGTTTATCCTGGCTCTCTACCTGCTGGGCAGCGGGGCGCTTATGCGCCTGGAGAAAAAGCCCGCCCCCGGTGGGGGGGAGACAGGCTCTCCCGCCCTTTCCCGGCAGAAAAGGCCGACAGGGCCCCTGCTTAAGTTTTCCCTGGCCGCGGTGGTGATCGTCTTTGCGGGGACGGCCCTGACCGATGCCGCCGAAGCCATCGCCCTCAGCACAGGGTTAAACCGCACCCTGGTGGGTTCGATCTTTATTGCTGTAACCACCTCCCTTCCCGAAGTGGTGACCATTACCACAGCGGTGCGCCTGGGTTTTGTGGAGATGGCCATAGGCAATGTCTTTGGCGCAAATTTTTTTAACATCCTGATCTTCTTTTTTACCGATCTATTTTTCCTGCGCGGCCCCGTCATGGGCAGCCTTTCCCCCCAGATGCTGATTGTGGCCTCCATGGGCTTAATCCTGACAGCGGTAGCGCTGCTGGGTTTTATCTTCCCCCTGCGGCGCCACTATTTCCGTATGGGGGCTACCTCCATCCTTATCCTGGTCGGTTACCTTTTAACTTTCGTGTTCCTTTTTTAAACTAAAATTTAAAAGTAAAGGAAGAGTTTAAGCCCCATGCAATTAAGCGAACTGGAATCCATGAGCCTGGAAGAACTGCAGCGTCTGGCCAAAGAACGGGATCTCAAGGGCCTGAGCGGCATGAAAAAAAGGGACCTTATCTTTACGCTGCTGCGGCATGAGGCCGAAGAGGAAGGGTTGATCTACGCCCAGGGGGTGCTGGAGATCATGCCCGACGGTTTTGGCTTCCTGCGCCGGGTTAATTACCTGCCCCATGACGACGATATTTATATTTCCGCCTCCCAGATCCGGCGCTTTGGGCTGCGCACGGGGGATCTGGTTTCCGGCAAGGTCAGGCCGCCCAAAGAAAATGAACGTTATTTTGCCCTCTTGCAGGTGCTGGCGGTAAATAACCAGGACCCGGAGAAGCTGGCGGGCCGGCCCTCTTTTTCTGAGCTTACGCCCATTCACCCCGACGAGCAGCTCAAGCTGGAGACCGATGCCGGGGAGATGGCCACCCGTATCATTGATCTGCTTATACCCGTGGGTAAAGGGCAGCGGGGGCTCAT
>CALJJZ010000001.1 GCA_937973635.1 uncultured Bacillota bacterium | reverse complement strand
TTTGATTTCAGCCAGTTCTTCTTTAGTGGCCATGGTGTCTTTGATTTCAGCCAGTTCTTCTTTAGTGGCCATGGTGGCTTTGACTGCGGTTAGCTCATTTTTTAGTTCATCTTTAACTGTGGTTAGTTCTTCTTTGGTGGCCATGGTGGCTTTGACTGTAGTTAGCTCTTCCTTGAGTTTGTCTTCGACTGCTGTTAGTTCCTCTTTGGTAGCCATAGTGACTTTAATTTCGTGCACGTCATTAGTCAATCTGGATAGCTGGTTGGCGATAAGCTCTAACAATTCCCGCCCGGTCATGGAGTTTTCTCTCCTTTTCCCTGTCCGTTTACTTTTTCTTTTTCGTTTGGCGCGGACCGGTATTTTTAGCGTTAGCGTAATTTTATCACGTCCTGCCCAAGCTTGAAATATCTTTTTTAAAAGGGGCAAAAAAACGCCTGTGCCTATTATAAAAATAAGTATTTAAAAGTTTTTGTTTTTATGTTAGTTTTATTAGCAACTGGACTGGGAAAAGAAAACCCAGCGGGGGCAAGGTAATCTGCAGGAGAGGAGCAGTGCCAATGCAGGAGATTAATTTTAAAGTTGAAGGTATGCACTGCGCTTCCTGCGCCCAGCAGGTGGAAAAGGAACTGGCAAAGCTTGACTGGGTGGCGGAAGCGCGGGTTAACCCGGCCACAGAAAAGGCCTATGTCCGTTACAGGGAGGAGCAAGGAGGCCCGGAAGACCTTTTTGCGGCCGTGGCCCGGGCCGGCTTTCGGGCTCTTCCCGAGCTGGCGCGGGCATCTTTCCGGGTTACGGACCTGCGCTGTGCCGCCTGCGTGCAGCGTGTGGAGAAGACTCTCTTGCAGACGCCGGGGGTGCAGGAAGCCAGGGTAAACCTGGCCGACGGGGGGGTGCATGTGGCCTTTCTGCCCGGCGCTGTGCAGGCCGGGGAGCTTGAAGAAATTGTGTCCCGGGCCGGCTATACCGTTGTGGGGGCGGAGGCAGCCGCCCGCAAAGAAGAAGCAGACGAAGACGAGGGCCGCTTTGCCGCAGCGAGGAAGCGCATGCTCATCGCCTGGCTTTTTACCGTTCCCATTATTGTCTGGATGATCCCGGAGATGTTTAGGCACCTGGCCCATTTTGGGCACGGCAGGCTGGACGTGGCCATGGTCCTCCTCTCTACGCCGGTACTCTTCTGGCCCGGAAGGGAGACCCTTGCCGCCGCCTGGCGGGCACTGCGCGGCGGCAGCCCCAATATGGACGTGCTCATCGCCATGGGCACTCTCACCGCCTACTTTACCGGCCCCTTTTCTTTTGTTACGCCGCTGGCCAACTACGCCGGCATCTCCGCCATGATCATGTCTTTTCACCTTACGGGCCGTTATCTGGAAGCCAGGGCTAGGGGCCGGGCTTCCCAGGCGATCCGCAGGCTGCTCCAGCTGGAGGCCCGCACCGCCAATATCCTGGTCAACGGAGAGGAACGGCAGGTGGCGGTGGAAGAGCTCCAGGTCGGCGACCTGATGCTAGTGCGCCCCGGGGAAAAAATCCCCACCGACGGAGTTGTCGAAGCGGGGGAGAGCAGTGTGAATGAGTCCATGGCTACGGGGGAGTCGCTGCCCGTGCCCAAACAGGCTGGAGACACGGTGATCGGGGCCACCCTGAACCTGGAGGGGGTCCTGCGCGTGAGGGCCACGCGCGTGGGCCGTGATACCTTTCTAGCCCAGGTCATCCGCCTGGTGGAAGAAGCCCAGGGCACGCGCGTGCCCATCCAGGAGTTTGCCGATCGTGTCACCGGTTGGTTTGTGCCGGCTGTGCTGGGCGTAGCCCTCTTGACCCTGGCCCTCTGGCTGCTGTTGCCCGGCCCCATGCACAGCGTGCTGCTCGCGGCAGCTCCGTACCTGCCCTGGGTCAACCCCGCTTTCGGGAAGGTCAGCCTTGCCGTCATGGCCGTGGTGGCCGTCCTGGTGATTGCCTGTCCCTGCGCCCTGGGATTGGCCACGCCCACGGCTTTGATGGTGGGCAGCGGCCTGGGCGCGGAAAACGGCGTGCTCATACGCAACGGCGCCGCGATCCAGTCCCTGGTGGAAGCCCGCACGATTGTTTTCGATAAGACGGGGACCCTGACCAGGGGCGAACCGGCGGTTACCGCTGTCAGGACTGCCGGAGGATTTAAAGAAAAAGAGGTGCTGCGCTTTGCCGGCGCTCTGGAACAAAATTCTGAGCACCCCCTGGCCCGGGCCGTAGTCCTGCGGGCCAAGGAAGAAGGGGAGCTGCCCCTTCCTCCCGTAGAAGGCTTCAGTGCCGTCCCCGGCAGAGGGGTGCGGGGGATTGTCGAGGGGCGGGAAGTGCTCCTGGGGAACAGGCGCCTCCTGGAAGACGGCTCTGTCGACCTGGCGGCCCTGGGAGGGGAGATAACTGCGCTGGAGCGGCAGGGTAAAACGGTAATCCTGCTGGCGATAGAGGGCCGGCCTGCCGGCCTCATGGCCGTAGCCGACACACTGAAAGAAGACGCCCCGGCAGCCTTGGCCGAGCTGCACCGCCGGGGTTATACCACGGTTATGCTTACGGGGGATAATGCTGTTACCGCCGGAGCCATCGCCGCCGCCGTGGGGATTGACCGGGTGCTGGCGGAGGTGCTGCCCGGTGAAAAAGCGGCGGAGGTAAAGCGTTTGCAGGAAGCAGGCCACAGGGTGGTCATGGTGGGAGACGGCATCAACGACGCTCCTGCCCTTACCCAGGCCGATGTGGGCATAGCCTTGGGCACGGGCACAGACGTCGCCATTGAATCTTCCGATATTACCCTGGTGCGGGGTGACCTGGCGGCGGTGCTTACGGCCATCAATATCTCGCAGAAGACCTTCCGCAAGATCAGGGAAAACCTTTTCTGGGCCTTCTTCTACAACCTTATCGCCATCCCCCTGGCGGTGCTGGGGCTACTGCACCCGGTCATCGCTGAAATAGCCATGGCTTCCAGCTCCATCTCCGTGGTTACCAACGCCACGCGACTGCGCAAGGCCAAGGTCAAACCCGATTTTTTAAAAAATTAAAGGGGTTAAAGCCGGGCGGCGGAACGTAAGCTACAGGTAATAGGCACAAGCCCCGAAAGAGCTGGGCAATACAGCTCTTTCGGGGCTTAACTTCTAATATCTGGTGACAAGTGAAGGATTTGGCATTAATGATGTTGAATATTCTGTAAGGGGTTACTTAGCTTGCCATAAAGGAGCTGATCTTATTGACGGGTGATTCTGCTGTTTATCAAGTGCTAAAGCTGCTCGTATCCAGCCCGGATCTGGCTGCCGGCATCTTGGAACACCTCCCGGCCGGCATCATCATGGCTGCCGATCTTTCCTGCAAGGAGCTCTGGCATAATCGCAAAGCGGCTGAATTCCTGAGGATTGACTTTGAAGAGAGAAGCGGCTGCCGTGCCGTGTGGCACGGGGCTGTAAAAATTTTTTACCGGGGCAAAGAGCCGGTCCCGGCGGAGCTGCCCTGGGAGCGGGCTGCCAGGGAGGGGGAGGAGATACGCGGGCTGGAACTGGATTTCTGCTGGGAGGACGGTGTGAGAAGGTCTGCCTGTTTTAACGCCCACCCCCTTTACGACGCGGAGGGGAAGCTTAGAGGCGTGTTCACGGCCTTTACAGAGATTACGGGGGGCAGGCAGACAGAAGGTTACCAATTCCAGAGCCGCACCGCAGGCGAAAGCCGGGTGCGGCTTTTTGCTCCGGTCCAGGAGAATGACCCGGCTCCGGGAGATACTCCGTCTGTGCTGCCGGAGAGGGAAGAGCGCATTCTGGATCTGCTGGCACGCCAGGCCGCCGACCTCTTGGAATTGAGACAAAATTACGCCGCATTGGAACAGACAGTGGCGGAACGCACCAAAAAACTGGCCCGCGCTAACAAGATACTAAAGAAAGAAATTAAAGCGCGCCGGCGCACGGAAAAAGCGCTGCAGGAAAGCGAAGTAAAGTACCGTCTGCTGGTAGAAAACACCCCCGATTTTATTTACAGCCTGGATCGGCAGGGGCGTTACTTGGAGGCAAACCAGGCTTTATGCCGGGCTTTTGGGCTGAAAGAAGAGGCCATTACCGGGAAAAATCATTACGAGCTGGGCTTTCCTGAAAGTGTGGTAAGGGAATGGGAAAAGCTGCACCGCCAAGTCATGGAGACGGGGCGGGCGCTGCAGACTGAAACTACCATCTTCATGCCGGACGGTATGCCTAGGATATACTGGGTTGTGCTTTTGCCCGTCTTTGATGCCAGAGGTAACGTTACAGGTATAACGGGAACAAGCCGTGATATTACAGAACGCAAAAAATTGGAGCAGGAGATGCTCCAGGCGGACAAACTGGAATCCATAAGCATCCTGGCCGGCGGCATCGCCCACGATTTTAACAATTACCTGACCACGCTCCTTGGTAATATTACCCTGGCCAAGCTTTACGGCTACGACCTGCCCAAGATCAGAGAGAAACTGGATAACATGGAGAAAGCGACGCTGCGCGCCCAGGAGCTCTCCAACCAGCTCTTTGCCTTTGCCCAGGGAGGGACGCCGGTAAAGGAGATGATCTGCATCAGGCAGCTGCTTGCTGACGTTGTTAAATTCTGCCTGAGCGGCTCCCCTGTCCACCCTTGTCTTTTTATCGACGAAGAGCTCTATATGGTGGAAGTAGAAGGGGGGCAACTCAGCCAGGTTTTAAGCAACATTGTGATCAACGCTTTGCAGGCCATGCCCGAAGGGGGTACCCTGGAGGTGCGGGCGGAGAATATAGTTCTGGGAACGTCCGGCCGTAACGATTTAATCCCCCTGGCCGAAGGTCCCTATGTGAAAATTACCATCAGAGACGAGGGGACGGGTATTCCGGCAGAGCACCTGCCCAAAATTTTTGATCCATTTTTTACCACAAAAGAAAAGGGACGAGGTCTGGGGCTGGCCACCTCCTACTCCATTATCAAAAGACATGGTGGCCATCTGAGCGTGGAGTCGGAAGTAGGTGTGGGGACGAGCTTTTTTCTTTATCTTCCTGCTGCGGCCAGGGCCGAAAAGGGGCTCGCTGACGGGGCAAAGGTTGTCCCGGGCAAAGGCCGGATCCTGCTCATGGATGACGAGGAGGACCTGCTGGCGGTTGTGGGCGAAGCTCTCTTTGCCCTCGGCTATGAAGTGGCGCTGGCCCGGCACGGCGGAGAAGCCCTGGCGCTTTACCTGCAGGCCGCAGAGGAAAAACGGCCCTTTGACCTGGTTATCCTGGGTCTGACCATCGCCGGCGGCATGGGGGGCAAACAGACCATCACGGAGCTCCTGCGTAAAGACCCGGAGGTAAAAGCCATTGTAGTCAGCGGCTATGCCAGCGACCCCGTCATGGAAAATTTCCGGGCCTACGGCTTTAAGGCCGCCGTACAAAAACCCTTTACCATGGAGACGCTCTCAGAGTTGGTTAAGGAGATACTGGGATAAAAGATTATAATTTCTCTCCGACGGCACAGACTACCTACTGATAGACTGCTCTAAGCAGGCGGGTAAAAAGGGCCGGGAGGGAAAGCAAAATTGTTTATCGTAATGATCAGAACCATAATCTTGTATGTCCTCGTTTTCTTTGTCATGCGCATGATGGGCAAGCGGCAAATTGGACAGCTCCAGCCTTACGAACTGGCGGTGGCCATTATGATCTCCGCCCTGGCGGCTATCCCCATGGAGGATATCAGTATCCCCCTGATCAACAGCATGGTTCCCATTCTGCTGCTGATGATCATGCAGGTGCTCGTTTCCCTTGCTTCTTTGAAATTCAGGGGAGCCCGGGCTTATTTGTGCGGCAAGCCCAGCATCGTAATCAACAACGGGAAGATAGAAGAGGCGGAACTAAGGAACCTCCGGGTGAATCTTAACGACCTGCTGGAGCAGCTCCGCCTGGGCGGTTACCCCAATATTGCAGATGTGGAATTTGGCATTATGGAAACAAACGGGCAGCTCAGCATTGTGCCAAAGTCCCAGAAAAGGCCCTTGCAGCCTGAAGATTTAAAGGTGCCTACGCCCTATGAGGGCCTTTGTCAAACCCTGGTGGTGGACGGCCAGATCGATTACGAAAACCTTGAGCAGGTAGGGTTGAGCGAGGGATGGCTGCGGCAGGAGCTGGCCAAATTTGGCATTACCAGGATAAAAGATGTTTTGCTTGCCAGCCTGGATACCCAGGGGAGACTGTACTATCAAAAAAAAGAGCCGCTGCAAAGATAAATGCCCCCAAGTCCAGTATTAGATCTAGGGGAAAAGAGGTATTAATTTTGAAGATACTGCCCGGTATCCTGATTTTAATGGCTTTAATTCTGGCCTTGGGCTTCTTTATGCACAGGCAGACAGTGGAGCTCTCCGCAGATCTGGTTGCCACCCTGGAGCTGCTCCGGCAAAAGGTGGAAGTGGGGCAATGGGAAGAGGCCCTGCCCGTGGCAGAGGAGCTAAAGAGAAAATGGGAGCGGACCAATGCCTGGTGGACCCCTTTTATGGACCACCGGGAGATCGACGACCTTGACCAATCTATGGTCAAGGTTTTAAGCCTGGTGGAGGTGCGCCGCTTGGACGATCTGCTGGTGGAGATTAACCTCGCCCAAAGGATGGCCGCCCGTATTTTGGAAAAGGAACGGCCCCATCTGCGGAATATTTTTTAGGGGTTGGTTGCAGCGCGCCGGAAAGGTTATAATGATAGCTAATGAAGAGCTAAAGTTATAGTGGTGAAGGTGATACAAAATGAAGGAAAATGGACTTCTCCTTATGGTCAATGGGCAGAGCTACGAATTTAAAATCGGGACGGGGCCGGGCGAAGTTAGCCCCTCTCATACCCTTGCCCGGACGCTGCGGGAAGACCTGGGGCTTACGGGGACCAAAGTGGGGTGCAACAAAGGCGAATGCGGCGCCTGCACTGTATTGCTGGAGGGGACGCCGGTTCTCTCCTGCCTTACCCTTACGGTGGAGTGTAACGGTAAACGGGTAACTACAATCGAAGGGCTGGAAGACCCCGAGACAGGGGAGCTGGATCCCGTCCAGCAGTCGTTTCTGGAAAGCGGCGCTTTCCAGTGCGGTTTTTGCACGCCGGGGATGATCATGACGGTTAAGGCTCTGCTCGGAGATATGCCTGCACCCACGGAGCTGGAAATCAAAGAAGCCCTTTCCGGCCATTACTGCAGGTGTATCAGCCATTACCACGTCCTGGATGCGGTTGGCAGGGCCATAGGCAAAAGGGGGTGAAACGGATGCAGAGGGAATACAGGTTTATCGGCAGAGAAACAGCGCGTAAAGACGGACTGGGCATCGTACGGGGCCGGGAAAAATTTATTGATGATCTGAAGCTGCCCGGTATGCTCCAGGCTAAAATTTTAAGGAGCCCCCATCCCCATGCCCTGATTAAGTATATTGACACGAGCCGGGCAGCGAAGCTGGACGGGGTAAAAGCAGTGCTCACTTACAAAGACACGCCTCCCTGGAAAGGAGGTCTGCCTCCCCATCTTGGTGTCCTGAGCAATGTGCTTCGTTATACCGGCGATGCTGTGGCTCTCGTTGCCGCTGAAACGGAGGAAGCGGCGGAAATGGCCCTGGATTATATTGACGTGGAGTACGTACCCCTGGAGGCTGTTTACGATGCGGAAGAGGCCATTAAGCCTGGCGCGCCCCAGCTTTACCCCCAATTCCCCGGCAACTCTTTCCCGCTGGCCTGCCCGTGGATGGGAGAGAACTCGCTGCAGGAAGTGGCCATGGGGGATGTGGAAAGGGGCTTTGCCGAAGCGGATATTGTTGTGGAAGGAAGCTGCAGATACGACAATATACCCAACCCCCTTCCCCTGGAACCGCCGGGAGTGATCGCCGCCTGGGAGGGACCGCGGGATCTTACGGTCTGGTCTTCGACCCAGACGCCGTATTTCCTCAAGATGATGCTCCATTATACTATGGGCAGGATCAATGTAAGGTCCATCGCCGCCCATTGCGGCGGCAGCTTTGGCACCAAGGCGGTACCCTGGCAGCTGGTTTTCTATGCAGCGGCCCTGGCTAGGGTGAGCAAAAGGCCGGTTAAATTGTTCTATAGCAAGGCGGAACATTTTGCGGCCTATACCCTGCGCCTCGGTTCGGCTTTTTCTGGGAAAATCGGCATTAAAAAGGACGGCAGGGTAATGGCCGTGGCAGGAGAATGGCTGATTAACAGCGGTTATTGCTCTGATGCGGCCCAGGGCATGGTCGCCGTCGGCTGCGGCGAGGTGCAGCTGCTCATCCGCTGTCCCAACTGGGCGGTTAAACCAAAGCTCGTGTGTACAAACCGCAATGCTTCCAAGATGGTCAGGGGCTATGGGGGCCAGGAGCTGGAAGCGGCATTTTTACCCGTTTTAAATTTGGCCCTGGCCAAGGCTGGGGTAGATCCCTTTGTCTTTTTTAAGCAAAACTATGTAAAACCCGGTGATGATTATTTCTGGCGGGACGGCAACCGCTGGGTGTGCCGGGGCATAGATTATAGCGCAGCCATGGAAAAAGGGGCGGAGGTATTCGGCTGGAAAGAGAAATGGAAGGGCTGGCTGAAGCCCAGCAGCGTTGACGGGCCCCACCGGACAGGCGTGGGCGTGGGTGTGCACGGCAATGCCGATGTGGGCGAAGATGTCTCCGAGGCCTATGTGCGCCTGGACCCCGACGCCACCTGTGTAATCTACTCCTGTGTCTCGGAGCATGGGACAGGCCAGCGCAGCAGCCTTTGCAAAATGGTGGCCGAAGTGTTGAATATTCCTCTGGAGGCTGTCTCCCTGGCGCCGCCCGATTCCCTAGTAAATCCTTACGAGTTTGGGCCTGTGGGCTCCCGGGGGACCTATGCCATTGGCAGCGCGGTGATCAGGGCGGCGGAAGACGCCAAACGGAAGCTGCTGTCCAGGGGTGCAGCCCTTTTCCAATGCCCTGCCGAAGAGCTGGAGACAAAGGACGGGTTCATCTTCCGCAAAGACGATCCTGAAAACAAGCTTCCCTGGAAGGCCACGGGCTTTGATCAAACCTATATGGGTTACGGGCGTTTTGAGCCCGATTTCAGCGTCCCCAATTTTGTCATGATTTTTGTGGAAGTGGAAGTGGATATGGAAACGGGCAAGATCGCCGTCAAGCGCGTTGTGGGAGCTACGGACGTAGGGCAGATTATTGACCCCCAGAGCCTGCTCCACCAGATGCACGGCTGCCTGGGTTCGGCCGGGCTGGACAGCGCCATTTTCGAGGAATCGGTGCTGGACAAAAAGCTGGGGCGTATCCTCAATCCCAACATGGTGGATTATAAATGGCGGACCTTCCTGGAACTGCCCGTCTTTGAGGCGGTGATCCTGGAGACTCCCATCAACACGCATCTTTTCAACTCCGTGGGTTTTGGGGAAATAGTCACTTCGCCGGCGCCGTCCGCGGTGCTGATGGCTGTTTCCAACGCGGTGGGCAGGTTCTTTGATACTTACCCCATCACACCGGAGATGATCCTGCAAACCCCGGGTAAAGGGAGGCTAAAAGCATGAAACCTTTTCGGCATATTAATGTCCCGGGTGTGGCCGAGGCGGTGGATTATTTAAATAAGTTTCCGGGCAGCTCCAGGCTCATAGCAGGGGGCACAGACCTGCTGGGTGTCCTGAAGGACGATATTCTGCCTGCGTATCCCGAGCTCCTGATCAATATCAAGGCCATACCCGGGCTGGATTACTTGAGGGAAGACGAAAACGGTCTCAGTATCGGCGCTCTGGTAAAGCTGGCCTTTTTGGCCCGTTCTCCTCTAGTCCGCGAAAAATATAAGGTGCTGGCTGACGCCGCCCGGTCCGTGGGTACTCCCCAGCTGCGTAATATGGCTACCGTAGGAGGCAATCTGGGCCAGGAGACGCGCTGCTGGTACTACAGGTATCCCCATGGCATCGGCGGCAGGATCCAGTGCCAGCGTAAAGGCAGCGGTCCCTGCCTGGCAGTGGGCGGCGATAACCGCTACCATGTAATTATGGGCGGCAAGGGGTGCTTTGCCGCCTGCCCTTCGGACCTGGCCACAGCCCTTGCGGCCCTGGAAGGGAGCATAAAAACGGAAGGTGCCGGTGGGGGCAGGATTATCTCTATAGGGGAATTTTTCCATCCCCTGGGTAATGCCCTTAAAGCCGGGGAGATGATCGTGGAGCTGCAGGTCCCGCCTCTCCCGGCGGGGTCGCGGCAGCATTGGCTTAAATATACGCTGCGGGAGCCGGTGGATTTTGCCGTGGTCAGCGTTGCCGTGCTCACGGTGCTGGAGGCGGGGATCTGCCGGGAAGCGCGGATTGCCCTGGGGGCGGTAGCCCCGGGGCCCCTCAGGGCGTTGCAGGCAGAACAGTTTTTAAAGGGCAAAGAGCCCATCCCGGAAGTGCTGCAGGAAGCGGCGGTCCTGGCCGTGCAGGGGGCAAAACCCCTCAGCAAGAACGGCTATAAAGTTGAGATTGCCCGGGTGCTGGTGTTAAGGGCCCTGGAGGCCTCTTTTGCCGGGCATAAGTGAAACAGGCCCCTTAATCTTGCCATAGGGGGAAAGTCGTCCCTCCCTGGGGCATGATATACGCCGGCGGGATGCCGCCGTGTTTTTGCCGCACAAAAGCCAGGGCCTGGGCTGCAGACTTTACGGGGAGCAGGCCCATGTTTTTGACCAGCTCGTCGGGTAGGCTGGAGATAACCAGGATATCCTTTTCTTCCGCCAGGAGCGCCGTATGGTAGCCCATGTGCCCGCCGATGGTATATCTCTGTCGTAAGGCTTCTTCCCGTTCCCTGTTATGCCGGTAACGGGTAAAGATTTGGGCAAAGTCTTCATTGCCTAGCCCTTCCCTGCTTTCGCTTAAAAGGATCATGGTCCCGCCCTTTTGCAGGGCAAAATTGGCGTGATAGAGCGTTTTGTAGGTCTGGTAAAAATTAATGTCTTTGGGGTAGCCGCCGCAGGAGGCAATCACCAGTTCGGCCTGCTCTTTAAGTGTGACTGCAAAATGGCTGCTTACATACTCGCAGCCCTGCTTATGGGCTGTACGGTAGTGACCGGCTACGACCCCGGCGATGCGGTGACGTTCTTCGTCGATAATGGTATTAACCAGGAAGTCCGGCCCGGCCATCTCCGTCCCCTGCAGCATATCTTCGCTGCAGGGGTTGTTTTGCATTTTGCCTGCACGGACAAGGGGATTTAGGCCTTTGCCCGGTTCCCGGTGCAAAGCAAGGGAGTGGTTCCGCATAATGGTTTCATAGGAAGCAATTCCCGGGATGACAGCTTTTTTGCCGCCTCCCCAGCCGGCCAGGAAATGGTAGACAATGCCGCCTGTCAGGATGAGCCGGTCTGCCTCCACGGCCCGCCTGTTGACATATACGGGTGTCTGGTAAGCCGTTGTCCCCAGGTAAACCATTTCTTCTTGCCGGTGCGCTCTATGATCGTAAGCCCTGACCCTGCTGTAGGCTTCTTCACCCATAAGTAGGCGGTGCTCCTCGGGGGTCTGCTCCCTATGGTCGCCCGTGGCAAAAAGGATGCAGATATCTTTATCGTCAATACCGCCTTTGTTCAGCTCGTTCAGGATAGGGGGCAGGAGCAGGTGGTGTCTTACCCACAGCCTCGTCATATCGCCCACGATGATGCAGGCAGTCTCGCCCTTTTTGACCATCTCCCGCAAAGGGGCCGCGCCGATGGGGTTGGCTAGGGCCGCCTCCACCAGGGCCTTTTCCTCCCCTGCCACGGGCAGAGGTTTACCTTCCAGTACTTTAAAAATACTTTCCGACGGCAGCTCAAACTCCGTTATGCCGTCACCTGAGCGTAAACGGAGGAACAAAGGTCGCACCTCCAGGGCCGGCCCGGCCCTTTTTTAATTTTCCTTTTTCTTTTACCGAGGATAATGTAGCATATTTTAAAAAAAATTGCAAAAAATACCGGGCGCAAAAAAAATAATTATATGCCGCCCGCTGCAGGAATTTCCAGGGCATTGTTGAAATAATTCCTTTATAAAACAAAAACGGAATTGATTGTAAGGACGGCTATGGCCGTAGCCATGGCAGAGAGGAGTTGCAGTCTTTGAAAATAAAAATACCTGTGCTTAGACGTACTTACCTTAAACGTGCTTATCTTCTTTGGGGCGGTGCTGCCCTATGCCTGGCTCTGGCCGTGCTGCTGCTCATTCTTTTTTCGGGCAAAGAACCTGTTTTATATACCTATGGTGCTTTGAGCCCGTTTCGGGAGCAGGAGCTGCAAAAGCTCGTGCTTCGGGAGAACGCCACGGGAGAGCTGCTGGAGACGGCAGAGCGGGAGGAAATTGCCGCCTTCCTGGAGCTGCTGGCGGACCTCTCTTTTAAAGAGGAACGGGCGAAGGGGGAAGTCCCGGCCTGGACACACCTGGTAGATCTTTACCGAGACGGGGAGAATTACCTGCGCCTGGTTTTTGCCGGTGAATATGTGGTCTTTATTGTTTTCGAGGAGGGAGAAAAAATACGGGAAGGAAAATTCATAGCCGACACAGACCTTACCCCTCGCCTTGAAACTTATTTTGCTTGGTTGCTGGCGGCACAGGAAGAAAGAGAGAAGGCCCTGGCTGCGGCAGCGGAGGAGGAACCCCCCCTGAAGGTGACTAGGGAAGAGATCGAGCCCGCTATCTGCGTTGTGATCAATAATTATCCCTCTGCCCGGCCTTCCTCGGGGCTGCAGCAGGCTGATATTGTCTATGAGTTTCTGGTAGAGGGGGGGATAACCCGTTACCTGGCTGTATATAAAAGGAAACATCTGGAGAATTTTGATATTGGGCCGGTACGCAGCCTGCGCCCCTATTTTGCCGTTCAGTCCCTGGAATACGGGGGGATCGTGGCCCACAGCGGGTATTCTGCCCGGACAGCCCAGATGATCGCCGGACTAGGCCTTTTTCAGATCGGTGACGACGGGAGAAATTTCTGGCGTGACCGTACCCGTAAAGCCCCTGACAACCTCTATACCTCCATGGACAACCTCTACCGTGCCTGCTTAAACCGTATCCAGCCGGTGCAGCAGACCTACGAGCTAGACCCGGCCCTAAGGCCGGGTTACACGGAAGGTAAAAGCATTAACATTGATTATGCCCAGAATAACCGTGTGAGCTATCTTTATGATGAAAAGGAAGAAGTCTACTATCGTTTTATTAATGACAAACCCCACACGGACCGGGAAACGGGCCTGCAGTATTATGCCGAGAGAGTGATCATCCGTGAGGCTGCCCACCGGAATATTCCCGGGCCTGAACTCCTGGTGGATATAGATCTGGAAGGTGCGGGCAAAGGCGTGCTCTACGAAAAGGGCCTGCAGTACCAGATCACCTGGGAATATCAAAACCGGGTCACCTCCTTTTACTATGCTCCCGGTGAGCCGGTAAAACCTATTCCCGGCCCTACCTGGATTCAGGTGGTACGGCGCTGAAGATCTTGTTATATTTTGTCAGTATTTTGGGGCGTATCTTTTTGCCAGGAGATACGTTATAAGGAAAAAAGAGGTTTTCCCCTATTTTGTTGAGCAAAGGACGGGTCTGCATGAAAAGAAGGCGCAGCTTGTACCTGTTTGTGTCGTTTTTTGTCTTTTTATTGCTGGGGGCAGGCATTGGTGCGGCGCAGGCTGCAGCGCCGCTTAAGATTATGCTGGACGGCGTGCCTGTGCAAACGGATGTGTCGCCCTATGTGGACAATAATTCCCGGACCATGGTCCCGGTGCGCCTGATTAGTGAGGCCCTTGGTTGTTATGTGGAATGGAACAGCGCGGAACAGCGGGTCAGGCTTTCCCTTGCGGAGAAAGTTGTGGAGCTGTATATCGGCAGGCGGACGGCATTTGTGGACGCAGTGGAGCAGGAGATGGATACGGTAGCCGTCATCAAGGAAAGGCGGACCATGGTTCCCTTGCGTTTTCTGGCAGAGACGTTCGGCCTCAAAGTAGACTGGCAGCAGGAGCAGCGCACCATTGCCCTCCAGT